>SVEE01000016.1 GCA_015057525.1 Lachnospiraceae bacterium | reverse complement strand
TAGCACCCTTACCACCAAGAAGGTTTCTCATGCTTGCATCGCCTTCTTTAAACAAATATACCCATTTGTTTGCCATGTTAATATTACCTCCTAAGTATCTTATTTGTAGTAACAGCAGCCTATGGCTTGCCACCGTCACGCTGTGAGATATTATAACACATAAATATTGAAGTTTAAACCACTTTTTCAAAAAAATATAGCATAAAATAAAAATAATTAAAAAATGTTGTTTTACATTATTATGTCATATTATAATATTTCCAATATACTACAAAAAGGAGTTGCTACATGGAACACAAACCAAAAAGATCCAAATTCCATATTGGTATGCGCAATATAAAAACTGCTATTGCAGCCACACTTTGTGCGCTTCTCTATCTACCCTTTGACCGGAATCCCACATTTGCGTGCATTGGTGCCATATTCGGCATGGGCAGTGACATTGAAAATTCCTGGAAAAGCGGTGGTAACCGTTTTGTAGGAACCTTAATTGGTGGATTTATCGGCATGGGGTTTTTTGCATTATACACCCTTATATATCCCGATGGAGAAATGCATCCCCTTATGCTACTTTTCCTATTCATCGGTGTAGTAGCTGTAGTATTAATAAGTCAGATATTCGAATGGTATGGTGCCATTCCTCCAGGTGGAGTGCTTTTATGTATCATTTTATTTAACACACCACCTGAGCATTATGTTTCTTATTCCTTAAACAGAATGTTTGATACCGGAATAGGTGTTCTAATTGCTCTCATGGTTAATATTCTATTGCCAAGAGAAAAAGTCGTTGACGTACTATATAAGCTTAAACTTCGTAAGACAAAATAATTTTATTTTGTCTTACACTCATTTATAAGGTCAATATACTGCTGATGATGCCCAAATATCTCAAGTGCTTTTTCATAGCATTCTCTAGCCTTATCATATTCTCCCATCTCTCTATAGATGTGTCCCATCTCGCACCATCCGTCATGATACTCAACAAAGCAAGTTGCTCTTTCTCTCTTACAAGTAACAGATAATTCTGCATATTTTAATGCTTCCTCGTACTTGCCAAGTCCACGGTACACCTCCGCTTTCTTGTTATATGCATAGGCATAATCTGCATCCTCTACCTGCTTAATAGCTAAATCGATATAGCTTTCATATTCAGGCTTAGATAAATCATCTGTCTTACTTACAGCAATTAAATATAAACCTGCTGTATATGCTTCATTCTCTGTATCAAGCTCCAATGCCTTTAAAAACAATTCCTTAGCTTCCTCATACATTTCGTGGTCAAGATATACATAACCCATTGTTCTATATATATGCTTTTCATCAGGCTGTTTGGCAATTATTCTATCAAATACTTCTCGTGCTTTATCCACAAAACCTTCATTTCCATAGAAGCAACAAAGATTACCAAGACATCTTCTCACAAATGAGCCATACTCATATTCATCAGCACATTTATTCATAAGCTTGGCTGCCTCATCAAGCAAGTTCATTCTTACAAGAAGCTCAGCATGGTCAATGGTATAATAGTCTTCCAAACCAAATCGTTCTTCCAAGGTTTCAAACATTTTTCTGGCATCCTCAAACTTCTTCATGCATGATAATGCTGCAGCCTTACCTTCATATGCTATCTTAATATATCTTTCACTTTCAGACATTTTTAGAATGTCATCATAGCATTTGCACTCTTCCTCGAAGTTACCCAAAACATGGTGTACCTTAGCAATTCTATTAACAAAGAATTCATCATCAGGAATACATTCCAATCCCTGTTTAAGATAGATTAATGAATTCTCCTCCTGGTCCATTCTCTCATAATTTGTTCCCACCAAAGCATATACATTCAGGTAATCATCATCTGACAATGTTGCTTCTTGGGTCCCCTTCTTTTCTAAAAGCTTGAGAAGCTTTTCATTGGACTCTTGGTTCTTACCATCTCTAAGTAAAAGTCTTGCCTTATAATATTCTACACTGTCATTCTCATAGCCTAGTCTTTCAAACCTGCTGATAACAGACTGTACAGCCTCTATTTCTTCACATTCCCAGTAAATTTCAAGCAACATCACATATGGGTTGTAATAATATGCCTGTATTGCTATAGCCTCTTCAAGACAATCTATGGCGTTGCCTAACTCATTAAGGTCATAGAAACACTTTGCCATATACATATAGGCATCGTAGCTCATATTACTGTTAACGTACTTCTGGCACACCTTTAAGCATTCATCTAAATTGCCACTATCGTACTCAAGTTTACTGAGAGTATTATATGCGTAAGCAATGAATTCATGTTCCTGCGATGTGGCAATATTCAAATATTTTCTTGCCTCCTCATACTTTTCAAGACGCATGAAGCATTCACCAACATAGAAGTTTGCATAGTAAAATCTACTTCTATTTTTAACTGCTTCCTCAGATGTATCATCCTCTGGTATTTCCTCTATTGCAGAAATCCAATTGTAGAAATTATCAAGTGCCTTCTCGTACTCTTTCTGGTACATGTAATTTCTTCCAAGAAGGTTATAATATTCACATTTAACCGCATCCCATGGTTCAAAGCTTTCTAATAATTCAACAGCCTCGGCAAACATGCCATTTCTGTAATAACCCCACACAAGCTTAAGTTTAACCTCGTTGTCATCTGGATTATTCTTGATATGTTCGCTATACTGCTCAATAAGTCCATTATTTGCTCTGGTTAATCCATATTGGGCACCTTCGTCATAATTGTTTTCATCCAAAAGCTCAATATAAATATCTTTTGCCTTCTCATACTCCTCAGTATCGCAATATATTTCAGCCATTCTTCTCTTTATTGTGTAATTATCAGGTTCTAATTCCTTAGCCTTCTGATAACAGTCAGTTGCATCATCATATTTTTCACTTATTATTGATACATCTCCACACACAATCAATATATCTACTTGATTAGGATATTCTTCAACAAGACGTTTTGCCTTTACCAACAACTCTTCTATTTCAGAAGAAAACTTCTCTTTTCTTTCCTCTTTAGTGTTTATTGAGTTATTCATGACATTAATTCTATGTCTAATCTCACATACTTCAATATATGGATTATATAAATCCATGTCATAAATTAAGTTTAAGAGTCTTTCTCCCTCCTCAACATTGCATCTCACTACAGCACTATGTAACCCATAATAAGCATCAATAAACTCATCTGCTCTTTCTATATTCTCAGAATCAAATAGTTCGTAGTCAATAGGGTCCTTGTAATTGGCATTATTAAGTACAAACTCTAAGAAATCCTTAGGAAATCTCTCACTTAATTCCTCTACAATATCAGCAATACTAAATGTTTCAACAAGGTACTGATAGACACACTGAGGAACAAAATGCTTATTCATAAGGAATGCCAACACCACATCTCTTGTCTCTGCCGCCTGATCAATAGTGGCGAATTCATCTCTTTCAAGAATTTTCTGCCATTCTTCTACTTTAATTCTTCTAAAAAAGTCATCATAAAGACAGCTAATTTCCTGCTGCAGGCCTCCAACAATCTCTTCTTCCTTTTCGTCATCATCTTTGTCAGCTTCATATATGGCTTCCTCGTAAGCCTGTCTTAATTCTTTAAACCCTTCTGGATTATCCTCTGGGTTAACTGTCACAAGACGACTTCTATATGCATTTTTAATAATATCCTTGTCCTTTGTTTTTTCTATTCCTAAAACTGTCCATTTGTTCATGCCAATACCCACCTTTATTTTATTCCTCAAATAGTCTTTCTTTTTCTAATATCTCATCAACAATAGCAAGCAAAACATTTAAATCATTACGCATATTCTGACGTGCTTCCTCAAGACGTTTTTCATTAAAATATACTCAAATACAATATGTCAGATACAGCATTAACAATTTTTTTCTTCTTCTGATATTCATGTATTGTTTTTATTATTTGTGAATCATTTAATTTTGAATTATTTTCCATGTTTTTTGATTCCCCTTTATCATAATTATCTTTAGCTCTATATTAACATAAAAAGGCAACGAAAAAAAACAATAAATGTAAATATGTCTGTTCAACTAGATATAAAAAAGGATATGAAACCTATCATATCCTTCTTTATCAAAATAAGATTATATATTAAACTGACCTATGGTCATCTGTAACGACTGAATACTGTCCATAACATTCTTTGATTCTTCATTAACATTTTCACTGGCAAATGTTATCTCCTGAAGATTATCATTAACCGTTTGAACAGCCGCATCCAACTCACCCTGGGAAGTTGCGATACTATCTAACATTTGATTAATGTTTTCGATTGCTACTCTTAATTCTTCTGCATTATTCTCTAAGCCATTGCTCACCTCAGAATAATAAGTAGCATCTTCCTTGTAATTTTCAGCCAAAGCCTGTAACTTATCATAATCCCTTAACACAACGCTATTAAGGAATGATATGATGTTTTGACATTCCTGTGACAGCACTGCAACACTGCTGATTACCTTCTCTGTTAATTCATTAACCTTTCCAATTTCATCGCTGGTTGTATTACTTAAGTTCTTAATCTCCTCAGCTACAACGGCAAAACCTCTTCCCGACTCACCTGCTCTTGCTGCTTCAATAGATGCATTAAGGGCAAGCAAACTTGTCTGACCAGCTATAGCACTAATTGCCTCTGAAACTTCTACAATCTGAGAAATAACCTGCGTGTCCTCAATAGCAATTTCAAGCTTCTTCTGACTCTCATGAGTAAGTTCAACTGCGTATTCCTTATCCTTAAGAACTTCAGGTACCATGTGTTCAACACGCTTAATAATTTCATTAGCTCTCTCTGTAATAGTTTCAGTATTTTTAACAAGATCATCTATAGAGTTAGATACATCCTTGCAAGTTTCATCTATGTACTGAATATTTTCTGTCTGACTGGCAACATTTGCACCTGTTTCTTCCATGGTAGCACTTATTTCCATTATGTTACCACTCATCTTTGAAACCCCTGCCGTTGCACCAACCATTTTGCTCTGAATCTTGGTAGATTCCTCCTGGGTCCTATATATGGTAGATATAACTCTTGTTTCAAGCTCATTAATAAGGTACTCTATATCCTTAACCTCATTGGACTGTACCACGCACTTGTCTCTACCAATAACCTTATCCTTAATGAAGCTCTTCATGTTAACCATCGGTTTAAGCATAATAGAAATAACAATGTTCAAAACAATAACAGATACTATAAGTAAAATTATATCCGCAACAAGGGGCATGACAAGATTATCCTTAATTTTCCCTGAAATAACTGATGTATTCTGTGTAATGCCAAGTTTCCATCCTGTAGTAGCAATCTCATCTACAACATAATATTTCTCTTCATCATCATAATCAGTAAATGTGGAAACTCCTTCCACTGTTAAATCAATCTTAAGTTCATCAGAAAGTATAGTATTACCTTCTTCATTTGGAAGATATTTTTCATTGTCATGAGTGATTACACTTCCATCTCCCGCAAGAAGAAATGTCTGTATTGTCTCGTCTGTACTAACATTCTTTACCATTTCAATGAGACTATCTATTGTAATATCAGCAAGAACTACCGCCTGTTCATCCCCCATCATAAATGGTGTTGCAATTGATACAATCATCTTACCTGATGCAAAATCCTTATATGGAGCTGTATATATAAGGTCACCTGTCGCAATTGCATCTATCCACCAACTTCTAGTAGTTGGATCAAGGTCTATTGTTGAGTGGTCCGCCGGAAAAACAGCACCATCATATCCGAAACAGCAATAATACATAAGTGCATCTTCGTTGTCTGCAAGATTATTCCCAAGATAATCCATAATGGAATCTACATCTTTGCTATTCATATCCTGTAATGATATTTTTAAACTATTAACTATATTACCCTGACTAATAAGCCACTCGTCTATAATCTTACTATTACCCTCAACCTCAGCAAGTAATATATCCTTTTCACTAGTCTTAAGAGCCTTTTGCAAAACCATTGAATTAATAGTTGCCGTTATAGCAATAATAACCAACATACATGCTGCAACACATATTATAATTCTACCTTTTATGCTACTAAAAAAAACATAGCCATTTTTCATGCAACTTCCCCCTAACATAAAATTACTTATCTATAATTTTACTATACTATATATACCATTTCAAATATTTTTATATGATATTATGCAAGGAAGCTGGCACATTTATTATGAAAACAATCTATCTTTTGTCATAATTTGGTCAACTATGGCAATTACCTTATACAAATCATTTCTTATGTACTGTCTTGCCATATCAAGGCTCCTCTGGTCTCCTACTATATTTCTTACCTCAAAGGCATCCTGTCTATTATCAAGAGCAATATCTACATATGTCTTATTAAAATAGATATTAGTAGCTCCACGAGCAAACTCATCTGCCTTGACAATACTTTCCATAAAGTGTGGTGTCAGTATATAAAACACCAGCTCATCATTATCTGTATATATAGCAAATTGATTGTTAAATGCTTCACTTTCGACCTCTACCATATTTTCTGATTTACCGGCTAAGCTTTTTGCTGTATTAACAATATCATTAAACATTCCCTGCTTGCGTGGTGTCTCTCGCTCAAGTATTTTTACATACCCATCAATCTGACTATTTAAG
This sequence comes from Lachnospiraceae bacterium, assembly GCA_015057525.1. Classification (GTDB taxonomy): domain Bacteria; phylum Bacillota; class Clostridia; order Lachnospirales; family Lachnospiraceae; genus Coprococcus_C. The sequence continues at coordinate 21,998 of SVEE01000016.1, read as the reverse complement.
TTAAGTCTAAGAAAATGTCCCTTAAATACTAAAGAATCAACTGTTCTTGTTCTACCATCTGTATCTCTATAGCGTTCTTTCTTGTAAAGAGTCACATCACTATAAGTCATATTGACACCCCTATAAGTTCCTCTAATATAATCTGAACCACTAATACTATCAAATTCAGGCATAACAGGTGATGCTTTTACAACATTTCCCTCTATATGCTTATTAGGTGCATATTCCTCAATATTAATTACATCTGATATAGTTCTTTTTACAATATGCTCTCCTATAAATTCCTTCTTCTCTTTTTTTGCTCTAATACGTTTCTTATCTATAGGCTTAAGCGCAACAACGGCAGCAATATTAATAATCAAACTTATTACCCAAAGTTTACCTGTTATAAAGTCAAATATAGTTTTCAACCCAAAAACAAAAATAACAAAATACAATATAAATATAAGCATTGTGCATATTTTCATGTCTCTTTGATATTTTTTTAAGGTTGATATAATTTCACTATCATTCATTCCAGTATCTCCTTTAACCAAATATTACTAAGCCATTTTAACATATTAACTTTACTTAACAAAGCAAAAACTCCCGACAATAGATATTCTATTATCAGGAGTTATGAATTTTAGTCAACCTTTACTCGTTGATAAGAATTCTCGGTGTTACCTTCTTCATCTTCTTAGATACCACATAAGAGAACAGGTAATATAAAAGTGACATAAACACAACAGGTATAATTGCTGCAAAAATATTTAAGCTTGATGAGAAGTTATACATACCAAACATCTCTAAGATTATACCGAGTATGTCATCCGCAAAAAGTAAAGTACATATTATTCCAAAGACCGAGCCTACAAATGCACAGATAACAAATCTTACTGCAAACTGTCTTCTAAGCTTAGCTGAGGTAAAGCCCATAGCCTTATATATTCCGTAGTCCTGCTTTTCCTTTGCAAAGATTTTAGCACATACAAGGACAACTGTTATGGCTACGAATATACCGGAAAGTAAATATATAAGTATTGTTATACCATACAATGCTCCAAGTATAGCATCATTTCCTGACCAGCCACTACTATAATCAACATATACCTCTTCCTGTGTATACTTTGCTGCTATTTCCTCGCATATTTGTTCGCAATATTCATCATCCACTAAATCATAACAATAACTATTTCTGCTTCCCTCCTCTGGCTCACCTACAATCCTGTAATAACCCTCAAGAGACATAGTAATATTCTTTCCTGTATCGTTAGTACACTGATAATAACCTACTGCAATAAAGTCTGCTGCATTACCATCAAGACTTATTGTTACCTTGTCACCTATCTCAATCCCGTAATAATCCGTCATATACTCAGTTATTAGTATCTCATTATCATATGTACAAGATCTTCCACCATATACATTTTTCACCATATCTGGCTCACTGATTATCCCACACCATATCTGCGTATCATTTATAATCATATAGTTTGAGCCATATATAAATTTATCATACTCGGTATATTTGCTTATAATACTTTCTGCATCAGCAAGTTTCTCTTCCCAATCTTCATCATAGGTTGCATTAATCCACATCTCATATTCTACCGGACTAAACATATCACTTACCATATCTTCATCACCAAAGTAAATACACGAATCACTGATTGTAACCATAAAGAATGTAAGTATAGCTGTAATAAGTACTGCACCTATATACTGTTTCTTACCAGAGGTAAGCTGTCTATATGCAAGAGATGTTCCAAGTACCTTCTTAGATATAGGCAACTTGAAAAGACTTGAAAAATGCACATCTTTTCTGCCACCACTTATAGCTGAAACAGGACTTATTTTAGATATCTTTCTAAGCTTAAGCACGATAAATATTCCAATTACTAAAAATATAGCCACAAGTGTAAGTACACACTCAAAAATTGCCGGTGTATTATCTACATAAAGACCTATAGCCGGTCTTGTCATGCTATTTACAAAAGATACCACTGGCATAGCTACAGGTATACCTATAATTGCACCTATAACACCAACCACCATATATCCAAGCATTATGGAAAGCTTGATTTTCTTATTAGTCATACCCACGGCCTTAAGTATTCCAAGATTAACAAAATCCTGCTCTATACTGCTATTTATATTATGGCTGAGTACAATAAGTGTTGCCACTACAAGCATTACTACAAATATAACTAGTATACCTGAAAATATATTGGTAAGCATAGTCATATAGTTGTATGCCTGAGTTCTTGTAAGTGTAACCCAAGAATAACCTGCATAACCTGTCTCCTGATTAAGTTTTTTCTCAAGCTCAACATCCGTTATTCCAATACTCTCATCCTTGAATATACTCAAAATAATTCCACTGCCATTGTAGTTTCCATGCAACTCTTTAAAATCATCATCACATATAAGCAAAGTTTTTATACCCATTAAAGATGAACCCATGTATGGATCCTCCATATAGGCAGCTATCTCATAGTGTAAATCCTCTTCTCCTTCTTTACCTAAAGTCACAACGTCACCAATCTTAGTATCGTATAAGGACTTAAAGCTTACTGGAACTATAATCTCTCCCTTAGATAAAGTGAAATCGTCTAATTCATTATCATTTTCATCATAAATCTTATAGTTAAGACCACTTGTTTCGTAAGACACGGTAAATGTAGTACTGTTTCCCTCTCCTCCATTAACATCATATATCTGAAGAAACATACTCTCTACAAGCTTTGCATCCTCGACACATTCCTGTGCCTTAATATCATCAGCAAGTTCCTGACAGAAAATTTTATAATCCTCATAACCTTCCATTCCTGCCTGATAATCCATAGCTGCTATGATATGACCAAAGCCAACCTCTTCCATAGCCTCTGCATCTCTTTTATTTGTATTTATAATTGTAGTAAATACTGCTGTAAGAGCTAACGAAACTACAAACATAAGAATTGCAATGCTTATATAAGAACCCTTATTCTTTCTAATGTTTCCCTTTATAACTGTTAATATCTCTCTCATAATGACACCGCCCTTCTACCAGTGCATTGATGAGAGCCATGAATTAACCTGTATCTCACGGTTCTTTATATCCTTTTCATCAAAAGCAGGAAGTTCCATCTCACCTAACACCTTACCATCCTCAAGGTAGATAAGTCTGTTTCCACGAAGAGCAGCTCTTACATCATGAGTAACCATGAGTATGCTCTGACCTTTTTTATTTATCTCTGTGAGAAGATTAAGTACATCTACAGTATTCTTGCGATTAAGTGCACCTGTTGGCTCATCAGCAAAAAGAAGTCCCGGCTCATTTATAACCGCTCTTGCTATAGCAGCACGCTGAGCCTCTCCACCAGACACTTGTGAAGGAAGTCTATCCTTAGCCTCGCTTATACTCATCTGTTCCATAAGTTCTAAGGCTTTTTCCTTAATCTCAGATTTTGTCTTTTCCTTATCCATATATCCTGGAACCAATATATTTTCCATAAGTGAAAGGTTACTTACCAAATGTACCTGCTGGAACACAAAGCCGAATTCCATAGAGCGAAAATCTGCCATCTTTTTTTCCTTTAAAGCAGTAAGCTCCTCTTCTTTATAGAACACCTTCCCTGATGTTGGCACATCCATTCCACTTAAGCTATATAAAAGTGTTGATTTACCTGAACCTGAAGAACCCATAATCACAGTGAAATCACCCTCGTAAATTTCTAAGTCCACATTGTCAAGAACGTGATTCTGAGTACCTTCATTTGCAAAACTCTTACAAAGCTTCTCTGATTTTAAAATAACCTTTTTCATACTTTTCTCCTTCATTCGACAAAATATGTCATAAAACTATTTTCTTAGCATATACATATAATACTAAATCAAATATTAAGAAATCCTTAAGGTTTAAAAAATAATTTAACTAGTAATCCATCTGACTCATTTACAAGCTCCACTCTTCCATCCATCTGCTCCATGACATACTTTACTATGAATAGCCCCAGACCAGCGCCAGGTTCTTCACCATGATTTTTGCCTCTGTAGAACTTGTCAAATATAAATGGCATATCCTCTGGAGGAATTCCTTTTCCTTCATCTTTTACAGTAATTATATAATCGCTACATGAAGTATCGTTCTGTCCTGCTGCCATATCAGTAATTTCCGTATTTATGTAAATGTTTCCCTTTGCATATTTTCTTGCATTATTTATAAGGTTCTCTATAACCTGAGCAATTCTTCCTGCATCACCTTTAAGACAACATTCTTTAACCTGACCAAGTATTATATCTGTACTGCTGCCTTCCATAGCCTCAACAGTTTCATTTATAACCTCATGAATATTAACATCCTCTTTTTTAATAACCAGCTTATCCAAATCATGCAACGAATGAATAAACATATCATTTGTTATCTTTGTTACCTCATCGCATTTCTTAGTTATAACATCTATGTATCTGCCACGTCTTTCCGGAGTACTATCCATATTTTCAGCCAAAGCCTCACTGTATGCTCTTATTGATGCAATAGGAGTCTTAATGTCGTGAGAAAGTGTTGCAATAACTGTCTTATTATTTTCAACAGCCTCCTGCTCGCACTGTCTTGCTTTTTTTATCTCTCTTCTCATATGGTCGAACGCCCAAGTAAATTCACCAAATACATTTACACGTTCATATTTTAAATCCTTATCCAAATTACCCTCAGCAATCTCCGCAGCAAAATTCTCTAATTTTTTGAACGGTCTGAGCACCATAATGTATATCACAAAATATATAATTATAATTGCAAACATTGAAGTAATATAGAATATTGTTATATATTTCAAATCATTCTTATAAGTCGCAGTTACATCATCCTGCAAATCAACTATCAGGCTGTCTATATTATCCTTCACCTGAGAATCTTTATAAAATCCTGTATTATCTTCATCAATCAAAAGCCTGTCTACTTCATTTAAAGCTACTATTATTTTTCCATTATTGGCGCGTTCAAGAGCTTCCTCATAATCCTTCTTATAACCTACATATATAACGAGAAATACAGCGGTTACCAAAATCATGCTAACCGCTGCCATATATAACACTTTATTTGTAATATTAGATTTATTCTTATTCATCCTCTACCTCCTGTATCATATAACCAACACCCCATACCGTTTTAACAAATACAGGATTCGACGGGTCTTTTTCAAGCTTCTCACGAAGCCATCTTATATGAACAGTAAGCGTAGACGGTTCAACCTCCGTAAATGCACCCCACACATCACTAATAAGTTTGTCCTTAGCAAGTGCCTGCCCCTTTTTCTCTGCCATATATGAAAGAAGGTCATATTCTCTAAGAGAAAGATTAACTACTGTGCCCTGTTTTTTAACTGTTCTTGTAGCTGTATCTATCTCTATTATATTATCCTTGCCAGCTTTAAGAATATATTTTGCACCTTCACTTTCAAAACCATAGGTTCTTCTAAGAAGAGAATTAATTCTACTCATAAGCTCCTTTAATGAATAAGGCTTTGGTATATAATCATCGCCACCCATATCAAGACCTACTATCTTATCGTCCTCACTGGTTCTGGCACTTGCAAATATAACCGGTACAGTTGACACTCTTCTTAGTTCCTCACAGAAGCTAAAGCCTGTTCCATCAGGAAGATTAATATCAAGAAGTATAAGATGAAATTGTTCTTTTTCAAGTATAGTATACGCTTCATCAAGGCTACCCACCATGCTGGCACTATAACCCTTATCCTCTAGCATATCCACAATGAGCATAGATAAATCTGCATCATCATCTACTATTAAAATACGTTTTTTGTCCATTATCTCTTCTCCTGCTACTACTTAAACATTAATCTTCCGTATTGATATTACTATTCAAATTTTGTAAATTCTAGTTCTATCAAGTAATATTCTCCTAAAGTTGCTTCTTCCACAAAACCTGCATTATTTAAAACTTCTCCAGAATACAAAATCTCTTTATGCCCCAAATCAGTTATATCATATAATACACCATTAATAAGATAATAATGTGCATACTCTCTGGCATCTGATGTGGAATAATCAACTTTCTCATATTTAATAATTCCTAACTCATAGAATGTATATGACTCAGTTTCAGCACCATCTGTAACCTGAATCAACTCACCATTTTCAACTGTATATATATCATATATGTCATACATTATTCCTGCAACATCTTTTTTGCCTATGAGCAGTTCATTTACGCCATCCATATTAACATCATACAAACTGTACCTATCCGCATACGGACACATTCCTTCCTGCTCCATTTTCTCATCTGACCATCCCTGGTATACAGCTATATTATATTTGCTTATTACCTCCTGATATAACTCATCAGCCAACAAAGCATCAAGATTATTCTCTGCATCAGCAATCATAGTTTCCATCTCTTCAATAAGAGCCTGTATTTCGTCCTGATTAGCAAAATATTCCTCATCATACATCATATATACCATATCTGACTCAACATAACATATGTCTTTCCACAAGCCTGTTGCGCAGGTCAAATATCCGTATACTCCATCACTTATTTCTTCACATGAAGCTGAATAAAATCCCTGTGTTACATCTATTCCTTCAATACATTGACTCGTATCTTTCAACTCATGTATAGAAGTCGTATACATAAACAAGGTCTCCCAAGGACCTTTTATCATAGATTTAGCTTCTACATGATACCTGTATGTCACATATGCATCCATTGTAACACCTGACATCTCATTATATAGCTCTTCCAATATGTATACTCCATTTTCCATAGGTCTAAAGTATACATATTGTCCATCATCTGAAACAAATATTTCACAATACTCATCTCCCTGAGTTTTATCAAGGCCTAACTGGGCTAAATCAATACTATCCTGAATCTGAAAGGTGTTTCTGTTATATACAAACAATCCCGCATAACCATGGAAGATAATCATGTTCTCGTCAGCATAATCTAATATAACTCCATCTGAGCCAAGCATCATATCTTCTGTAATTGAAGTATTGTCATATTGTACTTCTTCAACAAAATATAACCCTAAATCAAATCCACTCATAGTGGCTTCCACCATCATAGATTTATACGTTTGAAGATAATCATCAGAAGCCATTTCATCAAAGACAAACTGGGTTCCATCACTAATATCTGTAGTAAAATCATTTTCAGTAATTATCATATCATAAGAGGCATTATCATCAAAAGCTACAGAACCATCCTCTGAAATATTAAATGTAAATACTCTGCCCCCCTCTGCACTCATGGTAAGTACATTATCAGCTATAACATATTCTCCTTTTGCATATGGATAAAATTCGTTAAATGGATCATAGCAAAATACAGCAGTACCATCTTCAAATATATCCACATAAGGCACAAAAACATATTCTTCCTTATATGGTGCAGCGTAAGGTGTTATTTCCTCTTCTCGCTCAGGTAGAACCATGCTATATCTACCATATACTAACTCGATCTTAGTCGCTTCAGTAGTTGTTTCTACCGACTCCTTAGGATTGGTAAGCAATGTCACTCCAAGAACGCCTGTTACGCACACCGCAATTATACCCACAATAATAAGTGGTTTCTTAAGTTTCATAATATTTTTTACACGTCCCTTAGTACTTCCCTCTGCAAAAGCTGTAGGTATACTAAGTGCATAATTTTTTCCCGATGAAAGCATAAGTAACGCCTTGGCATAATCTTTTTTCTTGTTAATTCCTATATTACCTAATACTGTCTCATCACAAGACATTTCCATATCTCTAACCATCATATGATATGCCAGCCAAACTATAGGATTGTACCAGTATAGTACACCAACAAAGTATGCAAAAGGCTTTATTATATAATCAAGCCGTCTAATGTGGCATCTTTCATGGGCTATAACATATTCTAAATCTTTTTTGGCAATATAAGACGGAACATATATTTTAGGTTTTGTTACACCTAAAACAAATGCTGTATCAATGCAATCAATGCTATAAACATTATCTGATATAGGCATATTTATACTTAGCTTGCGGATTAATAATATTAATGTTATTACGCTATAAAACACTATACCTATTAAACCTACGAGCCATATCATGCTTATTATCCAAAGTGGAGTAATACCTTTTGATTTTGTTTGTGTCTGTTGTATAGTATCAGCAGCATCCTGTTGGTCTGATATTTGCGACATATCTGTTACAAATTCTTCATCTGATAATTGGGATGTGTCTGTCACATTTTGTTCACCTATTACCTGCCACAAGTTTTGTCCTGTCTGGTCACTTGTTGCCTGAGATAAGTTTTGCCCAATCTGGTCATCTGTAATCTCAGATGGTTCTGTTACTGGATGTTCCCCTGTTATCTGAGATGGTTCTGTTACAGGGTGTACATCTGTTACCGCAGAGGAATCTTGCACATTTTCATCCTCTGACATAGCATGCTGCACATTTTCCTGAAGAATATCACCTGATGAATACTCATCCATTACATCCCCCTGTCCATATATATATGAACCATCAGATATATCCATATTGTCTGTAATTTCAGCCATATTAGGCATTATGCTGAATGGGCTCTCTATATTAAAAGGACACACTAGCCTGATAAAAGGAATCACCCATAAAATATATGCAAATTTCTTAGGCACCTTCATAAGCCTAAATAATTCTCTTACAATAAGTACAACCCCAATTGCAATAGATGCCTGCATACCCATATTAAAAAGTCTGACAAACATCATTCCCATAACAATCACCCCCTATTTGTTATCTTCTATTATCTGCATAATCTCCTTAATTTCTTTATCGCTAAGCTTTTTGCGTGAAGTAAACGCTGCTAAAAATCCTGGAAGAGAACCACTGAAAGAATTCTCAACATAGCTCTCGCTCTGTCTTGCATAAAACTCTTCTTTAGTCATACATACCTTAACAGTACCCCCATCATTCACAAAAAGTCCCCTATCGCTAAGCTTCTTTAAAACTGTATAGGTAGTAGTTCTCTTCCACTCTAACTCCTTCTCACATATCTTAACTAGCTCACTTGTTGCAAGTGGTGCATTGGACCATACTATATCCGCAAACTTGCTTTCAACAACACCAATTGAATAATCTTCCATAATGTATTCCTCCTTCTATAACATTAAATTTCTTATAACTTTTATTTCATGTTTTTATTAATTTTTTGTATTATTCTTTTTGTTACATTTTCTTTTTTTAAATATATTACTTAACTAAATACTTCTTATCTTATATTCGACATGTTTAACATACTTATATCGCAAATATTATATATATTTATCTATATGCCATCTGTCTATTCCTTGTAGACATCTATAGTCTATCACCTATAGACACGCATGTCAATACCAAATTATTTTTTTACTCAACAAATTACTATATGCAGAATTTTTGATGTATATCATTATTTATAAACCATCAAATAACGTAAAAAGTCCTACAAATAGTGCGAATGAACACCATTGTAGGACTTTTCCGTTTTAAAACCTTTATCATACTATAAAACGTGAGCTAGTCACGTATTATACACTAGTAATAAAGCTTCTTCTCGAAATAATCTTTTAAGTCTTCTATTTTAACTCTTTCCTGCTCCATAGTATCACGGTCACGAACTGTTACCGCTCCATCTGTCTCAGAATCAAAGTCATATGTTACACAGAATGGAGTACCAATCTCATCCTGTCTTCTATATCTCTTACCGATATTTCCTCTATCATCGAACTCACAGTTCCAATACTTAGAAAGTTCAGCATAAACCTTCTCAGCACCCTCATTGAGTTTCTTAGAAAGTGGAAGCACACCAATCTTAACTGGTGCTAATGCAGGATGGAATCTAAGAACTGTTCTTGTATCTCCACCCTCAAGCTCCTCTTCATCATATGCTGCACAGAGGAATGCAAGTGTAACTCTATCTGCACCAAGTGATGGCTCAATAACATATGGAACATATTTAATCTTCTTCTCATCATCGAAATATTCCATAGGCTCTTTCGAAGTATTCTGATGCTGAGTTAAATCATAATCAGTTCTATCAGCGATACCCCAAAGCTCACCCCAACCAAATGGGAATAAGAACTCAATATCAGTAGTAGCCTTACTATAGAATGCAAGCTCTGCTGGATCATGGTCACGATATCTCATTTCCTCATCCTTGATACCTAGATCCTTAAGCCAGTTAATACAGAAATCTTTCCAGTACTTGAACCACTCAAGATCTGTATCTGGCTCGCAGAAGAACTCTAACTCCATCTGCTCGAACTCTCTTGTTCTAAATGTGAAGTTACCAGGTGTAATCTCGTTTCTGAATGATTTACCAATCTGTCCAATACCAAATGGTATTTTCTTTCTTGATGTTCTCTGAACATTCTTGAAGTTTACGAAGATACCCTGAGCAGTCTCTGGTCTCAAGTAAAGAGTTGCTGCTGAATCCTCAGTTACACCCTGGAATGTCTTGAACATAAGGTTAAACTCTCTAATATCAGTAAAGTTGTGCTTACCACATGTTGGACAGCAAATGTTGTTCTTCTCAATGTAATCAGCCATCTCATTCTTAGTCCAACCGTCTACACTTCCCTCTATCTCTATGCCATTGTCATGCATATAATCTTCTATTACTTTATCAGCTCTGAATCTCTCATGACATTCCTTACAATCCATAAGTGGGTCTGAGAAACCACCAACGTGTCCTGAAGCCACCCAAGTCTGTGGGTTCATAAGAATTGCACAGTCAACACCTACGTTGTAAGGGTTTTCCTGAATAAACTTCTTCCACCAAGCCTTCTTAACGTTGTTCTTAAACTCAACACCAAGATTACCATAATCCCAAGTGTTTGCAAGACCACCATATATCTCTGAACCAGGATATATGAATCCTCTTGACTTAGCTAATGCAACGATTTTTTCCATTGTCTTTTCCATGTTTGCTTTACCTTCCTTCCACCCCTGCACCGGCGTGTGCGGGATTTTATGAATATTAATATGTGAACAGTCAACATTTTACAATTTATTTGTAAATTTTTCAAGCTAAAGTATATATTTATAGGTATTTTATTTAAAGTTATTACAAAGTCCCTAATATCTCAAGTGATTTAAATTCCCTATCCACATGGGTTTTCCTGAATTTTTCAGCAATAAAATCAAGCTCTTCCATAGCTTCATCAGCTAAATTAAAGCCATACAGCTTATTTACAGGTGTAGATAAAATGTATTGTAGTGTATATACCAGTGTCTCCGAAACCTTATGAGTTACCTTGCCTTTCAAGGCACATTTGCCACAAATAAGACCTCCTGATGGAGCGTGAAAATAATTAATATCTTCTTTTTCACCGCATTTCACACAGCCATAGGAATGTATTCCTTGCCCCTCAATATCCATAAGACGAATCTCATACACATCCTTTATCAATTGATTTGACATTTTATCCTCTACCAAAGCTTTAAGAGTAAAATACAAAAGATTAAGATTAGGTACACAGGAATCTCCTTCCCTTGTGTAGTAAGACATAAATTCAGTGAAGTATGAAGCATAGCACATTTTCTCCATATCATATGCTATTTCTTGAAAATATTCATCAACTTCTACCTTAACAAGATTATATGCATCTCTACCTGGAACAACAGTAAATTTGCCCATAACAAAGCTTTGACTGGCTGCCCTAAGTGTACTGTTAGGTCTTCTTGCACCGTTGGCAAATACTGTTATTTTCCCTCTTTCCTTGGTTAAAACAACTAATCTTTTGTCGTATTCACCAAGAAGAGTTACATATAATACAATTCCTGTTACAATCTGTTCCTCGCGCATTTTATTCCTCGTGATATCCGTAGTTCCTAAGGAGAGTATCACTGTCTCTCCAATCTTTCTTGACCTTAACCCAAAGTTTTAAATTAACCTTTGTATCCAGCAAATTTTCCATGCTGACTCTGGCCTTTGAGCCTATCTTTTTAAGCATGGCACCCTGCTTACCGATAACAATACCCTTATGAGAATCTCTCTCACATATAATAGTTGCATCTATATCAATAAGGCTTCCGTCAGGTCGTTCCTTCATCCTATCTATGACAACAGCTATTCCGTGTGGTATTTCCTTATCAAGTAATCTAAGCGCCTGTTCCCTTATAAGCTCAGCCACAATCTGTCTCTCTGGTTGGTCTGTTATAGTGTCCTCATCATAAAACTGTGGTCCATAAGGTAGCAATTTCTTAATTGTCTTTATAAGCTCCTCTGAATTTTTGCCCTTAAGTGCTGATACTGGCACTATATCATCAAACTCACATACATCCTTATAGGTATTTATTGCATCTACAATGCCTGTATCCTCAACTGTATCCACCTTATTTATTACAAGAATAATTGGTGTTTTTACCTTACCCAAAACTTCTATGATGTGTCTTTCTCCCGCACCAATAAATGTTGTTGGCTCAACAATCCACATAACCACATCAACCTCATTAAGTGTATTATGTGCCACATTCATCATATATTTTCCGAGTTTATTTTTTGCCTTATTTATACCTGGTGTATCGAGAAAAACTATCTGAGCCTCTTCATCAGTATAAACAGTCTGTATTTTATTTCTTGTTGTCTGAGCCTTGCTACTTGTTATTGCTATCTTTTGACCAATAAGACGATTCATCAATGTCGACTTACCTACATTAGGTCTTCCTATTATTGCAACAAAGCCTGATTTGTAATTATCTAACATATATTTTCCTTTACTCTTTTATAAACCGTATTTCTTAAAATACATTCATCACAGTAGCAAAATTATTCTTAGCATTTTCCAGCTTATTTTCATTACCAATAGCACAAATAATTTCACCTGTGGTAGCTGCCTCAACATAAGGAGCAAGCCCTCTTATAACCTCAACATTGGCCTCAAGAACCTGATTCCTATCTCGCTGTAAATCTTCGTCAGTAAGTCCCATAAGATATGCGACAAAGCTGAAATTGCCCTCAGCTGATGGAGTAAGTGGCGCATCAAGTTTGCTTATTGCGCCTATGATATATTTTGTCATATCTCTTTCATCAGCATCAAAATTGGCAACATATTCTGCTGCATTCTTATATATACCATATGTTTCCATAAGATTAGGGTCTCTGTAAGAGGTAAAATATGCATTACCACTTCTATTAAAGGAACACATACAGCCATACGCTCCACCCTTTACTCTGACATTGAGCCATAAGTAATCATATGAGAATATAGACTGAAGAACGGAAAGTGCACCTGTAAAAGCAAGCCCCTTATCCTTAAAATTACCAGCTGTTGCTACATACTGCACCTGACTTGATGTCTTAAAACCTTCATTTAATGGTTGAACCTTAACTTCTTTTGTCATATCAAATTCCAGACGTGACGAAAGTTTCTTAGAAAGGGCTGTTATAGGTGTTTTGAGAATCTCTTCCGGATTCTTATCAGAAGTATAGTTGACTATAAGTCCACCTCTCCTTAAAATCTGTCCAAGTATAGTTTTTAAATCCTCAACTAAGCTCTCATACTGATTATCAAAATCATCATCAAGCTTTGCAATATATTTGTAGAAGTCAACACCTTCAAGCATTTCCTTAACTACACCAATTGGGGAAACATAAGACACTGCTCTTCCGGCAGCAGTTATATGTCCGGCTGATACAAGTTCATTCTTAAGTCCACTTCTTGTCTCCGCAATAATTTCTTTAAGACGTTTTTTATCATCAAGCTTAGAAGTGAAAAGAATCTCATCTACAAGCTCCATACCCTTGTCAACCTTATCATGTAGCATCTTAGCATTTACAATAAAGTGTACACAATATGAATTGTCACTGTTGCAGTTTGATACAGTTGTTGCAAAGCCCACTCCACCTGTGTGAAGGTTAATTTCGTTAGCCAACTCGTTGTAGCTGTAATTTGCTGTGTCCACATACTTAAAAATCTCTGTAAGCAATGAAACCACAGGATATTTCTCATAATCTATGTCTGTAATATCAAAATTTAAATTAACATAGCTAATTCCATTAGTGAAAATGTCATGACTTACAATCTTAACCATCTCAATCTCTGAAAATTGGTTATTAAGCTTTCTTGCATTTTTATCAATATCAGAAATCTCAAGAAGAGGTATTGTTTCTAATTCCTCTGGAGAGCTCGGTTCACTCTGATACTCCTTTAAATGATCAGCTTCTTTTTTGATATTTTCAATCTGTTCCTCAGTAAGTGTTGCCTTGTAATCAGCTAATCTTTTAGCCTCTGCAGCCTCAAGCTCCGCATTGAGCCCTTTCTTAGGAACCAACATGGCAAATGTTTTCTGCTTGTTATCTATAATGTATTCCTGTAATAATTCTTCGAAGTAATTACTTTCAAGTTCACATTTAAGCTGTTCAAAAACATCATTCAGGCTGAAAAGCTCAAGTGCTGACAAATCATCATATAACCATGTATTAAACGCATTAAGACCAAGCATAAGCCCCTTAGGGAAACGACCAAAGTTGCCCTCCTTATGTCTGAACTCAAAATAATTGATAGATGCTGCAAGGGACTTTTTGTTTATACCATTTGCAATAAGTTCCTTTATTGTCTCATCAATTATACTGATAAATCTATTTTCATCTTCTGCATTTGCATTTTTAGCAATTATAGAAAATGTAGGCTGTTTTATTCCATCATCATAAGAACTAAATACATCCTTACCTATGTTTGCATCAATAAGAGCCTTCTTAAGAGGTGCACCTGGAGCCACAAGAAGCGCATGTTCAAGCACAGCAAAAGCCATACAAAGCTTCTTATCCAGACTCTTACCAACAGTCACATTATATGTTAAATATGTGTTATCTTTCTCGTCATCTGCATCCGACAAACAATAGTGTTCTACTATGTGTTTAGGCTCATCAAATTCTGGTTCATCTGTAAGAGCTGAATCAATTTCTAAATATTCAAACGAGTTCAAATATTTCTCATCAATAAATTCAAGTTCAGCAACTGCATCCATGTCACCGTATAAATAAATATAACTGTTACTTGGATGATAATATTTCTTATGAAAATCGAGAAAATCCTCATAAGTAAGTTCAGGTATATGAACAGGGTCTCCACCTGATTCATATCCATATGCAGTGTTCTCAAGAAGGGATTTCTCTATAACTCTGTAAAGCTGTTGCTCCGGATTAGAGTATACGCCCTTCATCTCATTAAATACGACACCATTATATTTTAAATCACCTGTCTCCTCATCTACTTCATAATGCCAGCCTTCCTGCATGAGAATTTCCTTTTTCTCGTAGATATTAGGATAAAAAACCGCATCAAGATACACATGCATGAGATTGTGGAAATCCTTTTTGTTTAAACTAGCTACAGGATATACTGTCTTATCTGAATAGGTCATAGCATTAAGAAATGTATTAAGCGAACCCTTACATAATTCTACAAAGGGATCCTTAACAGGGAAATTCTTTGAACCACAAAGCACAGAATGCTCCATAATATGAGGCACTCCGTTATCGCTATTAGGTGGTGTTCTAAAACCTATATTAAAAACCTTGTTAGTATCGTCGTTTAGTATAATTACAACTCTAGCTTTAGTTTTATTGTGGCTAAGAATGTAACCAACTCCATTTACCTCTTTAAGCATCTGTTTTTCAACAATGGAATATGCTTTTAAATCTTCAATACAACTCAAAACATTGTCCTCCAAAAAATAAATATATCTTTATTATTTGAGATTATCAGGTCCAAAACTCATAGGAAAAAGTTCTTCTAATGTCATAACCTTATAATCCTCTGTATTTTTAGCCATAATTACATAAAAATTATTAGGGTCAACAAACTCCCTTAACACCTGCCTGCACACACCACAAGGAGATGTATAGCTATCTGCTATTTTGCCCTTACCAGCAATAATTGCAATAGCTCTGAAATCTCTATATCCTTCACTGACAGCTTTAAATACAGCTGTTCTCTCAGCACAATTTCCTGGTGAATACGCAGCATTTTCAATATTACAGCCTGTTATTATTGCAGGCTTATTATCACTATCATATGCAAGCAACCCAGCCCCAACCTTAAATCCGGAATATGGAGTATAAGCAAATTTTCTTGCTCCATCTGCCTTTTCAATCATGTCTTTAATTGTTGTTGCATCAATACCTGATGAATACAGTTTATCTTTTATGCTGTCAATCATGTAATCACTCCTTGTCCCAAAGTAATATACTATCCCATCTAATTAAATGATATTTCTATCTTACTGTAAATTCTACTACAGCCTTAATACTTCCATCTTCTTTGCCCACAATTTTAATCACATATCTCTTATCTTCTACAGACATATAAATATCAAGCTCTTCTTTATACTTAGCCTGACTCTTATATTCAACTCTGATTCTTTCTATATCAGCGTCCATAGGCATGTACTCATCCGCAATCTGAATGTACTGTCCATTACTCATGTGACCATTGTAATCAATATCTGCTTTTCTTACCTTAACTGTGTCCATAAGCTCAAACTCAGCAGGAAGCTTTATCTTTCTTCCCATAGGTTCCATAGGATATTTTTCTTCCAAATCATATCCTTTACAGTCTTCATCCTCTATTCTAGTTGGCTTACCAGTATTCATATCCATAAGTGTCCATATTGAGTCTGCACAAAGAATATCATTCCCATCACTATCAGTGATAATTACATTTCTAAATCCCATTGTAGAAGAAAAATCATATGGCCATGTCTTAACTGTAATATCATCAAACATTTTAGGAAATTTCTTTATTTCGATGTTCCAGCTAATTGCAAACCATGTTCTTTTTTTCTCCAGCATATAGTCAATTCCTCTTCCAATAGATTCAGAATTTATGTTTACACAGTCCTGCATAGAATTCAGTATAGACCACACTGACATTCTTGAGGATGCATTTATATCTGAGAATAAAACCTTTTTTTCGTATGTATACATATTTTCACCTACCTGTTCGTAATTACATTAAAGCCTATTTTACCACTTTATTCCATGTTCTGTCACCATAAACAATAAACTAAATTCTTAATATTTTGTGTGCAAAGTAACAGACAGAGCACTAAACAACAAGGAAATACCCATGCCTACAAGGGGAAGAAAATCTGGACCCACTCCAAAAAATGACTTTAAAAGACCTAAACTTCCACCCACTATAACTGCCATATACCATAGCTTTTTGTTTATCTTTCTCTTTTTGTAACAAAGTATTCCAAAAAGCAAAGGGAATACAATTCCTGGAACATATACAGAATATGCTCCCATGAGAAGTTCTATAATATTGTTTGAAAATAAGGCTATAAAAAGACTTATTGTTCCTAAAACACATAATATAACACGTATCTCTTTTACTCTATCCCTTTTTAGCAAATCATATTCAACAATAGATGCTGCATTAATCATGCACGTATCGGCCGAAGACACCAACGTTGCAAGTAAGGCTAAACAAAGAAGAATGGATACCGGATATGGTACATAATTGTTCATAATATATAAAAGTGGATTTTGTCCGTTTAACTCTTCTGATGGTATATTCTCAACAGTCCACATTGCTGTCAATGTAATAACCGCACTGAATATTAATAAGCCCACAGCAGAAGCTATTG
Organism: Lachnospiraceae bacterium; assembly: GCA_015057525.1. Taxonomy (GTDB): domain Bacteria; phylum Bacillota; class Clostridia; order Lachnospirales; family Lachnospiraceae; genus Coprococcus_C. Next base: position 4,421 of record SVEE01000016.1, on the reverse strand, counting down.
CCGCTTTCTTTGCGGTTTTTCCATCCTTTGAAACAAGGTTTCTTGATACAATATCAGGTCCAAGGAAATATGCTCCACCAGTTATAAAAAACAAATTAATTAGTTCAAATGTAGTAAACTTATCATTTACAGGCCCCAGCCGCTCAAAAATCATTTGATTACCTGAACTATCTGTCACAAAAACATAAACAAATGTAACTATCACTCCTATTGCAATAAGCCAAGCCTGTACACAGTCCGTCTTTATTACTGACATTTGGCCTCCCACTATAGTATAGGTAATTACAAAAAACGCTATAACCGTAAGAACAATATTTCTATTGGAATCAGGTAAAACAAGCATAATAATCTTAGCCACAGATACAAACTGAGCTGCAATTATTCCAACCCATGATATAGCTATAATTAGGGCTAATAGCTTTCTTGCACCTTGACCTACTGTTTTGCTTGCAACCTCTGGTAATGTATTTGCATCTAAAGCACGAATTTTTTCCGACAAAACTAAAGCTTGAAGTACAAGGCCTACTGCACCAACTCCAAGCCACCAAAAAGCCGGAAATCCAATTTCAACTACTCTATCTGCTACACCAATTGTGGCAGATGCACCAATCATTGTCGCCATAAGGGATAAAAATACTTTTATAAATGTCTGATTTTTCCCTGCAACTGCATAGTCTTTAAAGTCTTTTATTTTGAAGAAATCATATATTCCTACTATCGCTAATAAAATTATGTATATTATTATTGCTGTTAACATTACTTTTCCTTTATAACTTCAAATACACTTTTTATTCAATTAACTTTCTTCGTATTGATTTTCTTGCATCTCTATACTCTTCTCTACATATTTTGCCATATTATAAATAACACTTGCACCCATGCACGATAAAAACGTCAAAATAATAACAATTACCAAACCCTCAACTATATGTTTTCTCACCTTTATAGTAGCAACAGGCTCAATATCATCCCTATAATTTTTTCTATCTCGCTGTTTCCAAAAAATAATAGCAATCACAATCCATGCAATAGCCATAATCACAAGAACAACACCAACAAAAGAAACATTTTCCATAATCGCAGAAAATCTAACAAAAAATACAACAGCGTTTATGAGCATGCCTACTGCTACAATCAAAGAAATTATTGCAAGTGCTGTGCTTTCCTTGCTAGGTTCTTCAAACGAACTTATCTCTCCACTAACAAGATTATCTAACTTTCTATCATAATCCTTTTTATTTTTAGGAACAATGTATCCATATTTTTTCAATCTATTCAAATATGTGGCACTGTCAAAAAACAATACCCAAAATGCTAAGGCAAGTATAGGAAACATGGTTGTACCCATAATTATTACATAAGCAAAAAGAATTGAATCAAGCTCGTCTGCTAGGCTTGTACATGTAAAAATCACCGTGCTCAAAAAAAATATAGTACAAACTATAGCACATATTTTGAATATCTTTTTATCTTTAACATCGTACTTTATTTGTTGCATACTATCTCCTTTACGTTATTTCTCAATAAATATTTCACCTGTATCAATTAAAACAGATTCTTTATATTCTAGATATTCCTTATGTTTTGCATCCCATTCCTCTTTGGAAACTTCATTCCTATCATGAATATACAAATCACCCGAGTCGTAATCTCCATCTTCATCCTTATCATATCTTTCAAAAGTTGCAATTTTTATATATTCACTTCCGTCATAATTGTAATACACATATCTTTCATTTTCAGGAGCCTCACCCGGTCTATAATATTTTATCATACCGTTTTCAAGCAACGCAGAATACGTAGACCAGTATATTCTTTTTATCTCACTATTATCATATTTGAATATAGCTAATCCTCTTACAGTTGTAACTATTAATTCTTTAACTCCGTCATCCTCTATATCATAATAACCATATTCTGCACTATCACAATTTTGCATAATTTCTGTAAAATTCTCATCATTTTGCCAATCATCCAACAGTTCCTGAAAAGCAATAATTTCATTTTGAGTGCTTTCTTGTGGCATTTCTTCATTTTTACATGATACAAATACTATTACGGACAACAACATCATCATGATTGTCATTTTGTGTTTCATTTCTTTATCCTCTAAAATCAATCTTATTTAAATTTCTTAACTAAAGATGCATATTCTTTTTTATCACGTCGCCTTATAGAGCACTTTGTGCAAGCACTTATGCTTGCCAAGGCTCATTTTATCACAATTCTTATTACTTTTGAATATAAAAGTTTTCACGTAAAAGTAGCCAGTTAGCTCTAAACCATTGCATAATCTGCCAGTAACCACATCCTCTGAGTCCAAACTCCTGTATCAAGTCAAATTTCGTCTGTAAGCTTCTTACATCCTCAAACCACACCTCATGCTCAAGTCCTGTACTCACATCTATATATCTAAAATATGGACTTTTTGAAAGTTCATCAAACTTAATTTCCACACCTTGACTTATTGCAAGCCTTACAGCCTCAACATTTCCAAGTGTTTTTGCTCTACTTACTCCCCTTTCGTAGGGCAACGTCCAGTCATATCCATAATTCGGTATGCCTAAGTCAAGTTTTTCTTTAGGTATCTCCGTCAAAGCATATTCCACAACACGTCTTACCTGATTAATAGGTGCTACCGCCATAGGAGGGCCATAGGTATACCCCCATTCATAGGTCATAAGAAGCAAATGATCCGCCACCTCACCAAGTGCACCATAGTCTTTACCCTCGTATAGGAGACCTTTTTGATTTGCCGAAGACTTGGGAGCAAGAGCAACTGAAGTATGGTAACCATTTTCTCTCATTGACTCAGCTACTTTTCTCACGAACTCAGTAAAAGCATCTCTGTCTTCCGCTAAAATATATTCAAAATCAATATCGATTCCCTCATATCCTTTGTCTTGCATTAGTTGCAAAATATTATTTATCAGTTTATCTGTACTTTCAGGATTATTTATTACCCTGGAAATAAGCTGATTACTAAAACGGCCACTGGCGTCAAATGGAGTTAATGTTAAAATCGGCAAAACCCCATATTGCCCCGCCAATACAATAATCCATCTATCGTCCCATAATGGGGGTATCAAATCTCCTTCCACTGTAAACCCATAAGAAAATATAGGTAGTTCCGACAAATACGGCAAGGTTTGTTCTAAAACCCATCTACCAATAAAGGGATACGCATAACCACTTACTGCCAACTGACCCACAGGCTGTCGTTGTCCTCCAGCTATAAAAAGAGCCTGTCCCGGTACAATATCATATGGATAAATCAATTGGTTATCATATATGACTGTGTTTATATCTACACCATAGGAAGAAGCAATGCTATTTAAACTATCTCCCTGTTTAACAACATAAATTTCCATTATATGCACTCCATGTGTTTTTATATTATATGACCTACCATATGAAAAATATGATTACATGTCATGTAAACATTTTTTTATAACCACATACTTATTTTTTTACGTTTTATATACTACGGAAACTGTTTTTAGAAAAATAGATACCATATAATTTTTATACGTTGGAAGATTTTTACCATATTATTCCAGCACTAACATTTTGTTATTTGCGAGTGATTAAACCAACACTAACAAAATATTACAATTAAGGGGATACATTATGTTTTTTTGTTACTTAGGAGAAATTATATGAATAATATTGATTTTGTTACTATTGCTAAAAAAATTAAAGAGATTCGTATAGCAAAAGGAATCACACAAGAATATGTAGCCAACAAAGCCAACGTTAACACAAGCCACATAAGCAATATTGAAAATTGCCGTGTTAAAATTAGTCTTCCAACCCTTGTGTACATATGTAATGCCTTGGATGTAACAGTGGACTATGTGCTTGCATCTGAATACACCTCCAAGTCATCTCTTGACAACGAAATCTTAAAAGAGCTGCATGAATGCACAAATGATAAAAAAGAAAAGATTCTACAAATTATTAAGATATTGTAGTGTTATTTTGTTGTTTTATCATCTTATTATCTTATTAGCTTGTTATTTTATAAATGATAATAACTTTTGGGGTTAGGTGTCCCATAAAACCGGATACTCACCCCAAATATTTTATAAAACATAACTCTTTAATTATTAATCCAAATCAAAATGGTACTTATCTGGCTATCGTGGGTATATGCTCAATCTCTTTCATTCCAGACCCACACACATTAAAACACATTATACCAAACTTAACATTTCACATGTTTGAGGGTCTATACAATAGTTCTTATTCTCTATACCCAATCTATATATAATTCAAGGGTATAGGGAGCAATTTTTTAGTCAAGTCCATTTTTGTGTGTAAATTCCTTTCGGTTAATTAATTCATGTGCTATGCAGCACCTCTTATAGCAAGTGTTCTTTTGATTTGTGGAGCCTTTTCAAAATATTCACTCATATCAA
>SVEE01000008.1 GCA_015057525.1 Lachnospiraceae bacterium | reverse complement strand
ATTGCTTCAACTCAGTTCCCAGATGGTGGATGCTACCATCAGTATCAGCCACTTACTAAGAAGGGTAACGCCGATATCGGTGGTGACTTCTCAGATGATCCATTATGGCTCATCCTTTCAGTAGCTGCATACATCAAGGAAACTGGTGATTGGGGTCTCTTAGATGAGATGGTTCCTTATGACAATGATATGAGCAAGGCTCAGCCAATGCTTGATCACCTTAAGGTATCATTCTACAAGATTGTTAACAACCTTGGACCACATGGTCTTCCACTTGCTATGAGAGCTGACTGGAACGATTGTATCAACCTTTCATGCTTCTCAGATACTCCAGGTGAGAGCTTCCAGACTTACACTAACCCTAAGTTTGCTGCTGAGGGTGGTTACTCTAAGGTTGCTGAGTCAGTATTCGTTGCTGCACTCTTTACTTATGCAGGTCCTAACTATGTAGCTATCTTAAAGCACCTTGGTAAAGACGATGAGGCTGCTGCAGCTCAGGCTGAAATCGATAAGATGAAAGCTAATATGATGGAATCAGCATGGGATGGAGATTGGTTCCTCCGTGCATACGATGCTTACGGTGAGAAGATGGGTTCTAAGGAATGTGAAGAAGGTAAGATCTTCATCGAGCCACAGGGCTTCGCAATTATGTCAGACCTTGACCCAGAAGTTACTAAGAAGACTCTTGCTTCTATCGACGAGCGTCTTAATACAGAGCACGGTCTTGTACTTAATAACCCAGCATTCACTAAGTACTATATCCAGTACGGTGAGATCTCAACTTACCCAGGTGGATACAAGGAGAATGCAGGTATCTTCACTCACAACAATGCATGGATTATCTGTGCAGCTGCTTATGCTGGTGAGGGTGACCAGGCATTTAAGTACTATTCAGAGATAGCGCCTGCTTTCACTGAGGAGCACTCAGAGCTTCACAAGACTGAGCCATATGTATATGGACAGATGATCGGTGGTAAGGATGCAGGTTCTGATGTAGGACAGACAGGTAAGAACTTTGGACAGGGTAAGAACTCATGGCTTACAGGTACTGCTGCATGGAATATGGTAGCAATTTCTCAGTACATCTTAGGTGTACAGCCAGATTTCGATGGTCTTAAGATTGATCCTTCAATCCCATCTGCTTGGGACGGACTTACTGCTTCACGTCAGTTCCGTGGCGCAACTTATGACATTAAGGTTTCTAATCCAGATCACGTATGCAAGGGTGTTAAGAGCATGACTGTTGACGGCAAGGCTGTTGAAGGTAATGTAATCCCAGCATTCGGAGATGGTGCAACTCATACAGTAGAGGTAATTATGGGTTAATCCCTTATACTACTATAACTAATTACAGGCAGTCTTATATAGACTGCCTGTTTTTTGTTTGCCCTCTAATAAGATTCTGATGTAATATGACTGTAAAGAAGTATGGGGCTACTTACTATATATAAATACAAACATTTGGACTGCGTTTTTAGCGTCTGACGAAATCCACCAGTTATGACGACTTAGGCTCGAAGGCATTCCTGAGAGTCTTAGTCGGAGTTACTGGTTAGTTTGTCAGCGCGTTGCAGGTTGTTTGTATTTATATATAATAAGTAGCCCCATACTTTCTTACAGTCATATTTACATCTATTTTTAATTAGGGGACAAAAAAAGAAGCCTCGTATAAGGCTTCTTTTTATATATCACTATGTATATAGAGATTACTCCTCGATACCAAGCTCCTTAAGGTACTTAATAACATCCTCTACAGTTGCGATAGATGATAAATCATCTGAAGGAATCTCGCAGTTATACTCTTCCTCAAGAGCCATAACTAATTCGAAAAGGTCAAGTGAATCTGCACCGAGGTCATCCTTGAATGATGTTGTTAACTCGATATCTGCTGCATCAACGCTTAACTGCTCTGAAATGATTTCTTTCATTTTTTCTAACATAGTTTTAAATCTCCTTTTAGTAAACTTCTTATTTCTTATAGTCATCAATATACAACAGACATTTATACATGTCAAGAATTGTATTATAATTTTTTAAAAATTAAATTCATTAAATTCTGTAAGTGGCATCGGCCTTGCAAAATAGTATCCTTGCGCCACATCACACTTGGAATTTTTGAGGAATTCCACATGCTGTTCGGTCTCTACACCCTCTGCAATAACCTGAAGCATAAGATCCTTTGCCATATCTATCGTATGGTTGACTACAATTTTTCCTTTTTCTGAGGCCATCTCGCTGTCAAGGAACTCCTTGTCTATTTTGATGGTATCCACAGATATATTTCTGATAAGGTTCAAAGAAGAAAATCCTGAACCAAAATCATCAACTTCAAGTTTAAATCCTAACTCCTGAAGCTTAACCAATACACGATTAAGTTCTTCCGGCTTATCTAAGAATAAGGATTCCGTAATTTCAAGAACTAAAAGCTTTGGACTTAAGTCATACTTAGTAATAAGTCCCATAAGCACATTTTCTAAATCATTATGCTGTATATGATAGCGAGATATATTAACCGACAGCGGAATAGGCTTTCTGCCCTGGTCTATCCACTCTCTTAAGGTCTTACAAGCCTGTTCCCACATATATTCATCTAATTTGATAATAAATCCATTCTTTTCAAATAGTGGTATGAATTCCATAGGAGGAATTATACCCTTCTTAGGATGCACCCATCTACAAAGCACCTCAGCACCACAGAGATATTCATCTGTCAATCTATATTTAGGCTGGAGATACATATGGAATTCTCCATCTTCAAGAGCCCTGTGCATCTCATGCTCTATCTCGCTTGTTTTAAGCATAGCCTCTCTGTATTGCTCATCATAAAATGCGCAAAATTTCATTATGTTACCCTTAATATTATCGCTTGCCATCATAGCTCTATCGCACATAAGATTAATTGGCACTTCCACATCTTCCACAAGATAAATACCAAAGGAAACATTGATTTCATCCACGTTTAAATCATTAGTATTTATTTTCTTTTTTATTTTCTCGGCCAGCTTAACAATATCTCCCTTTTTCTCATAGGACATATAAAACGCAAACATATCAGAATGCATACGAGCATAATTGTCTTCACTACCAAACATAGCCTTTAATACTTGACCTATGTGCCTTAAAACATCATCGCCCTTAGTCATTCCATATAAATCATTAACACTCTTAAAATGATCTATATCAAAAACAATTATTGCGTAGCTTTTATCTAAGTTGTTATGAATAGCCTTTTCCGTCTCACGATAGAACTTGGTAATAGTAGGAATATGAGTAAGGGAATCTATCTCCTGTATATCAACCTCAATTTCCTCGCTCATTTTATCTGCAATTTCTCTGGCAATTATATCCTGCGATTCATCTAACACCTCAAGTAGAGTAGCTAAAACTGCATTTCTTCCATCAAACCAATTTATGTTAGAAAATAGCCACTTGGCATTCTTGTCGAAAAGCTCTTCATGTTTTACCTTAACCACAGATGATGCTATCATACCATTCACAGGACAATCTATACAAGGGATATCCCTAGTACAAAATACCTCGTGACAATATCTCCCAATTCTATCTCCTAACAAATCTAAAGCTCGCTTATTCTGATACAGAATTTCGTAACTTGATTTGTCAATTACTAAGGTTGGATTATATCCCGCGTTAAGCACTGAGTCTATAATATTTTTTGCTGTTTCTATATTCGGTTCTTCATTGATTATACTAAACTTCATTGTGCCCTCTCATATGTATAATTTAACGTGCTACCATACTAAATTGTACATATGAAAAAACATTATGTCAATCGCAAATAGTATTTATTACCAAAAAAATTTGTACTATTTGCTGTATATTTTGTTGACAGATTATATTCCTTAATATATACTGTAACTAGTAATCATTATTATTTTTATAAAGGAGGAGTTTTAATGAAAACCCCTATGAAATATAGCCACCAACGAGAGGCAATTTTAAACTTTTTAAAGGATAGAAAAGACCATCCCACAGCGGAGACGGTTTACATATCAATTAGAGAAACCTTGCCTAATATTAGCTTAGGTACAGTGTACAGAAATTTAAATCAATTATCTTCATGTGGACAGATTCTTAGACTCTCCTGCGATGGCAAAACAGACCATTTCGACGCATGTACCGACCCTCATTATCACTTTGTATGCAAAAACTGTGGTGCAGTCAAGGACATGGATATGGAGCCACTTAGCGAAATTATAGAACAGGCCAATGATTCTTCACCATACTTTGTAGATGAGGTTTCCATATTGTTTTCAGGCACATGTGACGATTGCCTTAACTAAGTATCATTATATTTTTCCATAAAAAGGACATGTAATTTATCATTTACTTGATAATTACATGTCCATATTTTTTATACCTTATTTTATTAACTCCATTGGGTTTACCGGCTCGTCATCTTTATTTACCTGGAAATAAAGATTTGTACCTTCCTCTATAAAATAACTAGATACAGGTCCTACCTCACCAATGTTCTGAGATACACTTACCATATCTCCCTCAGCAACACAAACATTCATAAGCTGACCGTATTTTGCTTCATAACCGTTACCCATTGTTATAGTAACAACTGTACCGTATTCCTTTGTCTCTTCTATACTGCTTACTATTCCCTCATATGCCGCAAAGACATCTTCACCTTCGCTGGCCTCAATTAATATTCCCGGATTACATTTGTAAGCGTCAAGAGTCTGGAAATACACTGTAGTCTCCATACTATATGGAAGGATAACATTCCCTGAAACAGGCCATACAAGTTGCTTGTCCCCATTATATTCAAGAGCTGTATATAAAACAGTATCGTCCGAAAAATCTACACCTGTTACATCACTGCTAGCTGGCACTGTTGAGTCTCCTTCAGTTTCGGAATCCGCCACCTGAGTTTCCTCAGGTACATCTTCATCAGTGTCTGCTACAGCCGCATCTGATGAAACATCCTCTATATTTTCCTCTTCCTGGTCTTGAGATGCAACCTGACTGTCTTCTTCATTTCTTTCAGCATCTGTGTTTCCGGCTATGTCCTCACTATCTTCCACTGGTTCGTTATTTACTTGCTCTAACCCTGTATTTTCAATACTCTCTTCACTAACTGCAGGTTCATTCAAATCTATGACTGATTTAGTACCCATTTCATCCCTTGTACTATTGTAATTGTAAACCATAAGCATTGCCACAAAGGCTACAATTCCTGTTCCCAATGCTACGTAAAAGCCTCGGCTTCTCATAAAGCTTGTAAATTTATTCATAATATGCCTCCTGTTTTCTACCATTATTATTGGTTGAAATTATTATGGACGCATATTATTGGTTTTATTCAATAATTTGGTTTAATGTGTTAATTACTGCCTTTTCATATTTTACAGATGAATTTGCATATACAGACTTTCCCCACTCATGTATAAAATCTTCCTTCGTGTAGAATTTAAAATCTAAATTAGACGCATCTATTACTGTACTTTCGCCCATAGCAAAATATATCTTTGTTCTGACAGCAACAGCTTGAGCCTCCATAATCTGTACATTAGCCTCTGGTTCCACCAGGCCTGGCAAGACACCGGCAATATATTGCTCTACATCAAGAAGCCTATTATCCCCATCGATTTGAATAAGTACATCCTTGCCGGAATCTAAGTTTCCTATTCCTGTACCTATGTCACCATGCTGACCATTTATAATCATAGTTATTATATAAGGTAATAATATAATTGCAGCTACAAATGTAATGGCTGCCATTATTTTCTCCCCCATATGTTTACCCCAAAAAGTTGTCTTACTTTATACTATACTCTTTTACTTAAATTAATGCATAAAAAATGAGCCCGGCACAAACCGAACTCATTTTTATATAAATCTCTTTAATTATTTAAGCTTAACTTCAACCTTCTCAAGCTTCCAGATTTCCTGTGCGTACTGCTCGATAGTTCTATCTGAAGAGAACTTACCTGCACATGCAGTATTAAGCATAGCCATCTGAGCCCAAGCTGTCTTATCCTTGTAAGCCTCGTTTACTCTCTTTTGAGCATCTGCATAAGAATCGAAATCCTTAAGAGTGAAGTAAACATCATTCTTAACAAGTGTATCATAAAGTGGTCTGAAGAGTTCCTTATCCTCTGAATATGTTCCATCGATTAACTGGTCAAGAACCTTCTTAACCTTTGGATTTGAGTTGTAAACATCCATTGGATAGTATCCGCCCTCACGCTCATACTTCATAACTTCCTCAGCAGAAAGACCGAAAATAAATGCGTTCTCTGCGCCAACTTCTTCAACGATTTCAACGTTAGCACCATCCATAGTACCAAGTGTTGGAGCACCATTTAACATGAACTTCATGTTACCAGTACCAGAAGCCTCTCTTGAAGCTGTAGAAATCTGCTCTGATACATCAGCTGCTGCAAAGATAATCTCTGCATTAGATACTCTATAGTTCTCAATGAATACAACCTTAATCTTACCCTTGATATCTGGGTCATTGTTAATAACATCTGCTACTGAGTTGATAAGCTTGATTGTAAGCTTAGCAGTCTTATAACCAGCTGCTGCCTTAGCACCAAAGATAAATGTTGTAGGTGTGAAATCCATATCTGGATTAGCCTTTAACTCATTGTATAAGTGCATAATGTGAAGAATATTAAGCTGCTGTCTCTTGTACTCATGGAGTCTCTTAACCTGTACGTCAAAGATTGAGTTAGGGTCAACCTCGATACCGTTGTGCTCCTTAATGTACTCTGCAAGACGAACCTTGTTCTTATACTTAATATCCATGAATTCCTTCTGTGACTTCTTCTCAGTAACGTACTTCTTAAGCTTAGCCATCTGAGAAAGGTCAGTAATCCAACCATCACCAATCTTCTTAGTTACCCAAGCTGCAAGGAGTGGGTTACCGTGAAGAAGGAATCTTCTCTGAGTAATACCGTTAGTCTTATTGTTGAACTGGTCTGGTCTCATCTCATAGAAGTCCTTAAGCTCTCTCTTCTTAAGGATGTCTGTATGGAGCTGAGCAACACCATTTACAGAGTAGCTACCTGCGATTGCAAGATGAGCCATCTTAACCTGTCCATCATAAAGGATAGCCATATTTCTAACCTTATCCTGATTTCCTGGATAGTTATCCTCGATAAGCTGTACATATCTTCTATTTATTTCATCAACTATCTGATAGATTCTTGGAAGAAGTCTCTGGAAGAGGTCGATTGGCCACTTCTCAAGTGCCTCTGCCATGATAGTGTGGTTAGTGTAAGCACAAGTTCTGCAAGTGATATCCCATGCCTCGTCCCACTCAAGGTTCTCCTCATCAACAAGGATTCTCATAAGCTCAGCAACTGTTACAGTTGGATGAGTATCATTTAACTGGAATGTAACCTTATTAGGAAGGTCTCTGATATCACTGTTTGTCTCCTTGAACTTCATAAGAGCTCTCTGGATAGAAGCTGATACAAAGAAATACTGCTGCTTTAATCTAAGCTCCTTACCCGAATAGTGGTTATCATTTGGATAGAGAACCTCAACAAGGTTTCTAGCAAGGTTCTGCTGCTCAACAGCCTTCTGGTAATCACCCTTATCAAATGAATTAAGGTTGAATTCCTGTATAGCCTCAGCATCCCAAATTCTAAGTGTATTTACAACATTATTGCCATATCCGATTACTGGAACATCATATGGTACGGCACGAACTGACTGATAGTCCTCATGTACGAAGAAATTCTTGCCATCTCTGCACTCTGTACGTACATATCCGCCAAATTTAACTTCAACAGCGTACTCTGGACGTCTAATCTCAAATGGGTTACCATCTTTTAACCAGTTATCTGGCTTCTCAATCTGATATCCGTTCTCAATTGCCTGAGCGAACATACCATAACGATATCTGATACCACAACCATATGCTGGGTAACCAAGTGTTGCAAGAGAGTCAAGGAAACAAGCTGCAAGTCTACCAAGACCACCATTACCAAGTGCTGCATCTGGCTCCTGATCCTCGATGAAGTTCAAGTCAAATCCCATCTCCTCAAGAGCTTCCTTAATCTGCTCATAAGAAGTTAAGTTAATAAGATTGTTACCAAGTGCTCTACCCATAAGGAATTCCATTGAAAGGTAGTAAACAGTCTTTACGTTCTTCTCCTCATACTCCTTATGTGTAGCAATCCAACGATCGATAATATCGTCTCTTACTGCATAAGAAACAGCCTGGAACACCTGCTGAGGTGTTGCTTCATCAATTGTAACTCTGAAGAGATTCTTAACGTTGTTAATGACCTCTTTTTTGAAGCTTTCCTTATCAAAGTCAGCCATCTTCTTCATAATTGTCCTCCTTAATAATACCGTCAATAAATTGACAGGGGTGTTATCTTTTCAGCACAGGATTTCTCCTGTCCCATTAATTTACTTTCTATAAACCATTGTTTAGTTTAACAAACTTTGTGATTTTATACAATCTCTTAAAAAATTTTCGTTTATTATCACCCATAAATGATTTATTTTTAATTGTTTTATATGAATATTATCTATAAAACAACCTATTTTATGCTGTATTAAGAATATAATTTTAAAAATTACATTACCTCAACACCAAGAACTACCTTTTCACCATTGATGTTCCAATCCTTAGAAACACCACCCATTGCACCAATTGCAAACTCGTTGGCAAGAACAACATTCTTAATTTCATCAGCATTAGCACTCATAACTTCTGCAATCTTATCGTTGCCTTCAACGTAAACCTTGATTCTGTCTGTTACATTGAAATCAGCATCCTTACGCATTGTCTGAATCTTAGAAATGATTTCTCTTACGAAACCTTCCTCAATAAGCTCTGGAGTAAGAGTTGTATCGATAACAACTGTTACATAGTTATCGCCCTCTGTTACATATCCCTCCATCTTAGCAGTTTCAATGAGTAAATCTTCCTCTGCAAGAACAACCTCTGTACCTGCAACATCAAACTTCAATGCTCCCTCAGATTTAAGAGTTGCCATAGCTTCATTGCCGTCAACATTTGCAAGGTATTCCTTTATTCCACCAAGTTGCTTTCCATACTTAGGACCAACTGTTCTAAGCTGTGGCTTAAAGTTATATGAAGTAAAGTCTGATAAATCATCCTTAAATGTAACTGCCTTAATGTTAAGCTCATCCTCAATAATCTCTACAAAGTACTCATCTAAAGACTTAGCAGCCTTAACAAACATATTTCCAATAGGCTGACGAGACTTGATGTTAGCTGTATTACGTGCAGCACGACCAAATACAACAATCTTAAGTACCTGATCCATACTAGCCTCAAGCTCTGCATCAATATAATCCTCATTTGCAACAGGGAAGTCACAAAGGTGAATTGAAATAGGAGCAGTCTTATCAAATCTTGTTACAAGGTTCTGGTAGATATCCTCTGTCATAAATGGAATCATAGGCGCAGCTGTCTTACAAAGTGTAACAAGTGCTTCATATAATGTCATATATGCGTTAATCTTATCCTGTGGCATATCCTTTGCCCAGTAACGCTCACGACCACGTCTTACATACCAGTTACTCATATCATCTACGAAGTCTGCAAGAGCCTTAGTAGCATCTGGAATCTTGTATGAGCCAAGTGCCTCATCAACTGACTTAACCATAGTGTTAAGCTTAGAAAGAAGCCACTTATCCATAACTGAAAGTTTGTCATATTCTAACTTGTACTGAGTTGGGTCAAACTTATCTATATTTGCATAAAGTACATAGAATGCGTAAGTATTCCAAAGTGTACCCATGAACTTTCTCTGTCCCTCAAGAACTGCATCCTCGTGGAATCTGTTTGGAAGCCATGGTGCTGAGTTACTGTAGAAGTACCATCTGATAGCATCTGCACCATACTTATTTAAAGCATCCATTGGGTCAACTGCATTTCCCTTAGACTTAGACATCTTCTGTCCATCCTTATCAAGTACGTGACCAAGTACGATTACGTTCTTGTAAGGTGCCTTATCAAAGAGAAGTGTTGAAATAGCCATAAGTGAATAGAACCATCCTCTTGTCTGATCAACTGCCTCACTGATGAAATCAGCAGGGAAGTTCTCCTCGAAGATATCCTTATTCTCAAATGGATAGTGCCACTGCGCAAATGGCATTGCTCCTGAGTCGAACCAGCAGTCAATAACCTCTGGCACTCTCTTCATCTCGCCCTGACAGTCAGGACAAGTAATAGTAACATCATCAATATATGGACGATGAAGTTCTATTTCATCAGGACAATTCTTGCTCATGGACTTAAGCTCTTCAATAGAACCGATAGCATGTCTCTTACCACAAGAACACTCCCAAATATTAAGTGGTGTTCCCCAGTAACGGTTACGAGAAAGTCCCCAATCCTGAACATTTTCAAGCCAAGCACCAAAACGTCCCTTACCGATACCTTCTGGAATCCAATTAACAGTATTATTGTTCTTAACCAACTTATCTCTAACAGCTGTCATCTTGATGAACCAAGTATCTCTAGCGTAGTAAATAAGTGGTGTGTCACATCTCCAACAGAATGGGTAGTCATGCTCAAACTTAGGAGCATCAAATAAAAGTCCATCCTTATCAAGGTCGATTAAGATATCCTTATCAGCATCCTTAACAAACTTGCCAGCATAAGGAGTATCCTCTGTCATCTCACCCTTACCGTTAACCATCTGTACAAATGGAAGGTCATACTTTCTACCAACCTGAGCATCGTCCTCACCAAATGCAGGAGCAATATGAACGATACCAGTACCATCTGTCATAGTTACATATGAATCACAAGTAATGTAGTGACCCTTCTGTGGCTGCTTAGTAACAGCATCCTTAGTACAAGCAAAGAGTGGCTCGTACTCCTTTCTTTCAAGGTCAGTACCCTTGTAGCTTTCTAAAATTTCATAAGCCTTCTCATCATCCTTAGCAAGTCCACCAAGTACCTTATCAAGAAGTGCTTCTGCCATATAATATACATTTCCGTCAGCAGCCTTAACCTTGCAGTAAGTCTCATCTGGGTTAACACAAAGTGCTACGTTACTTGGAAGTGTCCAAGGAGTAGTTGTCCAAGCAAGGAAGTATGCATCCTCACCAACCACTCTAAATCTAACAACTGCTGAACGTTCTTTAACTAATTTATATCCCTGAGCAACCTCATGGCTAGAAAGAGGTGTTCCACAACGAGGACAGTAAGGTACAATCTTAAAGCCCTTGTAGAGAAGTCCCTGGTCCCAAATATTCTTAAGGGCCCACCACTCTGACTCAATGAAATCGTTGTGATAAGTTACATATGGGTCATCCATATCAGCCCAGAAACCAACCTTGCCGGAGAACTCCTCCCACATTCCCTTGTATTTCCAAACTGATTCCTTACACTTAGTGATAAATGGATCAAGGCCATAAGCCTCAATCTGATCCTTACCATCTATGCCAAGAAGCTTCTCAACCTCAAGCTCTACAGGAAGACCGTGAGTATCCCATCCAGCCTTACGTATAATCTTGTGGCCCTTCATAGTCTGGTATCTAGGAATCATATCCTTGATAACTCTTGTAAGTACATGACCTATATGAGGTGTACCATTTGCAGTAGGAGGTCCATCATAAAATGTATATGTTGGAAGATCCTGCTTCTCTTCAATACTCTTCTCGAAAACCTTGCTTTCCTTCCAGAAATCAAGTACCTTTTGTTCACGCTCAACAAAGTTAAGCTTTGTGGAAACCTTTTCGTACATATTTGCATTCCCTTTCTTAATATATTATTTAAAGTCAATCATACAATTACCATTGACATATACTCCACCAAGTTTCTAGTATACCTTAAAATCCCTTGGTATGTCAATGAAAAGGAAGAATATTAGCGCACTAAAGATATGATATTGTGATTTGATATTCTACCTTTAATCTAATTTAATACATAATACAACTATTGAATATATGCGTATTTTAAAGTATAATCGAAGTATTATTATAACTATTTTGAATATATAAAGGAGAACCAAATGATTAATTTTAGAGTAGGAATTATTGGCGCTGGTAAAATTGCCGGCATCATTGCAGATACACTTAATAAATTAGACGGATTTGAGCCATACGCTATCGCATCTAGAGACCTTAAGAAGGCTAACGAATTTGCAGATGAATATAATATCGAAAAAAGATATGGCTCATACGAAGAACTTGCGCAAGACCCAGATGTGGAGCTTATTTATATTGCCACTCCTCATTCACATCATGCAGAGCAAGCTAAAATGTGCATTAATGCAGGCAAGCCAGTATTAGTAGAGAAGGCATTTTCTTATGATGCAAAAACTACAGAAGAAGTATTAAAGCTTTCAGAAGAGAAACAGGTATTCGCAGGCGAAGCTATGTGGATTCGCTTCCTTCCTATGTACAACTTAATGTTAGATTACATCAAGAAGGGAGCTATAGGTAATGTTAACAATATTACTTGTAGCCTTGGATATGACTTACGCAAAAAAGAACGCGTAACCCAGCCTGAATTAGCAGGTGGAGCATTACTTGATTTAGGAGTGTACCCAATCAACTTAGTTTCCATGGTATATGGCACAGAACCTGCAACTATCGCATCTACTTGTGCTCGCTTACAAACTGGTGTAGATGCCCAAAGCGTTATCCAGTTCAACTTTAAGGGTGCTAAGAGCGCCAACGTATTCTTCACTATGATGTACGAGGCAGACAACAATGCACGCATCTACGGTGACAGAGGCTATATCGAAATTGACAACATCAACAATCCATCAAGCTTCCGCATCTATCAATTGGACAAGAAGCTTGTATTTGAAACTCAGATTCCATCTCGCCAAATCAGCGGCTACGAATTCCAGTTCATGTCAGCAAGAGATGCAATCATTACAGGCAAGTTTGAATCACCAGAAATGCCACACGGAGAAACACTTCGCCTCATGAAATTCTATGATGCACTCCGCAAGACCTGGAAGATTCGCTACCCAATGGATGAGCCTTGGGAAGACCCTCAACCAGCCCCTAGCAAATAGGAAAGACTTACCTGCACTTGGATTCCCCCCTTACCCAGGACAAGGGTTGTGGAGAAAACTGTTAGAAAACGTCGGCACTTAGTTCATATATACAGGACTTGCCAAAATAAATGCGCTTGGAAACACGCTCTCGCTTGAGCGGAAACGCAGCAGTACGTAAGTGTGAAAAATAAGGACACCGGATTAACAAATAAATTTGAAATCCGGTGTCCTTATTTTTCGCACTAAGTACTGGCGTTTCCTAACAGTTTCCTAGCCGCATTTTTTTGCAAGTCCTGCATATATGAACTTACGTACCGCTACGTTTTCGCTCAAGCGAAAGCGTGTTTTCGGAATCTCCCTTGTCCTAGGTAAGGGGGAATCCAAGTGCATGCAAGCTTTCCTACTCTGTATATTGGGCTATGGTGCCTAGGGTCTGGTTCAAGGCTTCTACTGGGATTTGTCCAGGTGCCGATGCATTCCCTATGGTTGCAAAGGTCATTGCACTTCCGAAGCTTTGTGCTGCTATTCTGCTTATTGCTCCAAGCTTGCCCATGGAAATGCCCACTAACGGAACTGTTGCATAGGATTCATGCATTTCCAAGAGAGCTTGCTGTAAGTCTAGTACGTGTTGCTTTGATTCAGGCATAACAGCTATCTTAGCTATGTCTGCTCCCAGGTCTTGCATTTTTGTTAAACGTTCTATGATAGTTTCCTTTGGAGGTGTTGTATGAAAATCATGATTTGACATGATTATTTTAACACCTGTTTCTTTTGATTTTGTAATGATGGTTGCTATGTCTGAATCTCCAGAAAATAATTCTACATCTACAATGTCTGCAAGTGCATTTGATACAACGTGCAAATTAATGTCGTTGACAGATGGTGTTTCAAAACTAAGCTTTTCGCCACCTTCCTTGCTACTTCTTATTGTGAACAAAAGGATAGTGTCTTTGAATATATCCTGAAGTTTCTTGAGAGTCGAGCTAAGCTTATCTAAATCATTTAAATCAGAATAATAATCCCCTCTGAATTCAACCATATCTATGTTAGTTTCCTTTGAGGCTATGCGTATTTTATCTGCTTCACACAATATATCCTCTTCTGTTTTGCCCATAAGGGGAATACAAACCTTAGGCAATCCCTCTCCCATAACTATGTTTTTAATTTCAAATATCTTTTTCATTTTTGTATTAGTTATTTAGAAAATCTGAAGAAAGCTTGATGCCTGACCATCGAATAAATATTCATCTATAAGCTGACCAACTTCACCTGTCTCCATAATTATGTCTTTTACCCAATTGATTATCTTGTTCTGATTATCTAACACAAGATTCTCTAAATCTTCAATGCTAGTAGAAGTAAGGTCATAAACCTCAATACTTGAATCAGGACCTACAGCATCTACAACAGAAGTATCACAAGTATAATTAGCAGATAATGTAACTATTGACTGATCCTCATACAATACTTCTATCTTATCTAAGTTAATAGTATATTTAACTCCAGTTTCCACATCCTCTACAGCACCTGACCATGCAACCGTTACAGGATATGTATCCTCG
This sequence comes from Lachnospiraceae bacterium, assembly GCA_015057525.1. Lineage (GTDB taxonomy): Bacteria > Bacillota > Clostridia > Lachnospirales > Lachnospiraceae > Coprococcus_C. Next base: position 114,934 of record SVEE01000008.1, on the reverse strand, counting down.
CCATCAATTACACTAATAGTAATCTCTTCCGCAAATGTATTATCATCCTTAGAAATTTCACTGCTTACAGAATATGTTAATATTGTCTCGTCTGCGTAGTATACTTCTCCGGTAACATCTGCCTTGTACTGTGAATCCTCATCCTCAACTACTGACTCAAAGCTACAAGTAACTTCTTCATCTCCATAGTAGCATGTAACAGTTCCATTAGCGTCTCCATATACATCCTTCACATCTACAAGAACACCAACCTCTTCGCCCATTGCGTAGAGCTTTAGCGCACCTGACATATCATTTTCATCAATATCTACATAAAAGTCACCAGTAAGATCAACTCCACCATATGATAATGTATAACTGTTAGTTATCTTAACAATTCTATCACCCTTGATATATACCTTAATTACAAGGTCCTCGTTAATCATAGATACGATTTCACCTATTGCTAAATTTACATACATGTCAAATGTAGCCTGATCTAAGCCCATAGACTCTAACATTGCAGGGTCAGATGATACAATACTCATCATATCTGTTAAGAAAAGCTCTAATGACTCTTTCATGTCATCTTCTTTTATTGTGATGAAATATTCCTTAGCAGTAATGTCTTCACCATTAACAGTTATCTTAACCTTGCCTTTCTGCTTCTCAAATGTAGCAGAATCCCAAATCTTCTCCAAATCATCTGCAAATACAAGATATGAATTATCTTCACCATCAGAGCTATTTCCAAAGTAATTAATGCTATATGCTGGCATTCCATACATATCCATAGCCTGACCAAGTTCTGAGTCCTGAAGAGCCACTAATGTGTTTTCAGTTGGAAGCGATAAGTATGCCTCTGCAACATTGCTAAGCATTAAATACATAGTATCTGAAGTAACTGCATCCGATATTGATAAAATATTAACATCATTATAATCTAATGTAGTTGTTGTATTAGCTAACTGATTCACTGGATCGAAAGCTGAGTCAACAGCTAACTGCCATCCTGAAAAACTATCTTCTCCAAGAACACTCTCTAATGCCATATTATAGTTTACAGAACCACCCTCTGAATAATATGCTTCATTGACTGCCACTGGATCTATAAGCTCATCAATATAATTTGAGCTACTTGAGAAAGTAAATGTTTCTGCTACTGCATCCATAACTACTTCCTTGTCACTTCTAAACAGCTTAGGTAAAAAAATTATTCCACAAACTACAGCTGCAACTAAAGCAACACCACCAGTAACGATACCTGCAATTGCACCCTTAGATAAAGGCTTCTTTACCTTCTTTGGTTTGCCACCCTCTGGCTGAGCAGGTGCCATCACATCCTGTACAGGCTGTGCCTGAAATGCAGGTGTAGCCTCTGGCTGTGCCTGTGGCATCTCCTGAGCTGTCTGCTCTGCCTGTGGTGCCTCCTGTGCAGGAGCTGGCTGTTCAACTAACTCTGTTGCTGGCTCTGTCACCTCTTCTGCCGGCTGAATCGCTTCTGCTGGTTGCTCATTTTCCACAGTTGCCTCTTTTGCTTCCTCTATCTTTTGTTCTGCATTTTCAACAGTTTCATTTGCAGCGGCCTCTACATTTGCCTGTTCAGCCTCTGCCTTCTTTAATTCTTCGTTAAAATTGTTATCCATAAAATCCCTCCATAATATTATTAGAGCAATATTATAATCCGTTTTCCCCTATTTTTTAGTATACCATAGCGGCTTCTTCCCCATTTAATACTCTAAGAGCACCCTGGCAAAGAGCTAACATTTCATCCTCACCTGGATAAACTGTAAATGGAGCGATAAAGCCAACCTTCTCTTTCATGTCCTCAATAAGGCTCTTCTGATATGCAATACCACCTGTGAAAATGATTCGGTCAACCTTACCATTTAATACAGTAGCCTGTGCTCCGATATCCTTAGCAACCTGATATACAAATGCATTGTAAATAAGAGTTGCCTTCTCATCGCCTTCAGCTACAGCCTTCTCTACATCTCTTGCATCATTAGTTCCAAGGTATGCATTGTAACCAGCATTACCAACTAACTGCTTAATCATTTCCTTCTCTGTGTACTTACCTGAGTAGCAAAGTCTTACTAACTCTCCACAAGGAACAGCTCCTGCTCTTTCAGGTGAAAATGCACCATCTCCATCAAGTGCGTTGAATACGTCTACAATTCTACCTGCTCTGTGAGCACCAACTGATACACCGCCACCCATATGTACTACAATAAGGTTAAGGTCCTCATATTTGATTCCTGACTCTTTAGCGTATCTCTTTGCAACAGCCTTCTGATTAAGTGCATGGAATACACTTGTTCTTGGAAGCTCAGGATGTCCTGAAATTCTTGCTACATCATCCATCTCATCGACAACAACAGGGTCTACAATGTAAGCAGGAACACCTAACTCGTCAGCCATTTCTCTTGCAATGATACCACCTAAGTTTGAAGCATGCTCCTTCTTAGCCTCTTTAAGATCCTTAATAAGAGCATCTGTTACTTCGTAAGTACCACTTGGGATTGGCCTAAGGAATCCTCCTCTACCAACGATAACATCAAGTGTCTTAACATCAAACTTGTTCTCCTCGAGAACTGATGCAATAACCTCTTTACGAAAATCCTTCTGAGCTACAACAGAATCATACTGTGCAATAACCTCTGTAGCATGTCTTAATGTCTGATCAAAAACTAATGTCTCATCATCGAAAACTGCAATCTTAGTTGAAGTTGAACCAGGATTGATAATAAGTGATTTATAACCCATTTTTATATCCTCCTTAATTAATATGTTGTAAATTAATTATCTATTAGTTGTTAGCCATTGCTTCTGCAACGATTGCTGCAAGGGCAATTGAATTAACCTTAGTCTCAAATGTATCTGAACGTGATGTAAGGATAACTGGTGCCTTAGTACCTGTTAAGATACAACCATTCTTAACATTTGCTGTATGTACAAGTGTCTTGTAAACAAGGTTACCTGCATGAATGTCTGGGAAGAGAAGAATATCTGCATCACCAACAATCTTACGATTAGTAGCTCCCTTATGTCTTGCTGCTTCAGGGTCAATAGCAAGGTCCATAGAAAGTGGTCCATCTACGATACAACCTGTAATCTTACCCTCTTCATTCATCTTCATAAGCTCTGCTGCCTCAACAGTAGCAGGCATCTTAGGATTAACAACCTCAACAGCCGCAAGTGGAGCAACCTTTGGACACTCAAGACCACAAGCATGAGCAACCTCAACTGTGTTCTCAATAATACCAACCTTATCCTCAAGTGTTGGATATGGAATAAATGCAACGTCTGTAAGATAGAGCATCTTCTCTAATCCTTCAATCTCGAATAAAGCAACATGTGAAAGTGGCTTACCTGTTCTAAGACCAACTTCCTTATCAAGAACGCTCTTAAGGAATCCCTTAGTATCAATAAGTCCCTTCATGTACATGTCAGCCTTGCCATCATGAACAAGCTTAACAGCAGTAAGAGCTGCCTCTGTATTATCTTTAACATCAATGATTTCATAACCTGCTAAATCCATGTTAAGAGTTGCAGCTACTTCTTTAATCTTATCCTCATCACCAACTAAAATAGCATCTGCAATATTTCTCTCCTTAGCTGCCTGTACAGCCTCAAGCACAGCATCATCCTGTGCTACAGCTACAGCAACCTTCTTCTTGCTACAAGTAGAAATCTTCTCAAGTAATCCATCAAAATTGTTCATCTCATTAGTTCCTTTCTTAGATATATATATTTATTTTTTAATCATCTTTGTCCCTGGTAATAACATCAAGCACAGACGATATTATACATAAGGTTACGGCTACAACACCTAGAGCTCTATTTATAGCCTTATCTCTTTGCTTCTTATCCTTTTTAAGCTCCTTAATAATCACCTTGCGAAGCTTATTCTCTTTTTTTTGTTCTTTTCTTGCTTCTCTGGTTGGCTTTTCTTTAATTGCCACCTTAGCCTCTTTAGGCATCTTTGGCAACTTAGCCTTTTTTGCTTTTTTAGTTCCTGCCAATAAAACCACCTCGATTTAATATAGTACTACTAATATACCCCAAAAATATGCCAAAAATTTGCATACTGTATAATTATATCACAGCAAGTAGCAAGATTTCAATAAGGATATACGCCTTAAGTTGTCAGATTAAACAAAAAAGCGGTACCATCGTACCGCTTTTCATCACTATTCCTGGTTCTCATCCTCTTTTGATACTACTGCTACAACAGACGCTACAGTTGCGACCGATGCAATAAGTGGAACTATTATAACTAAACCAAGTAATCCAAGAATTAACCCTACAACTATAATTATTGTTTCCATAATCTTCTATCCTTTCTACACATTGTGGTAGTCTGAGAATATTTTGCCTCAGCGTATCTATTTTAGACAACTTATTTTTCTTAACTAGATATACTTTACCACATTTTTCTTGTATAGCAAAGTTTTATTTCATCAATTCATCTGTAAGTCTAATTATTTCAGGAGCGATTTTTTCTCTCTCCTTCTTAATTTTATAATTATAAATAGGATAAGCCAACCCTAGGATTACCATACCTATTATACCTATAATAATTCCTACAACAAAAGAGGCATTGGTACTCATGCCCATGCTTGAGCCAATATTTGTCATTGCAAGGCTCATACCTGCTCCCATTATTAAGGTTCCTATAACGCCTATTATGATAGAAAGCATGGTAGCCTTATTGGAAACATTTCTATCCATTTTTCTAAGTTGTTCCATCTTATCCTCATTTGCAGGCATATACTTCTTTCGGATAGCTTCTATCTCCTGTTGCTGCTTAGCGGAATATGTATAATTAAAGCTTTCGCTTTGAATATTATCTGTATTATTCATTTTATCTACTCCTTAATATTCTTAATTGTTTTTACGGATTTTGCTATCATGTACACCGACATGATTAAAACTGTAATACTAACTCCTGCTCCTGTTAAAATAATCATCAATCTTTTATGCTCTAATGCCATGTCCTGTCCAAACTGGGAAAACATTGCTGTCTCAAGAGATAACATTGATACAAGTGCAGCAAAAAGCTGTATGGCTCTTATGGTTGTCATAACAGGGCTGTTAAGCTTTCGATATTTTACTAAAGTCACTATGGCATGTATAGTTGTGTAAAATGTATACAGTGCCATAACATATATCAATACACCATTATAGGTGAAGCCTTTATCCTGATATAAAATCATTAACACCGCACCTGATAATACTATGTTTACTGTAAGGAGAATCGCCGAGCATATAACATTCATTCTTAATTCTCCCAAATGGTTGGAGCCCATAGCATCCTTACTTACGTATTTCACCAATATAAGTCTGACTATAACTAGAATCGTATAGTAAACTGCCAAAATTACAAACCACATAGAACGGTTTACTGCATAGAAAAATATATTTACTCCTACATACAAAACATTTGCCAATAAGGATAACTGTAAGGACATATTTGCTCTAAAAGTAGCTTCGTGAAGAAACTTATGTCCCATAGGATTATCATTTATTTTCCCCTTTATACATTTTGTGTATCCAGGTAAATACTTAACACAATAGGCGCAAACCACTACGATGGTATAAAAGGATATTACATATACTATATAAGCAATAACCGTCATACTCATTCCTTGGGTAAATACGTATATTAATGAAATTGTGCTTAAGATAGTTAATAAAACTGCTGACCATATTGGTGGAAACAGTAGCCCCATTCCTAGCTTTTTCCAATCCATCCTACACACTCCTAAGTTTCACTGTAAATGTACTGCCTTTTCCAAGCGTACTTTCTACACCGATTTCACCCTGCGCGATATCTACTACACGCTTTACAAGGGCAAGTCCTAATCCATTGCCCTGAACAGAATGTGAAGTGTCGCCTTGATAGAACTTCTCAAATATGTGAGCACCCACCTCAGGTGTCATTCCACAACCTGTGTCCATAATCTTAACCTCAGCCATCCCATCTATTTTAGCTAAAGAAACTGTAACCTTACCCCCAGCCTCGGTAAACTTAAAGGCATTAGAAAATAAGTTGTTCCACACAAGACTGAGGAGCTCCCCATCAGCCTTAATGTGAACATTGTCCTCTATGTCCGTGTCTATCTCTATATTATTCTTCTCCCACACATTCTCAAATTGTAAGAGACATTCACAAAGCTGTTCCCCTAAATCATATTCTGATGTCTGTGGGAATATCTGCTGATTTTCCAGGCGATTAAGCTTCAGTATATTGGTCATCATATCCGCCATACGTCTTGCTCCGTCTGTCACACCCTTTGCGTACTCCATTCGCTGTTCCTCGGAAAGTACTGGTGACTGAAGTAATGTTCCATAGTTTTGCATTACAGCAAGTGGCGTTTTCATCTCGTGAGATACATTTGCTATAAAATCTGTCCTAAGAGTTTCAACACTGCCAAGTTCCTGAGCCAACTTATTGAAACAATCTATAATCTCATCAAATTCATTATACTGACCAAGCTTCCCTATAGGACTTATCCTAACGGAAAAATCTCCCTGCATTATCTGCTCTGCTGCCTTAATAATCTTTTTTACAGGTTTATCTACTGTAGCTCTTCTTCGCAGTGCATCCACTATGGTAAATATGAAGCTGAGCAATATAACATTTACAAATGTAAGCTTAGCTGCTACAGCAATATTTTCCTCTGTAAATTCTATATTTAATGACTTTGACAGAGTGGTTACAAACAGACACATACAGCAAGTAATTACAAATGCAACCAAAAGAAAGAATATAAGATAATTATTAAGCAATCTTAAAATTGATTTTACCTTTCTTTCTTGTTTCATTTAATCACCACCTTGTATCCCAAGCCGTGAACAGTTACAATTTCAAAATCCTCACACTCTGAAAGTTTCTGACGAAGCTTAGTCATATAAACATCCACCGCTCTAGGTGCTGTCTCTGTATCTGCATCCCAAAATTCATCCATAAGCTGCGTTCTGGTAAATGTTTTCTTAGGATATGAAAGTAGCTTGTACAGTATGCTAAACTCACGGTTAGTAAGGTTGATTTCCTCGTCCTTTAGATAAGCTGTATGCTCGTCTGCATCCATAGTAAAGCTACCAATCTCCAGCTTTCTCGATGCTGCAATCTTAGCACGCCTTAAAAGTGCACCTATACGAAGAAAAAGCTCATCCAAATCTATAGGCTTGACCATATAATCATCTACGCCAATTCTAAAACCTCTCTGCTTAGATGCAATATCATCTCTAGCAGTCATGAAAAGGATAGGTATTTCTTCATTTATCTCTCTAACGCTTGTTGCAAACTCAAAGCCATCTATTCCAGGCATCATAATATCCGAAACTATTATGTCAAACATATTTTCATAGAGCGCGTCATATGCATCGTTTGCATTTGTACAGCCTATAGCCACATAACCACTATGATTTAAAAATGAGCAGACAGTTTTGTTAAGCTCCTTGTCGTCCTCTACTACTAATATTTTAAACATGCGAAACCTCCCTAAAAAAAGATGTTACAATATCATATAGGTATTATAACATCTAAATGTTAAAGTTTTGTTTACGTTTTTTAAGCCATAAGTTTGTCACTTAAGGTAATTATCTCTTCTGCATACTGCTTGCGACGACTACAAAGAATCTTTTTATAGATTGGATAATTCACTATTGCCATGATAAGCCCAACGCATCCAATTACAATCCCCGGAACCAATCCATTCTCTATCCCAATCCAAGAACCGACATCTGTCATAACAAGGCTCATTCCGCTTCCCATGATAAGTGCTGCTATTATTCCAAATACATATCCGAACACAATTGCTGGTTTCTTAACCTTGCTATCAAGTTTCTTAAGTTCATCTAACTCTGTGTGCTCCTTCTCTGTATACTGTGTTCTAATCTTCTGTACTAAAAAATCCTGCTCATTTCTATCCATAATATTTTCTCCTCTCTATGTATTTTCTTATGAATTAGTTTTTACCATTTACCGCAGCAATTCTTGCCTGGGCCTCTGCCTTACGAGCATTAGCCTCTGCTATCTGCTTATCACGCTGTGCCTGTAAAACATCCTTACGTCTTGCAGGGTCGCCCATAGCCTTTGCTTCCTCCCACTGTGCCTTCGACTCAGCCTTAGCTGCTGCAAAATTTGCCTTATCAACCTCGTGCTGTGCCTTTGTACTCTCCTTCATATCCTCGAATGCATTCTTAAAAAATTCTTTAACTGACATATTTGTTATCTCCTTTTTTGTTTTATCTTATGAGCCTATAATACGGAGCTAATGTTTTTGATTTTTTTCTAAAATGTTTAAGTTTTGTTAAAAATAAAAATTTATCAAATAAAAAAGTGAAGCTCACTTAAACCTGAACTTCACTTTAATATCATCTATTAAATTTTATTCTACAATTTCATCACTCTTCACATACTTCTCAGGATTTCCTGTCATATATGCCGTAGCAAGTATTATGGTCATCAGTACCCAGCTTATAGGCTCAGTAAATGCCACACCCTTGTATGCAAAAGCTGGAACTAGGAACATGGCAGAAAGTATCTTCACCAGCATCTCTGTGATACTTGATATAAGTGGCACAATTTTTCGTCCCATTCCCTGAAGCGAACATCTAAATACGAATAACGGACCTAATACATAAAAGAAAAGTATACTTATTTTTGCATACATAACTGCCGAATCTACTATCGCAGGGTCTTTTGTACTAGTAACCCATTCAAATACAGGTCTTGCAAATGAATAACAAAGTACAATAAGCACTGTAGTAATTACTGTAACTATTATATTTGCGTGACGTACTCCCTGACGAACTCTATCTGCTCTTCCCGCACCAATATTCTGACTGACAAAGGTAGTCATGGCAATTCCAAATGTGTAAACAGTAACCGACATTATATCAAACACTCTTCTGGCTGCTGTATGTGCTGTAATTATGTTTGTTCCTAAATCATTTATGGCACTCTGCAAAATTACAGTACCAATATTAACTATGCAACCCATAAGTCCCATAGAAAGGCCTGTTGTAATAAGGTTTCCATACATTCCCTTGTAAGGAACAAAATCCTGTAATTTTGGAAGTATTTCCTTATATTCACTTACAAGGTAACCTGCACATAAAACTGCCGACATAGCCTGTGCGATAATTGTCGCGTAAGCAGCACCCTCTATTCCTTTTTCTAAGTATTTAACAAACAAAATATCTAGAAAAATGTTAGCCACAACCGCAACCATAAGGCAATAAAGAGAAACCTTACTGTTGCCAACCGCTCTCAGAATATTTGAGCTACAGTTATAAATGGCTGTAAAAATAATTCCTGCAAGAATTATCCTTACATAGTCAAGGGAATCCTGTCTTATTTCTATAGGTGTTCCCAAAGCAATCAATATATCCTCAATGAAAACAAGAGATAAAATTGTTAATATTACAGCAACGCTGAAAGTAAGCAAAATTGTTCCTGCTACATTTTTTCTGAGCCTGTCCATATCCTTAGCACCAAAGCAATTAGCTATGGGAATTGCAAAGCCTTGGGTAAGACCATTTATAAATCCAATAATTACATTAGACACAACCGCCGTTGCACCAATCGCCGCAAGTGCCTCGGGGCCAACGTATTCACTTACGATTTTGGAATCCACCAAGCTATATAATTGTTGAAAAATATATCCCAGCATTATAGGAATGGTAAACATTATAATTACCTTAGCTGGGTAGCCTTTTGTTAAATCTTTCATGAATTAAACCTCAATCTACACCCATCACACCAAATTAAACAAATCTGGTCCCACAAGCATCACCATCCAAAATCCAAATATCGCAACTACAGCAATAAAATGTCCGAAAAGCTTTTTTAAAATTGACTTTTCCGTCATCGCTTTGTACTTATCTCTCACACCCATATAGTTTGCAAACCACGCTACATAGGAAAACATTCCACCAAGAACACAAACTCTCTCATATATATTCCATAGTCCATAATAGTCAAAATCCATATAATATGCCACCATTATCATAAAGAGATAACCGAGGGAAGCTATAGCACCCTTCCAAAGCTTCTTTGTTCTAAAGCCTGGTAATGTGTAGTTCTTCTTTTTAGGCTTTACTGTTCTAGGTGCTCTCTTACCTATAAGCTTCCCAAGCTCAAGCATCATCTGTCTGTCCGTAGTATATCTGGCAGGACCATTTTTTGCAATATCCATAAGGCCATCCCACAGTTCTCCTTCAAGCTCTATTATGCTCTTAAACATCATTGTGTCCATGCAGCTTTTAAGAACATTGCAGGTACTGGTTATATCCTTACTAACATCTGCCTTAAGTAAATGTTTTTGCCCCATATTAAAATCCACCAGATAGACCTTTTGCTCTTTTGTATTTCCATTGATGGCGTCCATATTTACTAATATATTAGCATCAGAAATAGAGCCATGTGTTATAGGACTCTTGCCCTTGTGAAGCCTCTCTAATATTATGCTAATTTCTCTAAAAATAAGAGTCAGTGTCTCTGCCGTTACAGCCTGAGATTCCATAACCTTTTTCAAAGTAGGACAGTTAATGAATTCCTCTATAACATAAACAGTATTTCCAGCATCTGTTACAGAAATAATCTGAGGGACTCCTAGTAGCTTTTTTTCATTAATCTCCTCAAATTCAAGTAACTCCTGATACAAAGATTCATCCCCATTTTTAATTTCTTTTTTAATGTAGAGCTTGCCGTCTCTTATATCTCTTACGTATTTTACAGAAGTTTCATAATCACCTTCATTTTCAGGAATTTCCGAAACCTCCTCGTACATGGATAACTCAAGCTCATCTATTCGATTTAATTTTTTAAATCTTTGCATACTCTCTATTCTACAATCCTATTATTTTTTTTCCAGATGCTTTAAGCTCTATAATTTTATCAATAGCTTCTTTAGAAATTTTTTCTCCCGCTGCAACTATGTAGCTACCTGGGGGATATACATATATGTTATCCTCTACCACAGTCCCCACTAGCTCATGTAGCTCCTCTTTTGAAAATGTGGCTTCATCATTACATTTTTCTCTAAAATCATCACTATCAAATTCTTTATCTATTAGCTTTATGATTCTTGCCAAATGTTCAAAATCCTCTGGCTCGTCCATAAATGTAGATATGAGCACCACATAATTTGTGCCACTCATTTCAACTTCAATATTACCCATTTCTCGAAGCATTCTGGCAAATAACTCCCCAGAATATGAACTGTAAAAAACTATTCTAGTCTCATCATATGCTGATTCAACCTGCAAATTACCCAACAGACGAATATTTTCTAAGCTACTAACACTTTCTCTAAAATCTCTTAAGCTTCCTATATATGACTTATAATTACCAGCAATCATCCTTTCATAGGAAGCTACCACAGCCTCTTCCATAGAACAAAGCATTGGATAAGACGGTGATGAACTCATGAAAATGGATAAGTACTTTTTTACACTCTTATTAAGTTCCTCATTATTAACATGGATAATAGCTGTCTGAGTAAGTGCTGGCAAAGTCTTATGTAGACTCTGAACAACTATATCTGCACCATCAGAAACTGCTGATTTTGGCAGCTCAAAAATAAAAGGCAGATGAGCTCCATGAGCTTCATCTACTATAAGAGGTACGTTATAAGATTGTAAAACATTTTTTATTCCAGCTATGTCAGATACTACTCCCTCGTAGGTTGGACTAGTTATCACTACTGCAACTACATCTGGATTAGCTTCTAGGGTGTTCTTAAGTTGTTCCGGAGTTATCTCTCCATAAATATGTGAAGTGAAACCTTCTCCCAGATTAATGTATTCCGGCTCTAAATATTTTGGTTTTAATCCGAAAATTTCACAGGCATTATATACTGACTTATGACAGTTTCTAGCTATGATAATTTGACCAGCCTTGTCACTGCTCTTTTTTTCAGCCACAGCCCCTATAGCAGAAAGTATTCCACCAGTAGAGCCATTTACCATATAGTAACTGGCAAATGTATTATAAATCTTAGCAAGCTGCTCCTGGGATTTTAGTATCATTTCTTCTGGATTATGCAAGTCATCCACACCAGAAACCTCTGTCATATCAAATTTGTAAATATCATCCAATGTACAGCCAATACCTTTTCTTTTATGCCCCGGCATATGCCATGGTTTCATATCTTTGGAAAGATATTGCTCTAATCCATCTGCTATGTGTCTTTTCATAGCATATCCAACCTTTCTGTAGTGCTGTAGCATAACCACATGATTAACTAAGACAGCACCAAATTCTCCAAATCCTCAACCTTAATGGTCATAAGCTCATCTTCCTGTAAATTTGTCTCTGATACAAGTCTGTTTGCCTGATTGTTAATAGCATTGTTCAGGTAATTTCTCACTGAACGGGCATTACCAAAATTCTCAGGTGGAAAGCTTAATACCTGATTAAACTTATTCTTAATAAATTCCAACGCCTCTGGCTCAAAATTGTAATCAAGTTTAGCTGCTCTATTGCTTATTATTTCAACAAGCTCATCTGCAGAATAATTAGGGAACTCGATAGTTCTATTAAATCTCGAACGAAGACCAGGGTTTGCATCTAAGAACTCCTGCATCTCGTCATGATATCCCGCAGCAATTACAATAAGATCATCTCTAAAATCTTCCATGGCTTTATTTAAAATATCAATGGCTTCCTGTCCGAAATCTCCATCCTGTTTGTTGGCCGCAAGGGCATAAGCCTCATCAATAAAAAGCACACCACCTTTAGCTTTTTCAACAACCTCCATAACCTTCTCACCAGTCTGGCCCATATATCCCGCAACTAATCCGGAACGGTCAACCTCTACCAAATGCCCCTTGGACAAAACACCTAGGCCATGATAGATTTTCGACAAAATACGAGCAACTGTAGTTTTACCTGTTCCTGGATTACCAAGAAATACTAAATGGTTGGTTGTAGGAGGAACCTGCAAACCCTTTGACTGTCTTATACGGCAAATCTTTAAGAGATTAACCAAGTTAGCAACCTCCTTCTTAACGCTCTCCATACCAGTGAGACTGTTAAGCTCTTCCATCAGCTTATCCAAGCTGTCACCTTCCACAATCTGTACCTCTGCCGGTTTAATATCTATTTTCTCTTCCTTAGTTTCTTCTATATGATTAGCTTGTGGTTCATCTGAACTGCCTAAATACTCGTATTCTCTTTTGCCACGGTCAATATCTAAGCTATGCTTATCAAACCCGTAAGGCTTATACTGAGGCTTACTATACTCGAATCTCTCTCTGTCATTATCATTGAAATACTGAGTTTCTTCAAGCTCATGCTCTTCCATCTCATAGCTTTCTTCATATTCGTAAGAAGCATTCTCTTCCTCTTTAACAGAGCTTCCCGGTTTAAATGCAATAGTAGGTTTATAATCCTCTATTCTACCTTTTATATCTGCAATATGTTCCTTAATAAACAAAATATATGAAGATAACGTATCTATTTCACCTTGCTTAATATCATTATTGCAAGCAATCAAATCGTTACCTATGTAGTTAAATGTTGTAACATACAAGGAAATTAAATCATAGTACTGATGACTAATCTCTCCTGTCTCAGGACCATTATTTGAGCGCACAAAAGCTTCAAGAGAACGAGGGGCTCTGTCCTTTATTCTCTCTGTTTTTAAATCCCACTTATTGGCATACTGTGCAATTGTCTTGTCTGTAAACTGAGTACCTACAAGGTCATTTATGTATCTTATTTCTTCCTTGGAAATATTTCCATCAGAGTAAGCAATATAAATTAGGAAGTTAAGCATATCTCTTCTATATGCATCTTCCAGATTCATTCTGCCGTCTGTGCTAATAAATTCAGCCAAACCAATACTGCTAGCTCTTTTTAGACACAGCTTGTACATGACCTTACTTTCTTCACTTACCTTTCCTCTAGAAAAAAACTTTTCCCACGCCATAGCTATCTCTCAATCTTTTTTATTTCCTGATATAACCTTGAAATCGGCAACCCAACTACATTGTTGTAATCGCCTTTTATTTCTTTTATGTGTATCGCACAAGGTCCCTGGATTCCGTACGAACCGGCTTTGTCACCGCAATCCGAACTGCTTATATACGCCCAAATTTCCTCATCTGTCATAGGATAAAAGTAGACATCTGTACACTCGCTAAAGGTACAAGACTTGATTCCTGTCTGCTCTTTCCATGCAATCGTTACTCCTGTGTATACCTGATGTCCTCTGCCCTGAAGCATAGAAAGCATCCTATAGGCATCCTCTCTATCCTTTGGCTTACCAAGAATTTCACCATCTACAGAAACTACAGTATCGGCACCAATAATCATGTAATCTGCAACTTCATTTCCGTATTTTTTTGTTGCTATATTAAGTACATCCTCTGCTTTCTGACGTGATAAATCCTCTGCAATCTCATCAGGCAAGTTCTTAGTAATTTTCTCGTCAACCTCTGATACAATTACTTCAAAATCATAGCCCGCAAGAGCCAGAAGCTCTCTACGTCTCGGAGACTGGGATGCTAAGATAATTTTCTTCATAATTCACCTCTTGGCATATATGTTTATTATATCAATTATTATACGTATCTACAATTGTTATTTTTTATGTATATATACCTAATTCTTTATGAAAATACTGCAACGAAGAATATTTGTATCTTCGTTTATATTCCAAATCATGTAACTTTAAATATCCCTTTTTATGCTTAATATAATCTTCAACAAATTGTAACGCACCTTCTTTTATTTTCCTTATATTTGCAACTGTTTCCATATACTCATCTTTATCAATTATCGCATCCTTATTATCAATATATCTTTTATCTTTAATTATTACTATTTTAGTATAATCCAATCCTGACTTATGATTTTGTGAACGAACAGAATTTTTAAACATAAACGCATAATTATGATTAATCTCACTTCTATAAGGAACACAAATAAAATAATCATAATGCGATTGAAATAATAAACAATTATAAGCTCTTTTTTGTTTTTTTAATATTTCTGTAAACGGTGGATTTGGATAAGATAGAAAGAATATATCCGTTAAATTAAGGATTTGATAATCACTATCTGTAATTATCATATATCCTCCTTTTAAGAAAAAGCGAGAGGTCTGAAGCCTCTCGCAAAATAATCTTCATCACTCGGTTATTTTTATTTTACCGTCCTGTCAGTACCGTCACAGGACTCATCACTCGGTTATTTTTATTTTACCGTCCTGTCAGTACCGTCACAGGACTCATCAAGATGAAGAAGAACGTTGTGTTCTTGTTTATATTATATTTCACTAAAAATATTTTTACAATATATTTCACATAAATTACATAAAAGATTTCTTTTACATTTTATTTTCTAAATAACTTTGATTACTATATCATCCAAAACATACCCCAATTCCAGTAAAATATGTTTATTATTGTTACAATCATACATATATTTATGGAATGTATATATATCTTTTGCGACTTTTTCGTAATACTATTTTTCTGTTTTATAAAACCATATATCGCTAGTGCACACATTGCAAATGCAGATAAAAGAACCAGCAAAAATGCAATTCTATAGCTTAATATAGACCATTGCTGATAATTAAAAAATGTAGGTACAATCAGTGATAATACAACAACAGGGAAATACGGAAGTAAAATTGCTGTCGTACACCATACATTCAACACTTTTTTCTCTTTCTTACCTTTAATTATGTCAAATAATCCCTTAATTAAACGTATTATAATATTTAATGTGCAATAAACCAAACTCAACACATATAATCCTAAAACAATCCAATCCATTGCAATATCTTTGAATTCTAGAACAAGATAATCACCATATGGATAAGAAATTTTATCTACTCCATTTTCATTTGTTTTAACACTATAAGATTCAGCGGGGTCTACTGGCTCAATAGAAACCACAGAGAAGAATTTATAAATTTTTAATGGGCCCTCAAATATTGTTCTTGCACTCATTATCAAACCACTATAATCGGAAGCTGTTCCATCATACTTACCAAAAAGAAGCTCAGGCATTTTTTCGTTATATATATCTTCTTCATATTGATTTGTCTGAATAACCATTCCAACCTGATTTTCTAAATCAAGCAACAAAGCACTACTACAGCCTGCTGAATTACCACTATGTCCAATAACCCTTGTTCCATATGATTCATGAGCCCAAAAGCCGTGATAATTCTGAGGAATTTCAGTATCTCCAAAATATAAAGATGGCGTAAATAATTCACTATATGTCTCTTTTTTATTAAATAAAACTGTATTTTCTGACAAAAGTGCTTGTGCAAATTTTTGCATGTCTTCAATGGTAGAAATACACATTCCAGTTGGATATGCAATGAGATAATACTTGTTCGTAGTAATCTCTTCAACATCTGTCGTATATATTTTTAACTCCGTTCTTTTTTCTTTTACATCTTCATTATCACTTAAATCGGCACAGATAGAAGTGTTTTTCATTCCTAATGGCTCAAAAATATTTTTTCTTACATACTCATAATAAGGCATGCCTGAAACTCGCTCTACAATATATGCAGCCAGAGTTGTGCCCCAATTGCTGTATGCACAAACTGTTCCAGGTTCATATACCTGTTTTGGTTGAATTTCTGTTAAATACTCTTCTATCGAAATTATTTTTTCCTCTGTTCCTGTTGTCATTCCTATAACAGACTCTTCAAAACCGGCATTATGATTCATCAGATTCAACATTGTAATAGAGGTATCATACGATAAATTCTGTAAAAAATCTTCCGGTAAATATGTATTAATATCCGCATTCAAATCTATCTTATCCTGCTCTGCCAACTGCATAACACTGACCCATACCAATAATTTAGAAACAGACCCCCATTCCATCACAGTCTCTTCGGTAACCGGTGTTTTATTTTGTACATCCATATATCCAAAACAGTTTCTATATATTGTTTGGTTTGCATCAAATACAGCTACACTCATGCCTGCAGTTGTATCTTCGTGCTCAGCGACATATTGTTCTATTTTACTTCCAATATCAGAAGTTGATGTATCATTCTCCTCTGCCATAGCATTAAGTACTAAACTCGGAGTAAAAAACAACAATAATATTAAAATGCCAATAACCCTAAACTTCTTCATGAGCAGCACCCCTTTCTTTTTTCTGCCAGCATATTAATAAATATATTATATCATAGTATATCTGTCATATCTATTCTATTGTTTGTCTTCAAAGAACAAAAAAAATCCTTGAAAACTATAAGTTTTCAAGGATTTTAGAGGCGCCAACCAGATTTGAACTGGTGATAGCGGTGTTGCAGACCGATGCCTTACCACTTGGCTATGGCGCCATTTTACCTCTATATGAAGTAAGCTCCCCGAGTAGGGCTCGAACCTACAACAACTCGGTTAACAGCCGAGTGCTCTACCATTGAGCTATCGAGGAATATTGACTGTTTCTCAGTCAGCAAAGTAGATTATATGTGATTGTTAAAAATAAGTCAATACTTAATTTTATCATATAAAAAACTTTAACGGAGATGGAGGGATTTGAACCCTCGCGCCGCGTGAACGACCTACACCCTTAGCAGGGGCGCCTCTTCAGCCACTTGAGTACATCTCCAAATGCCTAAATCCTACCAATGATTGGTTATATTTAGTTCCACGCTAACACGCTTGAATATCATAGCAAATTATAGAAAAAATGTCAACTGTTTCTTTATGAACAAATAACAGCAACATACTATAGTGTATGCTGCTGTTCTAATTTTTATTATATTAATTTATTCATAGGAAATCATTTCATTGATTCCTGTCTCTGTTTCTTCGTAATAAACAGTTATTTTGTCTTCCACCTGTATGAAAATGAGTGTTTCATTTTCAGCGAAATTTTGCTTATATACTGCACCATCTTTATCAGTTATATACACATATGTTTCCCCATCCATAGTTATATATTTGATATCTGCAACAGTTATTTCTTTACTAGGTATGCTATCATCGATAGCCTGTGTTCCTGTTATTATCTCATTCTCAGCTAAAAGCTTTTTGTAGTTAGATAATGCTTCCTTCTGAGTTGAACCTGTTGCTACGATGTTGTATTTCTCAACGTTAACCATTGCATACATTTTAACAAGTCCTGCATTATCTTTTAATACCATGATATATGTTGGAATATTATCAACGTTAATAAGTGATGGGAAGGATGCTATATAGCCTAAGTTCTGTACCTGTCCCTCTGCAGATGACATGGCTGAATGTTCCTCTGCACCTGCTATAGTGAAATATTTACTCTCTGATGTTCTTAAGTTAATAAGCACAAATCCAATATTAGACTGGTCACCATTTACAGATGTAACGCCTGTGTAAGCCCAAACGTCACCACCCATAACCTTATATCCGTAATCGTCTGTTGTCACCTTACAACCCTTGTTACCGATAACACTGTTCCAGAATCCACCAGAATAATTACCATACCAGTTATACTTATCACATACAAGGTCTCCATCATAAACTCTATCAACCCAATTTGGAATCTCTGAAAGTTCCATGTACTGGCAATCTCCTGAGCAAGGATCACATAAAACTATACCCTTAACATCCTTAGCTCCAAAAAGTCCTGCATTTGGCTTAAGAACTGGACAAATGTAATATGGATTTCCTTCGTTATCAAGTTCGAAATAAAATCCTTCAAAATCATATGTAGGATATGAAAGCTGTACATGTCTTTCAAGATTATCGTTAAAGCATCCTGAAGGAGAATATTTTATTGGTGTCTGTAATTCTACATATGTTGCCTCATTTTTTACAGGGTCAACAAGTACATATCCTGGGAGTCCTTCATCCTTGTTGTTTAAATATTTAAAGAAATCTGCATATTCAAGAGGTGCAACCTTCATAGGTTTTCCATTGTAATCAATTGTACTGTATTCTGTACTAACAACAAACTGGCTCACAACCTCAGAAAGGGAACCTATTGCACGTTCACCTATGATTCTTGCTGTGTCTGTATCCATAAGAGCTATATCATTAATATTTTCACTCTCGATTATATCTGTTGCGAAATCTCCGTCTTTGAGTTCAATTACATTAGCATATTTCTTCGCATTAAAGAGTGGAGATGAACCAATTCCACCTACAATCAAAACAATAATTATAACTCCGGCAACACATAAAAATATCTTTGTTGCTTTAGTTTCTTTAACATCAAGTGTTGAAACCTTATTGTTTAATTTGATTTCTCTGAAATTCATTGTACAGAACATAACCGCTAATACGGTTATTGCCATCCATACCCAAAATCCTGGTACATGAATATTTATTGGCGGAGTTACGAAGTAATAAAATATAGCTTCTACAACAGCAAGTACAATCAAAGCAATTATATTTCCTTTAGAAATCTTTGATTTGTTTTTTTTGCTCATCTTTCCGTCTACATCATATTCGACTTTAACCTTCTCTTTTTTATTTTTTCCCATATTAATCTCTCCTTTTTGGTAAAATGTTCATGGGTAACATGATTTAGCATGCTGTTTAAACATTTCTTTTAATATATTAGTGATTATAAAAATTATATTTAAAAAATTAAATTTTAAATTCTACACCTTACTATAAAAACATACTTTTAACGTACATAAAATGAACAATATAAATTTATAGTTCATTAATTACAATGTAAATCTTATTTTATATTTTGGATTTATTGTAGTTATCCACTGCTGTTTCATAGAGGTTATTTCCCTCAGAATCTATAACAACAATAACTGGAAAATCCTCAACTCTCATTTTTCTTATTGCCTCTGTACCCAAATCATCATAAGCAATAACCTCTGATTCTTTGATGCACTTAGAAAGTAATGCTCCAGCTCCTCCCACAGCAGCAAAATATACTGCCTTGTTTTCCACTATTGAATCTATTACTTCTTTGCTTCTCTTACCCTTGCCAATCATTCCTATTAAGCCCTTGCTAAGAAGAAGTGGTGTATATTTATCCATACGGCTACTTGTTGTAGGGCCAGCAGAACCTATGACCTGGCCTTCCTTTGCAGGTGTTGGTCCTAGATAATAAAAAATATTATCTGTTAAATCAAGAGGCAAAACACTTTGTTCATAAAGCATTTTTCCATCCATTTTTTTATCTGAATTTTTCTCACAATTATTTATACTATCGTAAAGCCTTTTGTGCGCTGCATCTCTGGCACTGTAAAGAGTACCTGTGAGATACACGTAATCACCAGCCTTAAGCGCTGATACCTGTTCTCTAGTAAAAGGCACATTTATAATTCTTTTACCCTCCATTGCTTCCTCCAATAAATTAATAATCCTTTATCTATCTTATATTACAGAACCTTAGTTACATGTCTGTTTACATGACAACACATATTTACTGCAAGTGGCATGCCAGCAATATGTGTAGCATAGGTTTCAATATTTACCGCGAGAGCAGTAGTTTTTCCTCCAAGTCCCCCTGGTCCTATGCCCGTAGCATTTATCTTAGAAAGTATTTCATCTTCAATTTTTGCAATATGCTCATACTTGGAATGCGAATTTACATCTCTTGTCAAAGCTTTTTTAGCAAGCTTTGCTGCAAGCTCGAAATCACCACCTAAACCAACTCCCACTACCATAGGAGGACATGCGTTAGGACCTGCTTCCTTAACTGCCTGAAGAACGCTGTTTATAACTCCGTCCTCTCCATCAGCTGGTTTAAGCATATAAACCTTACTCATATTTTCACTGCCAAAGCCCTTTGGTGCAATAGTAATTTCCAATTTATCTCCCGGAACTATATCATAGTGAATAATAGCAGGAGTATTATCGTTAGTATTAACTCTAAGAAGGGGGTCACTTACAACAGACTTTCTAAGATATCCCTCTTTATAGCCTTGTCTTACACCTTCATTAATGGCATCTGTTAAATTCATACCCTCAATATGTAAATCCTGACCAACATTGACAAAAAAAACTGCCATTCCTGTATCCTGACAAATTGGAATTCTATCCGTAGCTGCAATTTCCATATTCTCAATGAGTTGGTTCATAATCTTTTTACCAAGCTCTCCATCCTCATCCCTAGCAGCCTGTCTAAGCTTACTATCCATATCCTCTGCAAGATAAAGATTAGCCGAAATACACATATCTTTTACTGTCTCTATAATAATATCCGTATTTAAGGTTCTCATATTCGTCTCCTTACAAAATAACTGTATTCAAATATCATAACACAATATACTTTTAATCACAAATTTTAAATTCTTCACTCTAACAAAATTGTCATTAGGGATAGGTAAGGTAGATTATATATACACATGCAAACAGTCTGCAACGTGCTGCCGAACTAACCGATAACTTCGACCATAGGCTCTCAGGAATGCCTTCGAGCCTGGTCTTCATAATCGGTGGATTTCGTCAGACACTAAAAACGCATCCAAATGTTTGCATATTATATGTATTTATATATGCTGTCTATCATTAATGCCAATTTTTGAGATTACCTACCTTACATTTTTATAAAGATATCAATTTTTAAAAGTTTACCTTAAATTTTTAATAGCTTGTGGGCAAAAATAGCACCTACTACTCATAATAATCTATAATAAGCAAATATTTGAACTGCGTACTTAGCGACTTACGAAATCCACCAGTTACGTAGACTTAGGCTCGAAGGCATTCCTGAGAGTCTTAGTCGTAGTTATCTGGTTAGTTCGGAAGCGCGTTGCAGTTTATTTGCATATTATAGATTATTATGAGTAGTAGGTGCTATTTTGAAAGCCCACAACTATTATTAAAATTTAAAGTAAACTTTCCTTTCTAATCGTCAAGGAAATCATCTTTTTGTATATGAAGAGTTCCTTTGCTCCTTTTAATTAAGTAACAATTAAGACATGAAAAAAGATATGCAACAAAAAGGATTATAAATATTACAGCAACCCAATAAATTGCACCGTATATAACTTCTGTTAGTCCTTCTATTTTACTGAGGCCCTCAAGACCTTCTTTTAATGAATCTCCATCCATAGTTAATACCTCTTATTTTATCTCCGGCCGAAAGGCCGGAGAATTAATCTTAAATCAATACCTACTCTTCAGGTGTATCTTCAACATCCTGATCATCTAAAGGCTCTTCAATATTTCCTTCCTCGTTGTCAGCCTCTTCCATCTCTTTTTCTAATGCTTCAAGAGACTCTGACTCATCTGCTGACTTCTGTCTAACCTTTGTGATACTTGCAACTGATATATCATGCTCGATATCCATGTTAATAAGCTTAACACCTGTAGTAATTCTTCCCAGTCTTGAAATATCCTTACATAAAATTCTTATTACAATACCCTGGTTTGTTATAAGCATAATTTCATTATCATCGTTAACGGCCTTAAATCCAACTACAGGACCTGATTTCTCAGTAATCTTATAGCATTTAACACCCTTACCACCACGTCTCTGTGGAGTAAATTCATCGATAGATGTACGCTTACCTAAACCATTTTCAGATACTATGAGAAGTGATTCTCCCTGAGTATCCATCTGCATACCAACAACTTCGTCACCATCAGTAACATTCATACCGATAACACCCATAGATGTTCTGCCTGTGCTTCTTACATCTGACTCGTTGAATCTGATACACATACCCTGCTTAGTTATAAGAATAATATCCTTCTTATTGTTTGTTGACTTAACCTCAATAAGCTCATCGCCTTCCTTGAGAGTAATTGCAGCAAGACCAGATTTTCTTACATTAGCATATTCTGTAATACGTGTCTTCTTAACAATACCATGCTTAGTAGCCATGAAGAGATATCTTCCCTCATTGTACTTAAGTATTGGTATAACTGCTGTAATCTTCTCATCTGGTTGTAACTGAAGAAGGTTAACGATAGCTGTACCTCTAGCTGTTCTGCTAGACTCAGGTATCTCATAAGCCTTAAGTCTATACACTCTACCCTGATTTGTAAAGAACATAATGTAGTGGTGAGTTGTAGTCATGAAAAGGTCTTCTATAAAGTCGTCCTCTATAGTTTGCATTCCCTTAATTCCCTTACCACCTCTGTTCTGGCTCTTGAAGTTATTTATTGTCATACGCTTGATATATCCAAGCTTAGTCATTGCTACAACAATATTTTCCTTCTTAATGAGGTCTTCAACAGATATATCATCATCTACATCAATACCTATTGATGTTCTTCTCTCATCACCAAACTTAGTCGCAATAATGAGAATTTCCTCCTTAATAACTCCAAGAAGTTTCTTCTCATCTGCAAGAATAGCTCTTAATTCAGCGATTCTTTCCATAAGCTCTCTGTATTCATTCTCAAGCTTATCTCTCTCCAAACCTGTGAGAGCCTTGAGACGCATATCAACAATAGCCTGTGCCTGAACATCAGTAAGACCAAATCTCTCCATGAGAGAAAGTTTTGCATCACCAACTGTCTTGGCAGCTCTAATAAGCTTAATAACCTCGTCGATATTATCAAGAGCTATAAGTAATCCCTCTAAAATATGAGCTCTTTCTTCTGCTTTGTTTAATTCATATTTAGTTCTTCTTGTTATAACTTCTTCCTGATGCTTCAAGTAATATCCAAGCATCTCTAAGATATTAAGTACCTTTGGCTGCTGGTCAACCAAAGCAAGCATAATTACGCCAAATGTATCCTGCATCTGAGTATGCTTATATAACTGGTTAAGAATTATATTTGCATTAGCATCCTTTCTTAACTCAATAACAATTCTCATACCTTCACGAGATGACTCATCACGAAGATCAGTTATTCCATCTATTTTCTTATCCTTAACAAGTTCAGCAATCTTCTGAATAAGTCTTGCTTTGTTAACCATATAAGGAAGCTCTGTAACAACAATTCTCTGCTTACCGTTAGACATAGGCTCTATCTCAGATACGGCACGTACCTTAATTTTACCTCTACCTGTTCTGTAAGCTTCATTAATTCCTGAAGTACCAAGAATCTGAGCTCCTGTTGGGAAATCTGGTCCTTTTATAATATCCATGATTTCTTCAATGTCAGTTTCTCTATCCTCAAGTATTCTGTTGTCAATAATTTTTACAACGGCATTAACTACCTCAACTAAGTTATGAGGTGGTATATTAGTTGCCATACCTACCGCAATACCTGATGTACCATTAACAAGAAGATTTGGATATCTACTTGGGAGAACAATTGGCTCCTTCTCAGTCTCATCGAAGTTAGGTATGAAATCTACAGTATCCTTATTAATATCTGCAATCATTTCCATAGAAATTTTGGAAAGTCTTGCCTCTGTGTATCGCATTGCCGCAGCTCCGTCACCATCCACAGAACCAAAGTTACCATGTCCGTCAACAAGTGGATATCTTGTATTCCACTCCTGAGCCAGCTTAACTAATGCTTCATAGATTGAACTATCACCATGTGGATGATATTTACCCATTGTATCACCGACAATACGGGCACATTTTCTGTGTGGCTTGTCAGGATAGTTATTAAGTTCAACCATTGAATGAAGTATTCTTCTTTGTACGGGTTTAAGACCATCTCGTACATCCGGAAGAGCTCTAGCAGCGATAACACTCATGGCATAGTCTATATAAGACTCTTCCATAGTCTTTTTTAGATCCACTTCCTGGATTTTATCAAAAATTGTACTATCGTCCATTTCTTACCTCCATTAAATGTCGAGATTCTTAACAAATTTAGCATTTGTCTCGATAAATTCACGTCTAGGTTCTACTCTTTCACCCATAAGAGTATCAAATGTCATATCAAGCTCAGATTCGCTGTCCTGGTCAATGGAAACTCTTAAAAGAACTCTCTTCTCTGGATCCATTGTTGTATCCCAAAGCTGTTCTGCATCCATCTCTCCAAGACCCTTATAACGCTGAATCTTGTTGTTATTATCTCTTCCAACCTCATCAAGAATCTTAGAAAGCTCTTCGTCGCTGTATGCATACCATGTCTTTTTATTCTTCTCAAGTTTATAGAGAGGTGGCTGTGCCAAATAAACATGTCCTTCTCTTATAAGCTCTGGCATAAATCTAAAGAAGAATGTAAGCATAAGAGTTGAAATATGTGCACCGTCTACGTCGGCATCAGTCATGATAATAATCTTATCATATCTAAGCTTTTCAATATTAAAGTTTTCCTTAATACCTGTTCCGAAGGCTGTTATCATTGATTTGATTTCTTCGTTGCCAAGTATTCTATCTATTCTTGCTTTTTCTACGTTTAAAATTTTACCTCTAAGTGGAAGAATAGCCTGAGTTGCACGGTTTCTAGCTGTCTTAGCTGAACCACCCGCTGAATCTCCCTCTACGATGTAAATTTCACAATTCTTAGGATCCTTATCTGAACAATCTGCAAGCTTACCAGGTAAAGCCATGGTTGTTTCAAGTGTACTCTTTCTTGCAACATCTCTTGCTTTTCTAGCTGCCATTCTTGCTCTCTGTGCTAAAACTGCCTTACCAACAATTGCCTTAGCCACTTGAGGATTTTGCTCAAGGAAATAAGTAAGCTTCTCAAATACAAGTCCCTCAACAGCTGTTCTTGCTTCTGCATTACCAAGCTTTTGCTTAGTCTGTCCTTCAAACTGTGGTTCAGGAATCTTAATACTTACAATAGCAGTAAGACCTTCTCTTAAGTCATCACCTGAAAGATTTTCTTCTTTTTCCTTGAGAATTTTATTAGTTCTAGCATAATCATTAAACACCTTAGTAATAGCACTTCTAAATCCTGTAAGATGCATACCACCTTCAGGTGTATTAATGTTATTAACAAAACTGAATGTTGTTTCATTAAAGGAATCATTATGCTGAAGGGCAACCTCTACATATATATCATCCTTCTGTCCCTCACAATATATAATCTTGTCATAAAGAGGAGATTTGTGCTTATTTAAGTAAGCAACAAATTCGTTAATACCACCTTCATAGTGGAATACACTCTTCTTTTCGCTCTCTTCTCTCTTATCCTCAAGAACAATCTTAAGTCCTTTTGTAAGGAATGCCATTTCACGAAGACGAGTCTTTAATGTATTAAAATCAAAGATTACATCATCAAAGATTGTATCATCTGGCATAAATGTTACTTTTGTACCAGTTATATCAGTTTTACCAACTTCTTTAAGCTTGTAAATTACATGACCTCTCTCATATCTTTGTCTGTAAACCTTACCATCTCTTGAAATTTCAACCTCAAGCCAGTTTGAAAGGGCATTAACAACAGAAGCGCCAACTCCGTGGAGACCACCTGAAACCTTGTATCCTCCACCACCGAACTTACCTCCAGCATGAAGTATAGTGAATACAACTTCTACCGCAGGTATACCTGCTTTTTCGTGTATTCCTACTGGAATACCACGTCCGTTGTCTACAACTGTTATAGAATTATCTCCATTGATAGATACTTCTATTTCTGTACAAAATCCTGCCAAAGCTTCATCAACAGCATTATCAACAATCTCATAAACTAAGTGATGCAAACCTCTTGATGATGTACTACCAATATACATACCTGGTCTTTTTCTAACAGCCTCTAATCCTTCAAGGATTTGAATTTGCCCGGCATCATAGCTTGTATTTTCATTGTTACTCATACATTTCCTCCTGACCTCTCTAAAGTACCTTGGGTAACTTTATAAATCATATCTATACTGATTCTTTCTTTTATAAAATCATCATATCCTGTACAAGTGATAATAGTTTGTATACCACTTATAGATGAAAGTAAAGCATCTCTCCTTGTGGAATCAAGTTCTGACATTACATCATCTAACAGTAATATGGGATTATCATTAATTAATCTCTTTACCAGCTCTATTTCAGCCAGTTTCAAAGATAAAGCTACTGTTCGTTGCTGACCTTGGGAGCCATATTTTTTTGCGTCCATTCCATTAATCATGAAAATTATATCATCTCTATGTGGACCAATCTGGGTGCTCTGATATCTTAAATCCACTTCTCTTTTTAAACATAATTCCGTAGCAAATGAATCTTCACTTATATTTTTATCATATATAAGCGATAATTCTTCCTTGCCAGAAGTTAGATTCTTATGTATATCAATAATAATTTCATTAATCATATCAATAAAATTATTCCTGTCTTTGATGACTTTTATACCATAATCTACCAATTGACTATCCCAAACATCAAGCATATCTAAATTTTTATTATCAAAGGATATCTGTTTCAAAAGATTATTCCTTTGATTAACAATCTTATTATATGTGCTAAGATTGTTATAATATATTCTATTAAGCTGACACAGCTCCATATCTATAAATCTTCTTCTCTCGGAAGGACTATCCTTAATTATGGTTAAATCCTCTGGTGAGAAAAAAATTATATTCAATAAACCAAAAAGCTCAGCGCTTTTCTTTATAGGTAGCATATCAATAGCTACACCTTTATTTTTATTTCTGCGAAGATGCATATCAATTCTATGATTTAAATCATTTTTTATAATTTGAGCTCTTATATGGCTTTCTTCATTATCAAATCTTATAATTTCTTTATCTTTACTACTTCTGTGTGATTTAGTAGTAGCAAGCATATATATAGCCTCAAGAATATTTGTTTTACCCTGAGCATTATCACCATATAAAATATTTATTCCATGAGAAAAATCAATTTCTGCTTCCTCGTAATTTCTAAAATTATTTAATGCAAGAGATTCTATAAACATTAAAAACTTACGCCTTCTTTTTATTTTTGGATGCTTATCTTTTCATCATCAAAGATAACTTCTGCTCCGTCATAAAGCTTTCTTCCACGTCTTGTTTCTATTTCTCCATCAACAAGAACTAGTCCCTGCTGTATAATTTCTTTGGCATCTATACCTGAATCAGCAAGTCCAGTAGCCTTAAGAGCCTGTCCAAGTTTTATAAATTCTTCGCCTTCTCTTAACTTTAATATATGCATTATAATTATCCTCTCAAAATATGCTTATATATCCACAATTTTACTTAGTTATCCACATATATCAAATTAATATGCTCCAACATTTATATTTACTGGAAGAACCACATAAATATAGTTTTCTTCATTATCCTTAATTATACAAGGTGACTTTGAATCTCTCATATACATATGGATTTCTTCATCATCAATAACTCTCATTACATCCATAAGGAATCTTGGATTAAATCCAATGATTATTTCCTCACCATCTTTTTTAATCTCAATTTCTTCATTCATAGAACCCATAAGAGTATCTACCTTAAGGTACATATTATTGTCATCCTTGATGCTTACAACAATAGGCTTCTTATCAGACTCTTTAATTAAAAGTGAAGCTCTATCTATACAATCAAGAAATTCTCTGTTATTAACATCAACCTTAATCTTATGGTCCATAGAAAGCATCTGAACTATCTTGAAATATTCTCCCTCAATAAGTCTAGATACTACTATTGTATTTTCAAACTCAAATAAAATATGTCTGTCAGTAAAGTAGATTGTAACCATATCATCTACTCCACCATTAATAATCTTAGATAAATCATTTAATGTTTTTCCTGGAACAACAACACTTACTGTAGTCAAATTCTCATTTAAATTAATTTTTCTCATAGAAATTCTATGACCATCAAGAGAAACTACTGTAAGCTTACCATCTTTAACCTCAAATAACTCACCAGTCATAAGCTTGTTATTTTCATTATCAGATATAGAGAAAATAGTCTGTCTAATAACCTCTTTTAAAGTAAACTGAGAAATTGTTATACTTTTTTCTTTTTCAATTTCAGGAAGCTCTGTGAAATCCTCACCTGACTTAGAAGGAAGAACAAACTTAGCTTTCTCACATCTAATAATTGTCTTAAAATCACCTGTTGATTCAATAGTTATTTCGCTATCAGGAAGTTTTCTAACAATATCTATAAATAACTTAGCTTCTATTGCAATTCTTCCCATCTCTACAACTGTTCCTTCAAGATTAGTTTCAATGCCAAGCTCAAGGTCATTAGCTGTTAACTTAATGCTATCAGAATATACATCTATAAGAACACATTCTAATATAGGCATAGTAGTTTTAGTTGAAACAGCTTTAGAAACTATATTTAATGCTGCTAATAAATTAGATTTTGAACATCTTATCTTCATGTTGTTAAAAACTCCTTTCGTCAGGGACAATATCAATTAATATATTAAATAAATTAGTAATATAAGTATTAATAGATGTGGATTTGTTGGTAAGTGGTTTAAAGCCTTAATCCATAAGGGTTTAAGATGTAAAAATTAATGTTGTTAAATGCCTTAAAGTGTGTTTGAAAAGTATGGATAACTTTTAAGCAAAAATTTATAAAAAATTAATATCAACAATTAATTAGTATGATGTAAACAACTTATCCACAAGTTAATAACTATTTAGTAGGATTAAGCTTTTTAATGATAGTATCTATTGAAGATTTAAAAGCTGGATCCTTGTTAATCTTTTCTTCTATTCTCTTTATTCCATTAATTACTGTTGCATGGTCTTTGCCACCTACTGTGTTACCAATGGATTTAAGTGCAAGAACTGTATATTCTCTACAAAGATACATAACAATCTGTCTTGCTGTTGCAATATCCTGACTTCTTTTCTTGGAACGAATATCATCTTCATTAATTCCAAGGTGTTCAGAAACAGTTTTAATGATAAGGTCAGGGGTAATTTGAACTTCACTGTCCTTATTAATAATGTCTTTTAATGAATCCTTAGCAACTTCAAGAGTTACTTCTTCATTCATAAGCTTAGAAAATACTCCTATTTTATTGAGTGCACCTTCAAGCTCTCTTATGTTGTTAGTAATATTTTCAGCTATATATTTGAAAACTTCATCAGGAATTCCAGTTAAGCGGTCCATCTCTGCCTTGTTTTTAAGAATTGCCATACGAGTTTCATAATCTGGTTCATGAATATCAATAGGAACTCCACATTCAAAACGGGAACGTATTCTTTCATCAAGAGTTTTGATTTCCTTAGGTGGCTTGTCCGATGAAAGGATAATTTGTTTTTTATCGTTATATAAGGTATTGAAAGTATTGAAAAATTCATTCTGAGTACTTTCCTTACCTATAATAAACTGAATATCATCTATTAATAAAACATCAACACTTCTGTATTTATCTCTAAATTGATTAGTTGTCTGGGTTTTAATAGCATCAATAATTTCATTGGTAAATGTTTCAGATGGTACATAGAGTACATTAGCCTGATCATTTTTTTGAAGTATGTAATGAGCTATTGACTGCATTAAGTGTGTTTTACCTAATCCTGCATTACCATATAAGAAAAGAGGATTAAAATTATCCTGTGCAGGAAGATCAGCAACTGCAAGACATGTAGCGTGTGCATGTCTGTTACCGTCACCTACAATGAAAGTGTCAAATGTATATTTAGGATTAAGGTTACTTCTTGTAACAGCTGCCTGGTAAGAGTCAGATAAAATTATTTCTTTTGATTTATCTTCTTCCTTAACAAAATTTTTCTTTTCATCTATAACAATATCTATATTAATGTCATTTAAGGTTTCTCTAATAGATGAAAGCAAAAATAAATCAAATTCCTTTCGGTGAAGAAACTTGACTGCGTTTTCACCAAGCTTTTCATCAACGTAAAAATAAACCATGTTATCCTTAACCTCATATATCTTGAGAGAACGAATCCATGTGTTGATCATAATGCTTGATATATCATATTGAGTTTCAAGAAGGGATAAAATTTCTTCCCATTTGCTTTCAATAATTTCTTTCATAAATAACTCCGTTCATAGTCAAAAAGTGAAATGCAAAACGTAAAAATACGCATAAGCATACATATATATAATATACTACAAAATGGGTTTAGTTTCAAGAAATTTAGTACTCTTTTAATAGGTATAAATTTTTATAATTATGGTTTACATACTGTTATAATAATTATGTTAAGTAAATGTTTATTAAGTGGATGTTTTCAACAATAAAAAAATGTTGAAAAATAGTTATATTTTAGAGTAATCCACATGAAAATGGGTAGTTATCCACAGATTAATAACAATTTGTGGATAACATTATGTAAATTTATTATGGTAACCTATTTAAATTTGTGGATAACTATGCTTGACGAAGTGTAAATTTTTAAATATAATATGCGTTGGTGTGCTTTCTTATATATAGGAGAATACTTTTTATTATGGTAAAGGTTTTTGTACGATTTTGTATTTTCTTTATCTAAGAGAGAACATTAATAAAAATAAGGAGGTAAAATACTATGAAGATGACATTCCAGCCAAAGAAGAGACAGAGATCTAAGGTTCACGGTTTCAGAAAGAGAATGAGCACAGCTAACGGAAGAAAAGTTTTGGCCGCAAGAAGAGCTAAAGGTAGAAAGCAGTTATCAGCGTAGGTCACAATTTTTGTGGCCTTTTGTTTTCCTGTTGTGTCAGCAATGAAACTGACAGGAAGTTTAAGTGGAGAATAATATGAAAAACATTGTTACACTTAAAAATAGCAGAGAGTTCGGCAAGGTGTATAACCACAAAGAATCGTTTGCCAATAAATATTTAGTGATGTATCTAAGAACCAACGACTTAGATTACAGTAGAATTGGAATCTCTGTTAGTAAAAAGGTTGGTAATAGCGTGGTCAGGCATCGTATTACAAGACTTATAAGAGAAAGCTATAGACTTAATAAAAATAATATAAAAGACGGTTATGATATCGTTGTTGTTGCAAGAGTAAATGCAAAAGGTAAAGGCTACTTTGATATAGAAAGTGCTTTTTTACATTTGATAAAGCTTCATCATTTATTTAAAGATAACTGTTAGGAAGTGATAATATGAAGAAGATTTGTATTGCTTTAATTAAGTTTTATAGAAAATATCTCTCCCCATTAAAAGGAAGACCTTGTTGTAAATATTATCCAACATGTTCTCAATATGCTATTGAGGCATATGAGAAATATGGTTTTTTCAAAGGTACTTTTTTAACTGTGTGGAGAATTTTGAGATGTAATCCATTTTCAAAGGGTGGTTATGATCCTGTACCATAAAAAGTTAATATGTGAAAGACATTGGAGGATACTATGTTTTTAACACAAGACGATGGGCTTATTGTTGGGCCTATAGCGCGTTTGATGGGTTGGATATTAGAAGGCCTCTATGGTTTGCTCAATAATTTCGGTATAGTAACAATCGGTGTTGCAATCATTATCTTTACCGTTATTATAAGATTATGTTTGTTTCCGATGATGTTAAAACAGAGTAAATCATCAAAGGTTATGAATTATATTCAGCCAGAGATTAATAAAGTAACTAAGAAATATAGAGGTAAAAAAGATCAGGAATCTATGCTTGCTCAACAGCAGGAAGTTAGAAATATTCAAGAAAAATATGGAGTAAGCTTGTCAGCAGGTTGCTTGCAGTCAATTATCCAGTTACCTATATTCTTTGCTTTATATGCTGTTATTCGAAATATTCCTGCATATGTTAGCAAGGTTAAAGATCTTTATTTACCAATAGCAAATAAAATAGCTGAAAATCAGGCTGTATTTGATAAGTTTGTTGCTTATAACAATGAAGTTAAAATCAATGCAACGGTTACGCCATCCATTGATAATGCAAACAGTATAATTGATGTTCTTTCTAAGGTTTCTGATCAGGAGGCTTGGACAGAATTAAGTAATGCTTTAGCAAATGCAGATGTAACAAATGCAATTAATGCAAATGTTGATAAGATTACAGATATTTATAGTTTTATAGGTGGAATTAATCTTGCTGCTGTTCCAGGTTTTGTAATAGCACCAGCTTTATTAATTCCTATATTATCAATGGTATTCCAGTTTTTGAGTTTAAAGGTTTCTCCTTCACAGTCCTCTGCAGGAGCTTCTAATGATCCTACTACTGAGGCAACTATGAAGAGTATGAAGACTATGCTTATGATAATGCCTATTTTCTCATTCTTTGTAACAGTTAATGTTCCTGCTGGTCTTGGTTTATACTGGGCAACAGGTTCTTTAGTAAGTTTCCTTACTTCCGTAGCAACTAATACTTATTTCAAGCATTGTGATATGGAAAAGGTTGTTGAGAAATCAAAACAGAAGGCTGCTAAAAAGATTGCTAAGAAGAAAGCATCAGGCAAAAAGTCCTTTATGGACAAGCTTCAGGAGGCTGCTTATGGTCCAACTGAGGAAAGCTCAAATTCAAAATCTAGTATAGCAAGTACTAATCTTAAGAATTATACTTCTAACACTATGAATAAGGGTACTTCAGGTGTTAAGTACAGAGAAAATAGTCTTGCTTCTAAAGCTAATATTATGGAACGCTACAATGATAAAAATAAATAATGGAGGAAGAACTAGTGGAGTTTAGAGAATTCAAGGCTAAAACAGTGGAAGAAGCTATTACTACTGCTTCAATGGAATTAGGTGTTGCCAGCACTGATTTAGAATATGAAGTCATTGAAAAAGGTACTTCCGGTTTCTTAGGTTTAGGTGCTAAGCCAGCTGTTATTAAAGCTAAGAAGAAGGATTCGTTTTTAGATGATATTTATGAATATCTCAATAATTTATTCAAGGCCATGGACATTGAAGCTCAGGTTAAGATTGATTATGATCAGGATGAAGCTTCTATGAATATTGATGTTACTGGTCCTGATATGGGTATTCTTATTGGTAAGCGTGGACAGACTTTAGATGCTCTCCAGTATCTTATCAGCTTATTCGTTAATAAGAAGAGTGAGTCTTATATCCGCGTTAAACTTGATACAGAGAATTATCGTTCACGTAGAAAAGATACTCTTGAGAATCTTGCTAAGAATATTGCTTTCAAGGTTAAGAGAACAAGAAGATCTTTCACTCTTGAGCCAATGAATCCATACGAGAGAAGAATTATTCATTCAACTCTTCAGAATGACAAATACGTATCTACAAGAAGCGAAGGCGAAGAGCCATACCGCAAGGTTGTAGTATACCTCAAGAAAAACTAAGATAATTACTTAGCCTTCCGCAATAATTGTTTATTTGCGGAAGGTTTTCTTTTTTATAAGAGTTAAAATTAAAATAGGTTGTATATTAACAGGATTACGGACATAAGAGGTTCTAATACTCGAAGTTTAAACTATAGTAATTCACGAGACCGCGTCAAATTCGCATCCATGCTCAATTGACGCTGAAACAGACATCCATGTCTGTTTCTCTCTGTTTGACAAATTCGAGTATAAGAACCTCTAAAATATCCTTCATATGTTAATAATACAACCTATTTTAGTTCTAACTCTTATATTAAATTTATCTTTTTGCAAATAAACAATTATATGTGGAAGGAAGTAATTATATCACGCTTACAGCGTGATAGCTAAATTAGCTAATATGACGAAGTCATATGATTATGAACTCACCTAACTAAATATTTATTTAGGTGATTAAACGTATATATGAATAATGTGAATTAATTTATACGAAAGCAATTATTGCTGGAAGTTGTTAGAATTAATTATGCCCGACTAAACAAATCAGCAAATTTCTGCATGGATGCAGAAATAGGCGTCACTGGCCATGGAGGCCGGTGTGACGCCGGTTGCGGAAAAAACAATTAAATATAATTCGGGCATTAGTAATTCAACAACTGTAAGTTAATTGCTGTAGTAAAATTAATCCGCATTATTCATAAAAAAGAAAACTGCCACCTAAATAAATATTTAGTTAGGTGACAGTTCATAATTATCTTATTTACCCATGCAGAATTCTGCGAATATTTTGTTGACTAGGTCGTCTTCTAGTTCTTCGCCTATGATTCGTCCTAAGCTTGCGTAAGCTGCCATAAGGTCTATTGTGAAGAAATCTTCGCCCATTCCCATGTTGATGCTTTCGAGAACTTTCTCTAAGCTTTCTTTGGTCTCATAGAGAAGATTTTTGTGTCTGAGATTAGTTATATATATTTCGTCATTATACGACAATTCATTGTCGAAAAACATCTTTTTAAGTAAATCGTGGAGCTCCTTTTTGCCATGTCCTTCTTTTGCTGATATTTCAAGGATTTCAGTGTGAATTTTTGAAGTTATCAACATTTTATCCACAATAATATCCATATCGTTTTTGTTTAATAAAGTAACTGTTTTTTTGTCCTTTATTTTGTCCATTATCATGAAATCGTTTTCGTTAAGCTCTGAAGTTCCATCTACAATGTAAAGGATTAAATCTGCATCCTCAATATTTGTTAAAGCTTTGTCTACACCAATCTTTTCTACAGTGTCTGAGGTGTCGCGAATTCCCGCTGTATCCACCATATTTAGCGAGATTCCGTCGATATTGATAAGCTCTTCAAGTGTGTCTCTGGTAGTACCTTCTATATCAGTTACTATGGCACGTTCCTCTCCTAAAAGCATATTTAATACAGATGATTTACCAGCATTAGGTCTACCTACAATTACAGTTTTGATACCCTCCTTGATAATACGTCCGTTATTGCTTGATTTTATTAGATTATTGACACTTATCAACAAGTTATCCACAGTCCTTTCTAATTGTTGTGGAAACTCATCTAAAGAGTAATTTTCAGGGTCATCAAGGGCTGATTCTATATAGGCAATGTTGTAAAGAAGCTTTTCTCTAATATCCGTGATTATATCTTTTAATCCACCCTGTAATTGACGAAGTGATGATTTTGCTGCCATGTCATTTTTAGCATGAATTAAATCCATTACAGATTCAGCTTGAGACATATCGATACGTCCATTGACAAATGCACGTTTTGTAAATTCACCTGGTTCTGCAGGTCGAGCACCAAGTTTGATTACTAGGTCAAATATTCTTTTTAATACTGTAATACCACCATGGCAATCAAATTCTACTACATCTTCAGCAGTGTAAGTTGCGGGAGCTTTCATAACAAGGGCGATAGCTTCGTCATATATTTCATCTTCATATATAATGTTTCCATATGCAGCTGTATATGAAGGCATATTTTTAATAGATTTATTTTTGTTTTTAGGTACAAAAATTTTAGAAGTAATGTCAAAGGCTTCATTACCACTTATTCTTATTATTCCTATACCTGAATTACCCATGCCTGTGGCAATGGCTGCTATTGTATCTTTCATTTTAACCTCCTAAATGAAAGTGTATTATTCAAATGTCATTTGATTACCCCAACACTGTCTATAGTATTCTATCATTATTACTGTTCCATTGGAATCAAAGAAAAACCTTATTCCATCGTTATCGTATAGAGTGTAAGGTGCTTGAGGGTAATATTTATCTGTTGGAAACATACTACACCAAACATCGACATAGCTTTCAGCTTTTTTTAGTATTTCAGCTACTCCAGGATATAAAATTTCAATGTTATTATATTGTTCAACAATGTTTCCTGATGTTAGTTTTCCATCAACAATACTATATTCTCGAATAATGCTACTGCCATCATAAGCTTTTGTAGCATCATACGCATAATAAACATCTTCCTTTGTGGAACCAACCATTATTCCTCTGTTTGTAATAAAAAGTTCGGCTTTATTATTTTCAGTGTTAATAACAGACCCATTTTCATCAGGATATATCCACATTACCCAATCTTGATAAGGAGAATACTTCTCTTTCATGTATTTTATAAAATTATTATCCTTTACACTTTGTGTCAAAAAATTATCTCCGAGAACGCACATATCATAATCATAGCTGTCAACATAACCTGGATAAGTCAATGGAATAGTATCATCAGGTGTATCTACCTTTTTCTGTACTCCCTCAAGATGTCCATCATTTTCATTCATATAATAATAGAAATTATCATCTTCTATAATTCCTTTTGCCACCATTCCATTCCAATGATAAAAAACAATTTGACCATAAGGATTATATCCAAACTTCTCTTTTATAAGGTATCCATCTTCGGTTGCATATCCATAATTACCATCTCCTGACATAAACCAGCCATTATCCTCAAGTACACCATAAGCATTAAAATAACGTGGCATATGACCTGTGAAAGCGAATTCGTCCACATACATATATCCATATGTGCCAAAATAGCAATAGTCATCTACAGCTTCGCCCGAAATACTTACTTCAATGTGCTCCATAGAATCAAATGCCTCATGACCTTCTTCGTCAAAGTATATAATATGTTCTCCATCTGGATGATAGGTTAGTCTATTTTTCATAGGTGTTCCATCATTTTGGAGATAATATGTGTACGTTCCATCACAGAAGAAGCATTCCGTTGCCAATTGACCGTCAGGCAAATAATAATATGTACCATCCCATGTTCCACCATGGGTATTTATATTATAGTGTGGAACATCTCTTGCAACATCGTTAATTGTATTTTCTTTTTTATCATATTCTTTAACAAATGCTACATTATCATGATCAGTTGCTTTTATTTCAAGTGGATTACATAATAACAATAAAACCACAAATACACCAATTGATTTTATCATATATATTTCCCCTTTCTACTAAAAAGTTAAATAAAATTACTGATAGCCATATTGTTGAACGTAAGCGACTCTATCTGCTATTTGTCTCATTCCTAATACAGAAGGATGATCGCTTAAATCTGCACCACCATTATTATAACTTAAAGATATGTCCATAAGACTAACAAGTTTACAATCATAGCCATATGTTCTGAAATGATTAACAGCTGTAGCAATTTTATTGCAAACAGTAGTATAATTATTTAAGTTACTTTCCATGGTGCCACAATAATAAGGTGTAATACATAATATTGTAATATTACTCGAATATGTATTAAATATTTTTCTAAGAGTTTCTATATATTGATTGTAAAAAGTATCTGCTTTAAAATCAATTTGACAAGCATCATTAAATCCACCAAAAAACATTATAATGTCTGGATGATTACTAGAAGTAATATTGGAGTCACCTAGGTCATTTATACGTATCTGATTATTCATACACCATTTTTCTCCTAGATGATAAATATTGTCTGTATTAGAATTATAATATGCAACACATGTGCCTGCAATGGAATCATTTATTACAATGTTTTGTTCAGTATTTCCTGTTAGTTGTCTGATTGCTTCCCACCACCATGTTTGTGTAACCATTGTAACATCATTATTAAGAGTTGTATCACTCTGTGGATAATAATAACCTACATATTGTGGATCCACGATATTATTGGAGAAACCATCATATGTTGAAATACTGTCGCCTAAGACTGAAATTTTCATGTAAGATTACCTCCTTATTTTATAAATACATTATTATAACTACTCTACATATCATATATTAATAAAAAAACTTACAAATTGAGATTAACACATATAATTTTTTATATCAATATTTTTGATATATCTTGAAGTACTTTTCATCAACATTAATTATTCTCTTGCAACTGTGCAATATTTTGTTAAAATAGGTGTTAGCGAGTTTTTATTAATTAGGAAGGATATAGGTTATGTCTGTTAGCGCATACATTAAAGAAGAATACGATGTTATTGTTGTTGGTGCAGGTCACGCTGGATGCGAGGCTGCTCTTGCTTCAGCACGTCTTGGTTTAAATACAATACTTTTCACTATTAGTATGGATAGCGTTGCGCTTATGCCATGTAATCCAAATATTGGTGGTAGCTCGAAGGGTCACCTTGTTAGAGAGATAGATGCTCTCGGTGGAGAGATGGGTAAGAATATCGATAAGACATATATTCAGTCTAAGATGCTGAATGTTTCTAAGGGACCTGCTGTTCATTCACTTCGTGCCCAGGCAGATAAGGTTGAATACACTAAGCACATGAAGATGACTCTTCAAGATACAGATAATCTTACACTTAGACAGGCAGAGGTTTCTGAACTTTTGTATGATGTGGTAAGTGTGGATGAACATGAAAATGTTAAGAGAGTTATAAAGGGAGTCAAAACATTTTCAGGTGCCACTTATATGGCCAAAGCTGTTATTTTATGTACAGGTACTTATCTTAAGGCAAGATGTATTTATGGAGATGTTGTTAATCATACAGGACCTAATGGTCTTTCTGCTGCCAATCATCTTTCTGATTCCATGGCAGAGGCAGGTATTTTTATAAGAAGATTCAAAACTGGTACGCCTGCTCGTCTTGATAAGAAAACTATTGATTTTTCTAAGATGGAGGAGCAAAAGGGTGATGACCGCATTGTTCCATTTTCATTTACAAATACAGAAGAAGATATAAAGAGAGACCAGATTTCATGCTGGCTTACTTATACCAACGAGGAAACTCACAGGATTATTAAGGATAATATTGACCGCTCGCCACTTTTTTCTGGTTTTATAGAGGGCACAGGTCCAAGATATTGTCCATCAATTGAAGACAAGGTTATGAAATTCCCTGATAAGAACAGACATCAGCTTTTTATTGAGCCGGAAGGTGAATTTACAAATGAAATGTACATGGGTGGAATGTCATCTTCACTTCCAGAGGATGTTCAGTATGCTATGATTCATACTGTGCCTGGTCTAGAAAATGTTAAGATAGTCAGAAATGCTTACGCCATAGAATATGATTGTATCAATGCGGTTAACCTTAAGGCAAACCTTGAATTTAAAGAGATAGACGGTCTTTTTTCCGCTGGACAGCTTAACGGTAGTTCCGGTTATGAGGAGGCTGCTGCACAGGGTCTTATTGCGGGTATCAATGCTGCTAGAAAAATTCAGGGTAAGGATGCTTTAATTCTTGATCGTTCACAGGCATATATAGGAGTTCTCATAGATGACTTAGTTACTAAGGAGACTCAGGAGCCATACCGAATGATGACTTCCAGGGCTGAGTATAGACTTCTCCTCCGTCAGGATAATGCGGATATTCGTCTTACGGAAATAGGTTATGAGATTGGTCTTATTGATAAAGAAAGATATGATAATTTCTGCAAGAAAAGAGAGCTTATTAACAGTGAAATAGAAAGAGTTAGCCAAATAATGGTGGGTGCTAATAAGAAGGTACAGGAATTTCTTGAGGCTCATGATAGTACAACTCTTAAAACTGCAGCATCATTGGCGGAGCTCATAAGAAGACCAGAGCTTAGTTATGAAATGCTGGCACCTCTTGACCCAGAAAGAGAAAGTGTTGGCCAGCTTTCCCGTGAAGTTATGGAGCAAATCAATATTAATATTAAATATGATGGCTACATTAGTAGGCAGAAGCAACAGGTTGAGCACTTTAAAAAGATAGAAAAGAAGCTTATACCAGCTGATATCAACTATGATGATGTATCAAATCTCAGAAAGGAAGCTAGACAAAAGCTTGCAGCTATAAGACCTGCATCCTTAGGACAGGCTTCCCGTATATCAGGTGTTTCACCGGCAGATGTTTCAGTATTGCTTGTGTATCTTACTTCTAAATCACAGGCATAAAAAATATGGAAGACGATTTATTTTTATTAGCAAAATACATTCGTTATAATTTGGAGTTTATATGAATAAATTAAATGATTACTACAAAAACATAACAGGTAATGAGTTATCAGATAAGCAGATAAATCAATTTGAAACATACTATGAAATGTTAGTTGAGAAAAATAAGGTGATGAATCTTACTGCTATTACAGAAAAAGATGAGGTTTATCTCAAGCATTTTATTGATAGTATAGCTCTTGCATCATATAAGGATTTCAAAAAAGGTATGGATGTTATCGATGTTGGTACAGGAGCAGGATTTCCAGGAATTCCACTTAAGATAGCATTTCCAGAAATAAATATGACTCTTTTTGATTCCTTGAATAAGAGAATCAAGTTTCTTCAGGAGGTTATAGACGAGCTTGGTCTAGATGGTTCGCAAACCGGTGAAAAGGGTGTTGGTTCATGTGTGGCTATTCATGGAAGAGCCGAGGAAGGTGGAAGAGCCAAGGAGTTAAGAGAAAAATTTGACCTTGCTGTATCTCGAGCAGTTGCGAACATGGCGGTTTTATCAGAATATTGTATTCCATTTGTAAAGCAAGGAGGATATTTTATACCTTACAAGACAGGTAAAATAGATGAAGAGCTTGAAGAAGGTAAAGCAGCAGTTAAGATATTGGGAGGCAAAATCGAAAAGACAGAAAAACTCATGCTTCCTGATTCAGATATTGGAAGAAGTTTTGTGTTTATAAACAAAATAAAATCTACGCCTAAGGCGTATCCTAGAAAAGCTGGAACAGCAAGCAAACAGCCCCTTAAATGATAAGGGGCTGTTTTACTTCTCATATCAAATTATACCAATTCAGTTTGTTTTTTGTTGTGACGTTTTTCCTGTCGTCTAAGTCGTAATTCGTCTTGTCTTTCTCTTATAACCTCAATCCCCTTTTTATCTGTTGGAACTATGGTTTTTATGGCAAATATCTTGCCTTCTTTTGTCTGTTTAAATCGAATTTTGCCGGATATGTGACCATGCACCCAGCACTTTCCAACACACAAATATGAGTTAGGTGTATTGGCGAACCACTTGATTTTCTTTGTGGCTTTTTTGCCACATTTGTAGCAACGTATCATAAGAAGCTCTTTGTCTTGTAGGGCATCCTTTTTGTTATCGAATTCCCTAGAAATATGCTCCATATAATGCTTATGATAAGAAATGATTTCGTCATCTACATCTTTAGGGTTGTTGTAGATATCATATGTATATCGGTCAGCTAAATCTTTAGGTTTAATAGCCTTTAGTACCATACCTGTATAGTAAGCATCATTGACCGCTGAATGAAATGGTCTGTCAACTTCAATGTTAAGGTGATTAACGGCTTTCTCCAATTTAACTATAGCGTTATTCTCATCGGTTACGTCGGCATAAATCTGTTGAATGTTATAGTACTTAAGAGGAGCTTCCAAAGGTTTCATGTAATAGTAATCCATGTTATTTTGGAGATAGCTTAAATCCATAGTACCCCAAGTACAGAATATATAGTCTTCACCGCACCATTTGATGAATTCTCTGCAGACCATATCGAATGGTCTACCTGTTCTTAAAGTTTGCTCATCGTAATTAAGAATAGACTTAATATGTGGTTGTAATTTTTTGTAAAGTCGAGGTCGGACTATGCTAGAATATGTATCGACAATTTTAAAATGTTTGTCTAACTTCACAGCACCAATCTCAATAATCTCAAATGGCATTCTGGGGTTTTCATTTTCTCGACCACCACAGCATTGATTCCACTCGAGATCAAATACGATGTAATTCATAACTTGTTCCCTGCTTAATATTATTCTGCTCTTGATTTCATAACCCTAAAGTTAGAATAATCGTTGTTAAGTCCTTTGTTTCTTTCTTCTAATTCTTTGCATATATCATTAAGTATTTCTATTGCTTCGTTCTGAGACTTGGCATTAGCAGTAGCCATCTGAGCAATGAGGATAGCAACTCTTTCGTTACTGTTGACAACCTTAGTAGTATTATCGGCATCCTTCTTAATCTGGAGCTTAGTCATCATCTTATCCTGTTCAATAAGCTCCTTGTAAAGCTTAGAGTTTTCGTCCTTAAGCTCCATAATCATATCAAGAATAGCAGACATACTCTGAGTTCTTGCAACCTCTTCTCTTTTTGCTACAGAGTAAATACCTTTTTCTACCTTAGTAAGCTCATTTTGCTTATCAATGTTGACAGATGCAATTTCATCAACCTTTGATACTATGCTGTCCACAAGGAAATATGTGTCCACTATTACAATAAGTGAAACTGCGATAATAAGCTCAATTAATGAGGGATATGCAATTATTAAATATAAATCCACCAATAAAGCTGCTACAAAAGCAACTGCACTAACTGTTAATGTTGATTGTGATTTGTGCTTCATATTATCCTCCTTATATTTTTAAGACGCATATATAAGTAAATATATCATAGTTATCTTAATAATTCAATTTCTTTGTTATTCCTGATTGGATGCACTCATAATTTTAGGGATGACCTGCTTCTTTCTGGAAACAACATCAGGTAGAAGAATGCTTCCACCAGAGACTTCCTCAAGTTTGAATGCTTTAGCAAGAAGCTGTTCTGCATCCTTGCCATAGTATAGAAGTTCTGTACTTTCCTCGAAAATATTTGTAAGCATAAAACATAAGATATCAGCATCTTTTTCTTTATAAATATTTTCCATGTATTCCTTTATGCCATCTTTGATGTTCTTCAAGGTTTCTTTGTCGAAGGCAGAAATCTGACCTATACCGAATGAAAAATCTTCGGAATTAAATTCCTTGTAATCCTGCTCAAAAATTTCCTCAAAGGATCTGTTGTTTAAATTGCTACCTGCCTTGAACATATCGGAAGCAAGCTTTTCAATATCTACTTTTGCTATTTTGGCGAGAGCTCTACATGCATTTTCATCCATAGGTGTGCAGGTTGGTGACCTGAACATTAAGGTATCAGAAATAATAGCTGCGCAAAGTAAGCCGGCGATTTGTTCTGGAATTTCGATTCCATTTTCCATGAACATCTGATGGATGATAGTTGCTGTACATCCAAGAGGCTGATTTCTAAAATAAACAGGCTGCATGGTCTGCATACCACCGATACGATGGTGGTCTATAACTTCTAAAAGAGTAACCTCATCGATGCCATCTACAGTCTGTGCATGCTCGTTGTGGTCTACAAGAATAACCTTCTTAGGATGAGCATTCAAATAGTTACGCTGTGAAATAAGTCCTGTGTATTTGCCATAGTCATCAAGTACAGGATAGTACTGATGTCTCTTGCTAGCCATGACCTCTCTGATGTCTGTGATGTAGTCATCCAATGAGAACGTAATCAAATTAGATGTGGTCATGAAATGCTTAATTGGAATACTTTGATTAATAAGTCTAGCAACTGTATATGTGTCGTAAGGAGTGCTTATGATAGAGCAGTTCTTCTCCTCTGCAAGCTTAGTAATAGTCTTAGATGCAGGAGCACCATCACAAATAATAATACATTGAGCATCCATTTCGATTGCACAAAGCTGGGATTCATATCTGTTACCTAATATAACAATGTCATCCTTGGAAATATAATTTTCCATCATATCAGGGTTGGCAGCGGCAATGAGAACCTTACCTTTTTTGACAACATCTTTTTTGTTGCCAACAATAAGTTCAGCTGATAGTGTTTCAATAATATTCTCATAAGGTGTATGTGCGGTAGATATAATTGTGTTGTCGTAGACTTCCATATAGGACATAGCAATATCCTTGACAGTTATAACACCAATAAGTTTTCCGTGCCTGTCTACAGCAGGAAGTGTTGTTGCATGGGTAGAGCTAAGCTTCTCCCAGGCTTTCTTGATAGATATTTTTTCTGAGACACCGTCCATGTGTCTGTATTCTACATCTCTAACCTGAGTATAAACATTCTCAACAAAACCAGGAGCTTCTGCTTTGAAATAATTCAAAACATAATTAGTTTCTGCATTAATT
The DNA here is from genome assembly GCA_015057525.1 of Lachnospiraceae bacterium. Lineage (GTDB taxonomy): Bacteria > Bacillota > Clostridia > Lachnospirales > Lachnospiraceae > Coprococcus_C. The sequence continues at coordinate 70,650 of SVEE01000008.1, read as the reverse complement.
TCTCCTGCTCTTTTAGGAATATAATTTTGGCCAGTTAAAGCATTTTTTAAGTAGGCATAGCATATGGCTGAGCAGATGGAATCTGTATCTGGATTTTTGTGTCCAATAACATATACGGCCTCTGAATGAGTGTTTGACATAATTACCTCCTAAATATAAAAACAGAGAGTTTGCTTTGCAAACTCCTGTTAGAAAAATAAGTGTTCCCGAGGCGATTCGAACGCCCGACCTACCGCTTAGGAGGCGGTTGCTCTATCCTGCTGAGCTACGGAAACATATTAAGAACACTAACATATTGTATAGCATTCTTAAAAATAAGTAAATATAAATAAACGCTTATTTATCTAAAAATAATGCTATTGCAGGTGTTTTCAAAGGTATACACAGTGTGACCACGAGACATAAAATATTCAAGCAAAGTGCCTGCGTCATAGGTATTACTTAATGGGTCTAACATATGGGTTGGACAATCAAAGAATACGGATATAGGGGATGTGTAATTATAGAAATCTGTTGTAACACCCCAATTGCCATGATGTGCCAATTGAACATAGTCAACGTCCAATTCTGTTAGGTGGTTATCTATGATATTTTGTTGAACATCTGCTTGAATATCGGCACAAAACAGCATACTGTTTAAATTGCCTTTAACTGTAAAACACATGGAACCATTGTTTAATAGGTGATGGTCTAGCTTATCAATATTTTCATCCCAAGCATGCAAAATAGTAAAGGTCAAGTTCAAGCATGTGAAGGAGTCGTTCTCCTGTACATAATGAATGTTGGTTAGGTTTTTGGTTACTTCCAACCATTTATAATATGCATAAATGCCGTCATAATCTAGGGCAGTTTCCTCGTATCTTGATTGATTTACTGGCACAGCGTATATGGAATCAACAGTAATTTCTGAATCAGTGATAATGCTGTTGAAAGCTCCTACGTGATCAGGGTGAGGATGGGTGATTATCCACGCACTTACATGATTATTGTGTGTAGCAATAACCTGTCTAACAAGAGTTGCATTATCTTCCCAACCGCCATCGATAATAATTAAATTATTTTCATCGTCCTCTATAGTATAAAACATATGTTGAAGATTGTTTTGACTACTGTATTGAGTAATGGTCCATTGAGGTAACACTGAGTAATGAAATTTACCTACAAGATGACCATCTGTTATATCCATATCGTAGAACCATTCTCCATCTGTAATAAGTCCTCGGGCAATCATGCCATTCCAGTGATAAAAAACAGTTTGACCAAATAGATTTGTATCAAATCCATTATGTTTAAGGACACCATCCTCGTTGGCATAACCATAGTCTACTCCGTTATCAAAACAAAAATATTCATTTTGTTTCATTCTTCCAGTGTGATCTAGATAATAGGGATCTGAATCCACGAAAGTAACTTGATCTTTGTACATGTATCCGTTGGTGTCAAAATAACAAGTATATCCTACATCATCACAATATTGAAAAGTATTAAAAAGTTCATGTCCATTTTCGTCAAAATAGATTAAATGCTCTCCGTCAGGATGGTAGGTTAATCTATTTTTCATAGGAGTTCCATCCCATTGAAGATAATAGGTGTAGGTTCCATCACAGAAAAAAGCGTTTCTAATAATTGTTCCGTCTAGAATATAATTCACACCATCCCATGTGCCCCCATTCTTAGTTATATCATAATGAGCATTAGGAGATGCTTCATCAGAAGTATTCTCTTGGGCATTTGCAGTTGGAACAACAAATGCAACAGAGATAAAAGCTAAAACATATAAAATTTTAATAAATTTTGAAATAAGAGAATTCATCCGACTAATAACCTTTTATAAAATTATATTTTCACATGTCCCTGTAACCAGATTTCTCCGCGGAAACGTCGTCCTTCCTTAGGTTCACCTTGAAGGTCCAGGCTGTTTATTGCAACGTTAATAATAAAATCAGTTGCCTCTATGAGTAAGTTGTAAACCAACTCACCTGTAAAATGGTTAGTGGCTTCTGTAACTTTGAGAATAGTACCAACAACCAAATAATGATCAAATTCAAATCCGGTAGGAATAAGAGAAGTGTCAATAATTGAAAGTAAATCTTCCTTTCTTATTCTGCTTGCAATATGTGCTGCAGCTTCCAAGTGATCTAAAGTTAGGTTCTCTAAATCCTCCAAACCTTCGCTAGAAGGTCCCCCGGCAAAACTATCGTGTATCTTTTTTAGCTGTGACCCAAAGCTTGGCTGTTTCACATCTTTGTTAATACCAAGGATAATTGTTCCACTAACTGACAATGCAGAAAGTTTGATTTCGTTGAAACTTCTGTTAGAGTAATTAAACCATTTGGACTTTGCATAATCAGCTATATTTTGGAGATAAAAAACGACAGGTTCATCAAGTGAGTAATCGTCACAAGCTCCTAGATAAGATTCCGTATCACTTTTTTTGCTTAAGGCAATTCTGTCAAATTGCATATAGGAATCACCCTTGATGTATGGAAAACAATGCTCAATAGAAAGAGCGCTATTAATATCGTATTCGCCAATTAGGCATAATCCAATAGAGTCACCAAAATCCTTTTCGAACTGAATCAGCGAAGTGTCCACGCTTATTGAGGTGACAATTTTGCGATTAGGACTGTTAAGGATTGCACGATATACTTTTTCAAGTTGTTTTCTGGATTTGTATTTGCTAAATCCAACGGCTCTTAAAAATGTATGCATAATATCTCCCATAAAAACCTATGTACCACTTCAGACTAGCTGGGTGGTACATAGAAAAAATCAAAATTATTTAATAACAGTTTTTCCACCCATGTATGGCTGTAAAACTTCAGGAATGTTAATTGAACCATCCTCGTTCAAGTTGTTCTCGAGGAATGCAATAAGCATACGAGGAGGAGCAACAACAGTGTTGTTTAATGTGTGAGCAAAATATTTTCCGTCTTTACCCTTAACTCTAATGCCAAGTCTTCTTGCCTGAGCATCACCTAAGTTAGAACAGCTTCCAACCTCAAAGTATTTTTGCTGTCTTGGAGACCAAGCTTCAACGTCAAATGACTTAACTTTAAGGTCTGCTAAATCACCTGAACAGCATTCGATAGTTCTAACAGGAATATCCATAGTGCGGAATAAATCAACTGTGTTCTTCCAGAGCTTTTCAAACCACATTGGACTTTCCTCTGGCTTACAAACAACTATCATTTCCTGCTTCTCAAACTGATGAATTCTATAAACACCTCTTTCCTCTATACCGTGGGCACCTTTTTCTTTTCTGAAACAAGGTGAGTAGCTAGTAAGAGTATAAGGAAGATTTTCTTCTGGATTCATTGTGTCAATAAATTTACCAATCATAGAATGCTCGCTTGTACCAATAAGGTATAAATCTTCACCTTCAATCTTGTACATCATGGCATCCATCTCTGCAAAACTCATAACACCTGTAACAACGTTACTTCTAATCATGAAAGGAGGAATGCAGTAAGTGAATCCTCTATCAATCATAAAATCTCTTGCGTATGAAATAATAGCTGAGTGAAGTCTTGCAATATCTCCCATGAGATAGTAGAAACCGTTACCTGCAACTTTTCTTGCACTTTCAAGATCAATACCATTAACTTTTTCCATAATATCTGTGTGATAAGGAACTTCAAAATCAGGTGTAAGTGGCTCGCCGAACTTTTCTAACTCAACATTTTCAGAATCATCCTTGCCGATAGGAACAGTTGGGTCAATGATATTTGGAATAATCATCATCTTACTCTTTAACTGCTCTCTCACTTCAGGTTCGATTTTTTCTAACTCTGCAAGACGAGCTGCGTTCTTAGCAACTTCCTTTTTAACTTCTTCAGCTTCATCCTTCTTGCCCTGTGCCATAAGAGCACCAATCTGTTTAGCAATACTGTTTTTCTTAGCACGAAGCTCATCAGCTTCCTGCTGAATTTCTCTTGCCTTCTTATCTAATTCAATAACTTCATCAACAAGAGGAAGCTTACTGTCCTGAAATTTTTTCTTGATGTTCTCCTTAACAATGTCAGGATTCTCTCTCACAAATTTAATGTCTAACATATTTTTATACTCCTTTAATCTGAAAGTTTATATATAGTTTAAAATTAAACTAAAGGTCGAAGCTGATTTCTTCTTCTTCCAAATCTGTTTCTGCTTCTTTAGTTAAATCTTCAATTTCCTCTTCAAGTGTCTTGGCACGTTCAAGAGCTTCCTTCTCCTCGTCTGAAAGAGGAATGTAGGATTCACCTTTAATTATTTCTTTAGCATAGGTGTAACAACCCTCTCTAGAATGCATAGCATTGAGGATAAAACCTGTGTTTTCATTATTGAGAAGAGCTACGGCGAAGCTTAGTTTGCCTGCCATCTCATTGAAAGCGTCATACTTAACAAGACCGAACTTGTTGTAGCAGGAATCCAAATGCTTTTTAATATCCTTATGCTCTTTGGTTACTCTCTTTGCATTTGCCTTAACCTGGTCCATTTCCTTGAAACGAATACGAATAATTTTTTCAAGGTCAGCACCTTTTTTACCGCTCATAAGTGCGTTGTACTTGCGACTCATAATGTTCATCTTGTATATTATGAAAAACAACAAAATGATAAGTACAACAACAGCAACTAATAGAACGGTTACTATTGTTTTTAAATCTATACCCAAGATTGTACTATCCATGGAGTTACCTCTTTCATTATCTTATATTGTACAGCATATGGGTAATTCTATCTAAATCGTCCTCTGAATAATATTCAATTTCAATTTTACCTTTGTTTTTACCCTTGGCTTTAATTACAGCCTTTGTACCTAAAACATCCTTAAGACGTTCTTCGATTTCTTTATATAAGAAGGAATAATCTGTTGCGGCCACTTCCTCAGTTGCAACATTCTTCTTCTCTGTTAAAAGCTTCTTAACATAGCTTTCTGTTTCTCTAACACTAAGCTTCTTATCAAAAATGTACATGGCAGCATTATACTGAAGCTCAGGATCATCAATACTAATAAGTGCTCTTACATGTCCTGTTGAGAGCATGTCATCAATAAGCATTTGCTGAACCTTATCAGTTAACTTTAATAATCTTAATGAGTTAGTGATTGTAGTTCTACTCTTTGAAACTCTGTCAGCAACCTCATCCTGTTTAAGGTTGAATTCCTTAATGAGTCTTTCATAAGCATGAGCCTCTTCAATAGGATTAAGGTCTTCACGTTGAATGTTTTCTATAAGTGCAATCTCAACAATTTCCTGTTCATTATAATCCTTGATTACAACAGGAACTTCCTTTAAACCTGCAAGTCTTGCTGCTCTCCATCTTCTCTCTCCTGCAATAAGCTCGTAGTAGCCTTTTCTTTTGACAACTACAAGTGGCTCGATAACGCCGAACTGCTTAATGGAATCTGCAAGTTCTGCCAATGCATCCTCGTCGAAATGTTTTCTTGGCTGATTCTTGTTAGGTTCAATTCGATTTATATTTAAGGTCTGTTCAACCTTTTTAATCACTTCTTTGACTTCTGTTTTAGTAACAATAGTCTTAGTGGCAGAAGCTTTGCTTGATGAGCCTCCATCGTCTGTTGGTATAAGATTGTCAAGCCCTCTGCCTAACCCTCTCTTTGGTGCCATAATTATCCTCCTTAATGTGCAAAACACTAGTAATATTTTAATTAAAAAAACGAAAAGTTATAAGTTTGCATAAAGTTTATTGTTAATTACTTCTTCTGCTAAATCCCTATAACCTTGAGCACCTGATGACCTGCCGTCATATAAATTAATAGGAAGACCAAAACTAGGAGCTTCTGCTAATCTTACGTTTCTAGGGATAATCGTCTTATATATAAATTGGTCGAGATTATTTTTTACGTTCTCAACAACTTCAAGAGAAAGATTAGTTCTTGCATCGTACATAGTGAATACAACACCTTCAATCTCAAGAGCTTTATTAAGCTTTTTCTTAATTAAATCTATAGTGTAGATAAGTTGGGAAAGTCCATCCAATGCGAAAAACTCACACTGTATTGGAACAAGCACAGTATCTGCTGCTGTCATGGAGTTAACAGTTAATATACCCAACGCAGGTGGGCAATCTATAATAATGAAGTCAAAATTCTTGCGAACTGACTTAAGTAAATTCTTTAGTATATATTGTGGCTTTTCAACATCCACAAAATCAACCTCTGCACCTGCCAGCTCTCTGTTAGCTGGAAGAAGACTTAAGTTTAATTTAGTACTTCCTAAAGGATGTACAATCATGCATTCGCCGATGTTACATTCCTCACACATTGCATCGTAAATAGTATATTGGAGGTCATTCTTATCAACGCCCAAACCACTTGTAAGATTACCCTGTGGATCCATGTCCACAGCAAGAACCTTCTGTCCTTTCTCTGCAAGACAGGCTGCAAGATTAATTGAAGTTGTAGTTTTTCCTACGCCACCCTTCTGGTTGGCTACTGCAATAATTCTACCCATGATTAAACCTCCGTATGTATTCAACATTATAGCACTAACTGACATCTTTCGCCATATCTAAATATGGAAGTAAAAAAACAGGTAGTACAATATATAGATTTTAACGCGGGAACATGGAGAGTATGTAGTCTTTTCATTTGATTTGGCTGTAAAAACATAGAAAACTATAAGAAATTATAAAAAATAAAGGAAATACTGGTTTTGCAGGGGTTTGCATCAAATATGAATGTTTCACGTGAAACATTAAAACATCTATAAGTCAAAACTGTTGTAATGGTTCTAATTGTAATAGTGAAACAACAGATATTGTTTGTTGTTGTGATGAATTAGTGGCGTTTTGAAATTGCAACGCCTGATATGTATTTTAACTAAAAGTTCTTTGTTAGATTATTATTTAATGTTGTTTATAATGTGATAGGATATGTTTCACGTGAAACATATCCTTTTTGTTGGTATATTCTTAAGTAGAAATGAATTAACATGCCCAACAAGGTAAAATATAGAAGATAATAAGTGTACTATTTCCATATTTAATGATGAATTTCCTTGTTGCGAAGGATATAATAATGATTGTGCACCTTTTTTTGATTGATTTTTCTACATAATTAAAATTATATAAGAATATATTTGAGCGATTTATGATAGAAAAATTCAAATTAGTGTTAAAGACAAAGTGGTATAGATATGTTTCACGTGAAACATGCCAGTAAAAAAGGATAGATATTTCCTCATAAGTAAATGCAATTATTATTTAGTTAAAATAAATTATAACTTATATGTATAAATTATAATTAAAATCAGATTCCTTGTAACTGAATGCAATGTGATTAAAGTATGATGTTTCACGTGAAACATAGAAGGGTGTGGATAACTTTTTAGAATAATCCACAAAAGTGTTAATAAATCTGTTGATAAGTTTTTTAACCTTGTGTATAAGATTGTGGATTTATGTCAAAAAACCATATATATTGTAGTTTTATGTTTACAAGTACAATATAGGTTATTCACAACACAAACATTTATATGTGGATAACTTATGGATAAATGGCGTATAAACCATAAAAAACAAGGGATTTTAAACACTTTTACACAAAAAAAGAAGAAATCACCCAATATATAAGTGATTTCTTCTTTTTGTATTTGTTGATTTGTCTTTTTGATTTTTACATTTGTTCAGGACATTCAATTCCCAAAAGAAGTAAAGCATCCTTAATTGTTTTCTTAGTGAGGTGCACTAATGTAACTCTTGCGTCACGTACATCTTTTTCTTCTACATTAATGCGATTTGCATTGTAGAATTTGTTAAATGCCTGTGCTACATCCACTGAAAATCTTGCAACAACTGATGGCTCATATTTGTCAGCAGCATCCTTAACAATTTTAGGGAATCTAGATATTTCTTTTAATAAGTCCATAGATTCCTGATTAGTAAGGAGAGAGTAGTCGATTGCTTCGCCTGGTACAAAGTCATCAACCTTTCTGAGAATACTTGCACATCTTGCATAAGTATACTGAACATAAGGTCCAGTTTCTCCATCAAAGTTAAGAAGCTTTTCCCACTTGAAAGAAACATCCTTAATTCTCTGATTATATAAATCGTTAAATAATACAGCACCAACACCGATTTTCTTGGCTGTCTCATCCTTGTCTGGAAGGTCAGGGTTTTTCTCGTTAATTATTTCCTTAATCTTGGCAATTGCCTCAAGAAGAATATCCTCTGCGTAAATAATGTTTCCACTTCTTGTTGAAAGCTTAGCACCTTCAAGACTTACTAAGCCGTATGGGATATGAACTAACTGATCTTTTGCCCATTCGTTTCCTAAAAGCTCAACCACCTTGAACACCTGAGCAAAATGTAATTTCTGTTCTTGTCCAGTAACATAAATACATTTAACAAAGTTATGTGTTTCCTTACGATAGAAGATAGCTGCTAAATCTCTTGTTGCATAAATTGAACTACCGTCATTCTTAAGGATAAGACATGGTGCCATATCATATGCTTCTAAATCAACTATCTTAGCACCTTCACTTTCAGTAAGTAGATTCGCGTCAGTTATTTTCTTAACAATATCTGAAGTCTTATCGCGATAGAAGCTTTCTCCTAAATAATGATCAAACTCCATTCCTAATAAGTCATAGGTTCTCTTATATTCAATAAGACTGATGTCTTTAAACCATTGCCAAATTTTAAGTGCTTCTTCATCACCTTGTTCCATTTTAGCAAACCAAGCTCTAGCCTCGTCGTTGAGTTCAGGGTTTTTCTCCGCTTCATCATGGAACTTCACATACAATTTCATAAGTTCAGCAACACCATCCTTTTTAACGGTTTCCTCGTCGCCCCATGCTTTGTATGCTACAATAAGTTTACCGAACTGAGTTCCCCAGTCGCCTAAGTGATTAATTCTCTCAACCTTGTAACCTAGCTTTGTAAATATTTTGTAAAGAGAGTTTCCTATTATTGTTGTTCTAAGGTGACCAACATGGAAGTTCTTGGCAACATTAGGAGATGAGTAGTCAATACAAATTGTCTGGCCGTCACCCATAGTCGATGAACCAAAATCATCAGCCATTGCAGCATCAACCATAGACTTAACAAATGTGTCCTTCTTAATGTAGAAATTAAGATATGCACCCTGTACCTGAATATCATCTATGAAGTCAACACTTCCGATAGCTTCCTTGATATCAGCGGCTATCATTTGAGGTGCTTTACGCATTGTCTTAGCTAGTCTGAAACATGGAAATGCGAAATCACCCATTTCTGGTTTTGGTGGAATTTCAATAAGACCTGCGATGTCTTCTGTTGACAACCCCTCTATATTTTTCTCGATTAACTCTACAATTTTATTCTTCATTGTAAACCTCCGGTTTGTTATTTGGCTTCTATTGGAAAGCTGAATTTAATTTCAGTGCCGTTAATTACGTCACCCTTAATATCTAATTTTCCTCCGAGAAGGAATATAATCTCTTGGGATTTATGTAAACCACTATACCAAGGGCTCTGAGCGAGATAATTGTCCCTAATGCCGATTCCGTTGTCTTGTATGGTGGTCTCTATTATATTTGGATTGATAGTAAGTCTAAATTCAATCTTGTTTGCGTTTGAATGTGCATATATATTTCCAAAGAATATATCTAAAAGCTTTATTAAATTTATACTAAATACTGGATGTAAATTAAGCTCATCATCTGTGCTTGCAATAGTGGATTCTATCACATATTCAGGATGCAAATCTCGCTGATTGGCAATAAAATCATCTATTTGAGCTACTATAGGCTTAGAAGACTCCAAGTTATAGTCTAAACGATTGTCGATATCATCAACGGAAATCAAAATATTTTCAAGGTTATTTTGAACCTCTTGAACAGTAAGCTTTGCCCTACTTATGTCTGTATTTAATAAGTAAGAAAGCACCTCCAGCTTATGATTAACACTTGTGATTCCGCTTTTTATATTTCTGTCAATCAAGGTTGAAAGAAGAGCTTTGTCGAAGGCATCCTGCATAAGAATGTTATAGCCGTGAGAACCGATGTCTTCTTCTTGTGGTTCCTCCACAAACTCAAAACCTTCCTGTTCAATTAATTCTTCCTCTCTTTTTTCCTCTTCAAGAGACAATGCTTTAATTGATTCCTCTGCTTGATTTAATACTGCCAGTCTTTTTTTGAGAGATGTAAGAGAAGCCTCTAAGCTTAATATTTTTGATGAAACTGCCTCTTTGGCATTCTCTAAATCCGCTACCTGTGCATCGATAATTTTACTTCTTTCGTTATCGAAGTCATCAGAAATAGTAGGGGTAAAAACACTTTTTCTTGAAGTGGATTTGAAGGCATACAAATCCCTAGTCTTCTTAAGCTCATCGATTTTGATGTCGATTTCGAAGGCCTGTGTTTTTAAATCCTGAATAGTTTCTAAATTGCTTAAAAATGTTTTGTTGAAATAATCTAACATCTCTTTGTTGGCAGATGCGATTGTTTCCATATGTTTCTTTGACTGGCTATCCATATATACCTCCTAAAAAGGTCTTTGGTTTTTACGTGCTTGATCTCTTCTTGCTTTGTAAGCCAAACGCTGTTTTTCAATGTATATGATTCGGAATAATACAGCAAGGGCTGCGCCTACAAGAAGAATTGTAAGTATTAATATTATAATTAATTTTACACTTGGTTTGTTAGATTTTTTGTTTGGATCTTCTATAAGTCCTTGGGCGATTGCGGCACGAACAGCGTCTTCATCTTCAGAGTTAATGTAGCCTGAATAGTATATAGGCTGGATTACTAAAACATTATCTCCGTTAGCTATTGTCAGCTCGCCAATTATAGATTCCTCTAATTGGTCAGTAGTGAATTCAACTTTCGTAACAAGAGTAGATGGGTCAATGTCATTTTTTGCTAATATATGAGCATCTAAATTTGTTTCCAGTTTCATGGTACCTAGATTCTTGCATCCATAAAAACTGTTTAAATGATTCTCCGCACTAGTAAGCTGCTCTGCATCAAATTCATAGTCCTCTAGAGGGTGCAGAATAGAGTAGTTATCGAAAAAGTAGTCAAATAACTTAATGGAATCATTGTAGTTATCTGCATTAGAGCCGGCTTCAAATGTTGTTGCAATTAGCTTCTTATCATCCTTTTCCGCCCAACATGCTAGAGTACCTTGAGCTGCAAGAGTATAACCGGTTTTTCCACCACCACAATATTCGTAATAATACTCAGTTCCTTCCCTAATTAATCTATTGCTCTGATATAATTCTCTTGGTTCCTCGAACATGTTAGTTGGAGGAATCTCGTAGTAAGTTGAAGAAACTATTTCTACAAACTGTTCGTTAGCCATGGCTGCCTTGGTAATCAATGCCATGTCGTAAGCACAAGTATAGTGATTTGCATCATGAAGTCCGTTAGGGTTAATAAAGTTGGTGTTAATGCAACCAAGTTCGTCTGCCTTCTGATTCATGAGCTCAGCGAAACCTTCAACGGAACCACCGATGTGTTCTGCAACCCCAAGTGCAGCTTCGTTAGCAGATACAAGCATAACTGCATAAAGTGCCTGTTCAAGAGTAATCTGTTCACCAATGCTTAATGCAATATGATTACTGTCTGGCTCAATACCATAAATTGCTGTTTCGGACATGGTAATAACTGAGCTTAGGTCTCCTTGTTCTAATGCAATTAAGGCAGTCATAATTTTGGTTATGCTTGCAGGGTACATTCTTTCGTAAGGTTTTTTAGCATACAAAATTTGTCCTGTAGTTGCATCCATTACCACTGCTGCAGTGGAAACAATATTGGGTGCTTCAGAGTCATCTACCTGTGACTCTGAAGGAAGGGATATTCTTGTGTCTGTGGCAAAAGCCTGGTTAACAGGCAATAATATAATAAAAATTAATGTTAATAAAATCGACAAAATTCGTTTCAAATTAATCATTCCTCTTAAATGTTTATAATAAATCCGTCTAATGACCATACTGCATTAATTATCCTATATAATAAGAAAAAACACAAGAAATAATTCAAAAAAAGAATAATTTGGTATGGTAAATAAATAAGTAAGATGTTATCATACATGGGACAAGCAAATTTGTGCGGAGGGCATTATGAGATTAAGAAATGTTAAGGGTTCAAGAGAAACAATAGCTGCTAATGAATTTGTTATTCAGGATGAAGAATCCATGAAGGGCAAATGGCATGAAAAATTTGGTAATAACAATCCTATACATATAGAAATAGGTATGGGCAAGGGTAGATTTATAATGGATATGGCTCGCCTTCATCCTGAGATTAATTTTGTTGGAATAGAGAAATTCTCCAGTGTTTTGGTAAGAGCTATAGAGAAGCAGAATGAGGAGAAGCTACCTAATTTATTTTTCATAAGAATGGAAGCGGAGTACATTGAAAATGTATTTGATAAAGAAGAGGTAGATTATATTTATCTCAATTTTTCAGACCCATGGCCAAAGGATAGACATGCTAAGCGCAGACTTACATCTGTGCAGTTTCTTTCTAAATATATTAATATTTTAGCTAAGGGTGCAGGCATAACATTTAAAACTGACAACAGACCACTTTTTGATTTTTCTTTAGAACAGATTGATGAGGCGGGATGGGTTAAGGAGAATGTTACATTTGATTTGCACAACTCGGAGTATGCAGAGGGAAATGTGATGACTGAATACGAACAAAGATTTTCTGATATGGGAAATCCTATTTGCAGAGTAGTATTCCACCCATAGTCGCTAGAAACGCAGTTCAAATGTTTGTTTATTATATAATGTATAAGCTGTACTTATGATATCATGTTTTGAAATACTTTATATAAGAAACACACCACTAATTTATGAATATAATATAGAAAAGAATATTTATAAATTAGTGGTGTGTTTATGTCTTGTAGAAAAATAAAAAATAAGATTAATGCATATATTTATAGTAATCGTGGAATAAATAAATGTGTAAGTACTTTATATAATAATCTAAACATCATATGTGAGTGTCATTGTGGCGGTTCTAGGCTTAAAAATAAAAAGTTTCAAAAAAAATGAAAAAAAGGGTTGCAATTAGTATTTTTTTGTAATATAATCGTTTTTGTTCTGAAAAACACAGAACGTTCACAAATTGATACGGGCCGCTAGCTCATTTGGTAGAGCACCTGACTCTTAATCAGGGTGTGCGGGGTTCGAGCCCCCGGCGGCCCACTTCGTAAAGGCATCGGTTTTGCAGACTTTGAGCTGCGGGGTCGGTGTTTTTTTTGTATATTGGCATAAGAGTTTTGTTCGGTAAAAGGATATAGATATGTTTTACGATTCAATGATTAAAACTGAAAAGTCTGATGATATGTATGAGGCATGGCAGGAGTATAGGGAAGAACTCACAGATACTATTCTTTCTTATATAGAAGGCTACCATATTAAGAGAGAACTTTTAGTTAACAAGAATATAAGACTTTCAAGGGATTATGGTATTAAAGATGTTGTTGCCAAAATGGACAAGAAACCAGTTTTAGCTATTTGGGGTGCCGGCGGATGTAATGATATTGATGTTAAGAAACTGTCGAAATATTTCAAGCTTGTTTTAATTGACCATCAGCTTGATGTTGTTACAGAAGTAATTAAAAGATTTAATCTTCCTCAAGATACTGCGGCTATGGATATGAAGTTCTGGGATGTTTCAGATGATGAGTATAGGATGTTTGAGGCTTTGCTTGCAGACGGTGAGCCAGAGGAGATAAAAGATTATGTTGAGGAAATCTCTAACAAAATGCCAGTATATAATTTGGGTATTGAAAAGCTTTTCGACTATAGTGTTGTAATTGGTCTTGCCAGTCAGCTTAATGCAAGGTTTATGGCTTTGGCCCAGAAGTACCAAAATATTGATTTGGATTATATGGCAGGGCTTGTTGGGGATATGAATAAAAAAGCTGTGGATGCATTATGGAATTCTGTTTCTACTATGACAAAGAATTTAGTTATATATGGTTATGAAGCTGATTATTTAGATAAGAGCACAAATGAATATTCGATGGAAGAGCTTTCTTACAATAAGGAGCATGTTAATGAAGAGGCTGAAGAAAAAATTTATCTTGGAGAAATTCCTTATTGGATAGATGAAAACTTAACCCATATTATGGGTTCTAGAGAACTGGAAAGAAAAATAAAGTCAGCAAAGGAAACTGAAGATTATAATATAATTTCTAATTGTAGAAGTCTCATATGGAATTTTACAATTAGAAAGAGTTATCTTATGCTTATGGTGGCATTAGAGCGATAGATATATAAAATTCTTGATGACATAATGGGATTGTGCTATTATTTTTACAGATTTTACTATATTAATTAGGGGGAGTTGCATGGGAAAAGGTTCTGCTTTAGATGTAAAAGGGTATGTCAATTATTTAAAAAAGGATTTTTGTCATTTAATTACTGCACTGGGAGCGATTTTAATAGCTGTTGCTCCATTTGTTCCATGGGCTTTTTATTATATAAATGAGAATGGAACCAAAGATAGTGATTTTGGTAGCTTGATTTTCATGCCCAAGTTTGCTCTTATAGACTTTGTTGGTGATAAAAAAGGTGTAACCATTATGTCTATATTGGGAGTAATTATGTTGTTGTCGGGTATTATTCTTATATTATGGCATGTTGCACCATTTTCCATTGTTGTATCTAATATAAAGCATAAGTTTAATATATCTTGTTTGCCTTATATTTTACTGGGTGTTGTGACTGTATGCATAGTTCTTGCCATGATGAATGGGGAGTTAAAAGAATCAATAGAAGCAGCAAGAGAAATAATGGAGGAATACAGTCAGGTTCTTAAAGGCTCAGCTACTTACAGTGTGGGTCCTTACGTTGCTTCTATAGGTGTTGTTATGTCGCTTATAGGTAATATTTTATCTGGCAGAAGGGGGTAGCCATGGGAGATAATCAGGACAAGAAGGATGTTAATACATCTGAGGAAATTAAAAGTGAAGAAATTATAGAGGAAGAACAGCCTATAGTACTTAATATAGACAAAAAGGCACTTAAAGGCGAGCCGAGACTTAAAGCAGAGGGACCTTTGTTTGATTATGAAGGTTTTGTTAAGACGCTCACCAAAGATTTATCGCAAATATTTGCTTTTATAGGGGCAATTTTGGTGTATCTTTCGCCATTCACTACTTGGCTTAAGCAGACAGTAGGCAAGGTAGAATCAAAAGCAGACCTGCTTGACATAGCAGGAAAAAACGGAGATATTGCCTTAGCTCAGAAGAGTCTTTTTGTGTTTGGAATAATTATTATTCTTATGGCAGTGTGCATGATTGTTTTCACAGCTAGAGAATACATCAGACCACTTAGACCATACGCGGATAATTATCTTCTACGTTTGGTTCCAGCAGTTGTAACCATTATAATGTATGTTCTTGTTGTAAAAAATAAGGCATATGTTGCTAGTTGTGCCTTGAAGTATATTGATACAGGATTAGGACAAATATTTTGTATAATGGGTATAGCATTATATTCAATGGCGGTAATATTTGATTTTATGAACAGGAATGAATAATTATGGATAATTTTAATGGAATGAATCAGTACAATATGAATCAATACAATGAACCCGTTGCAAAGGTTAAAAATCCTATTATAAGCAGGTGTTTTAATGCCAGTGCAATACTTGGAACAATATCAGCTATATTGATTTTTGTATCATTGTACTTACCTGCAATTGATTTATCACATTTTGATGAAAAGATTGAACAAAAATACACCTTGATTAAATTGTGTGAAAGAATAAATGATTTTATATCCGAAATCTGGGCAGGAATCCCAGTTGGTATAATTATTGGAGCTGTACTGATGATTGTCTTATCATATATCAAGATACCTTTGCTTAAGCTTATACCATCATTTATTGTTATGGCAATGGTTATAATTATGTTGGTAGATATGGGAAATATAATTGAGTTTGTAAAATATATGTTAGAAACGACCCATGTTGAAACATCTACAGTAGTAAATACAAAAGAAGTATTCCAAAGCTTCCAGGCAGGTATATATGTGCTGGCAGCAGGATTAATAACAGGTTTCATAAGTTGCTTCATGCCAACCCCGGAGTAAATACTTCGGGGTTTTTAATTTTCATATGACATAATCCCCCGAGCATCCTAATATAATGTAAAAAATAAATGGGAGTGTGCTGCATGAAAAAGCTTTTGATGTTAGTACTTACTTTAGGAACCATGTTTTTTATTGTTGGGTGCAATGGGGACAATCAGGAGTCTAAGAAAAAATCCATAGACTTTACAGTGTGTGATGAAAGTAGAATGCCCAATGAGCTTTTAGAGATTGTTAATGAAAAGAAGGAGAAAATTTTTAAACTGTCATACATTAACGATAACTACCTGTATATCGCAGTAGGATATGGGGAAAGAAATAGACAGGATTTTTCTGTTATTGTAGAGGACCTATATGTGACTGACAATGCTATATATGTGGATACAGAGCTATATATGAAGGAGAATACCCCTACAGATTCCTTGGCAGAAGGTGGAGCCTCAATGTATCCATACATTGTAATAAAATGTGAGAAAATAGACCTTCCAGTTGTATTTGATGCAGATTAGTAATATGTTGTACAAATTTACCTTCAAAATCAGGTATAAAAAAATTCATCAATGAATAGATATAAATCATAAGACAATATTGATTTATAGGAATCCCAGTTTCTGTAAAGAAATATAGGATAGGTGGAGGTTATATGAATTTTAGTAGGGAAGATGTACATACAAGCATTCTTAAGGCGTCTAAATATTCGCAGTTAACCATTGATGAAGATTTTAATATTCCGGAAGCTAAAGGTGACATAGAGAAGATTATCGCTAAGGACGGACATGTGATTGTAGAAAATGTTCTTTCCGAGGATGGCAGG
The DNA here is from genome assembly GCA_015057525.1 of Lachnospiraceae bacterium. Lineage (GTDB taxonomy): Bacteria > Bacillota > Clostridia > Lachnospirales > Lachnospiraceae > Coprococcus_C. The sequence goes on along the minus strand of SVEE01000008.1, from coordinate 53,797 downwards.
GTAAAGATAATCGGAACAGTATATTTTCAGGTTCTTTATAAATGCTCGGCAGAGGATTCGGACATGGAGATATACGGTGCTGAGATTCCTTTTGAGGACAGGGTAAATGTTGATGAGATGACTAAAAATAATCCTGCAGATTGCATGTGTAGACTGGAGGATTTGACAGTCAGCATGATTAATTCAAGAAAGCTGGAGGTTCGTGGACTTCTCGGCAACTCTGTAAATGTTTATGAAACGGGAAATGTTAATTGTGCAGTTGACCTGGAAAATGGTCAGGGCTTGGAGTGTCTTTCTAAAGATGTGGCTGTAACAGAAACGGTTATTTCCAAGAGGGATGTTTTTAAAATTAGGGAAAGTATAGATATTCCTCAGAACAAACCTAATATAAAGGAAATTCTGTGGTCATCTGTTGAACTTCGAAATATGGAAACAAGACCTCTTACGGATAAAATTAGTATTCGTGGTGAGGTGGAGATTTTCGTTATATATAGGGGTGAGGAGGAGCATCTTCCTATCCAATATCTTTTTTCTGCCAGAGCTATATCTAAGGAGATAGAATGTCAGGATGCCCGAGAGGAGATGATTCTTGATGCAGAATGTGTTCTCGGCAAAGGTGATGTGACTATTGATAGAGATGCTGACGGCGAGGAAAGAGTGATTTTAGTAGACTATAGTGTAGATATGAATATAAAGATGTACGAGGATAAGAATATTAAAATTCTCACAGATTTGTATTCGCCACAGTTGGAGACTCATCCTGTGACAGAGAAGATGCATTATGAAAATTTGTTGATGAAAAATTCAGCAAAGGCAAAAATCACTCAGAGGAAGAGAGTAGATGATACCAGTAACAAAATGATGCAGATATGTCATGTGTTTGGTTCGGTAGATTTAGATGATGTCAGTGTTGCTGATGGAGAAATAAGGGTAGAAGGTGTTGTTAAAGCTAATATTCTTTATGTTTCGGATGGGGATGATCCTATGAACTGTATGGAAACCGAGTTGCCTTTTGAATACACTACGGATTCAATTTCTGTAGCTCCAACGGATTCTATTAGAATATCACCGTGTGTTGACCAGCTTGGAGCATCTTTGGTAAATAGTGGCGAGATAGAAATAAAGGCTCAGGTTAATTTGGGGATTACAGTATTTTCAAAATCTTCAATTGACGTGATAACAGATATGACGGTTTCGCCAATAGACTATGATAAGAAATCGGATATGCCGGGAATAGTAGGTTATGTAGTAAAAAATGGAGACACTATTTGGTCTATAGCCAGAAAATATTATGCAACAACGGAGTCAATTCGCTCGGTAAATAATTTAGAATCGGATAACATTAAGGAAGGCGATAGACTCATAATAGTTAAATCATAAAAAAAACACAGAAAAACCACCCCGGGTCACTGATAGTGAGGTGACCGACCGGGGTGGTTCCTTAATTTGCTTTTATAATTCAAATACTACTGAGCAGTTCCTGCTATCCACTCGTCTAACATTTCGTTAACTCTGTCGTATGTGTTCTGAGAGATTTCTGGTAAATCATCTCCCCAAAGCTTTGCAGCTTCTCCGAAACCTTTTTCAATAGCGGCTCTCATATCTTCAGCCTTTGAAGCATCGCCACCTGTTAAAGCCTTAGCAAATGAAACGATTCTTTCAGCTGTCTGTTCAACGCCCCAGTATCCATCTTCTGCAACGTCCTTCTTAGCCTGCTCAACTACGCTAGGATCTACTTCAACTTCGCCTGACTGTACACCCTTCATAAGGTCGCTTAAAGTAGCAAACTTATAAGTCTCGCCCTGCTTAGTCATAAGCTTCTCAACTAATGAAGCTAACTGAGAATAACGTGCTTCAGCATCTGCCTTAAGCTTGTCGATAAGATTCTGATCAACCTTAGGATTTGTGTTATAAGTAGCTGAAGTAGTAGCCTCAGATTTCTCATATACAGCAGCAGTCTCTTCTGGAGCAACAGCTTCTACGCCCTCAACTGGTGTAGTCTGTGCTGGAGTTACAGAATATGCGCCTGCAGCATATGTACTTGAATTAATTCCGTTTAATTCCATCCTGAATACCCTCCTTGGTTTGAAAAACTAAGCTCCCTTACGTGATTGATACCATCATTCATACAAAGGAGCTTATATTGATAGTTGTACTTTCATAGAATATATCGGTAAGTATTACTAATAAGTTAACATGTTTTTTTGATTTTGAACATCTTTTTTTGAAATTATTATATAAATTTGCAAAAAAACAAGAAAATGTACATTGTATACAGAATACATTTTCATGTATAATATAAATATACCACTTTATGGGAGGTGCAACCTTTGAAAACATTAAAGAAAAAAGCATATGCCAAGGTTAATCTTGCTCTTGATGTTCTTAGAAGAAGAGAAGATGGTTATCATGATGTAAAGATGATTATGCAGAATCTTGATATATATGATGAGTTGGAATTTACCATGATTCCTGGGGAAGAAATAAATATTTCCCTAGAGGCTAATCGACCAGATATTCCTACTGATGAGAGAAATCTTATATATAAAGCAATCAAGATGATGTTTTATGAATATAACTTAACAGGAAATGTACACGTTAAGCTTATCAAAAACATTCCTGTGGAGGCTGGAATGGCTGGAGGTAGTACAGATTGTGCTGCTGCCCTCCATGGGATTAATGAGCTTTTTGAGCTTAATCTAAGCTTAGATGAGTTAATGAAAATTGGAGTGAGAATAGGTGCAGATGTGCCATACTGTGTGATGGCAAAGACTGCTCTTTCAGAGGGAATCGGTGAAATTCTTACTCCTGTTAAGAGCCTTTTAGGTTGTTATGTACTTGTGGTTAAACCACCGGTTAACGTCAGCACGAAGATGGTTTACACTAACCTTAAGGCTAATGAGCTTGAGCGTCATCCTGATGTTGATGGCATGATAGAAGCACTTGAAGCAGAAGATTTAGAGGGTGTAGCTTCAAGAATGGAAAATGTTCTTGAGACAGTTACCACTGTGCTCTACCCTGAGATAGAAGTAATTAAGAAGGAAATGAAGGATTACGGTGCACTTAATTCTATAATGAGCGGAAGTGGGCCTACGGTTTTCGGTGTGTTTTTATCTAGAGAAAAGGCAGATAAAGCGGCTGAAACAATTAGAAGCAAGAAGCTATCTAATGAAATATTTGTTACAACACCAGTGTAAATTAGATACGTACAAGAAAAGGATGGTGATTAGATGAAGCTTGATTTAAAGTTAGATGAATATTTACCGCTTCGCGAGGTTGTTTTTAATACTCTTAGACAGGCTATTGTACAGGGTGAGTTTCAGCCTGGTGAGAGACTTATGGAGGTCACATTGGCCAATAAGCTTGGTGTTAGCCGTACTCCTGTAAGAGAAGCAATACGTATGCTGGAGCTTGAAGGTCTTGTGGTTATGATTCCTAGAAAGGGTGCCGAGGTTGCAAACATTACCGTTAAAGACCTTAAGGATGCTCTCGAAGTCAGAATGGCTATGGAAGCTCTTTCGGTGAAGCTTGCCTGTGAGCGAATTGATGAGGTAGGTAAGGAGGAGCTTAAGGAAGCCTGCATGAAGTTTAAGGAAGCCATTAACTCTAAGCTGGTTCCTGCCATAGTAGAGGGGGACGAGGCGTTTCACAACACTATTTACAAGATATCCCAGAATCAGAAGCTTATAAACATTGCTCAAAATCTTAGGGAGCAGGTGTACAGATACAGAGTTGAGTATGTAAAGGATTTTTCTTACCACGATAATCTGATTCGAGAGCATGATCTTATTACTATGGCAATCCTTAAGGGGGATGCTGAAGCCGCTCAGAAAATAATGAATGAGCATATTTATAATCAGGAGCAGATTGTAATAAGAAATGTTACCAACGGAAATGCCTACTAATTTGAATAAGAATTATTTACCTTGCATATACTGTGACTTAAACGGTATGTGCGAGGTTTTTTTATGGATAAATTTCAGGAACTTTATAATGATGACAATAAAATTATAGCTAATCTCTCCTATAATTTGGATGAAAATATTAAGCTGGTTAAAATGATTTTTGACAGATGTGGTGATGTGGTTCAAAAGACTTTTCTCCTTGAAAGAGGGACAAGGGATAAGAGAGTACATGTGATTTATATAGATGGACTTACAAACAATACGCTGATTGAAGATACCATAATTAAACCTTTGTCCTATGAATGGAGAGGCGAAGAGAGTGAAGAGCTTTGGAAATCCATATTGTATAGGGAGGCGCAGACTACGGATATAAAAAGGCAACCATCCCTGGATTTAGCTGTTGCTTCTGTACTAAAGGGAGATACAGTTTTGTTGGTGGAGGATTTCAATGAGGCTTTAGTTATATCTTCAAAGCGTTATCCCTTAAGAAGTATTTCAGAAAATGATTCCGAGCTGGGTTTAAGAGGTCCTAAGGATAGCTTTAACGAGGGATTTAGAAACTGTACAGCTCTGATTAGAAGACGAATAAAGGATTCAAGACTTAAAGTTGAGCAAGGAACCATAGGCCAGAGAACCAGAACGGATTATGCCTTAATGTATCTTGAGGATGTAGCTAGACCTGAGCTTTTAGAGGAGCTTAGAAAGAGGATTGATAAGTATGAGATTGACGGAATTTTCGACAGCGGCATGGCGGAGCATATTTTAGAAGATAATTGGTTTTCTCCGTTTCCAGTCTTTCAAGCTACCACGAGACCGGACAAGGTGGCATCGGGAATTCTCGAAGGAAGAGTTGCTCTTGTCTTTGACAATTCGCCAGAGGTTTTGATTGCACCTACTAATTTTAATATGCTGCTTCAGGCATCTGATGACTACTACAACCGTTGGGCAGTGGGAACATTTTCAAGGTTTATCAGATATATTGCAGCCTTTCTTGCCATTACATTTCCTGGTCTATATATTGCAGTGACTGTTTACCACAGCGAGATTATTCCAACGAAATTAATGTATGCTATAGCTTCTGCAAGAAGTATGGTTACCTTTCCTATAATTGTAGAGATTCTAATAATGGAATTTCTCTTTGAGCTTTTGCGGGAGGCTGGAATTAGACTGCCGGGCCCCTTGGGGAATACTATCGGTGTAGTAGGTGGTCTTATTGTGGGACAGGCAGCAGTAGATGCAGGAATTGTCAGCACCATTGTGGTGATTGTGGTTGCTCTTACGGCTATTGCTTCCTTTGCAATTCCCAATGAGGAATTTGCATCCATATTTAGGCTATTGAAATTTTTCCTTATCATTACCTCTGCAGCGTGGGGACTTTATGGTTTTATACTAGGTCTTCTCGTGTTGGCGGTACATTTATCAGAGCTTAAAAGTTTTGGTGTGCCATATATGTTGCCTGTAGTAGCTGGTGGTGAGAGTAGCGACGAAAGGCAGGATTTCATCATGCGTTCTCCTATAAAAACCATGACTTATAGACCTATTTGGAGTAGCAAAAAGCAGATGAGGCGTCTAAAGAGGCGAAGGAAAAGTGATTAAAATATAAAAATATGTGAAATGGAATGGTGAAAATGTATCTGGAAAACAATAAAATTTCTGAACGTCAGAGCTTTCGAATAGGTGTTATGGAAAATATAGCAGTTGGCATTATGACGGTTCCGTATATTACGTCAAGTATGTCAGGGAAATATCATTTTATATCCCTTTTGGTGGGTTTGATTATGCTTTTTTTGTACAGCCTGATTATATATTTTTATTCGAGAATATTCTCGGAGGGTTATATTAATGCAATTGAGGAGAATTTGGGTAGAGGACGTGTAGTCCTTGAGCTGATTTATATATTGCGATACCTTTTAAGGGGAGCAATTATTCTTCTGTATTTTGGAAGTATTATTCAGGAGTTTTTATTGAGAAGTTATAGTAGATGGGGCTTAATAATCGTTTTTCTTTTGGTGTGTAGCTACGGTGCTCTTAGAAATATAGAAAAGAGAGGGCGTCTTCTTGAGCTACTTTTTTGGTGGCTTGTAGTTCCTCTTATTTTGGTGGCGGTTTTTTCCATAACAAATATAGATTGGGATGCTTTGCCTAAGACGCTGATGGGTGACGTAGAGTCTGTTAAGAGCTTGGATTTTCTATTGATAGGAAAAACAGGGTACACGGTTTTTCTGGTTTTATCAACAGTTGAGCTTCTTATGTACAGCTTGGCTAGCCAGAAAAAGAACACATGGGAAAATGCTTTAAAAATACTTGTTTGGATAATTATTTCTGTTTTACTGGCATACATTTTCATCATAGGAATTCTAGGGTATAGGTGGGCAGGCTCTGAAAGCACCAGTGTGTTTAACGTTATGGAGGCTTCTGCATTCCCGGGAAAGGCTGTGGAGAGAATGGATTATCCGGTGCTGGCCTTTTGGATAATAGGTATTTTCGCCATTGTAAGTGGATATTTGTTTTATGCCAAGGAGCATGCACGAAGCATGTTTGGAATAAATAAAGAGGAAAATGTCTTGGGAGAAAAAAATAGGTACTTAAGACTTGTAAAGTTTTTAATTATGCCTGTGTTAATTGTGATAACTTTGGGTTTTGTATGGTGCTGGACAAATAGGGATATAGGGAGATATTTTGCAAAATATATGTTGTGGATAGATGTGGGACTCAGCATTTTACTTCCTTTAATTGTGCTTATTGCAAGAAAAATACATTATAAAAAAATTGTGATTACTGGGCTGATGTTTTGCCTTTGTGTACTCTCTGGATGTAAGGATAAGCTAAATAACAGACAGCTGTCTCTTGAGAATAGGGATTATGTTGTAACTATGGAGCTTGATGCATCTAAAGAAAATTTCATATTCCAAGTGGCGGATTTATCAGACTACAAAGGGGCTTCAAAAACTCAGTTAAAAACTAATGAATTTAAGTTTCAAGGTAAATCCATTAAGGAAGCCATAGAAAAATATTATGAAAAAAATGAGAGGCAGCTTGATTTAAGTCATGTAGAGAGTATGACTATCAAATATGAAAACGCTGAGGACGCCAAGCTGCTTATTATGGAAATGGAAGATTTTTCTTCAATAAGTAAATCAGTGGAGGTAGAGCTGAATAAGGGTGATGAGCAGTCTAAAAAAATATTGAGAGAGTTGATTAAATCCGTATATGCAGGGGAAGAATTAATGTAAAATTATTAATTCTGGAGGGAATATGGGAAAACGAATAGCCAGAGGTGCATGTGTAGGTATTTTTTTAGGAGTAGTGTGTGGAATTGCTATTTCATGTTTGATTCATATGAAAGCTATTGTTGATTATAATGCGGCCAATTTATCCTTAAATGGAGACACATCTTATGAGAGTGAAAATGTGTATGGAGAAGAAACCATGGAGGTTTTCGGGGAGGACGCTGTAGTTGCTACAGTTGACGAAGGCTCCCTGCAGGATGTTGTATTTAGATTTCACGTCAGGGCCAATAGCAATAGCGATGAGGATTTGGAACTTAAGTATAAGGTTAGAGATACCATTTTAGCTCATTTTGATACGGCTGGTTTTAAGGATAAAAGTAGGGATGAGGTTATGATTTATCTTACAGAAAATCTTAACTCCATTGAGTTGATAGCAAAAACTGTAGTGACAGAAAATGGCTATAGCTATAATGTGGACGCCTATGTTTCTGATGAATATTTTCCTATTAGACAATACGGGGATATGATTCTTCCTGCTGGTCAATATCAGACATTGCGCATCGATATAGGTGCTGCACAGGGAGAAAATTTCTGGTGCATTTTATATCCTATGATGTGCTATACCGTAGATTCTGCAGCTATTATTTCTAAGGAAGACGGCGAGGAACTAAAGAGAGAACTATCAGAAGAGGAGTTTGATAAACTATTTATTAAGCGTGAAGTTGAGAAGGAAGATGTTAAGGTAAAATTTAAAATACTTGAGTGGTTGGGCTTCTAATTGTATTAACTCTTGAACTTATCTGTGTTTCTGGAGTATAATCTATACTATATGAGAAGAAATGAGGTAAACCCATGAGTAAGAAAAATCTTGCAGTTATATTTGGAGGACGTTCATCAGAGCATGAGGTATCATGTATTTCTGTAGTCACTATAGCGAAGGCAGTTAATTTAGATAAATACAATTTACATCTTATTGGAATAACTAAGGAAGGTAAGTGGCTTAAGGCTGACACAATTTCCGCTATTGAGGATGGTAGCTGGAGAAATAGCACTAAGGCAGCCGTCATATCCCCTGATACAGAGGGAACTCTTATTATCAGCGAAAAAGACGGCGATACATATAAGATGGATTTTCTTAAGATTGATGTAATCTTCCCAGTGTTACACGGAATGTTTGGAGAGGATGGAACTATTCAGGGATTATTTGAAATGTCGGGAATCCCATATGTGGGTTGTGGCGTATTTGCTTCAGCAGCATCTATGGATAAGTTTTACACTAAGCTCATTGTAGATACATTAAATATAAGACAGGCAAAATATGTTCCTGTTTTAAGAGACCAGATGAAGAACATGGATGAGGTTGTAGCAAGAGTTGAAGCTTCTCTTCCATATCCTGTGTTTATTAAACCTTCTAAGGCTGGCTCTTCTAAGGGTGTGTCTAAGGCTGAAAACAGAGATATGCTTATTGCAGGACTCGAGGAAGCAGCTAAGCATGATTACAAGATTCTTGTAGAAGAGACTATTGTAGGCAGAGAGATTGAATGTGCCGTTATGGGATATGGTGAGACTACTAAGGCATCTGGAATTGGTGAGATTCTTGCGGCTGAGGAAGCGGCATTTTATGATTTCGATGCTAAGTACAACAATGCTGATTCTAAAACAGTTATTGGTCCTGACCTTCCAGAGGGTAAGGAGGATGAAGTTAGAGGCTATGCCATTAAAATATTTAATGCTTTAGATGGATTTGGTCTCTCAAGAGTTGATTTCTTCCTTGAGCATGAAACTAATTCTGTAGTATTTAATGAGATAAATACCCTTCCGGGATTTACATCTATCAGTATGTATCCTATGCTTTGGAATGCTAAGGGATATGATATTGAAACATTGGTAGATACCCTTATTGACATGGCAGAAGAGAGAGTAGGATATTAGGAGGCATTATGGAAGCACCTATTGGAGTATTTGATTCGGGAGTAGGCGGACTTACTGTTGTAAGAGAAATTGTGCGTCAGCTTCCTAATGAAAATGTTATATATTTTGGAGATACAGCAAGAGTTCCTTACGGAAGCAAGTCAAAGGACACAGTGCTTAAGTTTTCTCGTCAGATTGTAAGATTTCTTATGACTAAGAATGTTAAGGCCATAGTTGTGGCATGTAACACAGCAAGTGCCCTCGCTCTTGAGGATATGAGAGATGAGCTTTCTGTGCCTGTAATCGGTGTGGTAAGACCTGGTGCCAAAATGGCAGCAGATGTAACAGAAACTAAAAATGTGGGTGTCATAGCCACAGATGCCACAATTAAGTCACACATTTATAATGATTACATAAGACAGCTTAACCCAGATATCACAGTTGTAGGAAAGGCTTGTCCGCTGTTTGTTCCCCTAGTTGAAGAGGGACTTTTAGAGGATAGAATAACTGATGATATGGTGGATAGATATCTTTCAGAGATGAAGCAATACAATGTGGATGCTCTTGTCCTTGGGTGCACACATTACCCACTTCTTATTAATCCAATTAAGCGATACATGGGTGACAAGGTTACCTTGGTTAATCCGGCTTATGAGACAGCTAAGGAGCTTAAGACTTTGCTGGAAGCAAATTCTTTGTTGAATAAGGATTCTAAGAAAGCATCATACAATTTTTATGTCAGTGATGGGGTAGATAAATTTAAGGTGTTTGCGGATAAGGTTCTTCCTATTAACGTTAATGATGTTAATGTTGTTGATATTGAAAGCTACTAAAAGTTATAACTGGATTCGAGGTTTATAATGAAGGTAAATATAGAATTTGAAAATATAGATCAGGATGGTGAAATTACTCGCTCTAAGGTACCAGCCATAATGGAGAATAGCGGACATGACTATCGCTGTGTTTACATGGAGGATTTGTCCGGCGACGGAAATATGACTCGCTCCACACTTACTATGTCAAGATTTGGATTAAGGATTATACGACAGGGCGAGGTTAATACGGATTTTATCTATGAGCCAAAGCTTGTACATAACACATCATATAAGACACCTTACGGTACATTCCCTGTATCCATTGAGACTAAGGAGTACAGGTATACTGAAGGTGGAGATAGCATTATGACGGTCAATGTAAAATACTATCTCACTATGAGTGGCGAGAAACCTATGGCTATGGGAATTAAGGTAAGGATGACGAAAGCGTAAATTATGGATATTGATAAGCAGTTTGAAGAGTTTTTAGGGGTGGATACCGGTGATGAAAATATGGTCAACGCCCTTGAAAAAGAAAAAAGATATACAGCCTCAGGTAGCATCATAGACAACTCTATCTATGAGGCTACAAACTACAAGGATTTGATTAGAATTTTTGATGAACTCAAACTGACTTCCTATGATACTCTGGTAGACTATGGATGTGGTCTGGGCAGGGTATTATTTTATTGTAATCATAAATATTTGTGTAATGTAACTGGTGTAGAATATGACCGAAGTATATATGATAGTTTGGTAGAAAATGCAGAAGCTTACCACAAGAGATTTCAAGGACAAAGAAAGAAATTTAGCTTGCTTAGAATGAAAGCAGAGGAGTATCAGGTTGCAGCAGGTGATAATTATTTTTATATGTTCAATCCATTTTCTATGGAGACTTTAAGGATAGTTATGGACAATATTGTTGAGTCGTGGAGAAAATCCCCACGAGACATAACGCTAATTATATACTATTGCACCTACGAGATAATTAATACCTTAAGAAATTATAGTGACCTAAAGTTGGATAAAATAATTAAGCTTCCTGGGTATAATGAAGACCCGGATGAGAAGGTGTATATATATAAAATAGAAACCGCATCATGCTAGATGCGGTTTTGTTATGTAACATTAATTCTATTAAATTGTACCGGCTACAAGTTCTTTGGCTTCATCGGTGCTGATATTGTAAACTTCAATGAGTTTATCAATTATAGCATCATTTTTCCAACCAATGCTTTTTAAAACTGATACGGTTCCTAGTCTGCCTTCAAGTCTACCTTCAAGTCTGCCTTTGCGCTCGCCTTCAGCTACTCCATCGTTATACAAATCTTCCAATGCTTTACACATGTTCTTTTCCTCCTTTTCATCTTTGTCTAAAAATTCATTGAGCAACTTCTGGGAATCTAAGAGCGTAGTTATAGCGTAAGCAGTCTGACTGCTGACTGATTCAAAATAGTCGCTGTTATCTTTAGTAAATCTGAAAAGTTTATCCTTATCATTTTTATATTTTAGCATACTGAAAATAAGGTGTAAATCACTTTTGAATACAGACAAATCCTCCAGTTTTGTTGGATTAATAAGATTGATACGATAGTTTGGCACGTATTTTTCTAAGAGAAGCTTTCCTATGCCATGGCTTAAACTGCTATCATAATCTTTAAACATACTGTGTATGTCCACATTACCGTCCCAATTGTCTCCGTAGTAAAAAACAAGGGTGATAACAGGATTGATGGAATCGTCTTTGCGAAAATGTGATAAAAATTCTGCACTGTCCACATCTTTTTTCTCGTCATTGCTCAAAGTATTCCAAGAGTTTTCAATTTGCTCTGCGTAGCAAAGACCATCGTAAATCATATTTCTGACTGGCATGGCATAATGTACATTTTCCTGAATCTCACACGCAAGAATAGCAAGAGTTACCTTTTGTTGCCATTTCATTGTAATATCTCTGAACCTGTTTATCTTGAGTTGCTTTTTTGATTTATCTTTTAGTAGTGCACCTGTATCGCTTGGAACTAATTCCAAGTCTTTTGGTTTGATGATTTGTTCGCCATTAAAAAATGCCCCATTAAATAAATCGGAAAAACGGAATTTGTCTTTGAAAAAGGGCACAATGGCATCGTTCTTTTTGCCCATAAGCATCGGCTCCTTTCATATGAAATTAGGAAATTGAATTAATGGCGAAAATGCCATAAGAAAAAACAAAATAGGAATTATATTGATGTATTCATTATAGTACAGGGATGTTTTACGTGTAAAGCATAAAAAAGTATACATTTGTATACATTTTGTATACAAAAATAGCCGCAAATTTAGCGGCTATTTAATAAACAATTTTTACTTATCTAATATATTACTCAACTGAGCAAACTGCTCTAGAGTAAGTGCCTCTCCTCTTATGGATTCAGAAAGCCCCATTTCTTTTAATGCAGCAATTACCTGCTCCTTAGAAAAATTAAGGTTAGGTGAATTGTTAATTCCGTTTTGAAGAGTTTTTCTTCTCTGGTTAAAGGATGCTCTGATTAAATCAAACATAAGCTTCTCGTTTGTAACCTTAACTGGAGGCTCATCCCAGGAAGTAAGCCTTATGACGGCGGAACCAACATTAGGTCTTGGCATAAAACAGTTAGGTGGAACATTGGCTACAATATAAGGCTCTGCGTAATATTGAACTGCTAGAGAAAGTGCACCGTAATCCTTTGAACCTGGTTTAGCCTGCATACGCTGTGCCACTTCCTTTTGAACCATAACCGTAATGGATTTTGCTGGTATGTGGTTTTCGAAAAGTCCCATGATAATAGGGGTTGTAATATAGTAAGGTAGGTTAGCAACAACCTTTAGATTTTTGGCATCCTCACCTAAAAGAGCATTAATATCTACCTTTAATATGTCTTCGTTGATAACAGTTACATTATCGTATTCGCCCAGGGTCTCCTCCAGTACTGGAAGTAGATTTTTGTCGATTTCTACGGCATAAACCTTGCCTGCTGATTCTGCTAAATATTGTGTCATAGTGCCAATGCCCGGTCCGATTTCAAGTACAGTATCATCCTTGGTTATTTCTGCAGCATTGATAATCTTCTCAACAACATGTCCGTCTATTAAAAAATTCTGACCAAATCTCTTTTGGAATGCGAAATTATATTTTTTAATTATCTCAATGGTAACCTGTGGATTACTAAGTTTTTCCATGAATCCTCCTAAAGTCTGTAAAGTGTCTTGGCGTTGTTCCAAGTTGCTTCGTATACAGTGTCTACATCTACTCCCTTAATTTGTGCTATAGCCTCTGCGATATAAGGAATGTATAGAGACGAATTTCTTTTGCCTCTGTATGGTACAGGAGCTAAATATGGGCTGTCAGTTTCCAACACAATCTTATCAAGTGGTATGTATTCTACGGCTTCCTTAAGCTTTTTTGCGTTGCTAAATGTTATTACTCCGCCTATTCCAAAGAAGTAATCCATGTCAAGGAAGGTTCTGGCACTTTCCTTAGTGTAGGAGTAACAATGAATAACTCCGCCAAGTTCTTCGGCTTTTTCTGCCTGCATTATGTCTATAGTATCCTTTGCGGCATCCCTGCTATGAATAACTACAGGTAGCTTTAAATCTTTTGCCAGCTGAAGCTGTTTAACAAACCATTTGTGTTGAAGTACTTTATCTGTATCCTCATAGTGATAATCAAGTCCAATTTCACCTATGGCAACAATCTTCTTATTATTAATTGCCAAATCTCTAAGAATTTCAATACCATCGCAGTCTTCCATCTCTCTTATATCAGAAGGATGAACACCCACAGTTGCGTACATAAAATCATATTCCTTAGTGTATTGGTCTCCTATTTTAGAGGAGGCAAGGTTGGCACCGATATTGACAGTGGCATAAATTCCGTTATCCTTGAAAGAATTAAGCAATTCTACTCTATCATCATCAAATGCATCGTCATCAAAATGTGCGTGTGTTTCAAATATTTTAACCATAATTAGTCCTTTCAAATGCTGAATATTTTCCCCAAAAATATTTTAGCCTAGTTAATAATAAAATTATTTTTCATTTTTGTAAATATTTTTCTATATTTCACATAATTTTAGTTGCTATTTGTTCAAAAATTTTATAAAATATGAACAGGACTATTTTTATGCGGGAGGTGTCATCATGGAGATAAGAGATTATTTAGATATTGACTTACTTGATGATTTGATGGCTAAGTGGGCAGCAGCTACTAATATGATAGCTGTAGTATTAGATGACGGTGGAGATTTTCTTTCCAATAAGCTTGGGTTTTCACGTGATAATATAGAAGCATTTAGTGAAGAAATCGAAGTAGACGAAGTTGTAGTTGCAGCAGTTGTAGGTGGACCTTTAGATGAGGATGCAGATGAGGATGTTGTTGAGGCAGCAGCTCAGTTACTTGTTTCATCTATTCAGAACCTTCTTGAGGCAGCATACAGAAAGAAAGAGTTAGAAGAGATGAAGGAGAACTTTAACGAGGAAATCGGTGGAGCGGCATCCTTAGTTAAAGAGCTTATGGGTAAATCACAGGGACTTAAGAAGATTGAGAATAAGCAGAACATCTTAGCGCTCAACGCTTCTATTGAGGCAGCAAGAGCTGGTGAAGCAGGACGTGGATTTACAGTAGTTGCTCACGAGTTTGGTAAGATGGCTCACGAGTCTGGTGTAATTAATGATTCTGTACAGAAGACATTACAGCAGTTAGACAGATCTATGCGCAACTTACAGTTAGACTAAGACATACATAAAAAGCTGTGGAGTATATCCACAGCTTTTTTATTTTAGCTCTTCATTTTTGTGTACAGGTATTATTAATTATACAATAAGCAAACATTTAAACAGTGTACTTAGTGACTGACAAAATCCACCAATTACGGAGACTTAGGCTCGAAGGCATTCCTGAGAGTCTTTAGTCGTAGTTTTTGGTTAGTTTGTCAGCACGTTACTGTTGTTTGCGGGTTGTATAATTAATAATACCTGTACACATAAGTGAAAACTTATTTTTTTCACAAGTTAAACATAAATTAGACACAAATTCCTTTTATAGTATGTATTGTAAGAGCTTTTCATATATTTGAATCCTCTCTCCCCTCAAAAAGGTGATGCAGATTTCTTCCCCGGAATCTGGCATCACCTTTTTATTTTGTGTATAAAATGCAGTAGGCATATATTAAAGTAGGGGATATAAAGCATATATCGCAAATAAACTGCAACGCGCTGACGAACTAACCGATAACTTCGCCTAAAGACTCTCAGGAATGCCTTCGAGCCTAAGTCTCAGTAATCGGTGGATTTTGTCAGTCGCTAAATACGCAGTTCAAATATTTGCTATATATGCTTTATATTCCCTACTTTAATATATGCCTACTGCGCCGTTTATTTATAAGCTATACGGTCAATGGAAACATAAGTTATGTTAGTGCCATCAGAGGTGAAATTCACTTGCACAGATGCAATTTCGGAGTGCTGTTTCACAGAGAATGTTTTGCTAGTTCCGAAGAAGCTGTTTCCACCATCACCCATAGCTGAAAGAGTAGAGGTTTTATTCATTGATGTATCAAAGCCGTTAGGTAAGCATATCATAGGACCTGGGTCAACATCAGTAACAGTTTCTACTATGTCATATGAATTCATATCCGTTGGGTCATCTCCCGTAAAAGATGTTTCAAAAGATTTTGTCTGATATGTAGCACTTACGCCATATATTTGGGAATCAGTTAAAGGTCTTGCAACTCCATCAGGATTTTTGAAGGTTACTTTAATGTATTGTCCCTTAGAATTTTTTAGCTTGATGGTGATATCCTTGTCGCTTATCTGAACATTAAGGTCGCCTGCTTCACATGCAGTAAAACCAATACTTTCGAAGTCTTCATAAGCACAAGGTAAGCTTATTTCCTGATTATCAATAGAGATTATGAATCCTTTCTTTTCAGAGATAATTCGTCCAAATCCCATAATGATTAAAACTACACCAATTATTATGGTGAGAACACCACCTATTTTTGCCATGGCATAGTAAAAAGGAGATGGCTCACCATTTTCTACATAAAGATATCTTTTTAAAGAAAGCTTCCATCCCCACTCAGGAAACCTGAGGGTGATAATACCTACAACTATACTCAAGGCACCTATTATAAAATATATTGTTGCAAACATATTAAAACCTCCCCAAAAGTGAATATATTTAACTCAACATTGTCTTTTATTTTATATTAGTATTTGCTATAATAAAAGGGATTTTTTGCTATATTAAATAATATTTCGGAGGATTTATATATGATTAATGAAATGTATAAGGATATGACAGGTAAGGGCTCAGTTATTAGAGAGTTTTTTACATATGCCAATAAAAAGGCTGCAGAGATTGGTGCAGAAAATGTTTATAACTTTACTATAGGTAATCCATCTGTTCCTGTACCACAGGAATTTACTGATTATATGATTGAATTGCTTCAGACTAAGGATCCGGTTGCTCTTCATGGATACAGCCCATCTCTTGGTATTGATTCTACCAGAAAGGCGATTGCTGATTCCTTAAACAGAAGATTTGGCATGAATTACACTGCTGATGAAATATTTATGACTTCAGCGGCAGCAAGTGCTATTGCCCATGCTGTAAGATGTGTGGTTAAGGATGGGGATGAGGTTATTACATTTGCACCATATTTCCCAGAGTACGTGCCATATATTGAGGGAACAGGAGCAAAGCTTACAATTGTACCTGCGGATATAGAGAGCTTCCAGATTAATTTCGAGGCCTTTGAGGCAGCTCTTAATCCTAATGTTCAGGCGATTCTTATTAACTCGCCAAATAACCCATCAGGTATTGTTTATTCAACTCCTACAATTAAGAAGCTTGCTGAGATTCTTTATGCTAAGCAGGAGGAGTATGGTCACGATATTTACCTTATTTCAGATGAGCCATATCGTGAAATAGTTTTTGAGGGTACAGATGCGCCATTTATTTCATCTTTCTACGATAATTCAATTTGCTGTTATTCATTTAGTAAGTCAGTGTCTCTTCCTGGTGAAAGAATTGGCTACATGGCAGTAAATCCAGCTTGTAAGGATGCTAAGCTTCTTGTACTTATGGCAGGTCAGATTTCAAGATTTACAGGACATAATTGTCCACCATCTATTATACAGCTTGCAATAGAGAAGATTCTTGATATGACAAGTGATATCTCTATTTATCAGAAGAATAAAGAGATTTTATATAAGGAATTAACAAGAATTGGATATCATGTTGTTGAACCAGGTGGAACCTTCTATATGTTCCCAAGATGTCTTACACCTGATGCTAATGAATTCTGCTGGAAGGCTGCAAAGGAACTTAATCTTATTCTTGTTCCTGGTGACAGTTTTAATTGTCCAGGACATTTCAGAATATCATATTGTGTTAACACTGATGTGGTTGAGAGAGCAATTCCGTTATTCGAGAAGTTATACAAAATGTATAATTAATTAGAGATGGTTATAGTTAAATAAAGTTCAAAAATATTAGATTTTATGAGGTTTTAGCATTATAATTTTATTGTTTTTTATAAGCAGATTATGTATAATGGAATTTAGTGCTAAAAACTAGGAGGATTAACATATATGGGAGACACTAAGAGTGCCGGAAAGCGACCTAAGAAATATACCGGTATACTTTTGCACCCTACTTCATTTCCAGGACCATATGGAATTGGAGAGTTAGGACAGAGTGCATATCAATTCGTAGATTTTCTCGAGAAATCGGGACTTAATACATGGCAGGTACTTCCCTTGGGACACACAGGATTTGGGGATTCGCCATACCAGCCTTTCTCTGCATTTGCAGGACAGCCCCTTATAATAAGTCTTGACCACCTTAAGGAATTAAGACTTTTAGTAGATTCAGATTTTTATGATATGCCAACATGGAATCCAGAGCAGGTAAGCTATGGAGACCTTATTGAGTTTAAATCAGCTTTGTTAAAGAAGGCTTACGAAAGATTTTCTGACACAAACTATGAGGATGGAATATCAGGAAATGATGAATTGTTAGCAAAGTTTAATGATTTTTGTAACAATTCAAAATGGCTTGATGATTACGCTCTCTTCATGGCAGGTAAGGATTACCACGAGGGAATGCCTTGGTACATGTGGGAGGATGATTTAAAGAAGCCTAATAAGACTCAGAAGAATAAGTGGATGAAGAAGCTTGATAAAGAAATGGGCTACTATAAATTCATCCAGTTCTTATTTAATTATGAGTGGACTAAATTAAAGAAATATGCCAACGATAAAGGTATTTCTATAATAGGAGATATTCCTATATTTATGGCGTGGGATAGTGTTGATGTATGGGCTAATCAGGATTTATTCCTTCTTGATTCCAAGGGCTACCCAACTGTTGTGGCAGGTGTACCACCTGATTATTTCTCTGCAACAGGTCAGCTTTGGGGTAATCCACTTTACAACTGGAAGAAACATACAGAGACAGGCTATGAGTGGTGGCTTGCAAGAATCAGACACCAGCTTACGTTGTCAGATTTCCTTCGCATAGACCATTTTCGTGGATTTGACCAGTTCTGGGCTATTCCTTACGGTGAGGAAACTGCTATAAATGGTAAGTGGGTTAAGGCACCAGGAGTAAACTTCTTTACTCAGCTTGAGGCTACACTTGGTTACCACCTTCCTATTATTGCGGAAGACCTTGGAGAAATAGATGATTCGGTAGTTGAGCTTCGTGACAAGTTTGGATTACCTGGAATGAAAGTATTACAGTTTGCCTTTGAAAATCCAGAGGAAAATGATTTCCTTCCTCATAATTTCGTGAGAAATTGCGTGTGCTATACAGGTACTCACGATAATGATACAACCTTAGGCTGGTATAATCATGCATACGAGGCATCAAAGGATAAGCTTAGAAGATATTTCTCAACAGATGGATATGATATATGTTGGATACTTATTAGAGCTTGCTTTGGTTCGGTAGCCAATATGGCCGTTGTTCCTATGCAGGACGTTCTTAGCCTTGATTCATGGGCTCGTTTCAATACTCCAGGTGTTGGAGAAGGAAACTGGGCTTGGAGATATAAAGCAGAGGCGCTTACACCTGCTTTAGAGGCTAGATTATACGAAACATGTAAGATGTTTGGAAGATAAATTTAGGAGGAATTAACATGAAAGCTTTTGCTGTATTTCTTGTATTGGCATTAGCGTTGGTCTTTAGCCTTCCTTATCATTTGTACTTAAAACAGCTTGCTAAAAAAGATCAAGCAAAGTCATGGAAAAAAGCTAGAAGATACATAGCAGGATTTTTTAAATCAGAACTTGTTGTTTCTGGAGTAAAAACAACTGTTATAGGTAAAGAAAATATACCAGAAGGAGCCTGTCTTTTTGTAGGAAACCACAGAAGCTATTTTGATATACTTATCTATCACAACAACTGCGGTAAAGAAGCTGGCTTTATGGCTAAAAAAGAGTTGCTAAAAGTACCTCTTTTAGGTCTATATATGGCTGATATGGGATGTCTTTTCCTTGATAGAGATGATATCAAGCAGGGACTTCAAACTATTAACCTTGGTGCGGAATATATGAAGCAGGGTCATTCCATTATTTTATTCCCAGAGGGACATAGAAATCAGAAAGATGAATTGCTTCCTTTTAAGGAGGGTGGATACAAGATGGCTGAAAAGTCCAAGTGTCCAATAGTTCCTGTAGCTATTACAGGTTCTGATTTGCTTCTCGAGGCATCTCCTACAGGAAAGCTTAGAGGGGGTAAGGTAATTCTTGAGTTTGGACAGCCTTTCTACCCATCAGAAATGACACCTAAGGAGCGTAGAGAAAAATACGCCAAGTTACCTGAGATTATTCAGGAAATGAAAGATGAACATAGATTATAGAATGGAGGATTAGAACTATGCCATGGTGGGGTATACTATTAATTGTAATTGCAGTTATAATAATATTAATGATTATTCTTTATAACGTAGGTACTAAGCTTCAGAAGAAGCAGATGGAACAGAAGGAGCAGATGGCAGAGGCAGCACAGCCAATGACAATGCTTATTATCGATAAGAAGATACTTCCTATGAAGGACGCTGGCCTTCCTAAGATTGTTATGGAGCAGACACCAAAGAGATATCAGAAGGCTAAGCTTCCGATTGTTAAAGCTAAGATTGGTCCACAGATTATGAACCTTATTTGTGACGATGCTATTTATGACCAGGTTCCTACTAAGGGCGAGGTTAAGGCTATGGTTAGCGGTATTTACATACTTAGTATAAAAAGCGTTAGAAATAAGAAAAATAATCAGCCAGAGGAAGAAACTAATGGCAAGAAGAAAAAGAAGAGCTTAAGAGCTCGTCAGGCAGAGTATCAAAGACAGCTTAATGATGAAATCATGGCTAAGGCTCAGAACAAGAAGAAGGGCAAAGAGAAGACTGCTGAAGAAATTAAGAAAGACAAAGAAAGAGCAAAGAAAATAAAAGATGGAATCTAAAAAATATTCTAATGTCCAAGTAAACATTAAGGATATAATATTTGTTTTTCTGCCTATATTAATATCTGTTGTAATCCAGTATGTGGTAATCATTGGAGATATAATCGTATTATTTATAATAAATGTGTTATCTGATGAGAGGAGCGCTAAAACCATATCCGCTGCCACAATACTAGAAAGAGATTACAACCAGCCTATGAATATGGCATTCATGTCTGTGGCAAGATACCTTATATATGGATTAGTATTTTGTACATGGTACTACAAAGTATATGTGCGAGACAATTCAAAGGGGGCAGAAAATAAAGTGGGAGAGATAATTAAGACCTCCTGCAAAAAAACATTTGCAAGTATTATTCCACTGATATTGATAATTGTAGGCTATGCCAGTCAGCTTTTTGTTGACGCAATTATGACACTGGTTCGTCCTATATTTACAGAGGCATTTGCCCAGTATGATAAATTAGTTGCAAATGTTGTAGGTGTATATTCATCACCGGTAATGCTTATAGCTGTTATAATCCTTGCACCTATAGCTGAAGAGTTCATGTTTAGAGGCCTTGTTCAAGGCTATGCCTTAAAGAGTATATCTCCTATATGGGGGATAATATTACAGGGATTTTTGTTTGGATTATACCATGGCAACATAGTACAGGGAGTATATGCATTTGTTCTAGGTACACTTTTAGGCTATCTTGCATACAGATACAAGACACTAGTACCTGGAATAATATTACACATGGCAATAAATGCTAGCTTACTTATAATACCACAAAGCTTATTTGAAACAACAACTACCACTGTAATAACAGCAGTAGTAACAGGAATAGTTATAGTAGCTGCCTTAGTGGTCATGTTTAAGAAAGACAAAAAAATAGTAGAAGATAACGAGATAGTATAAAAAGAAGAAAGAGATACCTCTTTCTTCTTTTTTGTTATGAGGAAATACAGATGGATATATTATATTTAAAGTATGTAAGTGCAAATATTTAAACTGCGAATTTAGCGACTGACGAAATCCACCAGTTACGGAGACTAGGCTCGAAGGCATTCCTGAGAGACTTTAGTCGTAGTTACTGGTTAGTTTGTCAGCGCGTTGCAGTTAATTTGTGTGTTGCCAACCTTAAATGTGTTATACACCTATGTATTTCCTCTAGTTATAAAAAAACTTGGCATAAAAGGAACTCCTACTTCATATACTAGTAAGAGAATTATTGACATGAGGAAGTGATGAGTTGCTATGAATAGTGGTAGATGGGTGTCCTATATATATAGATATAGGGAGGGCCGAAGATGTGAAAATGCTGGATTTATTAAGGTTCAGAGAACAGGTTGCGAGGATAGGGCTAAGGCAAGAATACAGATAGGAATAAAGCTATACAAGAACAAAATATGCAGATGCATTACATATCTTATATACCGGGGAAAAACAATAAACTATTTGACCGACATATGCATTCAACCTAAGGAAAGGGATACAATAGTCAAACGTGTAGAACTTCCGTGGGACAATCCGTTGGGGGATGGAAGACATATCAAGGAATATTGCGGAATAGTTTTCGTGTGTGATGATGGTGAAATATTGGCATCATCTTGGGGAGATTACGAATTTTCAGTGGATGATATATGGCAGGAGGTTTCCGCTGAAAAAAATATAGAAGAAGAAAAAAAACAGGAAGAAACAAAAAATGAAGAAGAAAATACAGAAGAAATAGGCCAGGATGTTGCTGTGACCCAGGAGGAATGTATATCTAAAAACGAAGAAATGGACCCTTGCGAATATATGCTTTCCACGTATCCCAAACTACCGGTTTTTGTAGATAGTCAGATTATAGAGTGTGTAAAAATTGTGCCTCATGATATAGGGATGCTTCCAATGGCAAACTGGAAGCTGGGGGTAAATAGCTTTTTGTCCCATGGCTATTATCATTATAGATATATTATGATGGGAAGAGTTCATTTTGATAGTCAGGAGATATATGTTATAGGTGTGCCAGGAGTGTTCACAAATAAGGAAAAATATCTTGCCAACATGTTTGGCTTTAATGTGTTTATTCCAGCAAAGAATACAGATATTCTTACAGGTAATTTTGGCTATTGGATATCTGAGATAGTGAGAGAATAACGTATTAGGTCTACATATTTACCCATGACATTGGCACTTTGTGGTTCTACATATAAGGGTTTAAAGCCAAGCTTTGTGGCAAGGGCAATTGATGATTTGTTGTCAGGGTGTATGCGAGCATTAACTTTGTGAATGCCGTAGTCGTTTTTTATAACCTGAAGACAGGCAAGACATGCTTCGTAGCAAAGACCTTGATTTTGATAGAGTTGGTCAATTTTGTAGCCTATTTCTGCATAAGGTTCAACGGAATCCATATGAATATTAAAATTAATTGATCCAATAATTCGGGACATGTTGCTTGGTCTGTATATATAATATCTGATAAAGTTTCCTCTTAAAAAGGCATTATATTCACGATAAAGCATGGAATAGTGATAGTCGATTGTGTAGAAACCAAATGGACGTGTAGGCTCAAATTGTTCGAAAACATAGCGGTTGCGTAGATATAAATCCAAAACCTCCTTAGCCTTGGATTCGTTTTCAACCTGTAGGATTAAATTTTTGGTGTATTTTATATACGGTCCCATATGACTACCCCTTATAAAACTTTGGTTAGCATTTCAGCAATAGTTATTATATAATAATTGTGTTACAGATACAAACTAATTATGTTTAGGAGTTTATATGTTAGATAATTATACATTAGATGAAGATAAAAAATACATGAAAGAGGCATTGAAGCAGGCAAAAAAAGCAGAAGCTAACAAAGACGTGCCAATAGGCTGTGTTATTGTATATGATGGTAAAATAATTGCTCGCGGATACAATAGACGCAATATGGATAAAACTACTTTGGCTCACGCAGAGATTCTTGCAATAAAAAAGGCATCTAAGTATCTGGGAGATTGGCGCTTGGAGGATTGCACCATGTATGTAACACTTGAGCCGTGCCAGATGTGTGCCGGAGCAATAGTTCAGGCTCGAATACCTCGTGTGGTTATAGGATGTATGAATCCAAAGGCAGGTTGTGCAGGTTCCATTCTTAATTTATTAGATATTAAAGAATTTAATCATCAGGTTCAGGTTGAACGGGGTGTTTTGGAAGAGGAATGCTCCTCAATTATGAAGAATTTTTTCGCTTGGCTTCGAGAATCCAAGAAGTCGAAAAGCCTTGACTTAACATAATATTTCTTATATACTTGTAAGGTAGTTGTTTAGCTGTAAATCACAGCTAGATACAAATGGATATGTTTATAAAATTTCCGTGCAGCCGGGGAGTTAGCGGTGCCCTGTACTTGCAATCCGCTATAGCAGGGGTGATGGTTGGTCTCGGGTTGTTTCTTGTAGAGCTGCCCTCAGTAAGTGGCGTTGATGTTTTAGTCTTGCGCGACAGAAATCCATGAACCGTGTCAGGTCGGGAACGAAGCAGCACTAAGTGGAACCTTCTGGGTGCCGTGAGGTTGCTGGGACTGAGTTAACTGCTTTGGTAACGTCTATGAGAGCTTCACAACGCCAGCCGCACGGTTTTAAAATATATCGAATTTAAAAAAAGATATAGTATTTTTTAGAAATAAATGTTATTATTAAGTATGGTGCTTTTTTAACACCAAATATGTGGATTCAAGAGGCAGAATTATGAATTATGCAGAAGTAATAGAATATGTTAAGAAAATGACTGCCGAAAACGGAAGACCTCCGAAGTATCCATTTAGAAGCAGATATGAGCATACCATGAGAGTGTACAGATGGGCTATTAAGCTTCAGTCTAAGCTTGGTGGAGATTTGGACATTATCGCGTTAGCTGCATTGCTTCATGATATCGGTTGGGATGAAGAGAGACCTCATGGAGAGGTTGGCGCTGAGCTTGCTGTTGAGTACTTAGACAGTATTGGTGTTGACCCAGAGACTATTAGAAGAGTCGGTGAGATCATTATGATACATGCGGACAAGGACACAGATGCAGAATTATCTTTAGAATGTAAGATAGTTATGGATGCTGATTTGTTGGATGAGGTAGGAGCTGTTGGTATTTTATGGGATGCTATGGCTACTGCATGTGAAGATGAGGCAAGTTATAAGAAGGCATATTACAGAATTAAGAATTATTATCGTATAAACAAGCCTAAGATTCGTAGATGTAAGACAGACGCTGGTAGAGCTGAGTACACAAAGCGTATGCAACTTATTGAGAACTATATTTATCAGTTAGAAAAAGAATTATTCTAAGATTATAAAAATAAGCTATCCAGCAGGATAGCTTATTTTTATGTTTGAATTTATTTTGAAGCCAATTCCTCTATCATATCTACTATGATTGAAATGGAATCCTTCTTAATGTTAGAGTTCATGTTGTTAATGTAATTGTCTCTGTTGTCGTATACATCATTAATAGCTTCAAGTAATGATTCGTTGGTGATGTCTTCTTCCATAAGAAGCTTGGCATATCCGCTTTTTGCGAAAGACTTAGCGTTAAGTATCTGGTCTCCGCGACTTGCTTCAAGAGAAAGAGGAATTAAAACACTAGGTTTCTTTAATTCAAGAAGCTCACAGATAGCGTTTGCACCAGCTCTTGAAACTACAACGTCAGCAAGGGCAAGTAAGTCTGCCAATTCCTGTTTAATGTACTCGTATTGAACATAGTTAGGAACGTCTTTGTACTTATCGTTAGTCTTATCCTTACCACAAAGATGAATAACGTTATACTTTGCTGTTATATCATCAAGGCAAGACCAGATAGCCTCGTTAACTCGAAGGCTTCCTGTAGAACCTCCTATTATGAGAAGAGTAGGTCTAACCTCTTTAAATCCACAAAATGACATGGCCTTAGCTGCATCACCATTGAAAAGCTCCTTACGGATAGGTGTACCTGTAACAACAGCCTTGCCTTCAGGTAACTTCTCTAAGGTTTCAGGGAAGTTACAGCAGATTTTAGAAGCTCTTGGGATTGCTATTTTATTGGCAAGTCCTGGTGTCATATCAGACTCATGAATAATACAAGGTACAGTGTTTGATTTGGCACCTAAAACTACTGGAACAGCAACAAATCCACCCTTTGAGAAAACAACATCAGGCTTAAGCTCTTTGATGAGCTTCTTGGCTTCACCTAAACCCTTGATTACTCTAAACGGATCGGTGAAGTTTTTTAAATCAAAATATCTTCTGAGCTTTCCGGTTGCAATGCCGTGATATGGTATTCCCATTTCCTCAATAAGCTTTTTCTCGATGCCATCATAGGAACCTATATAATGTATATCATAACCCTTTTCCTTGAGAACAGGAATAAGAGCCATATTTGGTGTTACGTGGCCTGCAGTACCGCCACCAGTTAAAATAATTCTTTTCATATATTCCTCCGTGGGATAACCCTAAATTAAATAGTCTGCTTAAGTGCCTTGGCTAATTGGTCAGGGCAAGAAGTATCTTTAAATCCGCACTGAATTCCCTCAAGTCTTTCTATAACATCCTCCACTGGCATGCCCTCAACCAATGAAGAGATACCTTTGAGGTTGCCGTTGCAGCCACCTAAAAATTTAACATTTCTAACCTTGCCGTCAATTACTTCAAAATCAATAGTCTGGGAACAAGTTCCTTTTGTTTTATAAGTCATAGTATAACCTTCTTTCTATATATTACGATACAAAAAATAATTAATGCGTAAAAATATACCGTATGTAACACTTCGCGAACAGTATACCACAAAACATTAAGGTGTTAAAGGTGCAAATTTGGTTGAAAGATGTAACAATTTTACGATGTCATCAACTTGATTTCTTAAATTCATCTTGCTTATAATCACCACATCATAAAAAGAAAGAGGTTGGCGACATGATGGAAAAAATCATTAACGCAGGAATTGGTGTTCATATTCTATGGGGGATAGGGCTACTGGGACTCATTCTTAAGATAATTGCAAATGCATACATACAAGGGTTGGTAAAGGCTTCAGAGAACATGGCTACCACAAGGAGGAAAAAGCTTCGTATAATAAGACAGAAATACGAAAATGGAAAAAGTCTTGGAATAAATAATGGAAGTGGGGAGGCCTATGTAGAAAAGAATATAAGGAACCTACGTTTTGCCGCCTTCCCGATGGAGTTTTGGAAACGGTCCGGACGGTTTTTTTCCGGCATAGCAGTTGTTACAATGGCTTCAGCTTTTTTGTACTATGATGTAAATTGGAGAGGAAGCCCAGATATGATTACATTTTTGGCAAATGGCGTCTTAGTTTGTGCATTTTTATATGCAGTTGAGAATATATTACTAATAAATAATAAGATGGAAATATTGAAGGCCAATATTAGGGATTATCTTGAAAATATACCCGCCACACGGGAGGCAAGTCCACGGGCTCCTGCCATTAGGAGGATTAGTAGTCCTGAAGAATCTCAGGATGACAAGAAAATATCAGTTGTGAAATCCCGGTTTCAGGATGCTGTCACGGATAATGTCAAGGAGGATGAGTCTGCGGCGGCAATAGTGGATGAAAACCAAGATGTCCTTAACAGCTTTCTTAAGGAATTTTTCTCTTGAAAGAATGTAATGAGTGTATAAAAAGCGAAAACAAAAACAATAAAGCGGAAAAGAAAAAATGGCTGATAATTATTGCCATGATATTGTTGCTTGTAGTTGGCATTGGTTATAAAAAAGGATGGTTTGAAGATGTAGGTGAAATATTTTCATTTGTAAGCTATAACAAAGAGGAAAAAATTCATACAAATACAGATGGAATTGCAGAAGGTGGTCAGGCTTCCAGTGAAGATGAGGAAGAGATGTCTTTAGAAGACAAAAGGTATCTGCAATTTCCAATAGAGAGCAATGTGTCAGACAAGGATACATATTATGACTACTCCAACGAAAAACAAGCCTGGTGGTTTAAGCGAGATGAAAATCATGGACCAAGTGGCTGTGATGATGTAATTGACATTTCAGAGTATGAAGGATATTATCTGGATTCCTCATGTGATGAAAAGGTGATTTATCTTACCTTTGATTGTGGATATGAGAATAGCTATACCGATGAGATTTTGGATGTATTAAAAGCGGAGGATGTTCCGGCATGTTTCTTTGTAACGAAGACCTATATAAGAGACAATCAGGAGCTTACTATACGTATGAAGGAGGAGGGTCATCAGGTTGGCAATCATACCATAACTCACCCGTCCATGCCAGAGAAGTCTTATGAGGAGATAATACAGGAAATTTCGGGATGCGCTGATTATATGAAGGAGGTTACAGGGTACCAAATGGATCCTTACCTACGCCCACCTATGGGAGAGTACAGTGAACGAACCCTAAAACTGACTCAGGACTTAGGTTACAAAACTATATTTTGGAGCATGGCTTATGTGGATTTTGATGTGAACAATCAGCCGGGAAAGGACTATGTAATAAATCATTTTAAAAAATATCATCATAACGGGGCAATCATACTGATGCACAATGTGTCTTCTTCAAATGCGGAAGCATTAGAGACAGTAATTAAAAATTTAAAAGCTGAAGGGTATAGATTTGCCAGTTTAAATGAATTATAAGAGATATTATGGATAAAACATTTCCAAAAATAAGCTTTTAGGCTTGTATTAGAAAATGTATTTTGCTAAAATATTGCTAGTCGTAAAATAAACATTGATTAGTCAATGTTATAAAATATATAAACGAGGAGATAAAACATGGCACAGACTATTAAATTTGATTTTAGTAACACTGAGTTTATGGCTTCTAAGGAAGACGTTGCTGCAATGAGCGAAAGAGTTGTAGCTGCTAAGAAGGTTCTTCTTGAGAAGACAGGTGAAGGAAATGATTTCCTTGGTTGGATTGACCTTCCTGTAGATTATGACAAGGATGAGTTCGATAGAATTAAGAAGGCAGCAGCTAAAATTCAGAGCGATTCAGAGGTATTAATCGTTATTGGTATCGGTGGTTCATACCTTGGAGCAAGAGCTGCAATCGAGGCTTTAAGACATTCATTTTATAATTCTGTAAGCAAAGAGGTTCGTAAGACTCCTGAAATCTATTATTGTGGTAACAATATTAGCAGTACTTATCTTTCACATCTTATGGATGCTATCGGAGATAAGGATTTCTCTGTAAATGTTATTTCTAAGTCAGGTACAACTACAGAGCCAGCAATCGCATTCAGAATTATGAAGAAGAAGCTTGAGGCTAAGTATGGTAAGGAAGAAGCAGCTAAGAGAATTTATGCAACTACTGATGCAGCTAAGGGAGCTTTAAAGACTCTTGCTACAGAGGAAGGCTATGAGACATTCGTAGTACCTGATGATGTAGGAGGACGTTTCTCAGTTCTCACAGCAGTAGGTTTACTTCCAATCGCAGTTAGTGGTGCTGATATAGACAAGCTTATGCAGGGTGCAGCTAATGCTCGTGAGTACTGCATAGCTAATGATTTCGATTCAAATGATGCTATGAAGTATGCAGCAGTTAGAAACGTACTTCATGAGAAAGGCCTTGGAATGGAGATTCTTGCTAACTATGAGCCAGCTCTTCACTATGTATCTGAGTGGTGGAAGCAGCTTTACGGCGAGAGCGAAGGTAAGGACGGCAAGGGTATCTTCCCTACAGCAGTTGATTTCACAACTGACCTTCACTCACTTGGACAGTTCATTCAGGAAGGAACTAAGAACCATTTTGAGACAGTTATCAATGTATTAAATCCAAAGCTTTCTGTTATCATGGAAGAGGAACCAGTTGACCTTGACGGACTCAACTACCTTACAGGACAGTCAGTTGATTTCATTAATAAATGTGCTATGAACGGAACAATCCTTGCACATGTTGACGGTGGTGTTCCAAACATTCTTGTTAACATGGAGCAGATTGATGAGTTATCACTTGGTGAACTCTTCTATGTATTTGAGTTTGCTTGTGGTATGAGTGGATATGTACTTGGCGTTAATCCATTTAATCAGCCAGGTGTAGAAAGCTACAAGAGCAACATGTTTGCACTTCTCGGTAAGCCAGGTAATGAGGCTAAGCGCGCAGAGCTTCTTGCAAGACTTGAAAAATAAATTAGGAATTCCTAAAATAAAATGGAGAGCGTATGCTCTCCATTTTTTATCGTACAAAAATTTATCTTTTCTAACACCATCTTTATATTGCATATCTGTTGGCATATATTCAACCATCCTTTCACACCTCTTTCGTCAAATATATATCTAATATTATAAGGGGATTTTTTGAAGGTGTAAAGCCTTATTAACCTGTCAAAGTACATATAATATTGGATTTCAAATATGATAATTTGGTTTGACATACATGAGTATTTTTAGGATAATGTTTATATTAATGATTTTTATGAATGTATTATAGTAATGTATATACAAATATGTTGGAATAGAAAGGGGAGATGGACGTGAAGGTAAAATGTGATCTTTGTGGCACGAAATTTGATTTGCAAAGAAACGGTAGTGTTTGTCCTAACTGTGCGTATCACTATCACGTTGATGGGGAATTACAGAGAAATTTTTCTAGTCATACAACTAGCCATAGTAACTCTTCATATGCAAATTATGGAAGCAGTGCGGATGGCTTTGCCCAGGACCAAATGCGTCAGGAAAAATTTGAAACCTTTATAGATGATATTAAATATAGTGTTGAGAAAAATACGACAGCAACTTCTTATAACATGCATAAGGATATGAAAAAAATGTCTCATAACGAAACTGTCTTTACCCCACGAATGAGTACATATTCATCTACAAATGGCACCAACAAATTAAATAAGGCATTAGCGGTTATTGTTGCTATTGCTGTGATACTTTTTGTAGTAATAATTATTATGAGTATTGTTATGACGGAAAGTTTATCTGGAGATGATGAAACTGTCGTGAATGAATACGAATATGTAGAAAAGGAACCAACTCTTGGTCAGGTAACTGACAGTATAGGTTTTGATTGTGGCATTTTTGAAATCGAAGATATGTCCTATGAGTCAGAGGAATTTTGGAATGAAGTAGAAGGGTATTGCTTACTTTCTATGAAGTTTTCTTTCCAGGCCTTTGGCAACTATGAGGGTATGATTTATGAAAGCGTGGATGTTTATGTGGTTACTAATGATGGGCAGTATATTGAGCCTGTATCTACATATTCACTCAGAGACACCGTTTCAATAGACACCTATGAATTAGTTGATGGTAAATATAATGTATGTGATGATGTTTATTACAACGAGGGTGTAATGTATTTTGCTGTAAAGCCAGAGGATGTGGCTAGTGTTTTCATAAATGAATATGACGAATCCGGAAACTTGGTTGAATCCTACAACCTGATTAGTGTTGAAAAGTATTTGACAGAAGAGTAGGGGGTGCAGATATGGAAGGTTTTAAGAATTTTATTAAAGGTATATTTATCTGCATATTCGCATTTGGAATTCTCTTTGAGGCATTAGTTATATTTGGCCTGGTTTTAATTACTAAAGAAAAAACAGATGAAAAGGAAACCCAGCAGCTAAAATACAATATTCCATACATGACAGTTAATCCGGTTTATAACGATGATGAGATATTAGATGTATTTGAGTATATGACGAAAGAGGATTTAGATAACAAGAGAGCTTATGTTTTAGATATAGCTATAGAGAATGTAGCTTTGGACGACATTAACGTGTACTATGATTTGAGCTATCTTATCATGAAAAATCAGGATGATAGGTATGTTGAGAATAGATTTATGAGTTATTATGAAGGTGAAAATAGCAGCAGTTATAATAACCACCAGATTATTCCTCGAGGAAGGACAGGTACTATTAAGTATATGATTATTGTCAATGATTTTGATGATATGGATGAGTTAAGGATATACACATCAAATGATGAAGAACATTATTTGACTTTTGATTTTTCTGATTTCTAAAATATAATTAGATATTTTACTTAAGGAACGGTTTAATAATCGTTCCTTTTTTATTGCTTTATATACTTGTAACATGCAACATTTGAAGCCTTCCTGAATATTTTATAGTAAGCGAGGAAAGGAGGCGGAACAATGCGATTTCATAATACAAACATCAGAAATATTTTGAGTGAAGCGCTTAATTACGGAGGAATAATAGTTGATGTGAGAAGCAAGGAGGACTTTGGAAAGAGTCACATTCCTATGGCTATCAATCTGCCTCTTAAAGATATACAAGAGGGAAATATTTCATTGCCAAAAGGAAAAGTGATTCTTGTGTACTGTGAAAATGGGGGAGGAAGCGCTCTGGCAGCCCGTATTTTATCGGAAAAAGGGTACAGAGTTATCAATACGATAGGTGGTCTTAAAGAATATAAGGGTGCTTTGGCTAAAAAGTAGCTTTTTTGGATGAATTTTCTTGTGGAAGTTTGTTGACATACTTTGTTGATAACCTTAAAATGTATTAGAAATATAATGCGTTAACTATGTTCTTTTTTAGTTGAATAAATATGCAGGATAATTTTGTTATATATGTGAGGAAGTACAAGAATGAACGAAATGGAATTAATTGCTCCTTGTCACTTTGGTTTGGAGTCTGTATTAAAAAAGGAAATACTTGATCTGGGTTATGAAATTGTAACTGTGGAGGATGGAAGAATTACCTTTAAGGGTGATGAAACTGCAATTCCACGTGCCAATATATTTATCAGAACAGCAGAGAGAATTCTGCTCAAAATGGGTAGCTTTAAGGCTACAGATTTTGACCAGTTATTCGAAGGGACTAAAGCAATTCCTTGGGAGGAATACCTCCCAAGAGATGCTAAATTCTGGGTAACAAAAGCCACAACTAATAAGAGTGCACTGTTTTCAGGAAGTGCCATTCAGTCCATAGTAAAGAAAGCTATTGTTGAGAGAATGAAGCAAACTTATAGGGTGAATAGATTTGAAGAAGATGGAGACGAATATCCAATTAGAGTATTTATATTTAAGGATATGGTTTCTATAGGTCTTGATACATCAGGCACTTCATTGCACAAGAGGGGCTATAGACAGCTGGTTGGTAAGGCACCTATATCTGAAACTCTTGCGTCCGCACTTTTGATGCTTACCCCTTGGAAGCATGACAGAGTTTTAGTAGACCCATTTTGCGGAAGTGGAACATTTCCAATTGAGGCAGCCATGATTGGAGCAAATATTGCACCTGGCATGAATAGAGAATTTAATGCTGACTCATGGGAGAAAATTGTGTCTAAGAAGAATTGGTATAATGCTTACGATGAGGCACATGATTTAATTAGGCATGATGTGGAGATGAATATTCAGGGCTATGACCTGGATCCGGATATAGTTAAGTGTGCTATGGCAAATGCAAGGGAAGCAGGAGTGGACAAGTATATTCATTTTCAGGCAAGAGATGTTAAGGATTTGAAGAATCCTAAGCACTATGGATTTATTATCACAAATCCTCCTTACGGAGAAAGACTTGAGGAAAAGGAAGCACTCCCTGGATTGTACAAGACAATTGGAGAAAGTTTCGCGGGACTTGAGGATTGGTCTATGTACCTTATCACATCCTATGAGGATGCGGAAAAATATATTGGACGTAAAGCTGATAAGAATCGAAAGATTTACAACGGTATGATTAAATCGTATTTCTATCAGTTCATGGGTCCAAAGCCACCAAGAAAGAATAGATAAGATTGATGGAAGGAAACTTTGATGAAAAAAATATGTAGTATCATGGCGGCAATAGTTGCCATAGCTATAATTGCATATTTGATTAATAAAACACCTTTGGTTACTGTGGAACAGGCAGAGGACTTTTCTGTTTATGCTGCTTCTTTTAAGCAGGACCTAATTGGCGAGTTAAACAGTGAGGATATGGTAATCACTGTTGGAGGAAGTACAGTTGGTGAATACTATGATTTCTATGTTGATGAAAACATGAAGCTTATGTCTCCAATGAAATTTCTTAAAAGCTTTTTGAGTTGTTCTGTTTTGGAATATAAGGATGGAACCATTCTTGTTATGAAGGGTGATAATAAGATTGCTCTAGAGATTGATTCCTCGTTAGCTATTGTTAATGATGATGAAGAGCTTGAACTCACATCCAAGGTATACAAGGAAGCAGACACAGGTGTGGTTTATTTGCCTCTTAATGAGATTTTGCCATATTTGAGTTACAAGGTAGATTATTACATTGAGTCTAACTGGATTGATATGTCGAAAATTGACGAGGAAAAGCTTTTGCCAGATTCTTATGATATGAGAGAATTTGGTAGAGTTACAGATGTTAGAGACCAGGGAAGATATGGTACCTGTTGGGCGTTTGCATCCTTAGGTGCCCTTGAAACATCTCTACTTCCTGGTCAAGCAGCTATCTTCTCTACGGATCATATGAGTATGTGTAACAGCTATCAGCTTGATTTAAATAAGGGTGGAGAGCACTCTATGAGTATCGCATATCTTGCTGCATGGCAGGGTCCTGTATATGAAGAGGACGACCCATATGGTGATGAGGAAACTAACCCTGATCTTGAAGCTGTCATGCATCTTGAGGAAGCACTTATAATTAATGAGCGAAACTTTGATGTATTAAAGAGTGCTATATTTAGATACGGAGCTATTGAGACATCTCTTTACTCTCAGATGGAATATGTGGATAGTGTTTCCCAGTACTATGATGCCACAAATGCATCATATTACTATGATGGAGAAGAGGTTCCTAACCACGACGTTGTAGTTGTGGGATGGGATGACAATTATCCTAAGGAAAAATTCACTATAGAACCGGAAGGTGACGGAGCATTTATATGTAAAAACAGTTGGGGAACTGAATTTGGTGAGGATGGCTATTTCTATGTGTCATATTATGACACAAATATATGTAATAAATCTGTGGTATACACCCGTATCGGCTCAGCTGACAATTATGACAAGATTTATCAATCTGATTTACTTGGCTGGGTAGGTCTTATGGGTTTTGGTAAGGAGGAGGCATACTTCGCCAATGTCTACACTGCAGGCGAAAATGAAGAACTGGCTGCCATATCCTTCTATGCAACAGGGGAGAACACAGAATTTGAAGTGTATTTCGTTAAGAATTTCACAGGTGATGATTCCTTAAAGGATAGAGAATTTATTGTGGCAGGAAGTACTAAGCATGCCGGGTATTATACAGTTGATTTTCCAACACCTATGGAGCTTTCCGACCATGGTAAATATGCAGTTATTGTAAAGGTAAAAACTCCAGGTGCAGTTCACCCTATTGCAATAGAATACAATGCAGATGAGAGAACGGAGAATTTTGATATAACAGATGGTGAAGGTTATATCAGTCTCTTTGGAGAGCTTTGGCACAGCGCTGAGGCCACACAAAATTGTAATATCTGCCTAAAAGCATTTACTAATTATATAGATGAAAATGACCAACCTACTACCACAGGTGGACACTCTGACACAGAGGTTTCTACAGAGGGAACCACAGAGGCGGGAGAAGATGATTTACCTAACGACATGAACGGTAGTGGAGAGGAATATATCCAGATTAATACTACGGAGTCAGAGGAAGAATAAAATTTATTAAACATAGACCATAAATAGAAAGGGAAATACAATGAAGAAATTAATTTTCGCAACTGGAAACGAAAACAAAATGAAAGAGATTCGCATGATTCTTGCAGATTGTGGATATGAAATTTTATCGATGAAGCAGGCGGGAATAGATGTGGATGTGGTTGAGGATGGAAGTACATTTGAGGAAAACGCCATAATAAAGGCTACGGAAATAAGCAAGTTTGCACCTGATTGCGTGGTGCTTGCAGATGATAGTGGGCTTGAAGTTGATTATTTAAATAAGGAGCCAGGAATCTATTCTGCTAGATATGAGGGAGTTGACACACCATATTCTATTAAGAATCAGATTATTATTGATAGACTTGCAGGGGTTCCTGACGAGAAGAGAACTGCTCGTTTCGTGTGCGCTATTGCAGCAGCATTTCCAGATGGAAGAGTGGAGACAAGAAGAGGAACTATTGAAGGAATAATTGCACATGAGCCTGCTGGAGAAAATGGTTTTGGCTACGACCCCATTTTCTATTTACCAGAGAGAAAGATGACAACAGCACAGCTTTCTCCAGAGGATAAGAATGATATTAGCCACAGAGGTAATGCTCTTAGAATGATTAAAGAGGTGCTTTAGGAGGAAATCATGAGACGAGTGCTTGTCATAAGTGATTCTCACGGAAACAATTACAATATTCAGAAGGCTCTTGAAAAGGCAGGAAAAATTGACCTAATGGTTCATCTTGGTGATGTAGGGAGAGATTATCTTGCTGTGGAGCGAATGTCAGGTGTACCTACCTATATGGTAGCAGGAAACAATGATTATGGCCCGGATTTGCGTGACAGGATTATATTTTATATTGGAAGTCACAAGATTTTTGCAACTCATGGACATAGACAGAATGTTCATTATGGAACAGATTCAATGAGATACAACGCTCTTGAAAATGAATGTGATATAGCCATGTTTGGACATACTCATGTACCACATTTGGACGAGGGTGAGGATGTAACTATTCTCAATCCGGGAAGTATAACATATCCTAGACAGATTGGGCACAAGAAAACATTTCTTATTATGGAAATAGATGATGAGGATAAGATAACATATAGATTTGATAGTATTGACTAGCAGGAGGAAAACTGTGAAAAAAGGCGATATTTGTGAAGCAATAATTACACAATATGACTTCCCAAACAAGGGAAGCTTTATGGATGAGGATAGAAAGGT
Organism: Lachnospiraceae bacterium; assembly: GCA_015057525.1. GTDB lineage: Bacteria > Bacillota > Clostridia > Lachnospirales > Lachnospiraceae > Coprococcus_C. The sequence continues at coordinate 17,686 of SVEE01000008.1, read as the reverse complement.
TACTATAAAGGGTGCTCTTTTAGGACAAAAGGTTCGATTTATGGTTACCAAAAGAAAAAGTGGTATGGCGGAAGGAAGACTTCTTGAAGTTCTGGAAAAATCGCCTTTGGAGGACAGTGAGCCTTACTGTCCTTATTTTGGTATGTGTGGAGGATGTGCATATCAGACAATGTCCTATGCCAATCAGCTTAAATTCAAGGAAGATATGGTTAAGAAGCTTCTGGCGCCTGTTATAAATCATAGCATGAAAAGTAACCCTGAGTGGCAGGGTGAAACCATAGACAGTGTGTGGGAAGGCATCATACCATCCCCTGTAACGGAAGGTTATAGAAACAAAATGGAGTTCACCTTTGGTGATGAATATAAGGATGGTCCTCTTGCTCTTGGATTACACAAAAAAGGTAGCTTCCATGACATATTAAATGTTAGCGGATGTAAGATTATTGGTGATGACTGGAACAAGATTTTAGATTATTCCCTAAAATATTTCTCAGATAAAAATGTGCCATTTTACCATAGAATGAGACATGAGGGGATACTTAGAAATCTTGTTGTTCGTCAGTCTAAGGCTACGGGAGAATTTCTTATAAACCTTGTTGCTGCTACACAGTGGGATAAATATGGATTTGCCAAAGAAGAAGAATTTAAGGGCAAAAACATTGTTATGGAATATGTTGATGGCTTGGTTAAGCTTGCTGAGGCTGATGGATTTACTGGAACTATAGGCGGAATCCTTTACACTGAAAATGATTCCTTAGGTGACGTAGTTCAAAGTGACAGAACAATCTTACTTTATGGCAAAGAATATATAACAGAAGAGGTTATGGGACTTTCCTTTAAGATATCTCCATTCTCTTTCTTTCAGACAAATACTAAGGGTTGCGAGGTTCTTTACACAAAAGCGAGAGAATATATTATGTCCAGTGGTGCTATGAATGAAGGTGAAGAATCTTCAAAAATAGTATTTGATTTATATAGTGGAACAGGAACAATAGCACAGATGATGTCACCTGCGGCTAAAAAGGTAATTGGAATAGAAATAGTTGAGGAGGCTGTTGAGGCGGCAAAGGAAAATGCTAAGCTCAATGGACTTGATAACTGCGACTTTATTGCAGGAGATGTACTAAAAGCAATTGATTTGGTGGAGGAAAAACCAGATTTAATAATATTGGATCCGCCACGAGATGGAATAAATCCAAAAGCGTTGGAAAAAATACTTGCTTTTGGTGTTGATGAAATGGTCTACATAAGCTGTAAGCCAACATCCCTTGCCCGAGATTTGGAAACAATAACAAAGAGGGGATATAAGGTAGTTAAAGCATGTGCTGTGGACCAATTCCCTGGCACCAATCATGTTGAGTCAGTTCTTCTGCTGTCGAGGGAAGAATGACCGAAGAGAGCAGTGTAGAACTGACCATAATAAAAGAGGCTGGAATTTCCAGCCTCTTTTTTATTCGTCATATTCAATTGGTGTCGAGAAAAATGCTTTGCGATTTTCTCTCTTAACCTTTTTCTCAAGGTATAAACGCTTATCTGCAATATCAAGAATATCTGTAATATCTAAAGATGGAGTACAGAAAGATTCGCAGACACCGATACTCATTTGGATAGGATAAGGCTTATTAATCTCTGCATTATGTGTAGCAGTTATCTCATGAATTCTTTGCTTAATAACATTTTCATAATCTTTCATACCGATTAGAGCAAAGGCAACAAATTCATCGCCACCAAATCGAGCAACAATATCAGTACTTCGGAAGGCATCCTTCAATATAGATGCAATTTCTTTAATGGCAAAATCGCCTTCGTCGTGTCCAAACTTATCGTTGATAATCTTTAAATTATCCATGTCAGCATATAATACCATTATTTCCTTGCCGTAGTTCATAGGGTTTGCGGTAATAGCTTGAACGCTTTCTACGAAGCCCCAGCGATTGTAAAGGCCTGTTAATTGGTCTGTTTTGGATATCTCCGCAAGACGTTGGTTGTTTTCTGACATTTGTGCTAGGCTTTCCTCTAACTGCAAATGAATTTTGTTTTGCTGTTCCAGTAACAAAAGAGATTTAAGTGCAACAGAAATTTGAACTGTTACAGGTGCCAAGTTACGGAAATGCTCATAGTGTATTTCGCCCATCAATATTCCATAAAGCTCTTCGCAGGAGAATAATGGCACAAGAACCATGGTAACTCGTCTGTCTGTTGGAGCTTTGTCGTTGGAGAAAATATCTTCTGTTGGGATACATTGTTCCCTTTCGTCTATGTAATACGAGCCTGTTTCATCGTAGTAGGCACGGAAGAGCAGATTATCAGGTCTCTTAAATGCTTCTCCTCTAGGATGCTGGATGGTTTCTTCAAATGTAAATAAATATGCTGTTTTCATGCCAATGGCAGACAGATTATCCAGTGCACGTTCGTAAGGTATACGTTCTGATTCGTCCATACGGAACATATCAACAGTCATTGTGTTGATGATTCGAGACATTTGCTCGATACCTTCCTGCTGTCCATGTATAACCTGCCAGTTAATTATGGCAAGCTCTCTATAGAAAATAGCAAATAAATCCATCAAGTCTAACTGAAGGTTAGTGTCTGTGGTAGAATGTCTCAACTCATGCTGTAATGAGAGCAATAAATCAGAGAATAATTCAGCTTTTGTGTAGCGGAATAATGGCTGAGAAATAATATGGGAAAAGACAACAAGTACCTCTTTTTTGTTAGCATTAAATGCATCTACAGTTGTCATTTTGCAGAGCAAATTAACAAAAACAGATATGTCATCTTTGATTTTGCGTATTTTGTCTCCTTTAACATATGCACCGAAGAGATAGTCGTGAATCTGCTTTATCATAAGGGTGCTGTTGTCCTCGTGAGAGATATTGCTTATACCAAGCTTCTCAGACATAGTTTGATAGTCAAAGCCTACACATCCGCAAGACGAACGCTTCATCAGGTGTGTGCTGACTTTGAGGTTGCCTAGTTTGCCAGTTTTAATAAATGTTCCCGCCTTAGCAATAGCCTTGTAAGATAACTCGGCAGCATTTGCTTCTACAGTAGTAAGTGGTGGAACTAAAGTTGCGGCAAAAGGTGAATTGTCAAAGCTGACAACTAGGAGGTCACGTCCCACTTTAATTCCCATTTTGGAGAATGCGCGGTATCCACCTAGTGCCATGCGGTCGTTGGCGAAAACAATGGCATCTAATTCAGGATGAGAGGCAACAAATTCACCAATTATTTCCTCGCTGCTCTCTTCGAAATTACCGTAAATAACAAAATCGTCGTTATATGGAATACCAGTTTCCTTCAAGACCTTTTTATATGCGTCGAAGCGTTCCATGGCATCTACATTTGTTGCCGGACCGCTGACATAACCTATATTTTTTGCGTTGTGATCAATAATTAAATGACGAATTCCCTGCATGAAAGCAATCTGATTATCAAAGACAATAGAAGCATAACCATCCATCTTTGTATAAAGAGACACAACAGGAATTCCGAGATATTGCTCTAAAAATGCGATTCGTTCTTCAGAAGTAACGCGGGAACCAATCATTCCCATCATTACATAAAGAACATCAAGATGCTTTTCACTGGCAAATTGAAATAATGTATTATATTGATATTCATATTTTATATGGTCTTTAGAGATGTCAGTTCCGTCTAAATACATACCTGGAAAAATATATAAATTAGCATCGATAGCTATAGCACCAAGCTCAGCGCCCTTGACAGCTTCGCTGGTGAAAACAGCATCAATATCATCGATAAAAAGACCGATGTTTAATCGTTTCTTCAATTTGCTTCCCCCTAAAAATACACTTGCGTAAAGCTTATAACAAAATTAGACATAATGCAATATAAAAAGACAAGAATAATGGTAAATATTAATTTACATATAATGATTTACACTCATTGAAAAACAATGTTACAGATTGTATAATACTATGTGGAAGAAATGTATTGTAGAATGTGCTTTGCACATTATTTGTTCTTGATAATAGGTGATTTACAGAACGAAAGGAGAAAACTATGGTTAATATAAAGGGAAAATGGGCATTAATAACTGGAGCAAGCAGAGGCTTGGGATATCATGCAGCAATGTTTATGGCGGAGCATGGTTGTAATCTTGTTCTACACAGCAGAAATGCAGAGCATTGTAGTAAGGTTGTTGAAGATGTGAAAAAATTTGGTGTTGAAGTGAATGTAGTGTCTGCTGAGCTTTCAGAGCTTTCAGATGTGGAGAGAATGCTTAAGGATATTGATGCGTTAGGGGTAGATATTGATATTGTTCTTAACAATGCAGGACTTCAGATTGCGTATAGAGATGAGTATTTAATGACACCTATGTCAGATTATGAAATAAGCTTCAAAATAAATACCATGGCACCGATGATGATATGTTACCATTTCATTCCTAAGATGGTAGAAAGAGGATTTGGAAGAATCGTTAATACTTCAAGCGGAATCAATCTTGACCCTCAGCAGGCTGGATATTCAGCTAGTAAAGCTGCTCTTGACAAGGTAACAAGAGACTTGGGCTCTAAATATGAGGGCACAGATGTAATGATTAATTTGGCTGACCCAGGCTGGTGTAGAACAGACCTTGGTGGACCAAACGCACCTAATTCTCCAGAAAGTGCTATTCCTGGAATCGTTGTGGGTGCATTTGTAGATGATAAAAAGTCGGGCAGATGGTTTGCTGCTTCTGATTTCCATGGTCTTACTTTAGAAGAGGCTGTTAAGAAGGCTGAAAATGAGGTGGCTAGTCCATATTAATAACATGGAGGATTTGTTATGAGTAAAATAATAGATAGTGCGTTAGAGCTAATAGGTGAAACACCACTTTTAAATGCAAGCAGATTTGCTACCAAGGCGGGTGTTACGGATGCAAAAATATATGCAAAGCTGGAATACCTTAATCTTTCGGGTTCTGTTAAGGACCGAGTTGGTCTTGCCATGATAGAGGATGCAGAAGCAAGAGGTGTCCTTAAGCCTGGAGCAACCATTATTGAGCCAACTAGTGGAAATACAGGAATTGGTATTGCTGCTGTTGCTACTGCAAAGGGATATAGAGCAATTCTTACGTTGCCTGAAACCATGAGTATAGAAAGAAGAACCTTGCTTAAAGCCTATGGGGCTGAACTGGTGCTTACAGATGGTTCAAAGGGAATGAAAGGAGCTATTGAGAAAGCTAACGAGCTTAATCAGGAGATTGAAGATTCTGTTATTTTGGGGCAGTTTGATAATCTGGCCAATCCTAAGAGCCATAAAGAAACAACAGGTCCCGAAATATGGGAACAGACTGATGGTAAGGTGGATATATTTGTTGCAGGTGCTGGTACTGGAGGAACAATAACAGGTATTGGTGAATATTTAAAAGAAAAAAATCCTAATATTAAGGTGGTTGCAGTTGAGCCGGCGGACAGTCCAGTATTGTCTAAGGGTGTTGCAGGACCACATAAAATACAGGGTATAGGTGCAGGATTTATTCCTTCTATTCTCAATACAGAAATTTATGATGAAATAATAACAGTAACCAGCGAAGAAGCATATGAATATGGAAGACTTTTCGCTAGAAGTGAAGGGATTTTGACAGGTATATCTTCCGGGGCAGCACTTTATGCAGCCAAAGAGCTTGCTATGAAGCCTGAAAATTCAGGTAAGAATATAGTTGTTTTACTTCCTGATTCGGGAGACAGATATTTGTCTACTCCACTTTATGCTGAATAATTAATGTTTATTGAAAATTTTTTTCAAAAGTGATAAAATATCATATAGCAAATTTAAAGCCGAATGGGAACGAATTACATTCGGCTTTCTTCGTATAAAGGAGGGGTTATATGTCATTAGTTTTTACTAACGATAATTGCGTTGGATGTAACAAGTGTATTGGGGCTTGTAGTGCAATGGGCGCAAACATTCATGTTGAGGAAGATGGCAAAAGTCGTATACATGTAGATGGAGATAAGTGTATTGCCTGTGGAGCGTGCTTTGATGTGTGTAAGCACAAGGCAAGAGAGTTTAATGATGATACAGAGAGATTCTTTGCAGACCTTGCTAAGGGTGAGAGAATTTCTATTCTCTTAGCACCTGCTTTCCAGGCTAATTATCCACAGGAGTATGAGACTGTTTTAGGTGGATTGAAGCAGGCTGGAGTTAATCGTATTATCAGTATTTCCTTTGCCGCTGATATTACAACATGGGGTTATATTAATTTTATTCAGAAATATAACTTCCTTGGTGGTATTTCCCAGCCATGTCCTGCAGTAGTAGGTTATATAGAGAGGTATACACCGGAGCTTATTCCTAAGCTTTTCCCTGTACATAGTCCTATGATGTGTGGTGCAGTTTATGCTAAGAAATATATGGGAATTACAGATAAGCTTGCATTTATAAGCCCATGTATTGCTAAGAAGATGGAGATTGATGATCCAAACTGTGGCGGATACATTTCTTATAACGTTACATTTGAACACTTGATGAAGTATGTTCGTGCTCACAACCTTTATGGTGCACCATGCAAGGATGAGATTGAGTATGGTCTTGGTTCTGAATATCCTATGCCAGGTGGACTTAAGGAGAACGTTTTCTGGTTCCTCGGAGAAAGTGCTCTTGTTCGTCAGATGGAGGGCGAGAAGCATATGTATCATTATCTTGAGCAGAACAAGAAGCGTATTAAAGAAGGTAAGACACCTTATCTCTTTATTGATGCTCTTAACTGTTCATCAGGATGTCTCTACGGTACAGCAACCGAGCCTGAGAAGAGTGATACAGAGGATGTATTTTATGAAATATTAAAGATTCGTGAGAACTGTAAGAAGGATGTTAAGAAGTCTCCTTGGGCTAAGAAGGCTACTCCAGAGGAGAGATTAAAGTATCTCAATAAGCAGTTCGAGAATCTTAACCTTGATGATTTCTTACGTAAATATACTGATAGAGCAGTTGGTTGTCGTCATCTTGTTCCTACAAGAGATGAGGCGGATGCAATCTATATGGATATGCACAAGATAACTCCAGAACAAAGATGTATAGATTGTTCTTGCTGCGGATATGAGAGCTGTGCAGATATGGTAACTGCTATTCATAACGGCTTTAACGTTAAGGAGAACTGTATCCATTATATTAAGGATATGGTTGAAAATGAAAAACTTGAAATTACAGAGCTTATGGAAGAGCTTGACCGTCAGAAGGAAAGCCTTGTTGAGATGGTAGCTGAGATTAATTCCGATTTCGAGGGTCTCAATGAATCCGTTGAACAGATGGAGGCTGGTAACAATTCCAATGCTGAAGAGAGCACAGGTATTTCTCAGGATGTTCAGGACGTTACAGAATTCTGTCGTAAGCTTGAAGAGTCTCTCGCAGAAATTGGGGAGTTACTTGCAGAACTCAAGGAGAACAATGATCAGGTTGTTAATGTGGCAACTAAGACTAATCTTCTTGCACTTAATGCCTCTATTGAGGCGGCACGTGCCGGTGAGGCAGGTAGAGGATTCTCCGTTGTTGCTACAGAGATTAATGAGTTAGCAGTTAGTTCAAAGGAAACTGCAAATAACAGTAACATGGGACAGAAGAAGATTGAAGTTGCTATTAATGAGATTTTGGATGAGGCACAGAGACTTCTTGGTGTTGTAGATACTGTTTGCAACAGAACTCAGAATCTTGCTGCTGCTACAGAGGAGATGGCAGCATCATCAGCTAACATAACAGAGATTAGTAATGTAATCAAGGAGAAACTTGAAACTCTTGTTGGAGATGTAGAATAATAAATTTTTATGAAATATTGCTCAGGAAACTGGTATTCCTGGGCAATATTTTTTATAATAGGATTATTGATGTAAGGAGGAGGTGTCCTATGGATATAAACAAAGTTTTGATGGAATATGATAGCATGTTTGGAGCAAGTTCATTGGAGCAGATTATGGACTTTTTAGTGGAGAAGCTGGAGAAAGCTTTAGATGAGGATGACAACTATTCAGCTATCACCTTGCTTAACGAACTTATTGGATTTTGTAGGGACACTAGCCAAAATAGCAAGGGAGAAATGTATTGTGATCAACTGCTTGCTGTACTGATACAGCAAGGGCTAGAAGGCAGTCTTGAGTACGCAACATCTCTCCTTAATATAGCCAATGCTTATAGGGCCTTTGGTAACTTCGAAAAATCAGAAGATTTCTATACACAGACTGAGTTGATATATAAGGCAAAACTTCAAAAGGGTGATTTTAGGTATGCAAGTCTTTATAATAACTGGGGACTTTTATATCAGGAGACTGGGGATTTTAAAGAGGCTTACTCCACTTTAGAGAAGGCGCTTTTCATAGTTGACAGGTATCCTAATGCAATTATTGAGCAAGCTACTACAAGAACCAATCTTGCTGTAACTTTATTCAGATTAAGCAGACAGGTAGCTATGGATGAAACTGCAGATAGTGATGAAGAGAAGATTTTATTCAAAAAAGCAGAAAAATATTTAGGAGAAGCTCTTGATATATATGAGAAGGATGGTGGCAGAGATTTTCATTACAGCGCAGCTCTTTCAGCTATGGGAGATGCAATGTTTATCAAGGAAAAATATATTGACGCTGCAACCTTTTATAAGAAGGCTATGCAGGAGCTTGAGAGACATGTTGGAAAGACAGAAAATTATCGTCGAGTGGAAAGTAATTACAATGATTCTCTTAAGAGGGCAGGCGTAAGATATGCATTTATAAATAATATGGACAGATGTCAAACCTTCTATGAGAATTACGGTAAGCCTATGATAAGAGCCAAGTTTCCTGAGTATGAGGACAGAATTGCAGTGGGTCTTGTGGGAGAGGGCTCCGATTGCTTTGGATTTGACGATGACATTTCCAAGGATCATGATTATGGAATAGGTTTTTGCATGTGGCTTTCAGATTCCGATTATAATAAGATAGGCTTAAAGTTACAGGCGGAATATATAGACCTTATAGAAGCAAATTCTGCAGACTTTATTGATAGATGTGAGAACTTAAAGGGAAAGTCCATAAACAAATTAATGGATAAAAGAAGAGGAGTATTCCCTATAAGAAAGTTTTACGAGGACTTGTTGGGGGAAGAAATAAATTACGATAATCCTCTTTTGTCAGATAACCAGTGGCTTAATATAGATGAAGATAAGCTGGCTGTGGCGGTGAATGGACAGATTTATAAGGATGAGGCTGGAATATTTTCAGAAATAAGAGACTCCCTTTTAGAATATTATCCCGATAAAATATGGAGACTCAGACTGGCTAAAAAGCTTCATGAGTTTTCTCAATATGGCCAAAGTAATTACGAAAGAATGATGGCAAGACATGACCATGTCACTGCGAACCTGTGCATTTATAAGGGTATAGAGTGTGCCATGGATATAGCGTTCTTGTTGAATAAGACCTATGCTCCTTATTATAAGTGGAAGAGAAAGGCCATAAGCAGACTTCCTCGTCTTAGTGAACTGGGATTGATTGTTGACTATATGACCAGTCTTGAGAGCCAGAGCAAGGTTTGGGAAAATAAGGAATACAATCCATATGTCGTCAATTCTGAGGATAAATTTGTGGCAGCTTTTGAAGATATGGCTAAGCTTATTTTGGAGGAGATGAACAGACAGCAGCTAGTAAGTGGTGAGGATTTGTTTTTAGAGGTGTACTGTAAGGTGCTCACTGAGAAGGTTGCTGATGATGTAGAAATGGAGCATGATATTGTAATGAATGAAATACAGGACAAGGATAATCTTATAAATCAAATTGTTCTTGCTGAATGGCAGCAGTTCGACAAGGTGGAAAATGTAGGTGGAAGAGCTGATTGTCAGGATGATTGGAACACATTTTCCATAATGAGAAAAAGTCAGTATATGGCTTGGAATGAGGAGTTGCTTGCAAGTTATCTTAAGGATTTGAAAGATGCAGATAGTAAGGGATGGAATCTCATAACAGAGAAGTATGCTCGCATGATGGAAAGCACAACACCTTGGGAGTTTGAGAAGATAAAGGCTAGTCTTCCTGTGAGAACTTCAGATAGAATTGCAATTCAGGAGGAAATAATTGGCATACAGATAGAATGGATGGAGGAGTTTGCCAGAAAATATCCAAAGATGGCGGGAAATGCAAGGAGTATTCACACATATGAGGATACACCATTCAATACCTCATATGAAACATACTTGCGAGGTGAGCTTGGAACCTATTCTGAGGAAACATTCTTGTTGTATGGAAGATTTATTGTTAGCATAAAAATGCAGGGACAAAACCTTGCCTATAATATTATGAATAATACGGCTAAGCTTTATGGCTATAGCTCAGTGGAAGATGCAGAGAGAAGATTGTAAAATGCAACAACATAAAAAAAATAACAACAAAACAAAGGTACAAAGTAAAAAGAATACAAATAAGATTAATAAGCAAAAAGCTGACAATCAAATGTTTATAAAGAAGGCTAAAAGTAGATGTGACATATTTGGTAAGTGTGGTGGTTGTCAGTTTATTGATATGGATTACAATGAACATCTTGAAGCTAAGCTACAGGACATGAGAAAGTTACTTGGTGAGTTTGGAAAGGTAGAAGAAATTCTTGGCATGGGCAATCCATATAATTATCGAAATAAGGTTACAGCTACCTTTAAGAGAAAACGCAATGGTGAGATCATTTCAGGCACTTATGAGGAGGGTACCCACAATGTTTTGCCTGTGACTAATTGTTTTATCGAGGACAAAAAATCACAGGAGATTATTGACACAATTCGTCAGTTAGTTAAATCCTTCAAAATAACCACGTATAATGAGGATACAGGCTATGGTCTGTTAAGACACGTCATGGTAAGAAGTGGAAAAAAGACAGGGCAGATAATGGTTGTTCTTGTAACATCAAATCCTATGTTTCCTTCGAAGAAAAATTTTGCTAAAGCACTTATTGATCGTCACCCAGAGATAACTACTGTGGTTCAGAATATTAATCAAAAGGCTACAAGCATGGTATTGGGTGAGAGAAATCAAATCTTATATGGAAGAGGATATATTGAGGATGTTCTCTGCGGAAAAAGATTTAAACTTTCACCTACAAGCTTTTATCAGGTTAATCCTGTTCAAACTGAGGTGTTGTACAACAAGGCTATGGAGTATGCGGCTCTTACAGGTGAGGAAATAGTAATAGATGCATATTGTGGCATAGGAACCATCGGAATAGTGGCATCAGATAAAGCTAAAGAAGTAATAGGTGTTGAGTTAAACAAGGAAGCCATAAGAGATGCTATAACAAACGCTAAAATAAACGGATGTAAAAATATAGATTTTTATAATAACGATGCAGGGAAATTCATGGTAGGTCTTGCGTCTCAAGACAAAAAAGTTGATGTGGTGTTTATGGACCCGCCACGCTCCGGCAGTAGCAAAGAGTTTATGGATTCAGTTCTTAAACTTATGCCTAACAGAGTGGTATATATTTCTTGTGGTCCAGAAAGCTTAGCTAGAGACTTAAAATATATGACTAGGAAAGGTTTATATAAAGTAGAGAAAATGGTTGCCTGTGACATGTTTCCGTTCACGACACATGTGGAGTGCATAGCGTGTATACAAAGAATAGGATAAAAAACAAGCGTAGCAGATTAAATCTGTTACGCTTGCTCTATTTTAAGGGTTATTCTTGTGTAAATTTATAATTGCCATCCTTGCTTACATAGAAGCTGGTATTTCCTGTATAGCTAGTACTATCTCCTTCAACTTGCCAATTGCCTTCTCCAAGAGTGTAAGCTTTGTTGGTTGCGAGTTTTACTATATCACCAACAGGGATAATTCCTGATTTTGTCCACTCAGATGCTACAACTACAGTTATTTCAGTCATGTTTCCTGCCATATCCCAAATCTGGATAGTGTATGTAGTAACACCACCTTCTGAGTCGAGAATAATTTTGTTATCTACTTTAGTTAAATCTTCTTTAGTATAGGTTTCATCATTTATAACAACTTTAGATATGTCTTTGTCAGTAAGACTTAAATCTAGAGTATCTCCATAGTAAACCTTTTCATTTACAAGGTTGATAGAAGGAGCTTTAAGGTCTATCTTGAAATCCTTAAGTGGTACGCCGGCTGACATTTCTCCAGTTGCTGCCTTTTTGAAATAGACATAGCTTCCAGTAGTAGTTTTGTCGTAGACAAGGCTTTCTTTATAGTTACCACCAAGCGTGTCTGAAATAAGATAACCTTCTATAGGGATAATCTCAACCTTTGAGGTGTAGATGTTATTTTCTCCCATAGTGCCTGAAATAGTATATGGCTGCTCAGGAAGCTCCAAATAGCTGATTGTAAAGTTATCTGTTACAACAACTTCTTTGTATATGCCATATGCCTCAAATACAGCTTTTACTGTGTAAGTTCCAACTTGGCTAGGAACTGTAGTTGTGTAAGTTGAATCATCAGCTGATGCTTCTTTGTAGAGAATTGTAACCTTAGCACCTTGGTTGGTTGATGTCCAAAATGTTGGCGAAACTAAAAGTCCAAATATAACATCCTCAGCAGTAACAGTAGCAACACCCTCCTCAAGATCCTTTATTACAAATGTATCTGTTACAACAAGAGTGTTGTAAGTAGAATTCTTTTCAAAGGTAGCTCTAACCATATACTCGCCAATCTCTGTAGGAACAGAAACGGAGTATTCGCTGTCCTCAGCAGAAATAGCCTTGTATTCAATGATAGGAGTACCAGGGTTAGTGTCTGAGTTGTATGTAGTTGTAATACCACTACCAACATAAATATCCTCAGTATTTACAAAGCCTGTACCTGTTTCAAGTGCCTTAATTTTAAATGTATCTGTTACAACAAGAGTATTGTAAGTAGAGTTTTTCTCAAAGGTAGCTCTAACCATATACTCGCCAATCTCTGTAGGAACAGAAACGGAGTATTCGCTGTCCTCAGCAGAAATAGCCTTGTATTCAATGATAGGAGTACCAGGGTTAGTGTCTGAGTTGTATGTAGTTGAGATATCAGTGCCAACGTAAACATCCTCAATATTTACAAAACCTTCGCCTGCTTCAAGTGCCTTTATTTCAAAAGTGTCGGTGGCAATGACTTCGTCGTAAATTAATGTTGCAGGGAAAGTTGCTCTCACGTTGTAGCTTCCCACTGTGGTAGGTTTTACAGTTGTATATTCTGTATCAGTTGTAAGTTTGTACTCTATAATTACATGCTCAGTTCCGTTTTTCTCAGATGAGTAAACAGGATTAATTTCAGTTCCCACATAGACGTCATCTACGGAAATACTACCGTCACCTGGGAGATAATTTATATCAAAGGTTGTAGCGGCAACTGCCTGAGTGTGTGATGAAGTAGCAGGATATGTAACTTTTGCGTGGTAGCTACCAACAGCAGTTGGAACAGTTGTTGTATATGAAGATGTATCTTCGCTTACAAGTTTATACTCTATAGTAGGAGTAGTATCATTAGTTGAAGATGAATACTGAGGGTTTAAAGTTTCGCCGTAGGAAATATCTGCAACTGATATTTCAGCAAGTCCTTCCTCTAGCTCCTTTATTTGGAATGTGTTAGTAGCAATGACTTCGTCGTAAATTAATGTTGCAGGGAAAGTGGCTCTCACGTCGTAGCTTCCCACTGCGGTAGGTTTTACAGTTGTATATTCTGTATCGGTTGTGAGCTTGTATTCTATAATTACATGCTCAGTTCCGTTTTTCTCAGATGAATAAATAGGATTAATTTCAGTTCCTACATAGACGTCATCTACGGAAATGCTTCCGTCACCTGGAAGGTAATTTATCTTAAAGGTTGTAGTAGCAACTGCCGAAGCATGTGTTGAGGTAGCAGGATAGGTAACTCGTGCATCATAACTACCAACAGCAGTTGGAACAGTTGTTGTATATGCAGATTCATCTTCGCTTTGAAGTTTGTATTCTATAGTAGGAGTAGTATCATTAGTTGAAGATGAATACTGAGGGTTTAAAGTTTCACCGTAGGAAATATCTGCAACTGATATTTCAGCAAGACCTTCCTCTAAAGCCTTGATGGAGAAGCTGTATGTTTGAGAATAAGCGCCGTAGTCATAAGTTGCAGGAAGCTCAAGCAGAACAGTGTAGTCACCAACTTCGGTTGGCGGTACAGTTGTATAAGATGTGTCATCCTCTGTGTTTTTTTTGTATTTGATAGTTGCAGTGTCAGTGTCGTACACAGTGTCATAACCAAAATCGTATGCAACTTCCTGGCCCACATATATATCTGAAATTGTAAATTCAACAGTTCCAGGGTCAAGAGGAGTAGCATTAGGGAGAGTGATGGTTACATCTGAAGCCTCGGATTCTGCCAAAGTGTAGGTTATAATTAATTGCTGTCCATATTCCACTGTTGCGTTCACTGTACCTGAACCTGTAGATGTTATGCCCGATGTGTAGTTAGCCGGGAAGGTATAGCCTGGTAAAACCATATATGTAGTTTGATCTGTTGTGTCTCCTGGCCAATATGTACCGGTAATAAAATCATCACCCATAATTTCCATGCCTTCGCCGAGGATAACTGCTACAGACTTAAGTGAATCCGCAATAGTGCTATTAAATCCAGCAGGGATAGCATATTCAATACCATTGCATGTAACGGTAATAGGTGTATTGGTAACAGTTATGTTGGTAGTTTCATAAACCTCAATAATAGCATCAGATGAAATACCATTGCTTACGGTAAGATTATCTGTTATGATTGCAGTTCCTACTGAGACCTCGGTGTTTGAGGAAAGGTTGTTGATTGTACAGCTGTCAAGAGTAAGCTTTTGAATTGAAGAAACATTCACTGTGGAAAAAGTACCGGAGGAAATAGTTAAATCCGTATCTGAAGAAGACGCTTGTACTGTAGCTATATTACCCGAGTTGTTGATTGTAGCTGAGCCAGCGCTGACAACAATAGCACCTGTTATGGTACCGTCATTAGATAACTCGCATCTCGCACCAGTGGTATTAGATATATTAATATTTGATTCTATCAATACACCGGAATCTATAGATAAGACTGCATAGTCGGAAGTTGGCGAAAAATTAATTTGTTCATCGGGCCCCATGTTTTCTGAAATGATATGAGTAGATGTAACATCCAAAGCCTTTACTTCCAAGGTATTACACCATACTAGCTGGATGCACAAAATTAGTGACATAAATGTCGCGCATAGTCGTTTTAATGAACTATTTCTTTTTGTTGTTTTCTTATCTACTGACCAACTTGTCATATATATTCCCCCTGTTACTTTAACCTGTACTTTATTAGCTTTTAAGTTTCCGGTTACTTTTGGGTAACCGAAGTAATTTATCATATATTATGATACTATGTCAAGAAAAAATTTCAATAATCTTTTATACGCAAAAAGTGGTTATTTATACGCAAAAAAATGTAATTTAGAAAATGTGTGCTATATTGCCATTGAAAAAAATGCAAAGCCTGCAAAAACCATAATCATAATAAGGGAATGAAAACAGTTGCTTTCAGCCCACTCAATGTATTATAATAATCAAATATTAAAAAAGTAGAAAACACATATATCGGTAATAATCAAATCAGGGGAGGATTCGGATGAAAAGAATGAAATTAAAGATGAAGAAAGGCATGGCAAGATTCCTTGCAACCATCATGGTAATAGGACTCCTGCCGATGATGCCAAGTAACATGGCAACGGTACATGCGGCAGAACCAAGTTCTACAGCCTATGCAACCAAGGAAGAACTTATGAACTGGGATTACCAGAATAATGTGGGTAAAATCGTATTTGGCAAAGACAGTAGTGGTAATCCTATGCAGTGGTATATCCTGGGAAGTGACAGTGGCGTGAGTGGTGATAATACAGTCATCTTCGCTACAAGTCCTATTGCAACTAATGTAGTGTTTGAGGATGATTATGATAACAAGACATATCAGGAAAGCTTCGGAACATATCAGAATAACACTCCAACAGAAGTATATGCTAACCATTACGGAGCAAGTGATTTGCGTGCTACATTAAATGAAATGGCATCAAATAATAGTTATTTTACAGGCACAGAACAATCCTTGTTACTGGCGACATCCGTTACCACAACAGATACGAGGAATAATAGTGAATCGTATACTACTACAGATAAGCTCTATGCTTTACATTGTGATTATGATAAAACCTTGTATGCAGGAAGCGATAATGGTAAGTCATTGGCGATGAGTACATATTGGAACACAGGCGACAGGTTCTGGCTCCGCGCGCCTTACACTCAATTCTGTGAAAGCGTCCACGTGGCGTATACGGGTAGCTATGTCGGCGTCTATGAAGTAGTCAGCCACATCGCGGTTCAGCCCGCTTCTAATTTGAATCTGTCATCTGTCATCTTTGCATCTGCTGCGCCAGCAGCATCATCTGATACAGTAGAGGCAGGAACTATCCAGACGGATAAGGCGATGACCTTAAGGCTGGACGGAAGCAATATGGATATGGGTAATGTCTTCTACGACATTGCAAGACCTGGCATGATTATTGTGAAAAAATCTGCAAATGCCACAGGAACCGTATCCCTTGTAGTGCAGGGCAATGACGGAAATAATGACTGGTATTATAGCAAAGTTATAACAGGCGATGAATTCATCCCTATGGCGGATATTAAAACAGAACTGAATCTGTCGACTGATATCTCTATGGACGAATGTGAGATATGGCTGGAAACTACCGTGGATGGCATGGCTTATGCCAAACCAATGACTGAGGGCACCTGTATAGATGAGATAAATATATCAATCGATGCACCTACACTGGGAGAAACACTTGCTTCTGAGATTACAGTACAGAATACAGGAGTAGTAAGCATTGCACCTGAAGTAAAATGGACAACAGGCACATCTGATGCAACCGGAACGGTTGAGTATGATACTGCTTATACAGTAACCATGAATTTTACCACAGGAGACAGAGAATATTTTGACGATACACTGACTGCCACGGTGAATGGAGAAACGGCTACAATTACCAAGAATACAGACGGTACAGTTACGGTAAGTTATACCTTCCCTGCAATAGAGAAAGATAAACTCATAAGCATTACGCAACCTCAGCCTCTGACCGTGGCAAACGGAACTGCTTATGAAGACATGAATCTTCCAACCACGGTAGCCATTGAAACGGATAAGGGCAATGTAACGTCTGCGGATGTTACATGGAATACTACAAATCCGATAAGTGGTTCATATGACCCGGCAATATTAAGTGAACAGACAGTAACTTTGGCAGGAACCGTAAATTGTCCGGATAGTGTAGATGCAAATGGCATAAGCATTGAAATCAACATTACCATTACCATTAGTGCAGCCAAAGAGACTCCATTAATCATGGGTGATGATGGCAAGATGGGCTGGGATGCTATCAGTGATGAAATAGCAGACGCAGAGACTGGCGATGAGGTAGTAGTGGATATGAACGGCGCAACCGTCGTACCGGGAGACATTATCGAAGAAGCAAGAGATAAGGACATTACAATTACCTTTGTAATTAATGAGGATGTAAGCTGGACTATCCATGGCGGAACAGTAGCTGACGGTGACATAGGAGATATCGATTTTGGTACAACAATTGAGTCAGAGGATAATCCTCTTAATAATATTCCTGTAGATGTAATAAATAATATTACAGGGGAGAAAAGTACAATAGAGGTTAATCTGGCATACTCAGGTGAGTTTGGATTTACAGCAGT
>SVEE01000015.1 GCA_015057525.1 Lachnospiraceae bacterium | reverse complement strand
AGTCTCTCATGAAGAGTCTTAGTGATAGCAGCTGTTAAAGTAGTCTTACCGTGATCAACGTGTCCGATTGTACCAATGTTACAATGTGGTTTAGTTCTTTCAAACTTAGCTTTTGCCATTATTATATCCTCCTTAACTTTGCCCTTTTTGGGCAATTACTCGGCTAGAAAATATTATATTAAAATATGCAGATATTTTCAAGCCATATTTTATTAAATGTAGTTAATTTATAAGCGATTATTTGTCATAATCTATATTTTCACAAGTCAGATGCCTCAAAGGCATCCAACTTGTATTAAATTACTTTTTAAAGCTATTAATTAGCCCTTCTTAGCAGCGAGTACCTTCTCCTGAATGTTCTTTGGACACTGAGCGTACTTCTCAAAGAACATAGAGTAGTTACCACGACCCTGAGTAGATGAACGAAGCTCTGTAGCATAACCAAACATCTCTGCAAGTGGAACGAAAGATCTAACGATCTTACCACCACCGAGGTCATCCATACCTTCGATCTGTCCACGCTTAGCATTAATACTTCCGATTACATCACCGAGGTATTCCTCTGGCATAGTAACCTCAACCTTCATGATAGGCTCAAGAAGTACTGCATCACCCTTAGCCATCGCATCCTTGAACGCCATAGAACCAGCGATGTGGAATGCCATTTCTGATGAATCGACTTCATGGTATGAACCATCGTAAACGTTAGCCTTAATACCAAGAACTGGGTAACCACCAAGGATACCAGCCTTAGAAGCTTCCTCAATACCCTCACCAACTGCTGGGATATATTCCTTAGGAATAGCACCACCAACTACAGTTGATTCAAATACAAATGTCTCTTCACCGTTAGGATCCATAGGCTCAAAGTGTACCTTACAGTGACCGTACTGTCCACGACCACCTGACTGCTTAGCGTACTTACTATCAACGTCAACAGCCTTAGTAAATGTCTCTTTGTATGCAACCTGAGGTGCACCAACGTTAGCCTCTACCTTGAACTCACGAAGGAGACGGTCAACAATAACCTCAAGGTGAAGCTCACCCATACCAGCGATGATAGTCTGTCCAGTTTCCTTATCTGTATGAGCTCTGAATGTAGGATCCTCTTCAGCAAGCTTAGCTAAAGCCTCACCCATCTTACCCTGGTCATTCTTAGTCTTAGGCTCAATTGCGAGCTCGATAACTGGCTCTGGGAACTCCATAGACTCAAGAATAACTGGATGCTGCTCATCACAGATTGTATCACCTGTAGTAGTAAGCTTAAATCCTACTGCTGCAGCGATATCTCCTGAATAAACCTTATCTATCTCTGTACGTGAATTTGCGTGCATCTGAACGATACGTCCAACACGCTCTTTCTTACCCTTAGTAGCATTTAATACATATGAACCTGAGTTCAATGTACCAGAATATACTCTAAAGAATGCTAACTTACCAACGAATGGGTCAGTCATAATCTTGAATGCAAGTGCTGAGAATGGCTCCTCATCTGATGAGTGACGAACTACTTCGTTACCATCTTCGTCAACACCTGTGATGTCAGGAATATCAGTTGGTGCTGGCATATACTCGATAACACCATCTAACATCTTCTGAACACCCTTGTTCTTATATGCAGAACCTAAGAATACAGGAACTGCCTCACAAGCGATTGTACCCTTACGAAGTGCAGCCTTCATATCTTCTACTGATGGCTCTTCGCCCTCAAGATACTGCATCATAAGGTCATCGTCTAATTCACAAACCTTCTCTACAAGGTTCTCATGCCAAATAGCTGCATCATCCTTTAAATCATCAGGAATAGCTGTGATTTCGATGTCCTCACCCTTGTCATCCTTGTAGTAGTAAGCTTCCATTTCAAATAAGTCGATTAATCCAACGAAATCTGACTCTTTACCGATAGGAATCTGTACAGGAATTGCATTCTTACCTAAACGGTCAATAATTGTCTGAACTGCGTTGAAGAAATCTGCACCCATTTTATCCATCTTATTGATGAATGCCATACGTGGTACGTTGTAAGTGTCAGCCTGACGCCAAACGTTCTCTGACTGTGGCTCAACACCTGCCTTAGCATCGAATACACCAACAGCACCATCAAGTACTCTGAGGGAACGCTCAACCTCTACAGTGAAGTCAACGTGTCCAGGAGTATCGATAATGTTTACTCTGTGCTCTAATGCTCCAGCCTTTGGCTTATGATGATCCTCTAAAGTCCAGTGGCAAGTAGTTGCAGCTGAAGTGATTGTAATACCTCTTTCCTGCTCCTGCTCCATCCAGTCCATGGTAGCTGTACCTTCATGAGTATCACCGATTTTGTAATTAACACCAGTATAGTAAAGAATTCTCTCTGTAAGAGTAGTCTTACCAGCATCGATGTGAGCCATGATACCGATGTTTCTTGTTCTATCTAACGGATATTCTCTTCCAGCCAAGGTTTTTTCCTCCTAAAAATATTAAACTAGCGATATGCGAAATTAGAATCTGTAATGAGCAAATGCCTTGTTTGCCTCTGCCATCTTGTGCATATCTTCTTTTCTCTTAACAGATGCACCAGTATTGTTAGCTGCATCCATAAGCTCTTTAGCGAGTCTCTCTTCCATAGTCTTCTCACTTCTAGCACGTGAGTAAGTTGTTAACCAACGAAGAGCTAATGCCTGTCTTCTATCAGGTCTAACCTCGATAGGTACCTGATAAGTAGCACCACCGATACGTCTAGCCTTAACCTCGAGTGTTGGCATGATGTTGTTCATAGCCTCCTCGAAAACCTCTAAAGCTTCCTTACCAGTCTCGTTTGCAATACGGTCAAAAGCGCCGTATACGATTTTCTGGGCTACACCCTTCTTACCATCTAACATAACGTTGTTGATAAGCTTAGTAACCACTTTGTTATTATAAATTGGATCCGCTAATACGTCTCTTTTTGCTATATGTCCTTTACGTGGCACGGTTCTTCCCTCCTTAATTATTTTTGAGATTATATCTCACATTAATTCAACGGTACTCATACTTCCCTCAATAAATGTGACACCGTTAACCGTCACAAATGAGCATTGTGGAAATATGTTCGTGCAAAAATAGCTTTATCTATCTATATAATATAGAAAACATAACCTACTTTTCGCACTTAGTTTGTTTTACTTGGTATGGTTTTAACCAAATTTGCAATCATCCACTCTACTAAGTTCAAACTGCGTCTTCGACTTGTTTTCACTAAGTATCGGGATGGGCTTTCGTACTAAATTCGAACTGCGTCTTCGACTTGTTCTCATTAAGTTCTCAATGCCTATTTTGCATCCTTAGGTCTCTTAGCACCATACTTAGAACGTGCCTGACGTCTCTTAGCAACACCTGCTGTATCAAGAGTACCTCTGATAATGTGGTATCTTGTACCAGGTAAGTCTTTTACTCTACCGCCACGGATAAGAACAACGCTATGCTCCTGAAGGTTGTGACCTTCACCTGGGATATAGCTAGTTACTTCGATACCGTTTGATAAACGAACTCTGGCGATCTTTCTAAGAGCTGAGTTAGGCTTCTTAGGTGTAGCAGTCTTAACTGCAGTACAAACACCTCTCTTCTGTGGAGAAGCTGTTTCTGTAGGCTTTTTCTTAAGAGAGTTGTAGCTTCTTAAGAGAGCTGGTGCAGTAGACTTCTTCTCTAAAGAGTGTCTTCCTTTTCTAACTAACTGGTTAAAAGTTGGCATGTTTTCACCTCCAATTCAAAATTTTATCTCGTGTAATTATACACACAAAGGGCACGCGTTAATCAACGCATGCCTAGATATTATATTATTTTGTCAAATGAATGTCAACAGAAATATATATTTTCCAACATAATTTTGTTGCAATTTAATATAATAGTATTATTTATAAATATTTAATATTGTTTTATATGAATATAATATTTGATTATTTTATAAAACCACTCACACCCCTACACAAGTCTTAATAAAAAATGCGTGTTTTTATTAAGACTTTAATATTTTTTAGTTATATTTTTATAATCTTTGTGTTATAATATAACGACAGGAGGTGACAACATGGAATATATTCAACTATCTAAGCTGTTTTATAAAAATCGTGATAATTATGAAACTATTTATAACACTAGATATAACAGTGAAGCAACTATTCATATACCAATAAAAATAAATGGAAATGATGCTTTTATAGTATACACAAATGAGATAATAAATAATATTACTTCCATATATAAGCTGGACAAAAAGCTTACCAATATAATCAACCATCTGCCTCCTATAGCGCTGAACCAATTTTCCATCAAAAGTCTTATTGATGAAACAAAAATTACAAACGAAATAGAAGGTGTACACAGCACACGTAAAGAAATCAAAGCACTTCTTTCTCCTACAGAACGTGCAAATAAATATGCCAGCAAACGTTTATATGGTTTAGTACAAAAATATCTTATGCTTATGGGCGAAGTTGATATTCCTTTACACACATGCAAAGATATTCGTAATATCTATGATGATTTAGTTTTGAAAGAAGTTTTGGCAGATGACCCAGATAATGAACCTGATGGTCTATATTTTAGAAGTGGACCTGTAAGTATTCAGGGGCCTGATTTGCAAATCATCCATAATGGAGTTAATCCCGAAGAAACCATCATCGAATATATACAGGAAGGTTTAAAATTAATTAATGATGACAAAATCAATAAATTAATATCCGTTTCTGCCTTTCACTATCTGCTAGGATATATTCATCCATTTTATGATGGCAACGGTAGATTGAGCCGTTTTATAAGTAGCTATTTCCTATCAAAAGAATTTCATCCTTTGGTTGGCTATAGTCTCTCGTACACACTAAAAAAACAAATCAAGCTATACTACAAGTCCTTCAAAATAGTAAATGACAGTAAAAACAAAGGTGACATTACACCATTTATAACAATCTTTTTAGAATTAATAAAAGAAGTATTTGAACGATTAATTTCTACTCTATCTAATAAACTGGAACAATTAAATTATTATAGTAAATGTATAGATAAATTAGATTACGCTCAAAACATTAGCGATTTAATGTTTGTACTTGTCCAAAATACATTGTTTGGTGAAGATGGTTTGTCAGTAAATGAATTAGCTAAAATTCTGGAAATTAGCATTCCTGCACTTCGTCTCCATATAAAACAAATAAATCCAAGTCTATTAACCATATCAAAAAATGGAAACAAAAACTTATATAATATTGTACTGGATAACCTTTGTGTATAAAAACAAAAGAAAACAAAAAAAGTACCCCACATATATGGGGTACTTTCGTTATATAAGAATATAAATTATTCTATTACTTCTTCAGCTTCAACTACTTCTTCAGTAACCTCAGCTAAATCTTCATCAGAAACTACATCTTCCTCTAACTCAGGCATCTCAATATCGTTAAGTCCTGAATCAAGCATTACTGAACGATATCTCTTCATACCTGTACCAGCAGGGATAAGCTTACCGATGAGTACATTTTCCTTAAGACCGATAAGTGGATCAACCTTACCCTTAATTGCTGCCTCAGTAAGAACCTTAGTAGTCTCCTGGAATGATGCAGCAGAAAGGAAGGAATCTGTAGCAAGTGATGCCTTAGTGATACCAAGCATTACCTGTGAACCTTCTGCTGGAGTTTTGCCTTCCTCAACAAGCATCTCGTTAATCTCTACAAAGTCAAGAGCATCAACAAGTGTACCTGGAAGATAATCTGTGTCTCCGCTGTTCTCGATTCTGATCTTCTTGAGCATCTGACGAACGATAACCTCAACGTGCTTATCGTTAATCTCAACACCCTGGAGACGGTAAACTCTCTGAACCTCACGAAGCATGTAATCCTGAACTGCACGAACACCCTTAATCTTAAGGATATCATGTGGATTTACTGAACCTTCTGTAAGCTCATCACCAGCCTCAAGAATCTGTCCATCCATTACCTTTATTCTTGAACCGTAAGGAATGAGGTATGCCTTTGACTCACCTGTTTCCTTATCAGTAATAACAACTTCTCTCTTCTTCTTAGTCTCTCTTATCTGAACCTCACCACCGAACTCAGCAATAATTGCAAGTCCCTTTGGCTTTCTAGCCTCAAATAATTCTTCAACTCTAGGAAGACCCTGTGTAATATCATCACCGGCAACACCACCAGTATGGAATGTTCTCATTGTAAGCTGTGTACCAGGCTCACCGATTGACTGAGCCGCAATAATACCTACAGCCTCACCAACCTGAACTGCCTGTCCTGTAGCCATGTTAGCACCGTAACACTTAGAACATACACCAAAGTGTGATTTACAAGTAAGAATTGTTCTAATCTTAAGTTTTGCATCTCTTCTAGCCTTAGTAGAACCTTCCTCATGGAATGGAACACCATTTACATCAACACCATTCTTCATGATGTTTTCTGCTCTCTTAGGTGTAATCATATGGTTCTTCTTAACTATCATATTGCCATCTGCATCGAATATACTCTCTGCAGCATATCTTCCTGTAATTCTCTCCTGGAAGCTCTCGATAACCTCGTTACCCTCCATGAAAGACTCTACATACATACCTGGCTTCTCATCCTGGTCTTCACAACAGTCAACCTCACGAATGATAAGCTCCTGAGAAACGTCAACGAGACGTCTTGTAAGGTATCCTGAATCGGCTGTTCTAAGAGCTGTATCCGAAAGACCCTTACGAGCACCGTGTGCAGAAATGAAGTACTCGAGTACGTCAAGACCTTCACGGAAGTTTGACTTGATTGGAAGTTCGATTGTACGTCCTGTTGTATCAGCCATAAGTCCACGCATACCTGCGAGCTGCTTAATCTGCTGGTCAGAACCACGGGCACCAGAGTCAGCCATCATGTAGATGTTGTTGTACTTATCAAGGCCATCAAGAAGTGCCTTAGTAAGCTTGTTATCTGCCTCAGCCCAAACCTTAACAACTGACTGGTATCTTTCCTCGTCAGTCATAAGACCTCTACCGTAAAGCTTAGTAATCTTATCAACTGTCTGCTGTGCAGTTTCAAGAATTTCTTTCTTAGCAGCAGGTACTGTCATATCTGAAACGGATACTGTTATAGCTCCTCTTGTAGAGAACTTATAACCCATAGCCTTAATATCATCAAGAACCTCAGCTGTCTTAGTAGCACCGTGAGTATTGATGCACTTATCAAGGATTTTCTTTAATCCCTTCTTACCAACATGGAAGTTGATTTCTGGCTCAAGGATGTTTGCCTCGATAGTTCTATCAACTAATCCAAGATCCTGTGGGATTACTTCATTGAAAATAAGTCTACCAAGAGTACACTCTACCATTCCGGTAATTGTCTTACCTTCAACTGTAGTAACTGTCTTCTTAACCTTAATCTTCTGGTGAAGTGTAATTTCACCATTTTCGTAAGCAAGCATAGCAAGGTTTGCACTACCAAACTCAGGTCCGATAAAGTTTCTTACTGTACTTACGATCTCTTTGTAGAATACTTCCTTCTTATCCTTTGACATCTTAGCAATAACCTTAACCTTGATTACATCGGATAACTTAGTCTTTCCAGCCTTGCAATCTTCTGCTAAATCATGAAGGTTTGCACTCTCATCATCTGAAAGGTATTCCTTAACGATTGTAGCCTTTGCAGCCTCCTCCTCATCAAATGAAGAATACTTCTCCATTGTAAGGTAGTAGATACCAAGTACCATATCCTGTGAAGGAACGGCAACAGGACCACCATCTGAAGGCTTAAGAAGGTTGTTAGGTGAGAGGAGAAGGAATCTACACTCAGCCTGAGCCTCTACGGAAAGTGGAAGGTGAACAGCCATCTGGTCACCGTCGAAGTCCGCATTGTAAGCTGTACATACAAGTGGATGAAGCTTAATAGCCTTACCTTCAACAAGGATTGGCTCGAATGCCTGGATACCAAGTCTATGAAGAGTAGGGGCACGGTTTAACATAACCGGATGCTCTTTGATAACCTCTTCGAGAACGTCCCAAACCTGTGGTTCAAGCTTCTCTACCATCTTCTTAGCTGCCTTTATGTTGTTAGCCTTACCCTGAGCACAAAGCTCTTTCATAACGAATGGCTTGAATAACTCAATTGCCATTTCCTTAGGAAGACCACACTGATAAATCTTAAGTTCTGGTCCAACTACGATAACTGAACGTCCTGAGTAGTCAACACGCTTACCAAGTAAGTTCTGACGGAAACGTCCCTGCTTACCTTTAAGCATATCTGAAAGAGACTTAAGTGCTCTGTTACCAGGACCAGTTACTGCACGACCTCTTCTACCGTTGTCAATAAGAGCATCTACTGCTTCCTGAAGCATTCTCTTCTCATTACGAACAATAATGTCTGGAGCGCCTAACTCGAGAAGTCTCTTAAGACGATTGTTACGGTTAATAATTCTTCTATATAAGTCATTTAAGTCAGAAGTTGCAAATCTACCACCATCAAGCTGTACCATAGGTCTGATATCTGGTGGGATTACAGGTACTACATCAAGAATCATCCACTCTGGGTTGTTGTTAGAGTTTCTAAATGCCTCAACAACCTCAAGTCTCTTAATAATTCTTGCTCTCTTCTGTCCTGAAGCATCTGCAAGTTCTTCTCTTAATTCAACAGCTTCCTTCTCGAGGTCAATCTGGCCAAGGAGTTCCTTAATAGCTTCTGCACCCATTCCTACACGGAACTTGCCAAAACCAAATTCTTCCTCAGCTTTTCTAAATTCCTGCTCATTTAAGATAGCCTTGTACTCAAGTGTAGTTTCACCTGGATCAAGTACTATATATGAAGCAAAATAGAGAACCTTCTCAAGAAGTCTTGGTGAAATATCAAGAATAAGACCCATACGGCTAGGGATACCCTTGAAATACCAAATATGTGATACAGGTGCAGCAAGCTCAATGTGACCCATACGCTCACGTCTAACACTTGCCTTAGTTACCTCAACACCACATCTATCACAGACAACACCCTTGAAACGAATCTTCTTGTACTTACCACAATGACATTCCCAGTCCTTGCTTGGTCCAAAAATCTTCTCACAGAAAAGTCCATCCTTCTCTGGCTTAAGTGTTCTGTAGTTAATAGTCTCAGGCTTCTTAACCTCACCTCTAGACCATTCTCTTATCTTATCAGGAGATGCAAGTCCAATTTTGATTGCATCAAAATTCATAGGCTGTTCTTGAACTGTTTCGTTGTTTATAGCTGACATCTTACAAATCTCCTTTCATTAAAATTCTTCATCATAATCATCATAGTCATCGCTCATGTAACCATCATCTGAAAGAGATGTAAGCTCATCATTTTCGTCGATTCCACTATAACCCTGTGACTCAATATCTTCTTCGTAGTTACCTCTGTCACCTTCGATAACAGCTCTTACATTTTCATCGCCGTAATCAAGTGTTTCTCCAAGCTCAACCTCTGTCTGGTCATCCTTGAGAACTCTTACGTCTAATGCTAATGACTGGAACTCCTTAAGAAGTACCTTGAATGACTCAGGAATACCTGGCTCAGGAATATTATCTCCCTTAATAATAGCCTCGTATGTCTTAACACGACCAACAACATCATCGGACTTAACAGTAAGAATCTCCTGAAGAGTATATGATGCACCATATGCCTCAAGAGCCCAAACTTCCATCTCTCCGAATCTCTGTCCACCGAACTGAGCCTTACCACCAAGTGGCTGCTGAGTTACAAGTGAGTAAGGACCTGTTGAACGTGCATGGATCTTATCATCAACAAGGTGATGAAGCTTAAGGTAATGCATGAATCCGATAGTTACTGGTGAATCAAATTCCTCACCTGTTCTACCATCACGAAGTCTTACCTTACCTGTACGATTTATAGGAACACCCTTCCACTCTTCTCTGTGGTCTCTGTTATCATACAGATAATCCATAACTTCCTTCTCTGTGTCATCTTTATATTTAGCATAGAAATCATCCCAATCTGAGTTAACGTAATCGTTAGCCATCTCGAGAGCATCCATAATATCAAACTCATTTGCACCATCAAATACAGGTGTAGAAATATTGAAGCCTAATGCCTTAGATGCAAGTCCAAGGTGAACCTCAAGTACCTGTCCGATGTTCATACGGGATGGTACACCAAGTGGGTTAAGAACGATATCAAGTGGTCTACCATTTGGAAGGAATGGCATATCCTCAACTGGAAGGATACGTGAGATAACACCCTTGTTACCGTGACGTCCAGCCATCTTATCACCAACAGATATCTTTCTCTTCTGAGCAATATATACTCTAACTGTCTTATTTACTCCAGGAGGAAGCTCATCGCCATTCTCTCTAGTAAATACCTTTGTATCCATGATTACACCAAATGCACCGTGTGGTACACGAAGTGATGTATCTCTAACCTCTCTTGCCTTCTCACCGAAGATAGCTCTTAAGAGTCTCTCTTCTGCAGTGAGCTCAGTTTCTCCCTTAGGAGTAACCTTACCAACAAGAATATCTCCAGCACGAACCTCAGCACCGATTCTGATGATACCATTCTCATCAAGATCCTTTAATGCCTCGGGAGCAAGACCAGCAAGGTCTCTTGTAATTTCTTCCTGACCAAGCTTAGTATCTCTAGCTTCTACCTCGTACTCTTCAATATGAACAGATGTATAAACATCTTCCTGTACTAATCTTTCACTAAGGAGTACCGCATCCTCGTAGTTGTAACCTTCCCAAGTCATGAAACCGATGAGAGGGTTCTTACCAAGAGCAATTTCGCCACCTGCAGTAGATGCACCGTCAGCGATAACCATTCCCTTAGTTACTTTATCTCCACGCTTAACAACAGGTCTCTGATTCATACAGTTACCCTGGTTGCTTCTAGCGAACTTAATTACATGATACTCATCCTTTGTACCATCGTCACACTTAACAACAATCTTTTCGCTTGATGAAATCTCAACAACACCATCACGCTTAGCAACAATACATACTCCTGAGTCAACAGCTGCCTTAGCTTCCATACCAGTACCAACAACTGGTGCCTCTGTCTTAAGAAGTGGAACTGCCTGACGCTGCATGTTGGAACCCATGAGGGCACGGTTAGCATCGTCGTTCTCAAGGAAAGGAATCATTGAAGTAGCAACAGAGAATACCATCTTAGGTGATACGTCCATTAAGTCTACTGATGCCTTAGGGAACTCAGAAGTCTCCTCTTTGAAACGACCAGATACATTATTCTTAATGAAATGGCCCTCTGCATCAAGTGGCTCGTTAGCCTGTGCTACAATATAATTATCTTCTTCGTCTGCAGTAAGGTATACAACCTCATCTGTAACTACTGGATTGTTTGCATCACTCTTATCGAGCTTTCTGTATGGAGCCTCAACGAAACCATACTCGTTAATTCTTGCATATGTTGCAAGGGAGTTGATAAGACCGATGTTTGGACCTTCAGGAGTCTCGATAGGACACATTCTACCATAATGTGTATAGTGAACATCTCGAACCTCGAATCCGGCACGGTCTCTTGACAAACCACCTGGACCAAGAGCTGATAAACGTCTCTTATGAGTAAGCTCTGAAAGTGGGTTGTTCTGATCCATAAACTGTGACAACTGTGAGCTTCCGAAGAACTCCTTAACAGCAGCTGTAACAGGTTTAATATTTATAAGTGACTGAGGGGTAATGCTGTCAATATCCTGAGTTGTCATTCTTTCACGAACAACTCTCTCAAGTCTTGACAAACCAATTCTATACTGATTCTGAAGTAACTCACCTACAGCTCTGATACGTCTGTTACCTAAGTGGTCGATATCATCAGAGTTACCAATACCATACTCTAAATGCATGTTATAGTTGATTGAAGCAAGTATATCTTCTTTAGTTATATGCTTTGGAATTAAATCGTTAATAGACGCTACTATAGCTGCCTTTAACTCATCTTCGTCATCATATTCATCAAGGAGTTTCTCAAGAACTGGGTAATAAACGTCTTCTGTAATGCCAATTTCCTTAGGATCAAATCCTACATATCCAGACAAATCTACAACCATGTTAGAAAGAATCTTAACGTTTCTTTCTTCTGACTGAACCCACACAAAAGGAACAGCAGCATCCTGAATTGCTTCAG
The DNA here is from genome assembly GCA_015057525.1 of Lachnospiraceae bacterium. Taxonomy (GTDB): domain Bacteria; phylum Bacillota; class Clostridia; order Lachnospirales; family Lachnospiraceae; genus Coprococcus_C. The sequence continues at coordinate 24,373 of SVEE01000015.1, read as the reverse complement.
CATCTTCACGTGTAAGAGTAGTGCCTGCTGCAAACATGATTTCCCCTGTACTTGGATCCACAACATCCTCTGAAAGAACCTGTCCTGAAATTCTGTTCTTGAGAGCAAGTTTCTTATTAAATTTATATCTACCTACCTTGGCAAGATCATATCTTCTGGCATCAAAAAACATGCTGTTGATTAAGCTTTCTGCATTCTCAACAACCTCAGGCTCACCTGGTCTGATTTTTTTGTAGAGTTCGAGAACACCACCCTCATAATTAGTTGAAGGATCCTTCTCTAAACTTGCCATAATCTTAGGCTCTTGACCAAAAAGGTCTATAATTTCCTGATTAGTTCCGATACCAAGTGCTCTAATAAGAACAGTTATAGGTACCTTTCTTGTTCTATCTACACGTACGTAAAATACATCATTTGAGTCTGTTTCATACTCTAACCATGCACCACGATTAGGAATAACTGTAGAAGAATATAAAGTTTTTCCTATCTTGTCATGACCTATTGCATAGTAGATACCAGGAGAACGAACTAACTGGCTTACTATAACTCTTTCAGCACCATTGATTACAAATGTACCTGTCTCTGTCATAAGAGGGAGGTCACCCATAAAAATGTCGTGCTGTGCGATTTCGCCGGTTTCATTGTTACGGAGATGTACATTAACCTTAAGTGGAGCTGCATATGTTGCATCTCTCTCCTTACACTCTTCAATTGAATACTTGACATCATCCTCACAAAGCTGGAAATCTACAAATTCCAAACTCAACTGTCCTGTGTAATCAGTTACTGGAGAAATATCTTTGAAAACTTCTTTCAAGCCTTCGTCCAGGAACCACTGATATGAGTCTTTTTGAACTTCAATAAGATTTGGCATATCCAAAACTTCTTTTTCAGTTGAAAAACTCATTCGCATTCCTCTTCCCGAATTAACAGGACGCATTCTGTACTTTTTCATCGACGCATTCACCCCTTGAATTTATTTGGTTTTTTCATATCTATCTGAAATTATGGCACACATGTCCATAATAATGACATTTTACCATTCTAACACTCGGGATTATCCATGTCAATAACAAATGGAAATTTTTTCTGAAAAGAATTAATTATGATATAGAATATCTTATGATATAGAAAAAACCGGTCTGGCATAACCAGACCGGTGAATAGTTATAAGTAAAATTACTTAAGAGTAACCTTAGCTCCAACTTCCTCAAGTTTCTTCTTGATTTCCTCAGCCTCATCCTTAGAAGCGCCTTCTTTGATAACCTTAGGTGCGCCATCAACAACGTCCTTAGCTTCCTTAAGTCCAAGACCAGTAGCCTCACGAACAACCTTGATAACCTTAACCTTCTCAGCGCCTACTTCTGTAAGCTCAACGTCGAATGAATCCTTCTCCTCAGCTGCGCCAGCTGCATCTCCAGCTGCTGCTGCAACTACAACACCTGCTGCTGCAGATACACCGAACTCTTCCTCACATGCCTTAACTAAATCGTTTAACTCTAAAACTGATAATCCTTTGATAACTTCAATAATTTCCTGAGTTGTCATTTTAATAATCCTCCATAAATTCTAAATTTGTAAATGTGTTTAATAATTATGCTTCCTTGCTCTCAGCGATCTGCTTAATAACACGAGCGAAGTTAGCGATAGGTGACTGGATACTTCCAAGGAACTTAGAAATAAGCTCATCTCTTGAAGGTATAGTCGCGATAGTCTTGATACCTGCTGCATCATAATGAGTTCCCTCAACAACACCACTCTTAAGCTCAAGTGCTGGAGCTGTTTTTGAGAACTTAGCTGCTTCTCTTGCAGGAGCTGTAGCGTCTGTCTTAGAGATAACAACTGCTGTTGGTCCCTCAAGGTCATCCTTAAGTGAATCAAACTCTGTGCCATCGATAGCAAGCTTAACCATTGTGTTCTTGTAAACCTTGTAGATGATACCTGCTTCTCTCATAGTCTTACGAAGCTGTGTATCCTGCTCTACAGTAAGTCCACGATAATCAACTAATACAACTGACTTTGCGTCTTTGATGTTTTCCTTGATTTCATCAACTATAGGCTGCTTTAATTCTACCTTTGCCAAAATCTTGCACCTCCTTATATATTAATGAAACTGCAAATGATTCGCGAAAGAAAAAAACTCTCGTGCGTAGCACAAGAGTTAAAATACGTTAAATCAAAGATTCTACGATTCTTCCTCGGTAGGCGTTTTAACCTTACGCCATAACGGCACCTACTGTCTACGGCAGTTCATCGAGAGACATAATAACATAGCGATATAACATTGTCAATATAATATTTCAAAAATTTATCTTTCCATTTTAGAAAATTATTTTCTAACAATCATAGTTGCATATCCAAGTGCCTGAAGTTTCTTTTGAACTACCAAAGCTTCCTCAACAGTATCATACTCACCTACACGAACCTGATACAATTCGTCCTCTACAAATATTTCTGCATCAAATCCATTATTCTCTAATCTGCTTTTCTGATAAGATGCTGAGCCAAAGCTTCTAAATATTCCAACCAGAATCTGATAATCTTTTTCGTAATTGTTATTTGACTCATTATTATTTTCAGCAAAGGCAGTAGCCACATCATCCAGTGTTTCATTTATTCCATCTGCTATAGCCTGAGCTGTCTGTTGAAATCTGCTATCAAATATATCATTATCTATATCACTGTCTATAAAACCTACCTCTACCAACAAAGCTGGCATAGTAGTTCTCCTCAACACTGCCAAATCAGGTCTTGCTTCTACATTTATATTATTATATCCTACATCCTCAAGCTGATTATTTATGTTTTCAGCCATATCATTTTTAATTCCACTTTTGTCGTAAACCAAAGTTTGAACTCCGTTATATTGTCCTGGGACTGCTGTGGCATTTCTGTGAAGGGAAATAAAATAATCTGCACCACTGGCATTTCCTATTCTGGCTTTTTGGGTTGGGGACTGATACACATCTGTTGTTCTGGTAAATTCCACATCGTAACCTTGTCTGCGTAAAATATCCCCCAATGCAAGTGCCAATCTAAGTACGTCATCCTTCTCTCTTCGCCCTTCATATGAGGCACCACTATCATATCCACCATGACCAGCATCTATTATAATTTTTGTTGCCATAAATGCACCTTTAATTCTATGCTTTATAATATGGTATGCCAACAAGAAAAAAATGTACCTACTTATAATTATGGATTACATCTTCCACAAGGTTCATAGCCTGCCCCAATAACCTCTTCACGGCTACCCTTAAAATATTCTTTATTCTTTTCTTTCATATCATCCACACTGGAACAACTAGGATAATGAAATTTTTTTGTATTTTTATTCAGCACATAATCACATTCAATTTCCGTCTCTTCTGAAATTTCAGTTGTAGCTTCTGTTGTCTCATCACCTACAGAATCTATTTCATCCTCAACAAAATCATCTGGCAAATCATCAGAAACATAATTTTCATCCAGGCAGCTATCACCTGTAGCGTAATCAATAATAACTCCTGGTTGAACATTGTACACAAATACATTGAAGCATATTCCTTCTCCCTCATCCTCCACAGAATATGCCTCCATCACAACTCCCGAGGCAACTAAATTATCTCCCTCAAATATAGGTGTCACTCTGTACAGCACATGGTTCCCTGTGTTTTTCACATACTCCGCTACCTGATTTTCAAAGGGAAGCATTCCAACGGTATTAAGATGTCTTGTTCCTGTAATCAGATTATTCACATTATCATTTTCACCAGAAAGCTGATATCCAATCAAATGACATCTATTATATAGGTAGTTACCCTCTATCAAGCCATTGTATTTTACAGTATGCCACCCACTAGGTTTTATCTGACCAATTTCCCCACGTTCCTCTGTTGGCATTATTTCTATAGAAACATTTGCAAATGTAACACCACATCTTCCCAATTCATCTAATTCTTCATAGGATTCAAAGCTGTCTGTATTTATTTCCTCATCTGAAAATAGTGGCATATTGCCATTCAATTCCACATAAGCATCCCCAGCATACTCAGGAACATCTGCTATACTAAAAACATAATCCGGAGAAGGATTTTCCACATTAAAATTTTCACTTTCTAAATCCTCCGTTGTCACAACATCCGAATTTATCATGGTATCCACAGATACCTCTGCTACTATTTCTCCACTCCCTACATCCTGTGCTGTAGTTACAGTCTCTAAGTCGCAGCCCACAAGAAGCACACACCATATAAATAAGCTGGCAACTAGTATCATTATCTTCTTATTAAATTTAAACACTTCTTGCCACCTCATTTCTAAAAATCAAATACTTAAAACTTACTTTCTTTGGCTTAATTTCAATATATTATATCACACTCACAAAATGTTTAAAACTCATTAGGTTGTGGTTTTGTTGCTTGAATTATCTAAATGTGGTATAATCAACCGAATCTGAATTTAAATACATAACTAAATCAGATTACATTTATATAATATGAAAGGAGACAAAATCATGTGGGCTTACGAAAGTGTTTTTTACCAAATATATCCACTGGGATTTTGCGGTGCTCCATTTGAAAATGATGGCGTGTTAACTTCAAGAATATCAAAGGTGAATGATTGGATTCCCCACATAAAAAAACTGGGAGCTAACGCAATATATTTTTCGCCAGTATTCGAATCAGATACACACGGTTATAACACAAGAGACTACACAAAAATCGATTGTCGTTTAGGCACAAACGAGGATTTTAAGGAAGTTGTCAACAACCTTCACAAGGAAGGAATTAAGGTTGTTTTAGATGGTGTGTTTAATCATGTAGGAAGAGGCTTTTGGGCGTTTCAAGATGTCCTTGAAAAAAGATGGGATAGCCCTTACAAGGATTGGTTTCACATAAGCTTTGACGGAAATTCAAACTACAACGACGGCTTATGGTACGAAGGTTGGGAGGGTAACTACGACCTTGTTAAATTAAATCTTAGAAACGAGGAAGTAATCCAGCATATATTCCAATGTGTTAAGGGATGGGTCGAAGAATTTGACATAGATGGTTTACGACTTGATGTAGCATACTGTTTAGACCACGATTTCTTAAGAAGACTTAGAAGCCATTGCGACGGACTTAAAAATGAATTTTTATTATTAGGCGAGCTTCTTCACGGCGACTACAATGTTTTTGTCAACGACAGCATGCTCCACAGTTCAACAAATTACATGTGCTACAAAGGAATATATTCAAGCTTTAATTCTATGAATATGTTTGAGATTATTCACAGTCTTCTACAGCAGTTTGGTCCGGAGGACTGGACAAGATATAAGGGCAAGCATCTTTTATCCTTCGTTGATAACCATGATGTAACTAGAATTGCAAGCATTCTTACCAACAAAAACCATCTTCCTCTTGTATATGCATTAGCTTTCGGTATGCCAGGCATCCCTTGCGTATACTATGGTAGTGAATGGGGTGCAGAGGGAAGAAAAGAAGAAGGTGACCCTTCTCTTCGTCTTTCATATGATGAACCTATTTGGAATGAGCTTTCAGATTTTATTGCAGCTCTTTCTGAGGCAAAGAAAAATAGTGAAGCATTAAACTATGGTGGTTTCCGTTCAGTAGTTCTCACAAATCATCAGTGTATATTTGAGAGAAAAACTGATAACGAACGCGTTCTTGTTGCAATCAACGCAAGTGACCAACCATATACTGCTCACTTCGACGCAGGTTGTGGTATGGCAGTAGATTTAATCACAGGTAACAACCATGACTTTGGTGGTGGTTCAGAGCTTCCACCATACAGTGCATCCTTCTGGAAAATGGAACGCTAGAATTTAACATGCTTCTAAAAAATTATAAAAAGAAAATGCGCGAGGTAGCTCGCGCATTTTTTGAACTAAACAACTAATTCACCATTTTTTATATCTAATTTTATTGTATCTCCTGTACTAAGGGTACCTGCTAAGATACTTCTTGCCACAAGAGTTTCCACATTTTTCTGGAGATATCTCTTAAGAGGACGAGCTCCATATATTGGGTCATAGCCCTTTTCTATAATGTGGTCCTTGGCCTCATCTGTAATAACAAGCTTAAGCTCCTTGTCAGAAATCCTCTCATTCAAATCCTCTAAGAGAAGGTCTACTATTCCTCCTATAGCAGTTTTATCAAGAGGCTTAAACAATATAATTTCATCAAGTCTATTCAAAAACTCTGGACGGAAATACTGTCTAAGAGTTCCCATAACCTTATCCTGACACTCTGCCTTTATTTCGCCATGAGAATCAATTCCTTCAAGTAAATACTCTGAGCCAATATTAGATGTCATAATCAATATGGTATTCTTGAAATCAACAGTTTTACCCTTTGAATCAGTAATTCTTCCGTCATCAAGAACCTGCAACAATACGTTGAATACATCTGGGTGAGCTTTTTCTATTTCATCGAAAAGTACCACTGAATATGGTTTTCTTCTGACAGCCTCTGTAAGCTGACCACCCTCGTCATAACCCACATATCCAGGAGGAGCTCCAATAAGTCTCGCAACACTGTGCTTCTCCATGTATTCACTCATATCTATTCTGACCATATTAGCTTCATTATCAAACAAGGCAGCAGCCAAAGTCTTGGCAAGCTCTGTCTTACCCACTCCAGTTGGTCCAAGGAACAGGAATGAGCCAATAGGTTTTGTAGGGTCTTTAATTCCAGCCTTTGATCTTATTATAGCATCGCTGACCAATTCCACAGCCTCATTTTGACCTATAACTCTCTCGTGAAGTTCATCAGCAAGATGTAAGGTTTTGTTTCTTTCGCTCTCAGTAAGCTTAGCCACAGGTATACCTGTCCATTTAGAAATTATTTTAGCAATTTCCTCATCAGTTACACATTCATGAACAAGACTTCTGTTTTCCTTAGCTGAGTTCGCCTCTAATTCTTCCAATTCCTTCTTAAGCTGAGGCAATCTTCCATATTGTAACTCGGCAGCCTTCTCCAAGTTATAGGTTCTTTGGGCAATCTGAATCTCATCATTAATACCTTCCAACTCTTCTCTCAGCTGTCTTATTTTTTCTACACCGGCTTTCTCATTTTCCCAAATAGCCTTCATCTGCTTTGACTTTTCTCTATATTCCTCTAACTCCTCGCGGATAACCTTGAGTCGGTCCTGACTAAGATTATCTGTCTCATTTTTAAGAGCCGCCTCCTCGATTTCCATCTGCATTATCTTTCTAGATATCTCATCAAGTTCTGCAGGCATAGAATCAAGTTCTGTCTTAATCATGGCACAGGCCTCATCCACAAGGTCAATAGCCTTATCAGGAAGAAATCTATCTGTGATGTATCTGTTAGACAAAGTAGCCGCACTTACTAATGCACCGTCATTTATCTTAACACCATGAAATACTTCGTATCTGTTTTTTATACCTCTTAATATAGAAATAGTATCCTCAACAGTTGGTTCATTAACTAAAACCGGTTGGAATCTTCTCTCTAAAGCTGCATCCTTTTCAATATATTTTCTATACTCATCAAGAGTAGTTGCACCTATACAGTGAAGTTCTCCTCTGGCAAGCAATGGCTTAAGCATATTTCCAGCATCCATTGAACCTTCAGTTTTACCAGCACCAACAATAGTGTGGAGTTCATCTATAAAAAGGATTATCTGACCATCAGATTCTTTAACTTCATCTAAAACTGCCTTAAGACGTTCTTCAAATTCTCCTCTGTATTTGGCACCTGCAAGCATAGAGCCCATATCAAGAGCGAATATTTCCTTATCCTTAAGCGAATCTGGTACATCTCCTCTTACAATTCTCTGAGCCAAGCCTTCAATAGCTGCTGTTTTACCCACACCAGGTTCTCCGATTAAAACCGGATTATTTTTAGTTTTACGTGACAATATTCTGATTATATTTCTTATCTCATTATCTCTTCCTATAACCGGGTCAAGTTTTTGCTCTCTGGCACGCTCTACCAAATTATATCCATATTTACTAAGAGTATCATAAGTAGCTTCCGGATTATCGCTTTCGATTTTTCTTGTACCTCTCACTCCAGCAAGAACCTCAAGAAATCTATTACGGGTAATACCATATCCCATAATAAGCCCCTTAACAGCCTTATTCATCTTCTCAAGAATACCCAAAAACATATGCTCAACAGAGACATAATTATCTCCCATCTGTTTAGATTCTTTCTCAGCCTGTATAAGCGCCTTAGAAAAATCAGGACTTGTAAATAACTTTCCACCTGACACCTTCGGTCTATATGCCACAAGCTTCTCTGCTTCCTTAGCAAAACTATCCACATTAATCTCCATATTAGCAAGAAGCTTTGCAATAAGACTTTCATCTACTGTTATAAGACTATAGAGCAAATGCTCCTGATCTATCTCCTGATTATTATATTCATAGGCAAGCTTCTCACAATTCTCTATTACTTCAATTGACTTTCTTGTAAATCTTTCTGCGTCCATAATAAAACCTCCTATCAAATATGATAACATGTTATCTGCACACTTTCAATGTGTTACATTTGTTCTACTCCAACTATAACACCAATTTGAAAATTGTCAACACATTTTTTATAATTCCCATATTTTTTTAAAAAATATTCAAAAATATATTGACATGGAAATACACTTGTACTATTATACTATTGTACTAGCCACTTAGTACAATAACACAACGAGGTGATGCAATGGCGTGGAAATTCACTAACGACGCACCCATCTACCTTCAGATAATGGATGAAATAAAGCTACGAATAGCACAGGGACGATTGAAACCCGGGGATAAGGTTCCTGCTGTTAGAGACTTAGCTATTAAAGCGGGTGTGAATCCAAACACTATGCAAAAAGCATTGTCTGAGCTAGAACGAGAAGGTGTGCTATATTCGCAAAGAACCTCCGGCAGATTTGTTGCAGAACAAACTGATGCGGAGACCAATTTTAAAATCAGCATATCCACAAAGCATATTGAGAATTATGTAAATGGTATGCGAGAACTGGGATTTGACAATAATGAAATAATTAACGCGGTCAAAAGATATTTGAATGAGGAGGAGAAATAATGGGAAATCTTGTTGAATTTACCAACGTCCGCAAAGGATATGGTATCCATAAAATGATTTTCAACGACCTAAACTTAAACTTGGAAAGCGGAAAGATAATAGGACTTCTTGGTCCTAACGGTAGTGGTAAAACAACCATGATTAAGATGCTGGCAGGATTACTTAAACCTGAAGCCGGAACTATAACAGTGGATGGTAAAAATATAGGCCATGAATCAAAGGCAATTGTATCATATTTACCTGAGAGAACATATTTTAACGAAGCATTAAAAATCAATCAGGTTATTAATATGTTCAAGGATTTTTACGCTGACTTTGATGAAACAAGAGCTTATTCTATGTTGGAATTATTAAAACTTGACCCTAACATGGTAATAAAGAAACTCTCTAAGGGTAACAAAGAAAAAGTACAGCTTATTATGGTCATGAGCCGTAGAGCCAAACTTTACTTGTTAGATGAGCCAATTGCCGGCGTAGACCCTGCCGCAAGAGATTACATAATAGAGACTATCTTGTACAATTATGACTCTGAAGCAACTATTCTCATCTCTACACATCTTATATACGATATCGAAAACATATTAGACGAAGTTATTTTCTTAAAAGAAGGCAATGTGGTTTGTCACAGAAACACAGACGAATTGCGCCAGGAAACAGGAAAATCAATTGACGAAATGTTTAGGGAGGTGTTCAGATGTTAGGAAAGCTTATTAAAAACGAATTTGTACAACGCGGAAAGCAAACCTTTGCAATCTTAGTAGGTATTTTATTATATAGTGTTGTTATTCTCATATTACACACCTTAAAGGACAATAATATCATAAACAACGATTACTATAATGTATTTGTGGGAATGGCATCTGTTGTTTATGTATTCATAATATTTGCAAGTGCTATAGGAATAATATTACTAATGTTTCTTGATTTTGGAAAACGATTATTCAAGGACCAGGGATATCTTACACATACCCTCCCTGTTAAAACTACAGATATTATGACTTCAAGAATTGTATTTGATACTGTAGCAATTCTCGCAATGGCAATTGTATATCCTCTTTCCATTTGTATAGCCAGCGGCAATTTTGACTTCTTCAAGGAGCTTATAGAGCTTATTCACTCTGTACTTACTATGACAGGAAGTGGAATAAGCAAGACCACTATTATATTAGATGGTGTTCTGGCTGTAATAGCAATGTTCCTCTCCGCTATATGTTCTATTTGGCAATACAATGCGGCATATGCCTTAGGACACAGCTTTTCAAGTAGCAAACGTATGATGTCAGTTGTTTTCTATATTGCCATATATACAATTATGCAGGTTATATCAGGAATTCTCCTTGCTATAGTAAGCATTCCTGCCGTTGAAGATGCAATAGAAGGATTACTTTTAAAAGTAGATAGCGAAACAATCATTGTTATGATTATGCTCATTATCACAAATATCTTAACATTTGTTTCTACTTTTATATTGATAAAGATAACAACAAATGTATGCAAAACAAAGCTTAACCTTGAATAAATACAATAAAAAAGTACAGGCAAATTAGCCTGTACTTTTTTTATATCTGAGAGAAAACTTCTCCAATTTTTTTATTAATTACTATATCCGCCTGATTATCTCTAGGCGTAGGACTCATATTGATTACAACTAAATATTTACCGTTAAAGTAATCTATAAGACCTGCTGCCGGATAAACCGCAAGAGAAGTACCACCAACAATAAGCATATCCGCTTTAGATATGTGATGAACTGTCCTTGAAATGGTTTCTTGGTCAAGACCTTCCTCATATAAAACCACATCTGGTTTTATTGTTCCTCCACAAGAATCACATTTAGGTACACCCTCTGAATTTTTAACATATGCCATATCAAAAAGCTTTCTACAATTCTGACAATAGTTTCTATGTACCGAACCGTGAAGTTCCAGCACCTCTTTACTACCTGCCAGCTGATGTAAACCATCTATATTCTGAGTAGCCACAGCCTTAAGCTTACCTTGCTGTTCAAGCTCTGCCAGCTTTATATGGGCCGCATTAGGTTTAACTCCTGTAAATAACATTTTATCCTTATAGAATTCATAAAACTCTTCTGTTTTTCTCATATAAAAAGAATGACTTATGATTACTTCTGGGGGATACTTGTATTTCTGATTATATAAACCATCAACACTTCTAAAATCTGGTATACCACTTTCAGTGGATACACCAGCACCACCAAAAAATACTATATAATTACATTCTTCTATGGCAGCTTTAAACTTATTGATAAACTCCATATTATCACCTTACTTCTTGCTTCCGCTAACTGATATAGAAATAGTTCCTGTAATCTTAAATTCGATACCGTCTAACTCACTGTGAAGCAGTACCACATCTTCATTATCACCTAATGTTAATTCTGAACAATCAACATAAAGACCGAGAGAACCTAATGTAAGACCCTCCATATCACCCGATAAACCTATTACTTCAACGCTAAAGTCATCAGAAAGAGTTACTAAGTACTTGTAAGCATCATTCTTACCTTCGAGCTCAATGTCATTGATAAGAGGTTTAAAACTCTTCTTCTCTAGTTGTTCAACGCTTACAGTTACCACTATCTCATTGTCAGTTCCAACAGCGAATACACCTTCTGGAAGATACTTAGTAATATTAATGGTTGTCTGCAAATCTTCTGTTATACCGGATACAGAAATGTCATCTATAACTATAGACTCCATAGATTCAAGTTCATCCTCTGGTCCCACAAGCTCTACAGTTTGAGGCTGATATATAACTTCCGCTACAGAAAATCCTTCTGCTGGCTTGCCCGTAGGCTCTATTGTTATAGGTACACTCTTGGTTGGATATATGTTAACCGTTACATCCACATTAGTGTCACTCAAAGATATCTTACTGTTAGATATCACTTCATGATATGCATCATATAAAACCACTTCTGCATTTTCTGTAAAGCTTTCCGTCTTGTTAGTAACATCAACAACAACCTCTACATCTGTTATTTTAGCTACAGAACTTTCCGGACCTTCTACAGTTATAATATTAGGTGAGGCATAAGACTCGCCAACCGCATATCCCTCTCTTGTTTCACCATTAGTCTTAATCTTAATAGGAAACTGTGCTGTAACCTTAGATTCCAAAATCAGACTCATAGTGTTATCAACAACGGTAATTGTAATAGCATCTTTAACAGAACTACTTTTGGGTGTAACAAAAATCTGTACAGCTCCTGTTACTGACATTGTAGAAAGGTCTGCTGTAGCAATAAAATCATCTGCTGTTAGCTTAGATACCACAGAACGTCTTCCCTTAACTATAATATCAACAGTATCACCGTTTGATACTTCATATATTTTATCTAAATCATCAAAAACTTCACCATTTAACTGTAAAACAGGTATATCATTAATCTGCTCTGTAACAGCAGAATCTGATATATTCATAACCACAATCCACAGTACAACGGCAAGAACAACAGAAAGAAGTTTGTATCCAAAATTATTGAACAATTTACTTTTCATTCTTTTTGCCCCCTTTCCGTCTCTTGAAACGCTTAGGTTTCGCCTCTGTAGGACTAATCTGAAGGGAAGTTAAATGTTTTCTCAAACTTTCTGAATCAAGATTTCTATGCAAATTACCCTGATATGCAACAGAAATAGTTCCGTTTTCCTCAGATACAACAAGGGTCATACTGTCAGACACTTCACTAATACCTACCGCTGCTCTATGTCTTGTTCCTAAATCCTTATTAATATCATTTCTTCCTGTAAGAGGTAAATAACATGTAGCAGCTACTACTCTGTTATTTCTTATTATAACCGCACCATCATGAAGCGGTGTATTATGCTCAAATATATTAAGTATAAGCTGCTTCGAAATAGCTGCATCTACGTTAATACCTGTACTTTCATATTCTCCCAACGCAACATCCTGCTCTATAACAATAAGAGCGCCTGTCTTATTCTTGCTCATATCCATAGCAGCAGAAATAAGTTCCTGAATTGTAGCGTTATTTACTCTCTCACTGCGCACACTCTTATCATCACGAATAAGAACATCTGAGATAATATTTCTACGGCCCAATTCTTCAAGCGCCTTTCTAAGCTCTGGCTGGAACAATATGATTATAGCTATAATACCTACATTGATAGTGTTCTTAAAAATCCAGAGTATTGTATTAAGTTGGAAGAGTGTAGCAAGACCAACAAAAACGAAAAGCACAATTATTCCTTTGAATAATGTCCACGCTCTAGTCTTTTTAAACCACATCATAACATGATATAGCAGATAAGATAAAAGAACTATCTCTACTATATCTGTGAAAGTTATATCTGGAATATAAAACCAGTCAAAATTTAATCTTAATGCTGTCAATAATTTTTCCAAACTAACACCCCGTTACAAATAGTTTATAATAAAATTTATCTTCTAGTGTTTCTTGGGTCAGAAGTTCTAGTACTTGTTGGTACGTTTCTTCTAGCCTGCATATCCCCCTGTGTTCTTGCTGTCTTAGGTTGCTGCTCTCTGCTTCTCTCCATCTGAGATTTAACAGCTGCCTGACTTCTGTTACCACTCTTTTCATTGGCATCAGTAGTCTTAGCTTCAGTAGACTTAGTTTCCTTCTTCTTAGAAGGGTCTGCATACTTAGGAATAGCCTTAACATAGTAATAATATTCATCATCCTCAAACTGAACTGTTTCCTTCTTAGAGTAATCCACCATACCCTTGCAAAACTGTGCTACAAGTCCAAGAACTGCTCCAAGTAAAGCACCAACTACAACTGAACCCATGCTAACTTCCACATCAAGAGTAGAACCACACATAGGATATATTATTATTGTTGCTACAGCTCCTACACCAATGGCAATATACCACGAATAGTTAACTGGCAACTTATATACTACAAATGTAACCATTATTACAACGGCAAATACAATCATAGTAAGAAGCATTTCTTTGTTCTTGAGAACAGCTTCAACTATGTATGTAAAAGGCTGAACATCCTCCTCTTTTGCAGCTGTGCTAAGCATAGACTCAACCTCATCTACATATAAAGAGAAATAATATAAAAGAATACCAAATGCTGTTGCAACTATTCCTGATGAACCTGCAAAAATTGCAACGATTATTGGAACTGCACATTCAAGACCAATAAGGTACATAACAGGTACAAATGCTAAAATCCAACTGCATTTTGGGAACATACGCATGTATGTACAATAAATTATTATAATCAAAAGTACAGCTACGGCTCCAACCTCCATGGAAACAGAGAAACCATTAACAATAATAACCGCTGCACCAAGTAATACTGCAACTGGATTTGAAACCAATGCACAAATTACGGATAATAAAAATACTACCATTCCTCTTTCGAAAAGATCTGAATATCCGTACATAGAATTAAGTGACCAAAACATAATAAGGGACATAACAAAACGTATAAGAGGAGTTGTAACCTCATCATACTTTCTTATAAAATCTCTTATGGCGTCCTTTATCGCTATTGCTGCTGCCATTTATTTATCTCTCCCTTCCATGCTATTAGTATTATTAGCTGTATAACTATTACGATTCACTTGCTGAAAAGCCTGAGCACGAATCTTCTCCATCTGTGCCTGTTCAAGCTGTCTTCTTCTCTCCTGAATCACCTGTCTGTCATGTTCAATCTGCTGCTGTTGTCTGAGTCTAGCCTCGTTTTGAGCTGCAATTCTTGCGTTACGCTGATTAAGATTATCAATAATCTGCTGCTGCTTTATCTTATCAGCTTCCTGCTGACTCTGACGAACCATTGCCATTCTGCTTACTGTACCCCTCGATGCATTAGCTCTCTGCTCTGGAGTTTTCTCAGCAACAGGAGTAATATTCATCTCCTCATCAGAAGGAGCTTCTACTACAGTAGTCTTAACAACCTTACCCTTGTAAATATTGCCACCTTCATACTCAATAAGTTTCTTAAGGTTGGCATTATATTTAGTAAGTCCTGGTCTTGCCTTGTAATATCTGTAGCTATATACCAAAGAAGAAAATACAAAGTATACAACTAAAACCATTACATACCATAAAAGTAACTTGTAAACCAAATCAAAATAATCAATCTTATTAATCTCTGCAAGCATCTGATCGAAACGCATAAATACATATGCCGCAACAATAGACCAATACACAATTGTTGCAGAAATCAATGTTTTAAGCATATTATATCTAACATAGTCATTCTTATAATATTTTGACAACACCAGACTATCGTTGCTCTCATGTTTTTCAAATATAGCAAGTTTAGTCATAAGTGCGACTTTTTTCTCATCAACCATGATTTAAACCTCACTTATAATCTTTATAAAAACAAACACTTTCTGTTATAATCACATACACTATATCATATTAACATAAAATTGTAGTCATATCAACTTTTTTAATAAACCTTTAAAGTATGGAAACCACAAAAACCATAATATAGATTGTACATTTTATCCCAACATGTGATATACTTAAATATATGGGGTTTTTATATACGGGGGTATATCAATGGAACAATTAGAAAAAGAATTAAGATACAAAATCGTAAAAATACTTAACATACTAGTGTGGGGTTGTATAACTCTTGATGTTGCATTTTTCGTAGGATTTTATTTAACCGATACACTTGGAACAACTGTCCCACGATATGTTTTAAAATATTTATGCCTTCCTTTTTGTGTAAATATGGCTACATATCTTGTAACTAAACATATAAATAAATCTACTAAAATCACCCACGACACCAAAAATCTTGCATGTTCACTTGGACTATGTACACTGGGAGGTTCAATGGGAATATTTCACAGTTACTACACTCCTCTATGGTGTATTCCATGTTTAACGCTTTTTTTCTGTACAGTTTTTCACAGCAAAAAGATACACCAAATCATGCTTGCTTATAATTATATTTTAGTAGTTATGGCAACACTATATAGCTGTTTAAGTTACCCTTCCAGAATTGACTTTCACATTCAAACATGTGTTGTTGTATTAGGTATAACTTTCTTATCAAATTTAGTAGCGTTGGAACTGGAGAAGTACCAATTCAAAGTGGGACGCTTAACAAAAACTTCTATGGAAAACGAAGAAAAATATAGAAAAAGACTTGAAACTGATTTACTTACCGGAGTGCATTCAAGAGAATATATGCAAGAAATATTTAACAATACCTTTGGTATATCTGACAGTAGTTCACCTGTAGGTATAGCAATGCTTGATTTAGACGATTTCAAAAAAATCAACGATAAATATGGACACGATAACGGGGACGTGGTCCTCAAAAAATTAGGTTCGTTGCTTAACGAATATTCTTCTGAATACTTCCACGCAGGACGTTTTGGTGGCGAAGAATTTGTTGTTATATTTCACGGAGAACCACAATCCGAATATAGCGAAATATTAAATTCCATAAGACAAACTTTTTCAGAAATAAACTTTGATTTTATGGACGAGCATGTAACCTTCAGCGCAGGAATCATAGCATGCAACTCATCTATATCATACGAAACTGCTTTTCACCTAGCCGACCAGGCATTATACAAATCCAAAAATGAAGGTAAAAATCGTATTACAGTCATGACATTATCATAACAGAAAAAAAGACACCTAAATGATGGTGTCTTTTATATTATCTACCTTACATACTTAGTTGTAGTAAGACTCATTTTTTATTCTCTCTTCAAATTCTAAAGCTGGAAGAGGCTTATCATATAGGTATCCTTGAACCATGGAACATCCTATTTCTTTAAGAAATTCAGCCTGTTCATCTGTTTCTACTCCTTCTGCAATAATGCTGTATTCCAACTCATGAACCATTTCTACAATGTTGTGAAGTAAAATTCGCTTCTTGCTCTCTTTATCTTCCACACAATCGAGGAAGGATTTGTCAAGTTTTACCACGTCTACATTGATACCTGTGAGAAGATTCAAGGATGAATAACCAGTACCGAAATCATCTATTGATGTATGTACACCTCTTTCTTTAAGCTTGTCAACAAACTCAGATAAGCTATTAAAATTATCATAACCTGACATTTCTGTTAACTCTATTTCTACAAGAGATTCGTCAATGTCGTATTTCTCTATTATTTCAAATATCTTATCTATTGTATCAAGATTCTTAAGATGTAATTTAGAGAAATTAACCGAAACTCTAATCGGTGCATAACCCTTATCTAACCAACTTCTGAGCAATCTCATACTTTCTTCAAACACATAGAAATCAAGCTCGCATACAGAGGAATCTTCCTCCAATATAGGTATAAACTCCATAGGAGAAATAACTTTACCATCTCTAATCCATCTTACCAAAGCTTCGCAACCACACAAGGTATTATCCTTTGTATCCACCTTTGGTTGGAAGTAAACATGGAACTCCCCATTAGAAAGTGCCTGAGGAAATGATGCAATAATAACCTTTTCTTTGTTGACCTTCTCTATCATTTCTCTCTCGAAGAAAACAACATCCTTACCTTCATACTTAGCAATGCCTATTACAACATCTAAGTACTCCATCACCATGCCTATGTTGTCGCTATGCTCAATATTACATACACCCACACGAGCACCAACATTAATCACCTTACCTAAAGGGTCCACCTTAATAGGTACATCAATTATGAAGTTAAGAAAATAATCCAAAAATTCTTTTTTTACAAGGCAGACAAAATTGTCTCCACCCAATCGTGCTACAATACCATTGTTTCCAATAAAGTTCTTAACATTATTACAATATGCTCTCAATATTTCTGCTGATTTTATCTTAGAAAAAGATTTATTAAGAACACTAAAGTTTTTTATATTAAAACGTATGCCATTATATTTCTCCAGACCAATCTTATAGCTTACCTCGCTGGCATACTTCATAAACCCAATAACATTATCTATTCCAGTAGCATTATCGGTAATAGTAGTCTTCTTCATCATATCAATGAGCCTTGCACGACCACACAGGAAGAAAACATTGAGAGAAACTGTACTTAAAACACTTTTTTCATCATCACTCCATGTGCATCCTTTTCTTGGATATGCACTAATTACAACTCGTCCATGTTCACCAGTTGCATATTCATATCTCTCAAAAGCAACCTCATGACCTTCTTCATATGTATATAACACATGCTCTACTGTAGTACCTGTTCCATCATAAAGGCTAGGTGGTGCAAACAAACTTATAACATATTTGCCAAGTTGCAAATCGTCTGCAATCAGTGGTATGGCTTTCTCAAGTTTGAGGGCACACTCTCTTGCGGAACCAGCATCTTCTCTGAACATTTCATAAAACTTTATCATATTTTCACTAAACAAATTATGTTCCATAAAAGCCTCCATAATTAATAATTTTATTTTTGTGCATTTTTTCGTCTATATTGTTTGTTTTTATACATGTTCACGTCAGCCACATTCAATACATTTCGATAGTCTTTTTCATCTTCAACCATGCAGTAGCCCATGGAAAATCTAAGTGGTACACTTATATTCTCATCTAAACGCGCTGTACTATTGTTCTGAATGTATTGAAGAGTTTCTATAGTTTTGAGTAGTTCATCCTCACCCTCATAATCATATAAGAATAAAACAAATTCATCTCCACCCATTCTAGAAGCAACACTATTTCTGATACCAAAATTTTTGATTATTGATGCAATCTTTTTCAAATATACATCTCCTCTTTTATGTCCGTAGGTATCATTAATTCCTTTAAGGCCATCAGCATCTATCATTATAATTGCACTATGACCAAGCTGCTTAGGTTTACTGAAAAGTTGGTCAAGATTGTTTTCAAATCCACGTCTATTGTAAAGACCTGTAAGAGGGTCCACATCTCTTTCCTTCTCTAATTCTTTTCGCTTGTTAATATCTGATGTCATATCTACAACAACTCCAAAAACATCGTCGGAATTATGTATTTCTTCCACCATGATATATTTTTCTCCAAATACAAATGTACTTTTCTCATCGGGTACAGGATTTTTCTTTATAGTATTTAAAAATTCGCAGAACTCACCTTTGTTAGCTGAAAGCTCTTCCATACGCTCCAAAGACAATTCTAAAATATGTGGTACTTCCTCTGTATATCTCACCTTATGGATACGGTCATTATATTCATATGTACCAATATGTACATTAGTTTTGCTAAGAGCATAAGACATCTTATTATTGTTTTCCAGCAAGCTTTTTACCATTTGGTTTATATAAGTACTCAATTCAGAAAATTCAGCACTACTCTCCATCTTAAGCACTTCTTCAAGATTACCATCTGCAATAGATTTTAATTTACTATTTACAAAACCTATCTCCTCTACAACATATCTATTCATGTACTTCAAGACAGCCTTGGCAAGAATGAACGAAACGAGTAGTAAGCTAATAGATATCCAAAAAGCGGTAGTTGGAACACGCTCATATAAATTTTTTGTCAAAATAACTCGTCCAATGTATATATCTCCAACTTGCTCAAATACACAAAAAGCCCATTCTCCACGAATTTTTGTATGGAAGCCATCTACATCATTCTTCATCTTTGAAACATCTATGCCTGTTTGAGATATTTTCTGTCCTACCAAATCAAGTTCCGTAGAACCAATTATATTTCCAGTTGCAAAGTCAACAGCATAGTAACTGGCATCTGGGCTAACTCTGAACAGAGAAAAGATATATGACAATTCATTCTTTTTTGTTGCCTTAGTAACATTTACAGGTTCCATACCAACCTGAATAATGTGTTCACCATCCTGGCACCATACTGCCGAGTACTGCATAGGTTTCGCTTCTGCAGTATTTGGGGTAATATCTTGTACAAGTTCTAAAGTTTTATCCTCTAACATAGGTTTAAAGAACATAATCTGTTCGCCTGAATCAAAGGTTAAATCATAATATTCTGGATGTGTTCCTGCAAAAATTCTTCCTGTAGCATCAAAAATATGTATTTCATCAATTTCTACTTTTTCTGCAACTTCCTTCAAGGCATCCACGCTATCAATCAACTGCGGATCACTCTCAATCATCTGCGCAACAACCTTTGCATTGTGAATACAGGTCTGCTTATATTCCTCTTCTAATTCACTAATCTCTTTGCTGTTTTCATCTAAAACAGACTCAATCTGAGATATGGTTCTTGTCGCATCAAGATATGCCCTTCTTTGTTCTGTCAAAAGCTGAATACAGATAAGAATCCCAAGTATAATTACAACAAGAAAAAATGTTATGAGATACATGTATCTACTTATTAAATTTTTTAGACTCTTTTTCATCTCACATTACCCCTAGTATTTCTTCGTAACTTTACACTTAGTAACAATACATAAATTATAACATAACCCCAAATAATTTCCTATTAAATTATGACCAACTCTTCCAAACTTCAGGAGCATATCCAACAGTGGCCTGCTTTCCATTTCTAACAACAGGTGTCTTAATCACTTGCTGATTATCAAAAAGCTTTTCCTCACGTTCATCCTCTGCAATATATTTTACCAAAGCCAGGACGTCCTTATCTTTGCATGACTCATCAATCATATTATTGATGCCACCCACAGCCTGACATACACTGCGAAATTCTCCTTTGCTGAGTTCCTTTTCAGTCATATCTATAAATTGAAACTTAATGCCACGTTCCTTGAAAAAACGCTGGGCTTTCTTTGTGTCATTGCATTTTTTTGTACCAAAAATTTGTATGTTCATATAATACCTATACTCCTATAATACTTTATTAAAAATTCTTCCAACATTTAGATTATTGCAAATCCGTTGCAGATACTCCATACACTTGCCCATTTTCAATAATATCTTCTGTCTGCGGAAATGATGTGGCAGCCCCTTCCAAAACTGCTTGGTCATATATATTTGCTCCCTTTTCTAACACCTATTTTTCATTAAGGAACTTTTATGCTGTATATTTTACTCAAAAGTTTCCTAAGCATCAATATGATTTTAGAAAACTTTTTGACCATAACAAAAAGGACAACCTTCTAAATTTTTTAGAAAATTGTCCTTTTAACGTACATAAATTTGTCGTACTCTTGTCGTATCCTACGCTCAAAAAACTCTGAAGCCCTTGATTTTACTAGGTTTTATTTGTCTAATGACTTCATTGTCGGGATTTTTGGTCGCTTTAATTTAATATAACCCTAAATCCTTTATTTTGCTAGTTTTCGGTGATTTCTTAAATTTAATAAAACTTATTAAAACCCTAAGTTTCTTATAAATTTGTCGTACTTTTGTCGTACAGGCACCCAAATTGTCGTACCTAAAATATCCAAACTGGACTCTTTCCTAAAATACATCTAACTTGTGTGCTAAATTAACCATCGACTCTTGCTTCTTCATGTCTGTGACTTCTGCATATATATCCATAGTGGTCTCTATATTTGCATGTCCCATGATTTCCTGAATAACCTTTAAGTTTGTCTCGACTTCGCAAAGTCTTGAACAAAAGGTATGCCTCATATGATGACATGAGAAGTGTGGTATAATTACCGGCTCTCGTCTTTCTTTTTTTGCCTTTACAACTTCCTCAGCATTGTACGATTCATATATCCTCTTGATTGCTCTGTTTACGGTTTGCGGATTATGAACATTACCGAAACGATTTGTGAAAATAAAGCCTTTCATTCCATCTATCTCTGTTTCATTAAATCCGTTCTCTAGCTGATACTCATATTCATCTTTGAGTATATCATATACAGTGTCAATCATGGGAATAATTCTGATTCCTGCATTCGTCTTAGGCAAAGATATTGAAAACGTACACATCGGATGGTCTTTATAGTCTGTTGAGTAATATACCAAGCTGTGATTAATATTAATCGCTCTATTCTCAAAATCTATGTCTTCCCATCTTATGCCAATCGCCTCACCAATTCTGCATCCAGTTCCTAATAAGAACTTAAATAACGATAACCACCGATAATAGGTCGGGGAATTTTCTACATAATTAATGAACGCTTTTTGTTGCTCTCTTTTAAGAGCATGTCTTACACCGTGATTCTTGCCCGGCTGTTTCTTTATCTGTGCCATTACTCCATCACTTGGATTGACACGAATGATATTGTCACGAACCGCAAGCTGAAATGTTGGGTGTAATACGGAATGTATCGTTTCTAGTGTATTTATTTGTAATCCTTTCTCCTTTAACAATAACTGGTAGAAGGTGACTACATCTGAATACTTAATAGAAGAAATCTTTTTCTTTCCAAATCCCTTCCTTATAAAACGGTCATACATATACTGGTAATTTCTTCTTGTTGTTCCCCTGAGTTCTGACTTCGTAGCCATATATCTATCAAAGACATAATTAATAGTAGAATTGCCTGCCGCATAGGCATCTAATCCATCTAACTGGTCCTTAAGCAACTGCTCTTCCCTTTTCCTTAATTCCATTATGTCCTTGTTGTATATACTCCTACGTTTTCCCTCCGGGTCAGTATAGGTATAAACATACATACCATCTGATTTTCTTTGGGTCTCCCCTTTTCTTAATACTCTGCCTGACTTGTCTTTTCTTGAAACTGCCATCTCTTTTCCTCCTTATTACAATAAGGAAAGAGATTTCGTACTTGCTACGCCTCGGCTTCTAATGCATACTGCATATCAATTCCTTTTTGTAGCACCTGAGTTATGGTCATGTCATGTTTGGAAGCATACTCTTTTAGCTTATTAGCTTCGTCCTCTGTCAGCTTCAATCCAATTAATTGCTTCTTTGGATTGTCTGACTTTGGTCTGCCAGTTTTTGCCATAATATGCACCTCCACTCATACTAATATTATACTTTCTGTTTAACCAAAAGTCAACCATAATTTAGGTTTAACCAAAACTCTTTCCTGCTACAATTTATTTCACTCGAAATGACTCTAAGTATTCATCAAAAACATCAAGGTCTACAAGTACCATTCTGTCAATCTTAATAATAGCTCCTGCTTCTTTTGACAAGCTCTGAAACTTATTAAGACCCATGCTGTACATCTCTGCACCTTCCTTGTATCTGACAAGTCTTTTTTTGTTCATCGTCTTAGGTAATCTTTGCATCATCTTCCTCCTTAATTTAACACACGTTTTATGAACCAAGGAATGATCATAATATCTTATGACCTTTCCTTGGTTCATAAAACAACATACGGGTAACAGTTCATTAATCTGTTCACATCGGTCTTGCACCGTCATCATCTGACCGGATATTATCCGGAAGTATCATTATCACGAATATAGCTCATCGCCAACGCTAATGAATGCGTTTTTTGCCAAGTATTTATCGTCAAGCGTACCTGCCTAGTGGCTCCCTATATTCTCATGTCCCATATATGTTGACTATTTAATTATCAAGGTACGATTTATGCAAAGGCATATATTCATTCGCAAATAAAAGCTAGCTTTGTTGTTATCCTTAAATCTTCTACAAGCAAATAAACATATACCTTTTAGCAACAAAAATAATGAAAAGCTCTCTCACACTCTTCCGGCAACTGCCTTATATCCATATGCCTTACAAGTATGCTTTCCATCTGACTACGCCTCTCCCCATCTAGGCTACTAATCACAGTCATTATGATTAACACTTCCTCTAGGGTAAAATAGGTTGGCTCTATCTTCTTTGTTACATCAAGAGAAATTCCACCACCATTTCCCGGCGTTCTAATGATAGGAAGTAACAGATGCTTTTCTACAAAATCCAAGTCTCTGCGAACCGTGGTACGTGATATATTAAACATCCTCATTAGCTCCGCATAACTCGTAGTTTTTGCGACCTTTATATATGCATAAATCTCATATCTTCTATCTATGGTTCCTAAAGCATCCTGATACAATACCCTTCTACCTCCTGTATGTGTGAATATACATGTCAAAGGGTTCACCTATGTAGACTAATGAAAAAAAATTACCGAGATAGAATTTGTGCAGTCTGCCATGTACACTTTTAATGTGCATTGCAAACAAAAAGCAAAACTCTAACTCGGTCTATCGAGGTATGTATTCCCTTTTCTCGGAATACCCAAAATGAAAAAGGCACCGACAATGTTTCATCAAACACTGTCTGGTGCCCTATAATATAATCTAGCTGCATCATACATCACCCTTACAAACACATAATTTTCCATTATGCATTTATATTACAAAATGATGTGTCTCTTAAAAATGCCACCTCATTTCCATATAGCAAAAAATCGGCAATCCCCTTATTAAGACGATTACCGATTTCAATTCTCACTATACTGGTCTGCTATTCCCTGTGCATAAATTGTAACTCTTTCCATGGATGCATCATCAAGTTTTTTACAAATGGTTATTAACCTACGGTCTCTATCTACAAGCTCTAC
>SVEE01000007.1 GCA_015057525.1 Lachnospiraceae bacterium | reverse complement strand
AAGCAGATATAGTTTCTTTAACATCATTGGCTGTCCCATTGGTGCCTGTGGTGCCTGACCTCCCATCATCGGTCTACCCATTGGTGCCTGTGGTGCCTGGCCTCCCATCATCGGCTGTCCCATTGGCGGCTGTGGTGCCTGACCTCCCATCATTGGCTGTCCCATTGGCGGCTGTGGTGCCTGGCCTCCCATCATTGGCTGTCCCATTGGTGCCTGTGGTGCCTGGCCTCCCATCATTGGCTGTCCCATTGGTGCCTGACCTCCCATCATTGGTCTACCCATTGGTGCCTGTGGTGCCTGGCCTCCCATCATTGGTCTACCCATTGATGGCTGTCCCATTGGTGGCTGTGGTGCCTGACCTCCCATCATCGGCTGTCCCATTGGTGGCTGACCTCCCATCATTGGCTGTCCCATTGGTGGCTGACCTCCCATCATTGGGCGGCGCATATTGTTCATAACACCTAATTTATTAACCTTAACACCCTTAGAAGCTGGTTCTCCACCACCTTCTGACATATTCACTAATCCGTTGTCTTTACTAATAAACAGTCCCATACTTTCAAGCTGAGCGTCTATTGTAGCTTTAAATTTATTAACCGAAAAATCATCTGAATTAATTTCAGTAATTAATTTAGCAACATAGTTATCCTTGTCTTCTTCACTAAATCTCATTTTGGAGATAACATCTCTAAAGAATGCAGGAATCTCCGATAAAGGCATAACATCTTGCTTAACTGGAATTGCAACACATTTCACAGCATATGTTTGTACATTTACATAAATAAGGCTCAAATCTTTAACAATATAGCTAACAGGTATGCCCTGTGTTCCAACTTCAAACATAGCTGTTAAGCCACTTAATATGCACAACACATCTTTCTTGTTGAAAACCTTTTTCAACATACTTTCGAGATTAGTATCCTCATGTGCGTATGCTGTTATTGTTCTTCTTCCATCTTCGTCACTATAATCAAATGGTATGATACTGTTAAGCTGTGACGCCTTATCACCTGCATTATCATCATATACATCAGATGGTTTTAAGTCATATTTTATTGTCTCAACATTGTTCTGCTTTGTAATTACAAAATCCGCTTTTCTCATAAATACCTCCCTAATTCATTAACCTACATGGGTTGACTTCTCCTTAATACGATAATTATCTAATCTTAAACAAGAACTCTTCATCTCCAAGTTTTATCATGGAATCATGTGTAAGAATTTCCTCAACACCATCCTCCACTATGTGACCATTTACATATGTATGGTTTGTAGATTTGTTATCCTTTATATAGCATACACCATCCTTTTGAAGAATAATTGCATGCTGACGACTTATTGCACCATTACCATCCACTGTATAATCAACACCTCTTGATGCCTTACCAATCTTAAAAGCGAGTTTGCTAAGCATTATACGTTCCTCAGTGTTAACTCGAATAAGATAAGGTACAGCCTTTGGAACACTAGCTAAATTAGTAGTTCTTGGTGCCTCAGGTGCACTCTTGCTTAATATTGATTTGCTCTTAAGTTTCTCAGCATTCATGCCATCCTGAATATCTTCAATTACTGGGACAACATCACTGGTGAGTTTCTCTGTACTATCCGCTTCATGTTCTGCGGCACTCTGTATAATAGCAGCTCTGTTAACCTTAACAACATTTTTCTTAATTACAGGCGGTTTGCTACCTAAGAAATCATCTAAATCAGATATTGTATTCAAACTCTTACCTGGTGTAGGAGCAACCTTCGCTGAAGGTACCTCTCCAACTAACTGCTTAATCTTATTCTTTATCTCGTCGATATCTGCTTCTTTCTTCTCCGCAGGAGCCGTTGGAACTGGTGTCACAAGCGTAGGTATAGGCGCTGATTCTTCCTTAACCTCTGGCACAGGTTCATCAACAGTTTCTTCCACAACTTCTTCTGCTGGTTTCTCAACCGATTCTTCTATTACCTCATCAGTTGTTTCTTCCACAGATTCTTCTACTAACTCTTCAGCAGCTTCCTCTTCAACATTAACTTTCATGCCTGCTGGAAGTATACTGTCTAATTCTTCATCCTCTATAGCCACATCTTCTTCGTCATCTTCCTCGTCATCACCGATTTCAGGTAAAACTTCATCTGACTCAGAAAGAGAACTCATGAAATCAGAAACCTTTTCTTCTGCCTCTACAACTTCTTCCGCATCATCAGAGCTTACAACTTCAATGCCATCTGCATCAATAGCTCCAGCCTCCTCGAAAGAAAGACCTTCTTCTTCCATGAGAGCCTCAGATAATCCAATAAGACCTCTAAGATTAAAGTTATCTCCGTTAATATATGTAAGAAGCTTTCCAACATAACTTAAATTCTCTTCAACGTCATATTTCATATTGGCAAGTAACTGTCTTACAAAGCTCTTAAACTCTACCGCTACAGCAGACTTACTCTCTATAGGAAGGCATAAGAAAGTAACCTCATATCCATCTTCTTTGATGTACATGAAATTACGATTAAGTAGTACATATCCTAAAGGAATGGTTTGTTCCTTGACAGATATGAGACTGCTTGCAATATTTCTAAGTATAAAGAGAACCTTCTCTGAGTTCATTTCTCCTGAAATGTACTCCTCCAATGACACCTTGTCTGTTATATCGTAAGTAAGATAATCGTAATCGTCATCTTCCTCATAAATAATGTCAAGCAATTCCTTTGGCTTGTTTTCCTCACAAAAATCCAAAACATCTTCATCTAACTCACACTCTTCGCCCATTGTGTATGTCAGATATTTTTCACTGCCAATCTGTCTGGCCTTGAAATTAAATGTTCTCATAACTTCCCTCCTAATCTAGTAGTATTATCGATGTTAATCGATTATTTTAGAAAGTGACTCCTCATATCAATCACTTATATAATCTAACTATTCTTCAGAATCATCTGATTCTCCATCTTCGCCTTCTTCTGGAACTCCGTTTGGACCACCTATAATCTGTGTATCAATATGTTCCTCATATGATTCTGTAAACACATGTGTGCCAGCCTCCTCATCAGCAACATGGTAATAATAGTAACCATGATCTGCCGGATAAAGTACTGCACTGATACATGCTATACCCGGATTACATATAGGACCAACAGGAAGTCCAAAGTTCTTATATGTGTTGTATGGAGAATCCAGTTCCAAATCCTCATAGTAAACCTGACTTTGGTCATACATACCATCTGTCAATGGATATAAAACTGTCGGACACATCTGAAGTTGCATATCTATTGCCAAACGATTATTGATTACTCCTGCTATCATAGCTCTTTCTTCGTCAACCTTAGCTTCTCTTTCTACAATAGAAGCTCTTGTGACAACATCGAAAGATGTATATCCCATTTCCTGAGCTTTAGCCTGTAAGTCATCTGTATAGTAATTATCAAACGTCTCAAGCATCCACTCTACAAGAGACTCAGCTGTAGTACTCTCATATATATCATAAGTTGCAGGGAACAAATAACCCTGAATCTTATATTCCACATTAGCGCCTGCAGGAACATCTTCAAGATAAGGGAAATCCTCCTTAGTAACAGACTGGCATGCATTGAGGAATTCCTGTGCTGTACATATTCCCTGTTCCTCACATCTGGCTGCTATCATCTCTACCGTAAAACCCTCTGGCACCACTAGATAATCAATCGGCGCGTTAACATCAACCACCGGGCTCATAGCTGCCATCATCTCAAGAGTATTCATTCCAGTATTCAATATATAAGTTCCACTCTGAAGCTTACCTCTGTACTCAGAATCCTGAAGTCTTCTAGTAAATGCGTTTTCATATTTAATGAGACCCTCTTTTTTTAGAATCGCTGCAATTTCTTTAACAGATGCGCCTTCAGGTATAACTACCTCAACATCTTCACCATCGAAGCTTTCCGTTCCTTTATATTCTCTCATGTAGTCATCATAATAGCCCTTACCATAGTCATACACTATCATACATAAAGCCACAGATGCTATTGCTAATATTAATCCTTTTATTATTTTAGCCACTGCTCAACACCTCGTTTAGTTTACATAAAATCTTAAAAATTTACACACTTGATGTAATTTTACATTAATGTTATTATAGTAACATCTTTTATAGAAAAATTCAAGAAAGGATGATAAATTTGGCAAACCCAATCGTAACAATGACAATGGCGAGTGGAGACGTGATGAAATTTGAACTTTATCCAGATATCGCTCCTAACACTGTCAACAATTTTATTTCACTTATTAAGAAAGGTTTTTATGACGGATTAATCTTCCACAGAATCATAGAGGGATTCATGATTCAGGGTGGATGTCCTGATGGAGTTGGAACTGGTGGTCCTGGTTATTCTATTAAGGGCGAGTTCGCAGATAACGGATTCACTAATGATTTAAAGCATGAACCTGGTGTACTTTCTATGGCACGTTCTATGATGCCTAACTCAGCTGGCTCACAGTTCTTCATCATGCATAAGACTTCACCTCATCTTGATGGCTCATATGCTGCTTTCGGTAAGATTACAGAAGGTCAGGATATTGTAGACAAGTTAGCTTGCGTTCCTACAGGTTACGCAGACAGACCTCTTGAAGATCAGGTTATCGCATCTGTTACAGTTGATACTTTAGGTGTTGATTATCCGGAACCAGAGAAATACTAACTTCACAGAATTTCCTATAAAACAAAAAAGCTTCAGGCAAACCCTGAAGCTTTTTATTATTCGACTATATCTTCGTTTTCTTCACTAACTTCTTTTTCTTCTTCAACATCTTCAACTTGGGCACTTTCAGACTCTTCCATGTCAAGGGACCAGTCATCCCCACTATCCGCCTCTTCCTCAGGAAGATATGGTTTAAAACACCTAAGCATAAAAAATGCAAAAATATAACCCACAAGACCAAATCCCACTAAAACATATCCTACTATGGATACTAATATAGCATAATAAAAACACCATACAATAATAGCCATAGATAAAGCAATAAGAAGTGTTGTAGGGAAATACTTTATAGAAAGTAAAAAAGCATTTCTAAATTGAACTTTAATTGTATTATCAAACTTTGCCTGCAGAGGGAATACATATATCGCAACCATAACAGCAACAGATAACATAATAACGCTTATTATCTGCATCGCCCATATCATCATTCCACCGCCTGCCTGACGTTGTTCAAACCAATACCACACATCCACTCCAAGAATAAAGAATGCTACAAGACAAATTAACCATATTATAGTTGACTGCTTGAAATTATCCTTGAAACTCTTCATAAAATATTTGGCAACATATCCGTCTCCACCTTTTACACCCTTCATAGCTGCATAATACAACGCTGTAACAGACGCACCAATTGTAAAAATAGGCAATGAACAAACAACAAATAAAATAGATAATATCATTGCATCACCTAATCTATTAAGCAATCTTACAAACATATTGTCATAATTAAAACCTTCTGCCGACATATTTTTTCTCCAATCATTTTTAATTATTACTTTTTCAGACACTAAATTCTATCATCTTTTTTTTATTTTTTCAATTTTTTCTACAATAGTTCAACAAAAATTTAGATTTTATGAGGAAACAATATTAATTTTATAAATCATATTCTATTGACAAAGCCAAGATTTCACAATAGACTAAAAGCTGATTCAAGCACAAAGGAGGCACAATATGAAAAAACCTTTTGTTACAAAAGAGCAGGTAGAAGAAATCGTTAAATCTTATCCTACTCCATTTCATATTTATGACGAAAAAGCAATTCGTGAAAACGCAAGAAAGCTTAAAGCTGCATTTTCATGGAATCCAGGATATAGAGAGTACTTTGCAGTCAAAGCTACCCCTAACCCAACTATATTAAAAATATTAAATGAGGAAGGCTGTGGTACAGACTGCTCTTCATACACAGAATTACTTATGTCCGAAAAATGTGGCATCGTAGGCGACAGTATCATGTTTTCTTCCAACGATACTCCTGCTGAAGATTTTATTCTTGCAAGAAAGCTAGGTGCAACAATCAACCTTGATGATTATACTCATGTTCAGTTTTTAAAGGACACTTGTGGCATTCCTGAGACTATATCCTGCAGATATAATCCAGGTGGAACATTTTCTATTTCCACAACAATAATGGATAATCCAGGAGACGCCAAATACGGAATGACTAAAGAGCAGCTTTTCAAGGCATATGTGGAACTCAAGGAAGCTGGTGCAAAAAAATTCGGTCTGCACTCATTCTTAGCTAGCAATACAGTCACTAACGAATATTATCCAACATTAGCTAAAATACTTTTCCAGGTTGCTGCAGAGCTCAAAGAACAAACTGGCATTGAACTAAGCTTCATCAACCTTTCAGGTGGTATAGGAATTCCTTACACTCCTGACAAAGAGCCTAACGATATTATGGCTATAGGCGAAGGTGTAAGAAAAGCATTCGAGGAAGTTCTTGTTCCAGCCGGACTGGGCAATGTAAGTATATTTACAGAATTAGGTCGTTTCATGCTGGCTCCTTATGGTCATCTTGTTACTAAAGCCATACACGAAAAGCACACTCATAAAGAATACATTGGTGTGGATGCATGTGCAGTTAATCTTATGAGACCTGCTATGTACGGAGCATATCATCATATAACAGTCCTCGGCAAAGAAAATGAGCCTTGCGACTTCATGTATGATGTCACAGGCTCACTTTGTGAAAACAATGATAAATTTGCAATTGACAGAAAACTCCCTAAAATCGACAAAGGGGACTATTTAGTTATCCATGATACTGGTGCTCACGGTTTCGCCATGGGTTACAGCTATAATGGTAAATTAAAATCTGCCGAACTTCTCCTCTGTGAGGATGGTAGCGTTAAGCAAATTCGTCGTGCCGAAACCCCAGAAGATTATTTCGCAACCTTAGAGGGTTACTGGGAAGTATAAGTGTATATAGTGTTACTTTGTTTGCTGAGGGAATCCTCAAAGGCATCTCTAGTAACTTTAATTTCTCCACCTTCTATTGGGTCATAGTACCTGATGTGGGTGGAGTTATAACTTATAACCAATACATATCTTCCATCATCTATACATGCTGCAAACGGTACATCTCTGTCAAGAAAATATAATGCAGTCTGTAAATCAATTCCAGAAACATTCATTCCAACACCATATGTGTATTCTTCAAATGCGTCCTCCCAGCTTTCACATGCAAGAACCTGAGCCACAGTGGCATCACCACCAATATACTCAATACACATATATGCACAGGTCATCATAGAATCTCTTATTCCCGAACAAGAAACTTCATTTATTTCAGAAGCTACAGTATTGTAACTTATAGCCTCAAGACTTCTATAAATGGTATTTCCGTCGCTATCCACAACCAAACCGGCATCCTCTTCATTAACAGCAAGAATTGCTCTGCCAGCACTTTGATATTCACCTTTATATCCCGAATTATTAAACACGTAAAAGGCATCATCGTTGATTGAAGTTTTTATTGACAACTCTACATACTTGTCATATTCTCTGTTTTTAGTTAGGATTGGTTTGATGTTTTCGTTAATATAAATATTAGATGGGAACACTACATGAAACTGATTTAGTGCACCTGCATCATACTTGTATGTGTTCACCATACCACTTGCGCTGGAATCTTCCTTGTATGACATGAAATCTGGTTCTGTTTCCACAAAGAAGTTGTTCTGCTTATTTGCTCGCTGAAGATAAATTTTATCTGATTGAACCTGAGCATTCATAATATATATTCCTGTCTTAGAATACTCTTTTATTATTTCTCCATCAGGCTTTACAATAAAAAGCTTGTACAGAGGCATAATGGCTTCATTGTCAGAAGCGATAATAATATCATCCTTCTTAGAAACTCCATATATTAAATCATTACCCACAAATCCAAGCTGTAAAAATCTATCATAATCTGCTCCAGTTTCAACAAACTCTTCTCCAGTTTCGAAATTATGAATAATTATACTTGTTACTTCCTCTGTAATGGGGCTATTCGGATAAGCTACTATGCTTCTGTTTTTTGAAACAGTATACTTGTCCGAAGGAATTCCGCTTACCATAGGGCTTTGTGTTCCATTTTCTAAATTAACACAGAAAATCGAGCCATCCAAAAGATAATAAAAGTATCCCGCCTCATCATAATAAGTAAATCTGCCAATTTCCTCTTTCATAACATCAAAAGGTTCATCACAGCTAACAAAAAACTGTTCACTTATAACAGAATCCTCCGCCGAAAAATGATAGAATGAAATACCATTTTCCCCTTCATGATCTCCTCTATTCATATAGCCATATACAGCAAAATAGATATTACCATCCTCATCCATATCAGCTATATTAATATCTATATTTGTATTAACCGTTCTTATGTCATTATAGTTTCCTTGTGAAAAACTAAATACACTTGTAAGCTTGGACGAGTTGTAGTCGTAATACCAAAGCTGACCCTCTTTCACAAAAGCCATTTTCTTATTATTTTCTGATACGACATACTCTATTTGTTCATCATCCGCTATACCCATGTTAATAGAGTTGTTACTTTTGCTCAAACAATTTTCATTGATTATGCTTTCCTGATATCTGTCGAAGGCAAGTAACTCTGTAGTCAAATTGTTTTTATCGTATTTTGCAGTATAATATTCATCCACATTGTAGTAATAACTTACTTCATCCTTAGTAGACTCAGCCACATAGGATAAATGAACCACAGCATATTCATTGTCTATCTCAGTAATAGATGGAACAATAGGAGTTACAACCATAGGATTAAGTCCACTCCATGTAACCATATCGTAGGATGAGGTAAGGTCAACATGGCAAAGATTATCATCTGTACCTTCACCTGTTGTCTTCAAAGAATCGTAAACCAAATTTCCCTCCTCAGGATTTTGGTATTTTATCATGGTAGATTCATGAAATGCCAAGGCATAATCCACAATTTCAGTTGCAAATTCCTGAGATAACTTTACAACTCTGGTGTAATATCTTGCAGTTTCTCCCTCAGAATTATTTATAAGAAAAACCAGGACATATTCTTGATTTTCTTGCATATCCATACGAAATCTCACTTCGTATTTTGTAAATCCTTGAACAGACTCACCTAAGATTGCATCACCATATTCTATCAACGAATCTCCAGCAATAGTTCTGAGTTCATAAGAAAAGCTACTGCCGTACATAGATGCATCATCAACTAATATATCAACACCGTACTCTGAGTTAAGGGGTATTATCCCATCCCTCATAAGTCCCGTAGACATAACCTGCGTATACCCTTGCATGCGATTAATTGTATTTCCCTCATATTGACAATAAACTACTGGCAACACAGGTTCTGCCATTTCTTTAGACACACTGTCTAAAGAAAGATTATTTATTTTATTTACAATAAAGGCTGTTCCCAATGCCACAGTAATGAAAACTAAAACCTTTAATATTATTTTCCTCACCATTGTTAAAAGAATTTTCTCCTTCTTTTATATCTGCTTCTTCTCACGAAAAATTCATGAAAAACCATAACCTCTATAAGATGTCGTAAATTATCATCTTCATACTTATAGCTTAATCTGTCATATATCTTCCTAGCAATTGCTAATATAGTTTCCTTATCAGGATAAGGCGTAAACATAGGACTCCCTTCGTATTCCAATTTATCCACTTCATCCTCGACCATAACCATAATCAAACGAGCTCTGGCAGGATACATAGACATAAGGTAGTCTCTATCCTCTTCCAACTCTCTTTCATCTACAATTTGAAGCTCTGGCAACAACAATCTGGCTCTCATCATATCATCCATTTTTATACCTCACATATACTATCAATGTCACAAACAGACAATCAAAACAGGATATCTCCCTTTTGATTGTCTGCTTATGATAATATATGCATGTATTAAATTATTGTGATGCCTATATTTTAATCTCCAAATGATATTCCCAACATCTTAGCCTGTGCTACAATGCTGTCATCAGGCGAAACATATTTAAGTTTACCTGCTGTCTCGCTAAGTGGAATAGCTGTTACTTCGTTATCCTTCATTACAACCAGCTTACCAAAATCCTCGTTTTTAATAAGCTCTGCTGCCTTAGCTCCAAATCTACTTGATATAACTCTATCATATGGCACTGGACTTCCACCTCTCTGTGTATGCCCAGGAACTGTAACTCTTATATCCATACCGCAATATTCTTTAATCTTATCAGCAACCTCGTATGCAACAGAAGGATATTTTTCTGCAGCTGCTGCAATAGCCGCTTTTCTTTCCTTCTTAGGAAGCTCAGCAACCTCCTTAGATATGGCACCTTCAGCCACAGCAAGTATAGAAAATCCCTTGCCTGCTTTAGTTCTCTTATCAAGAGCCTTACAAACCTTCTTAATATCATATGGAATTTCAGGTATAAGAATTATATCTGCACCAGATGCAATACCAGCATGGAGAGTTATCCATCCAACCTTGTGTCCCATAACTTCGACGATAAATACTCTATTATGAGAGCACGCTGTTGTATGAATACAATCAATAGCGTTAGTCGCTATATCAACTGCGCTCTGGAAACCAAATGTCATATCTGTTCCCCAAATATCATTATCAATAGTCTTTGGACAACCAACAACATTAAGTCCTTCTTCACTGAGACGGTTTGCAGTTTTCTGGGAACCATTTCCACCTAAAACCACAAGACAATCAAGCTTAAGCTTTTTGTATGTCTCCTTCATACATTTCACTTTGTCGTAACCCTCTGGTGTTGGCTCATCAATCTGCTTAAATGGAGTTCTTGAGCTACCAAGAATTGTTCCACCCTTAGTAAGAATTCCCGAAAAATCATCAGAGGAAAGCTTCTTATAATTTCCATAAATGAGACCCTTGTATCCCTCGAGGAAACCATAAACCTCAACATCCTTAAAGGTGTTGTATAAGCCTTTAACCACACCTCTCATTGTTGCGTTAAGCGCCTGACAATCTCCACCGCTTGTCAACATACCAATTCTCTTCATAGTACCTACCTCCTATATAGTAATTCTACCCTCCAAGGCACGAAGTAAAGTAACTTCATCTATACACTCCAAATCTCCTCCAACAGGAACTCCACTGGCTATTCGACTAGTCTTAATTCCTGATGGTTTAACAAGCTTGGATATGTACATTGCCGTAGCTTCTCCTTCCACACTTGAATTTGTTGCTATGATAAGTTCCTCTACATCCTCTTGCTCCAAGCGAAGTATAAGTTCCTTCAAACGAATATCGTTAGCACCTATACCCATAGCCGGATTAATCACACCATGAAGCACATGATAAACTCCCTGGAATTGTCCAGTTCTTTCATATGCAGCCAAGTCTCTTGGTGTCTCCACAACCATAATAAGCTTATGGTCTCTTTTTTGTGATGAACATATAGGACACTCTTCTCTGTCTGTAATAGTATAACAAGTCTTACAGTACTTTATGTTCCTCTTTGCATCAATAATAGATTCTGACAAGCTTTTTGCTCTGTCTTCTGGCATATTAATAATATAAAATGCTAATCTTTGAGCGGTCTTGCCACCTATTCCCGGAAGTCTTGATAATTCTTCTATTAACTTATTAACCTGTCCTCCGTAAATATCCATTAGAATGGGAATCCTCCACCTAAGCCACCAGTAATTTTACCCATCTGATTCTTCTGGTCATCATCCTGCATTCTGATAGCTTCATTAACAGCAGCCATAATCAAATCCTCTAACATCTCGATGTCATCCTTGTCTACTACTTCCTCATCAAGATGTACTTCAGTAATTTCCTTTTTACCGTTAATCTTAACTTTAACAACTCCACCACCTGCAGTTGCCTCGTATTCCTTCTCCTCAAGAGCTGCAGTTGTTTCCTCCATCTGTTTCTGCATTCTCTGAGCCTGTTTCATAAGGTTGTTCATGTTACCTGGCATCATACCTCCAGGATATCCACCTCTTCTTGCCATTATTACATCCTCCTAATATTTATATTCTATGTTATCGAATTGAATTTTCGACAAATCCCAATCATTAATTCTGGCCTCAACCGCATCCTTAGGATTAAGCTTACGAAGCCCTACATGAATTGTTCGCTCAGTCTGTTCTGCCAAACTAGCCTCCAACGCCTCAATATTAACCTTCTTCTCGAAGTAATCTATTGCCAAAGCATTTTCAGGTGTTTTGGTAATAACCAAATCAAGACTCCCCGGTATATCCCCTGGTGTCACACTAACCTGATCAAGGAAATTACGTGTTATCTTCATAGCGTTGTTCTTGATTTGATGCCACACACTAACTATTGTCATAATCTCTCTGTAATCAGCTTCTTTATATTTTTGTTTTAAGTTGTTCACAACTTTGTCGCTTGCCGCTTTAGCTTCCTCAGGACTTATCTGTTTACCTTCTTCACCATCTACCACAGGTACTCCTGCGGAAACTACCACTCCATCTACCGAAGGGGCCTCAGATGAATTAACGTAAACAACCTGAGTTGAAAGATTAGCACCATCCACCTTGGTCTCTAATTCCTCCATACGCTTTTCAAGCGCTTCATAACCCTGCTGCATTTGCGGTTTACACATTTTAATTATTGCAACTTCAAGTACTATTCTCTTAGCAGACGCATAGGCGATTTTACTGCCCGCTTCCTGTAATATATTTATATAACTTACAAGATATTCCTCTGTAATATCATCACCCAGTTCAATAAGTCGGTTTATATTCTCAGTTGTTAAATCAACAGACATATCCGGGTCCAACTTAAGCATAAGAATATTTCTTACAAATGTAATGAATTCATTAGTAAACTGCGTCAAATCCTTACCCTGCCATACCGCTTTATCTATAATATCCACGGCACTTGCCACATCTGATGATTTGATGGCAAAAAACAGTTTAATGTATATCTCTATATCTACTGCACCTATGGTTTCAAGAACTCTGTCATAAGTAAGCTCCTCTCCCAGGTTAAATGCTATACACTGATCTAATATACTGAGAGCATCTCGCATAGAACCGTCAGCTGCCTTGGCAACATAATTAAGAGCATCCTTGGTAGCTGGCACCTGTTCTCTCTCCAATAACTCAGCTAATCTATCCGATATAGTTTCAATAGATATTCGCTTGAAATCATATCGCTGACATCTAGATAAAATGGTAATCGGAATTTTATGGGATTCTGTTGTTGCCAGAATAAATATAACGTATTCCGGTGGTTCCTCCAACGTCTTCAAAAGTGCGTTAAACGCACCAATGGATAACATGTGAACCTCGTCTATAATATAAACAAGATACTTGCCTGACGACGGAGAATATTGAACCGCACTATTAATCTGCCTTATATTGTCTACACCATTGTTAGATGCCGCATCTATTTCTATTACATTCATGGAACTGCCTGAGGCAATAGCCTTACAGCTGGCACATTCATTGCAAGGGCTACCGTCTATAGGATTCTCACAGTTAACTGCCTTAGCCATAAGCTTAGCAATAGTAGTCTTACCTGTACCTCTAGTTCCACAAAACAAATATGCATGACCTATTCTTTCGTGCTTTATTTGATTTTTGAGGGTAGTAACGATATGTTCCTGACCCTTGACTTCCTGAAACTCATCAGGACGCCATTTTCTATATAACGCCATGTATGACATATGGCAACCTCACTCTCATAACCTGCAAATGTTACTTCTTTTTGGTAAATCTAAATATCTGATCCAACATTCTAAGAGTCTTAAAATTACCCTTAGCTGTTATCTCACCTGACATAAATCCCTTT
Organism: Lachnospiraceae bacterium; assembly: GCA_015057525.1. Classification (GTDB taxonomy): domain Bacteria; phylum Bacillota; class Clostridia; order Lachnospirales; family Lachnospiraceae; genus Coprococcus_C. Next base: position 121,743 of record SVEE01000007.1, on the reverse strand, counting down.
TGGAAAGTCATTTTACCGGAGATAATATCTCTCATTAATGAGCTATCTGCCTTAAGCTTAACATCTCCATCCTGATCCTCACCATATTCACACTGGAATCCATTGCCCACATTTATGATGAGATTCTTCCCTAAATCAGGAATTATAATTATGTATGTAGCACTAAAATCCTTCTCTGGATAATAATTCTTGCAGAAAGCTTCAACTATATCATCCTCATATACACTTTCTTCCTTAGGCTCGTCATCTCCAAGCATATGCTTGAACATAGCAGCAAGTTCTTCTATATCCTCTTTTTGTTTCTTTACATAACCATCATCCGAAACAAACTTAGATAACTGCTCACTCTCCTTCGGAGTAAGATTAATGTTACGCGTCTTGATGATATTTTTCTTAACAGCAGTGCTGCTGGTAGGCAACTGAACTGCCTTCTGGTTAATGCTTCTGTATAAGTCCTCAGCCTTTCTCTCTATGTAAGAAAGATATGCAGAATTGCGTTCTATATCTTCGTGTTTCTCCACATATGTAGCTATACCATTTAAGGATATTCCTCCAAGAACATTCCATGCTTTCTTTAAAGATACCTCTGCATCAAGCTCACCATAAGCAGTAGCAATAACAACAGGCATCATATAAAGAGAAGCTAATTTTTCCTTGTCTGCATAAAGCCAGCACATATCAAGGAACTGTTGCATATAACCACCTATTCCAAACCACTCTAAGCTACATGCAAGAATAACTCCATCACAGTCTTTTAAAGTATTAGGAAGAGTTGCTATTCCTGCTTTATCCTCATACATATTATATCTAGTTACATCTACACGAAGTTCTTCAAGAACCTGAATAATTCTGTCTATGACAAAAAGGGATGGATCTTCAAGTAAACCTCGTCCTCCATAGTATACATTTACCTTCAAAGTTTTCACCTCTTGTATCTTAAATTCTCAACAAAACGTATATACCAATACTATACCAAAAAAAAGATGCAATTACAATTACCAGAGGAACTTTTTTGATGTGGCTTGCAAGACAGTCACGAGACAAAAAATTCTATGTTTGCGAAGGAAACAATGTCCCCTCTATTGATTTTTATTTGTTCATTGGCAGGCACTCGATTACTGTTAACATAGGTTCCATTTGTAGAATTCTTGTCCTCCACAAAAATCACTCCATTTTCAGTTTGAATATTGGCATGTACCCTACTTATCTGTGTAGTTGGAAGCCTATAATCACTTTCTTTTCTTCCTCTTCCAACAACAACTTTATTTCTATCTCTACCTAATTCTATCGCATCAAGACCTCCGCATGTAAGAGGTACTAATTTCCATGTTGTATTTTCAGATTCGCGGCAAAATGTTTCTGAATTATGTGTCATGGAATAGGTTGTATCTATTGTTTTTTTCTCAGACACACGTGATTTCATTTTATCTTCAAACTCCTGCATGGCCTCATCCATATTGTCATCCTCATTTTCTCCAACATAAAACATGGCATGAACAATCATTATAACAAGCAAAATAATTCCCAGAATAATGTCAACTTCATGTTTTCCAAAAAAGAAAAACTTAGCAAGAAACACTAAGGTAAATATTGCATTTATAATCATGACTGGTTCATGCCATGTGATTTTTTTATCAAAACTTATTTTATCCTTATCCTCTTCAACTATTTCTAAATCCACTTTGGAAAAATGTTCCTTTGATATATCTGGCGTGGATTGGTAACTAAAAACTTTTACCGACTCCTCATGTCTGCAAATACAATGTCTTAAGTCAGATTCTGAAAACCTCTCTTTTACCACCAACTCGTACACATCATACATGAGACTTACACCGTTTACATCACGATGGTCGAAATTCCGCATTATAAATTCCATAAAGTTTTTCAGCTGATTTTTTATTGGCATATTATAACCTGGGATATAAAGCAGATTAAGGTACTTATTTTCGCTGTCGTAATACATATATTCCGGAGATATGACTAACTCATCAGCAACAAGAAAATATTTATCTAACACCTCCAACAAATCACATATCTGTCCCAATATAATTTTCAATAGGTTTCCATCGGGCTTAACAAAGGTGAATAATTTTTCAAGAACATATGTGAAATCAGTACTGTATTTAAGCCAAATTACACCATCCATTTCCGAATCTACAGGTTTAATCAAACACGGTATATGGTTTTCCTGTATCATTTTAATTTTATAATCATAGCCCTTTTCCCATGAATTATTTACATCTCCAATATTAACATCCAAAAAGCTTTCAATCCCCTTACTGCGGTAATATATCTCCATAAAGTTGCCACCTCCTTAGCCTAGATGTACACAGGTCAAACTCTGTACTAAATTCCATATCATTTATCTTATATTCATGAACCTCTCCACCACTTATGTTTCCTGAATCGATAGCCACACTAACTACTCCAGCATCACTGGATAATTCTAATTCATCAACGGTATACACACCTATTAAATGCTCATTTATATTTAGCAGCAATTTCCCTTCTTCTTCCTCATTACTTACATCAACATTATATGAATATAAGCTAGTATACACCTCACTCCTTATAACACTATCATTGATGGAATCTATAAAAATAAATATCACATTTACGACAATCCATAATACCAGTGGAATAATCAACGTCATTTCTAAAGTTGCACTGCCTCGGTTTATATTTTTATTAACTTCGAACTTCTTCATTTTCCCTCCACTAATTACCACATCGGCTACAACACGAAAGATTTCCAACATTCTCTATAGAAATCTGATATATGGTTCTTTTTAATCCACTACAAGATTTTGTAGAATGATATTTTTCACCATCTTCCGTCACATAGACCAAATCTCCACATCTGCTCCCACAAATTTCACAGGAACTATATCCATCAGTTTGTGCTTGATTTTTCTCCCGAGTAAATACCGATATATTTAGATGGCTACAATTTGAATCAACGTGATATACACTTTCGTTTTCCGCAACATAAACAGTAATTGCATCATCTTCTATATCCTCACCATCATCATCCGATTTGAATCCAACATATGCTCGTTGCCTAATTGTTACTGTTTTGTTCTTGCAAAGTCTTGGTAAAAAAGGAAGCTCAAGTACTATGGAATAATTAATTTTAAGAACAATGTCATTTTCTTCGGTCAAAAAACCACTTCCTAGAAAATTAACTCCTGACGTTCCACCATCCACATATCTTTCCACTAAATCCTCATTGTCTATGTACTCCGAAAACACAAAACCCGGAACCAAATAAATTCCTTCTCCAACATAAGCATACTCTGCCATATATTCTGCTGTTTCAGCACCCGCTTCATATAAAGTTGCCTCAGCTATAGCAATCTGACCAATATGATATACTGCCAACATGGCAAATATGAATAAAGGCAAAATCAATGTAGCCTCCAATGCAACACTACCCTTATTGTTTAACTTATTCATCTACTCACCCTTAATTATCAATCTTAACATCCCCTGCCGCAGTGAAAAAAGACACCTGGAGAGGATTTAACTTTATTAAAAAGACAGGGGACATTAAGATTAACAACTATTAATAACATCCCTCAGAAGTTACAGAATGAGTAACATCTAAATACCTACCTGTAAGCGTTACAGTCACCCCAACAGCTCCATTACTTATCATGAAATCATCCTGTTCCTGTCTTGCATTTATTTGCATCAAGTCCAACATTCTCACATACATATCATCAGAATTCACTGCAAGTAAAATCATAAGATAATCCTCATAGGAAAGTCCCTTACCAGTATCTTCAGTATCGTTATATATGCTTGTTTCCAATGCACTTAAATCCGTTATCCAACTATCCGAATTTTTCATGAATGGGACTCTTTTTCCTTTTAATAGATTCCTTACATCAGCCACAGATTCTACATAGGACCAACATCCTGCAATAAGATATTTGTACACTGGGGCAGGTACACCTGTTGCCACAAATAAAGCCTCAGCAACAGGGTCTATCAGAGCCATCTTCTCTGAATCCCCTAGCAAACTAATAAAGTTTGCCGGAAATCTTATAGCCATAATCCTATGTACTACATTTTCCAAATTGTCATAATCAGAAGACTTCCCAGCTATAAGATACTCTCTTTCAAATTCTAATACCGTGTCTTTATTTACCTCTGTATCGGTGGCACAATTAAATACCAACCTAGAATATAAAATTCCTGTTCCACCATCAATTAACTTCTCCGACCAATTTCCACCTTCTAGCAAATCTTCCTCAAGTGCATCCATATCGTCAAAAGTCCCATCAATTTCGACAAAATTAGATTCTTTTCCTGCAGAAGGTACATGTGATAAATCAATATGAACACTGGAGACATCCATATCCTCCGGTAAAACAAACGCCAGAATCCCCATTTCACTTATGGTAGACGTGAATTCCCTTGGATCTTCTATTGAAGCGTCATCTTCCTCAGTATCTTCTTCAGTATTTTCCTCCTGATTCGAATCTACAGATTCTTGATTTTGTGCATTGTCCATATCATTTAAAATGTCATCCCCCACTGTGCCATCATTATTATCCGTTTGATTCAAAATTTCCTCTACTCCATATTCCACCGCTGCATACGACATATACTCCTCAATTTGATCCTTAAATGCTTTACAATCATCTTCCATCAGCGTTGTGTATTCTAGTATTCTTAAATCCTCAACATGAATATTGTCTCCTAGATTCTTCGCCATACGACTTTTTAGTTCCTCTTCTCTTATAGCCTGATTTTTTCCTCCAAAACTAGAATCAAAAAGGAGAATATGATAGTGTTCAAATATGTAATTGTTGTACTCTGATAACAGCTCAGAAACAGCAACTTGGCAATTTGCGGCAAGTTTTTCCTTAGCCAGATTTACGTTGATTGCCTTGTGTGATGCTATACCTAAAATCAACAGTACACTTATAATTAAGCTTATAAAAACCGTTATTTGACCCTTGTTATTCATATTCTCCTCCTTTCAATATAATCCACTGGGGATAAAAAGCGTGATTAGTAGAATTTTATCTGTAGATATCACCTGCATCTTTATTGATAGTATCCCATATGCTATCTACAAGATCAGATATCTGCTCTTTGAAAACTGCCACCATGGCAACAAGAACTACGATGATTAAAATGACCTCAACAACACCCATTCCATCATCTTCTTTGAAGAACTTTTTTATATAATTCATATTTCTCCTCCAAGTCTCCATTAGAAACTGATTAGAGCTGGCAATACAACAATAAGCATTACTGTAGCAAGAAGTAAAATCATAGGAAACAAAAGTTTTGTAGATGCCTCTTCTCCTTTACGTTTCACATCCTCCTTCTTTAGTTCTAGGGAAGCTCTTACCTCTTCTTCCATAAGTTTTAACAAATCCTTTGTACCCATTCGCAGATTTTGGCTCAAATGGCTCATAAGCCGCCTATACGGTCCTAGACTAAGCCTAGTCCCCAGCTCATCATAAGCTAAGCTTTCATCACAGCCCGATTCAATTTGATTTATGGTATATTCCAACTCTTTTATCAAAATACTCTCTTCCTCTGCGTCATCAATTACCTGCTGAACACATGCTTTTATGGTCATACCTGTTCCCAGCAGTAGCCAAAGCTTATTGACGAAAGCCGGGTATTGCGTTTTTAGCATACTATCCCTCAATTTTCCCGCTTCATCCAATTTGCTTTTACCAATAAACAAAGTACAGAAACTTATAAGAAAACCTACACAAAATATAAGTGTTGACTTACTTTTCTTACCACTTGTTAAGCTTATTTTCACTCCATCGATTTCATCTGGTATTTCAATATATTTTTTGTTTCGGTTTTGCATCTCCAGACTGTCTAAGACTTCTCCAACCATCCCTATTTCATTGCTTTCAACATTTCCCTCATACGGACATACAGTTATCTCATATGTACAAGTATTAGTATATTCCAAATATTCTGCCGTAGCTGTAAGAACAACCCTTGTTTTAGACTTAAGTTCTTCCACATTTACTTTCCCATGTGAAGTTAATACATCCGGCGTATCGGATTTCCACTTTATAGAAAAAACATTGTCATTACCCTTCTCCGGCAAAGTCAAATCAAAGCAAACATTTTCAAGAGATATATTTTCTCCTAAAATGTCTTCCTTAAGATTTAAAAACATTTTATTGGATTCACCTATGAACTCCTCCTCCGTATATTGAAGTTGGCTCACATCTAATGTGTAAATCAATTCCTCACCATTATTATTCAAATACAGAGTTTCCTCTCTTATATCCCCCTGATAACCCTCTCTTTCAATTATGTTCTCATTGTCAGGAAAATATTTTTCCTTTATAAATGCCATTGCTGAAATCAGATTAAATATAAGAAAAATACACAGCACAAGAGATAAACTTTCAACCATATGTTTTTTTGTAAGCTGAATAAGTCCTTTAGGCGAGACCGTCTGTACCTTGCGAATACTTCGTTTTACGCTATCATAACTAATTTTGTTTTTTGACGCTTCATATATGACATCAGCCATACATTTAAATACATTGCCCTTATACTTACTATGATTTTTTCTGCTAAACACGGCCAACATAATATATAGCAATATAACTATAAAATTTATAAATATCATTTGCTCACCCCTAATTTATTTTCATAATCTTGTTGATTATCACCCAAGACAAAATTACAAGTACAAGACAAACAGTCATTATTACTCTACCTAAAAGCGTTTCGTACAAAACATCCATATACTCCTCATTGGTAAAACGCATAAATACAATAATTACAAAGGGCATCATAACCATAATGTTCCCCTCTAACCGCTTCGCAGCCGTCAACGTATTTATTTCAAGTGCCACTGATTGTCTCTCAGACAAATTGCCTGCGGTTTGTCTAATTAAATTAATAATGTTACCACCATAGGATTTAGCAATAACTATAAGCCCGGCAAATTCCTTTATTTCATCAATCTCACTTCTCGTCCCAATTTCCATAAGCATATCTTCTATTCTCTTGTTATACGTCAGTCCCGCCACCAACTTTTTAAGTTCAACACCCATATAACCTGAGGTTTCTTTTTCAGTATCTTTACTTGCTTGTATAAATGCATTCTCCAAGGAATATCCTGCATTTAAATTACCTGAAACTTTGATAATCACATTCTTAAACTCATCTCTCATTTTCTCCTTGGAACCCTCGATGTATAAATAAATATCCTGCTTCCACAAAAGAATACCTGCTGGCAATACAAAGAGTGATGCCAGCACAGAATCATAAAACAAAAAACTAATCAAAATGCTCAGTATCACGATTTTAAACAACTCCATAACAACCCAACCTTTGTCTGGCTTATGTATATTGGATTTCATCCTGAGCCTCCTTATACATGTTAAACAGTCCAAAATTCATAAGTTTCTGGACATTTAGTAAATCATTTATCTTTCTAAGCTTACCTACTATACGACCATCTTTTTCTCCCAGTTCAGAAAACTCATAAAGAGTATTCAGCTTAATTTCACCATTTTCCATTCCTACTACCTCACATATTTTTATTACTTTTCGAGTTTTATCTCGCAATCTGCCCAAATGAACAATTATATCAACAGCTGAAGCAATCTGTTTTCTTATTGCAGCCAAAGGTATATCCATCCCCATAAGCACCATAGTTTCCAATCGGCTCAGCATATCCTCTGCTGAGTTAGCATGTCCGGTACTCAAACTTCCATCATGCCCCGTGTTCATTGCCTGTAACATATCTATGGCAGCCTCATCTCTGACTTCTCCCACAATTATTCTGTCGGGACGCATCCTTAAGCTTGTCTTTATCAAATCGCGTATGGTAATACTATTGTCACCCTCCAAATTAGCATTGCGTGCCTCCAGTCTGACAAGATTTTCTACGCCTTGAATCTTTAACTCTGCGGAATCTTCAATTGTTATTATTCTTTCATCCTTGGGAATAAAATTTGATAACACATTCAAAAATGTTGTTTTACCGGAACCGGTACCACCCGAAATAAAAATGTTATATTTTGCTTCGACTAAAAGTTCTAGAATTTTTGACACAAAACTATCTATGGAGCCAAGCTCTATAAGCCGGTTCATATCAATAGACATATTGGGAAATTTTCTTATTGTTACCGTTGGACCACTTAATGCCACAGGATTCATTACAATATTTACTCTTGAACCATCCCTTAATCTTGCATCAACTATAGGATTAGCTTCATTTATTCTTCTATTACAATCTGCAACAATTTGTTGAATTACAGATTTCAATTTATCTTCACTATCGAAGGTCTTTTCTGAAGGCATAATTTTACCTTTTTTCTCAACAAATATACTGTCGAATCCATTTACCATAACCTCTGATATGGACTCATCCTCTAAAAGCTCAGTTAGAACATCCAGTCGTCTAAATGTATTAAAAAGCTCTACTCGCAACTGAACTTTTTCTTTTAATGGAAGATACATATTTTTCGACTCCTCTAAAATACATTTGTCTATAACTCGACCAATCTCATCATCTTCCAAGGTTCGACTCATATCTATATCAGCTAAAACTCTTTCCTTAAGTCTTTCTTTTACCCCTAATTCATTCATTTCTCTCTCCTATAAATCTCCTTTTTTTATCAATAAAGAAATTTTATCAGCTTTATATTCACAATTTGGAACTTCGACATTCACAATCTTTTTTCTCAAATCACTTAAGCCTCGGTACTCTAGCATATTTTGAAACTTTTCTAGCTTAATCCTAGAAACCGAATCATCTATAACAGGCATATATACTCTATCAAAAGCAGATAATATTTTAACATCCCCAAGACATTCAACACTTAAATCAAATACAATCCTGGAATATTCCACACGGTTTCTCATTATCTTGCAAAACCAATCCATATTCTCGTAGGAAAGCTGTATTATATCATCACAAAATGTATCAGATACAATCATTTTAAAATCTTCATTCTTTTCCTGGGTTGATTCTAATAATTCAGTTATTTCCTCATCTCTATTAGCAAGATAATACACAAATTTTTCTCCAATATCTTTGGAATAACGTAAGCTACTACTTATACCCGAATGTTGCTCGAGACCTATGTAAATAGATTTTTTATGGTGATTGCATAGACCAAGAGAAAGTGTTGTTTTTCCACACCTGCCCAAGGGCGAATACACACCACATATAAGCTTGTTATTTAGATTAATGGAATTACTATTTTTTATAATATCTAAAATTCGACATAAAATAGCATCGCCACTTTGGTATTTATATATAGTTGTTTCTGACAACATTTCTCTTTTATCACACAGAAAAACAACAGGAATATCATTATCGATTTTCACTTGTTCACCCAATATAATCAAATCAAGATAGTTTTCTTTTGTATAATCTTCCAATGCGCTTACGCTGGAAAATGCAGCCATTCTGATTGATGAATTTCCATAATGATTAATATATTCCATAACACTTCTGATATAATTTATATCCTTATCATATATACCTATTTTGTATCCCATAAACTACACCTAGACTTTCTATCAAATTATATACACAAGCAAATATGCTATGGTGCCAAATCCAATTGGAATTGTCATATGTATTTTTGTGAATTGCGAGTTCAGCAAATTAGAATGCTGTTTGGTTAATATTCTTTTCAATATAACAAAAACACCAAACACTGCCGCTAAGCAAAAACTTAAAACTATAACAACTATTATTCTCTTGGATAAAAAAGAACCTATTGCAGAAAGAAGCTTTATATCACCAGCTCCTAAAAGACCAAACAGAAAGAGTGGAAATAACATTACAAAAGGAATAATTATTCCCAGCATGCTATGCCAAAGACCACCTATACCGTAAAACAGTAGGCTATGAAATATTCCAATTAGGCATCCTGCCAAATTTAGTTTGTTTGACACCTTAAAGCTTTTAACATCCTGTTTTACTGCAAGTCCTAATAATATGAATATTATTATATATTTAATTAAATCTCCCCAAATAATCATCACCCCTTAAAAACGGCAATCTCATAGATGCAATAAGCAAGAAGAAGGTTACTATGCATACATCTATAAAGGAAAACAAATTCCAATAGTTCTATTTCTATAATATTTTATGAATTTTTAAGTTGGGAAATCGTGAATGTTGCATCATACAAGATTGCCAAAAAATAGAATGTACATAACCTGCAAAAGAAGGTTGCAAGTTATTTACAATGAGACTATAACATGGTTTTTGACTGAAAGTAAAGCTCCAAAATGTATACAAATGTTACAAAACGTATACACCAAATTCATTGACATATATTTAAAATTATGTTATATCATTCCACCAATTATGACACTAACTACAAAGCTTGCAAAGGAGCTTATCAAAGCTCCCGCCAGAGTCCATCTGCTCTTATTTACACCCACTGCAAGAAAATAAACAGACATAGTATAAAATATGGTTTCAGTACTACTCATAAGTATTGATACAGTATTTCCAACCAAAGAATCTGGTCCATATGTCTTAAATATATCAAGCACCATACCTGTTGCTGCAGAAGAAGAAAATATTCTAATTAGCGCCACTGGAAGTAATGCAGCATGAATATGTAAAGCATCTGTAACAGGTGAAATAAGCTCACACATCTTATCAAGAAAACCTGAACTTCTAAAAATGCCAACTGCCACAAGCAATCCAACCAAGGTAGGCATTAAATCGAAAACTATTTTAAAACCATCCTTAACTCCCGTAACAAAGCTTTCATATACAGGAACCTTTTTTATCAATCCATATAAAACTATATACCCAATTATAACAGGCATTGCATATTGTGATATGGTTAACATTATCTGCATAGGATTTTCCTTGAAAAACTCATCAAAATAATATACTATTATAGTATATGTGATACAACACATTTTATGTATGAAAGGGGATACTTATGAGATTAGTTACACGTTCGGATTTTGACGGATTAGCTTGTGGTGCTCTTCTTAAAGAAGCAGGCATTATCGACCATTGGACATTTGCTCATCCAAAGGATTTGCAGGATGGCTTAGTTCCTATTGACGAGAACGATTGTCTTGCCAACGTTCCTTACGTAGAAGGTTGTGGTCTCTGGTTTGACCATCACTCTAGTGAACACGAGAGACTTCAGCTTGAAGGTAAATATAAAGGAGAAAGTCGTATTACTCCTTCTTGCGCAAGAATTATTTATGAGTACTATGGCGGTGCAGAAAAGTTTTCTCACTTTGACGAGATGATGGAAGCAGTTGATAAGGTGGATTCAGGCAATCTTACTATCGACGAAATTTTAAATCCAACAGGATGGATTTTAATCGGATTCCTCATGGACCCTAGAACAGGTCTTGGAAGATGGAGAAACTTCACTATTCCTAATTACAAGCTTATGGAAGAACTTATTGATGCATGTAGAACTATGACTACAGAAGAAATTCTTAATCTTCCTGATGTCAAAGAGCGTATCGAAGTATATAATGAGCAGACTGAAAAATTCAAAGAGATGGTCAAGGCTCATACTCGTGTAGAAAAAGATGTTATTATCTCTGATTTAAGAGGTGTTGACCCAATCTACACAGGCAACAGATTTATGATTTACAGCTTATATCCAGAGCAGAACATTTCCGTATGGATTGTTAACGGCAAAGGTGGACAGGGCTGTTCAGCAGCTGTAGGCTACAGCATCATTAACAAAACATCTAACGTAGATGTAGGAAGTCTCATGCTTAAATATGGCGGTGGCGGACACCGCAAGGTTGGTACTTGTCAGTTTTCTAACGAAACTATGGACGAGCAGCTTCCTAAGCTTATTGATGAAATTGTTAATTATAAGGGTTAGAAAAACGAAAACACACACCAACGAAAATTTGGTGTGTGTTTATTTTTTTATTTCATCTCCCTGCTTAACACCCAGCTCCTTCATTTGCTTATGAAGTGTGTTAAGTACCACCTTTTTATTCCCAGACCATTTTGGTGCTATGAGAATATTTTTAGGTCCATCCCCTGTCACTCTATGAATAACAACATCAGGAGAAATATTCTCAAGGCATTTTATTACAATATCTATATATTCCTCCAACTCCAATTCTTTAAACAAACCCGCCTCGTAATCTAACGCCAAATCTGTATGTATTAGTACATGCAATAGCTGTAGTTTGATACCAAAAGGCTTATATTTATGTTGGTTTACATAACGTACGGTAGATAGCATCATTTCTTCCGTCTCATTTGGTAAACCTAGTATGATGTGAGTTATATATGGAATATTTATTAGGCTTAATTTTTCTATGGCTTCATCATATGTAGCTAAGGGATAATGTCTTCTTATATACTCTGCTGTATTATCATGTATCGTCTGTAAGCCGAGTTCAACCCAGATGAATTTTTTCTTAAATTCTTCTGGCTTTTCTTTGATGCATTCTTCCGAACCTTCACTTGAATTTATATCACAATATGTCTTTTGAAGTTCGCTCAATACCTCAAGAACTTCATCCCCCAAACAATCTGGTCTTGTTGCAATAGATATTCCAACCACATCTTCATGGCTAAGGGCATCACTCCAGATTTTCCTCAAATAGTCTACATCACCATAGGTATTAGTGAATGCTTGAAAATATATAACAAATTTATCACCCACAGATTTATTAAAACGAGATAAGCTGTCTTCTATTTGCTTTCTAATGTATGCCTCACTATTTGTGCATGAACTTCCGCACTGGCTACTACTATATTTTTCAGCAAAATCTCCGCTTCCACCTGCACTACAAAATATGCAGCCTCGTGTATCAAGGCTGCCATCTCTGTTGGGGCATGTAAGACCTGCATCTACAGCAATCTTATATATTTTCTGGCCATAAACATGCTTAAAATATGCATTTAAAGAATAATATGGTTTTCCAAGCCAATCTATATTTTTATTATAACTCTTCACGATACTCTCCATACAACTCTGACAGTTATTATGCAAAACCTTCCTACCACTCATATCTATGAAGCTGTCCCTGTTCCTCCAATCCTGGAAAATCCTGCTGCCTCAATGCTTCGTATACGACCACAGCAACAGCATTTGACAAATTAAGAGAACGCTCTCCAGGCATCATAGGTATCCTTACACAAGTTTCTTTGTTATCAAGAAGAATTTCCTCTGGTATTCCTCTACTTTCTGCTCCAAACATAATATATGCATCTTCCTCAAAGGAAACATCTGTATACTTTTGTTTAGATTTTGTAGTTGCCATATAAACCTTAACCCCCGGATTCTTAGCAAGAAAATCATCATAGTCTTCATACACTGTGACATCTAGCTTATGCCAATAATCCAGTCCCGCTCTTTTTAAACTTTTATCATCTATTTTGAATCCCAGAGGTTCTATTAAATGAAGGCGCGCACCTGTTGCTACACAAGTGCGCCCAATATTTCCAGTATTAGCTGGTATCTCTGGTTCATGTAATACTATATTAAGCATTTCATAACCTCACTTTTAAGTAATTCCTCAAACTATAATTCACAGCCAAGCCATAATATTCTACTTTTCTAAGCGAACCACAAAAACTCTACTTATTCGCTCTAAGCTTTGCAATAAATCTCTCTATTCTCGACATTGCTTCTCTAAGCTCATCCAAAGAATATGCATAAGAAATTCTAACAAATCCCTCACCACATTCACCAAATGCAGTACCAGGAACAACAGCAAGCTCTTCTTCCTTAAGAAGCTGTGTGGCGAAATCATCTGAAGTCATACCAAATTCCTTGATGCATGGGAATACATAGAATGCACCAAAAGGCTCAAAGCATGGAAGTCCCATTTCCTCAAAGGTTCTAAGAAGGTAACGTCTTCTGTTGTCATATGACTCTCTCATGTTAGCAATATCTTTATCTCCATCCTTGATTGCACTTATAGCAGCGTACTGACTTGCAGTAGGTGCACACATAATTGCAAACTGGTGAATTTTAGTCATCTGCTCTGCTATAATCTTTGGAGCAAGTGCGTAACCAAGTCTCCAACCTGTCATAGCGTATGCCTTAGAGAAACCATTTACAATGATAGTTCTCTCCTTCATATCTGGGAAAGAACCGATACTGCAATGTGGCTCATCTCCATATGTAAGCTCTGAATAAATCTCGTCAGAAATAACAAATATATCTTTTTCCTTACAAATCTGTGCAATTGGCTCAAGATCCTTCTTGCTCATAATTGCGCCTGTTGGATTATTAGGGAAAGAAAGAATAAGTATCTTTGTCTTATCTGTAATCGCCTCAAGAAGCTCATCTGGTGTAAGTCTGAACTGGTTTTCGTTCTTCAATGAAATAGTTACAGGAACACCACCTGCAAGCTCAACACATGGTAGATATGAAACGTAGCAAGGCTCAGGTATAATAACCTCGTCACCTGGATCAAGCATTGCACGAAGTGCAACGTCAATACCCTCACTACCACCAACTGTCATAAGAGCTTCTGTCTTGTAATCGTAGTCGACATCATATTTTCTCTTGTACCACTTACAAATCTCTTCTCTAAGTTCAAGAAGACCTGAGTTAGAAGTATAGAATGTTTTTCCCTTTTCGAGGGAGTATATACCTTCCTCACGAATATGCCATGGTGTGTCAAAATCAGGCTCACCAACACCTAAAGAAATAGCGTTAGGCATCTCGCTTACTATATCAAAAAACTTTCTGATTCCAGAAGGTTTTATTTGTTCTATTGTTTTAGATAATGGATTTCTCATTACGGTATAATCGCCAACCTTTCATCCTGTTTTACTTTGTCAAATATTAAGCCATGGTCTTTGTATTTCTTTAATACAAAATGAGTCTGTGTGCTTACAACAGTTTCCATGACAGCAAGCTTACTTGAAACAAATCTAGAAACTTCTTTTAAAGATTTACCCTGTATAAATACAGTAAAATCAAATGTTCCTGCCATAAGATATACGGCACTTACTTCCTCATAGTTATAAATTCTTTCAGCTATTTTGTCAAATCCCTGACCTCTCTGAGGAGTAACCTTAACCTCAATAAGAGCAGTAACCTTCTCCTCTGATACCTTATCCCAATCTATCATGGTATGATATCCACATATTATTTTGCCTTCCTCCATGGCCTTGATGTCCGCGGCCACGGCGGCCTCATCTAAGCCAAGCATACTGGCTATATCTTTAACAGATAATTTACTGTCGTTTTCTAAGAGTTTTAAAACATCAATATTCACAACGCATTCCTCCTATTATCTTATATATCTCATCACCGTTCACCGGCGATAAAAATCTCTTCTCTCCTGTTGGTTCAATAACTACAAAGCGTTCCTTGCCCGAAGATACCTTTCCAATAACAGCGGACGGAATTCCTGCCTCATTAAGCTCGTTAACAGCGGACTCACCATTTTCCACCACCGCTATCAAGGAGCCGGTTCCATCCAACATATAAGGATTTATATTAAAGAATTCAGCTATTTCTATTGTTTCCTGTTTAATAAATATGTTGTTGTGTCTTATTTCTATACCATGATTAATCTTGGACCCAAGCTGCCACAAAGCACCATAAATTCCACCACATGAAACATCATGCATATAATACACATCTCCTCTGTTGGAAAGGATTTTTGCTTCCTTGGAAATTGAAAACATATTCCTGTCTACATATGCAGACTCTACATAGCTTTTGGCAAACCTTCCACACAACTGGTCATGGTTTATTCGGGCAAGTCTATCCCCACCCATAATACCTGCATATTTAGTCATGATAATATCAAAACCTGGTTCAATACTTTTTGTTTTTGCACAGTATGAACCACAAATACCTAGCACATTAACAACAAAGCTAATGTCATTATGCACTTTGCTTATCTCAGTGTGTCCACCCATGATTTGTATTCCACTATCATCTGCAAGACAATTGAACACCTTCATGTATTCCTTAATTTGAGATTCTTTTGTGTTCTCTGGACACAAAAAAGCAATTCTTGCCCCGAGGATTGTTCCACCTGAAACTGCAAGATTATTCAAAGCCTTTGTCCACGCCAAAAACGGGTCATCACTAACCCCATCGCTCCATACTATAGAGGAATTCTCTCCCAAATTAAAACTGGCATAGTCATTACCTACAGCGGCACCTGTGTTTAGAGCTTTATTATGTTTTCTAATATGCTTGATAACTGAACGTGTAAGACAGCGTTCATTCACAGAGCCCTGTTCCATAATACAGTGGACCTCCTGCCGGTAACCTTGAAAATTCTCCTTCTTCATGTTATCCTATGTAAAGTATATATGTACTTAAATATAGGAAACAAGAAGACCTACAACCATTGCAACTACTAAGATTGCAGCTATTGCTATAGATATTTTTCTCTGTGTCTTTTTGTTACTAAAGTTAATCATTTTATTTTTACCTCCGAAAGGATTATTTATGAGTTTTATTCTAGATCACATAGGTTTAATTTCATTTTTTTTAGTATTTTCTCTGTGTTATATCGTGGCCCGTGGTATTTCTATAAATAACAAAGCCATGTCTGATAGAAAAAACAGTTTCTGGAACAGAGAACTAGAAGCTAATTCTGTAAGACGCAAGGACATATCTGGACTAGACTATATCGTTTATCCTTCGCATCTGCCTCTTGATTCCCTAATCAACATAGGAAGAAAAGATTTAGCAGATGAATTCCAGACTTTCTCTGACAAGAAAATCATTAATTTGTCTGGATATTCTAACACCGACCTAAAACTTATGTATGGACCAGCCAACCTTAATGATCTTTCTTCGTACGACGAGAATTTCACCAGCTTTATCAGGCTTCTCAACAATATTGGAAATGCTTTGTTAGATGCCGATACAACTGATGACACTGCAACACGCCAATTCTTAGAGTACAGTGTATCCATAGGTTCAGACATATCAGCAACATACATTAACCTTGCTGAAATATATATTAAGCACGGAGAAGATGACAAGCTTAACGACCTTATAAATAAAGCCGAAAGTCTTACTTCCCTATCTGGTCCCGTAATCGTAACTAAGCTAAATAATATCAAATTACAAAGCAAATAGCAACCTGATTATATATGGCTAATCCTGAACCTGTCCAAGCAAATAATTAATAAACTGCTGAGCTGTTCTACCTGATAAACCACCATGAGATAACTCCCACTTATTAGCCTCCAAAACAAGTTCGTCATCTGAGAGCTTAATTTGTGGATACCTCTTAGCTATTTCAGTAACTATGTTGTTAAACTCTTTCTTAGATGGTTTAGAAAAACTAATTGTTACACCAAATCTGTTAACCAGTGACATTTTCTCCTGCATAGTGTCAGAGTGATGCAATTCAACATTCATGTCGGAACGGTCGTTCCATGTTTCCTTTATGAGATGTCTTCTATTTGATGTAGCATAAATCAAAACATTATCTGGTTTAATTTCCAATCCACCCTCGATTACTGCCTTCAAATATTTATATTCTATCTCAAACTCCTCGAAAGACAAATCATCCATATATATAATAAATTTGTAATTTCTATTTTTTACATGGGAGATTATTGAGGACAAGTCCTTGAACTGATGCTTGTAAATTTCTATCATTCTAAGTCCTTGCTCGTAGTATTCGTTAATTATGGCTTTAACACTTGTAGATTTACCTGTACCGCTATCTCCAAAAAGGAGTACATTGTTAGCCTTTCTTCCATTCACAAAGGCCTCTGTATTATCTACTAACTTTTTCTTTTGTATTTCATAACCTACTAAATCATCAAGGACAACCTTCTCTGTATTATTGATAGGTATAAATTCCAAATCCTTACCTTCATCATGTTTAATACGAAATGCCTTGTTTAAGCCAAACATACCCACACCATATTTTTTGTAGAATTCAGTCATAATTTCAAAGACCTCATCTATATTGGACGCTTGACTTATTTTATCACTTACGTATCTTACCTTTTCGCTAACATTCTGATTGTACATCTGCTCTTTCTTAGGCAGAGAAGTGTAATTAGTAATTGTTGAAAAACAATCGATTCCCAAATCCTTCTCTATTGCAGAAAAATCAAAATTAAAAAGCTTCATAAATATTGCATAGTCATTTTTTGCAAACTTATTTACTGTGCCATCACCTGCACCAACTTTTTCGCAAGTAAGAGTAAATGAATTTTCATTAGTAATAAGCAAAAATGCAAGGTAATCCTGCCAAAGATTCCTATTAAATCCATAGCTGGTAGCTACATCCAATATTCGTTTTATCTGCTGATATATTCTACTTACAAGTTCCTCATTGCTTGCCTTCTTGTTATCCTTATCCTTAAATATCTCAGCCATTTTATAGAGGATACTGTCCTCACCTAAATCTCTATATAATACTAAACCTGGTATTTCTTTATACATATCTATTCCTCAACCACTGTATCTTCGTTATTATCATCTTTTTTCCCTTCAGCTTTCCCTCTGGCGCTGAAAAGTCTACGTCTTCCTTCCATCAATGGCATAACATTGTCCGGAACCTGCTTTTTGTCCACATCAATATTCTTTTTCTTTAACTTTCTATATATAATGCTTCTCATATATGAGTAGAATACTGAAACAAGTGGAATAAATATGAGCATTCCAACTACGCCCATTAAATCTCCACCTACAAGAACAGCAAGTAAAACCCATATAGCAGAAAGACCTATATCACCACCAACAAGCTTTGGATATATAAAATAATTCTCTATAAACTGAATAACAAAGAATAATATAACAAAGCCAATAAGCATACTTGGTGTATCAACAAGAATAAGGAATCCACAAATTGCAAGTCCTATAAACGCACCAAAAATAGGAATTAACGCTGTAAAAGCAATTAATACACCTGTAGTAAGGGGATATGGCATACCTATTACTGCCATAGTTACACCTATCATTGTTCCAAGAATAATACCTTCTCTAAACTGACATGTAAAGAACTTAGAGAATGTAGTATTAGCAATTTTACCAAACACCATAAGCTCATCTGCTGTGCTTTCCTTATACATAGCATATATAAACATCTTGACCTGCTTAGAAAGCTTTTCTTTCTGAGAAAGAATATATGCAGAGAAAACAATTCCCACAATAACATTTACCACTGCACTTATAAATGATGAAAAAAGTGATACTGTACTCTCAATAATAGATGAACTACTGTTAAAAATTACCCCTGTGATTTTGTCCCAATCCAATTCCACATTCATAATGGTTTCTGTTATCTCAGGAAATTTTTCTGTGTATTTTATGAGAAAGCTTTTTGCATTAGATACAAATGCAGGAAATTTATCTCTAATTACCAAAAGAGTATCTGCAACCTCAGGAACAACCACAAATATTACTAATACTATAACAAGTAAAAATAATACATATGATGCAACCATACTTATAGGACGTCTAGCCTTATACAGCTTGGAATTTGGGTTCTTAAAAAATTTATTCTCAATACCACGCATAGGTATATTTATAACAAATGCCATTCCACAACCTATTAAAAATGGGAACAGCAATGCAATGAGCTTGTTAATAACCCCAAAAATTACACCTGTATGATTAATCAAATATGCCAACAACAACGTAAATGTTATTATGGCTAATATAGTTCTTATATTTTGTTTTCGTTCTCTCATATTATCACCTTTTTTATATTCTTAACTTTATATTTGTATATTACACATTTTAACAAAGAAAATTTTCCAAAGAAAAATAGCCGAGCCACCAGACTCGGCTACATCTCAATTATTTAATAATCTGGAATGCACTTACTACTGGAAGTGACTTACCGTCACCATTAACAGCGTTAACAATACCCATAATTGCTAAGATAAAGCAAACAAGGGAAACAAGCGCACCAAGAACTGTAAATAAAAATCCGATTAATGGAATTAATGATCCAACTCCTGTAACGATACCACTTACAGTAGCTACAATGTTGATTACAAGTGCCTGATTTAAGTTCTTCTTAACCTCAGCATCATCTTTGTTGCCGACTAAAAGAGCTACAATCCAGCCGATCCAAGTTATGTAGCTTACAATACTTGCAGTTTTAGCGTCCATAATATGTCCTCCTTTATTTTTCGTGTGTAATATCACTACCTTATAGAATACTAATACAGAAAATTTTTGTCAATTATTTATTTGGTAAACTTAACTATTTTTAACAAATTCTACTACCATGAATTCCTGTTTTGACAACTATTTTATTATCTATTCTCTCTTTCAAGGTTTCCACATGGGAAATAATCCCCACCTGTCGTACATACTCGCCATCACAATCGGATAATTCTGTCAAAACAGAAAGTGCCTGTTCCAATGCGTTAGCATCCAAAGAACCAAAACCTTCATCAACAAACATGGAATCCATTCTAATACCTCCTGAATTTGCGGATATTACATCTGACATCCCTAGTGCCATTGAAAGAGCAGCCATAAATGCCTCTCCTCCTGAAAGAGTTTCACCACGTCTTGTTTTACCAGTATTGTTATCTAATACATCAATTTCAAGACCTGTATGACTAGCCTTAGAATCAGCAGTTGTTCGTCTTATTAGCTCATATCTTCCATAGGTCATTTTACCAAGCCTTACATTAGCAAGTGCAATGACCTGCTCAAAATATTTTGCCTGAACAAAGCTCTCAAAGTCAAATTTACCTTTTCCATAGCCACCACCGTTGGCGGTTAGATTAAGCTGATCATAAATTTTCCAACTGTTTTCTATCTTTTCGTAAGCCTCTTTTGACATAAGAATATTTTTTAGAGCACTTTTATTTTTATCCAAGCGAAGATCCAGCACTCTTTCTTCCTTTTCAAGAAGCCCCAACTGATTTTGTAAATCATCTGCCTCTACTTTTAAAGCAACCACATCTACTATAGATTTTTCCTTTTTAGAAAGCCATTCCTCGTCCTTACTAATCTGGTTCTTTAATGTATTTAAAGCAATATTAATCTTCTCTACTTTTTCTTTTGCATCCTCGTATGCCTTCTTAATTTCGTTTGCTTTGTCTGTATGTCTTTTAGCTTCTTTCTCCGCATCCTTTAGGCATTTAAATTGAAGCTGTTCTCTAGCTGTATCAATGGATGCAGTAATCTGTGCGAGAAGAACCTTTAATTCATTAGTTTCTCTTTGATATACTGCTTCTTCCTTCATCAAATTCTCTTTATTTTGAAGAAGTTTTTCCTCTTCCTTCTTTTTATCAGCTATAATAATACTTGTCCTTTGTTGTTCCTCTTTTAATCTGTCCCTTTTTTCTTTCATTTGGTTAAGCTCTTCTTCTGTACAAACCTTCTCCGTAAGGCTTTGCTTTGAAGGGTGACTAAGAGAGCCACAAACCGGACAAGGGGTTCCTTTAGTTAAACGACTAGCCATAATGCCAGCCTGACATCTAAGAAATGCGTCTGACATACTCTCATACTGATGAGCTACTTGATTTTTTTCTTTCTCAAGGTTTTCAAATTTTTCGCTAGATACTGTTACCTCTTTTTTTATCCTTTCAATATCTCTACTGTTTATCTCCAATTCCTTCTGCTTGCTGGAATATTTTTTCTCAACCTCATCAAGTTGTTTTTTAACATCGTCATAATCCTTCTGTAGCATTTCCAGCTTGTTGTACATAGGAATTGCATTACGTATAATAGCCGCCTTGCTGGTTTCTTCGTCCACCATGAAAATCTGCTTGCCCGCTTCTTCGAGTACTTTATTAGCACTAGCATACTTTTCTTCTGCCTCATGTAACTCATTTTTAGCTTTATCAAGACGTTTTTTTATTTCATTGTATTCTCTCTGTTTTTCAACTGTCTTAGTATATTTTTCAGACGCTTTTGCGTGTTCCTTTTTTTTAGCGGACTTATCTCTTTTTAAGTTTGATAAATCCTCATTATCCCTTTGGATTATTGTTTCTAAATCCTCAATAAGTTTAGGAAGCACATAAATATTTTTTGCTCTCAAAAGGTCTTCATAATTATCTTCATCACCGAGTTCACAGCCTCCAGCATACTGAATCAAAGCATTCTTACACCTGTCCATTTCCACATACAATTCTTTTGCCTTATCTTTTAAAGAAAGCTGCAAATGCTTATATATTCCTGTATTAAAAATATCTCTAAAAATAAGAGCTCTGTCTGAAGATTTCGCTAACAACAGCTTTAAGAATTCTCCTTGGGCAATCATAGACACATTCACAAACTGGTCTCTGTTTAGTCCCATAATCTCCTGAATCTTCTCAGTTACACCGCCAGCACCAGTTGCTATCACTTCCTCACCATCATAAAGAGTGGCATCAGCATTCTGCTTTATAGTTCCCTGTCCTCTCAGCTTGCGACGCTCATATTGAGGTGTTCTAACTACCTTATATTCTTTACTTCCATAATTGAATTTATAGGTGACTCTTGTTACACAGTCGTCTGTTGCAAAATCACTTCTCAACATTGTAGATTTTCGATTATTTCCACTTGCCTCACCGTACAAAGCAAATGTCA
The DNA here is from genome assembly GCA_015057525.1 of Lachnospiraceae bacterium. Lineage (GTDB taxonomy): Bacteria > Bacillota > Clostridia > Lachnospirales > Lachnospiraceae > Coprococcus_C. Next base: position 99,271 of record SVEE01000007.1, on the reverse strand, counting down.
TTGCATCAAAAATAGTGGTCTTTCCTGCTCCAGTGTCACCTGTAATAAGAAATAGACCTGATTTCATTTTGGAGAAATCTATTTCCTCCTTGCCAGCAAAGGGACCAAAGGCTTCTATAACGAGATTAATTGGTCTCATCCTTATCACCCCCTAACAACTTGGCAACTATACTCATTTCTTGGGAATCCATAGTTCGACCATTAATCATTTCATAATATTCCTCAAATAATTGCATTGGACTCTTACCTTTTATGTTTGGTAAATCTTTACTTAATCCAGCAACATTTTCGTACTCATATTCAATTTTAAGAAGATTTGGATACCATCTAAGAAGTTTATTCGCAGCATCTGTAACCCTCTCTTTATCAGTGATAACAGCACATATGTAATCTTCTCGGCTAACACCTTCTGCTTCCACAACATCCTTAGAAACCAAATTTTCAAGCTTGCCTTTGATTACACGCAAATCTCTAGGCATCTCTAGACTAATCTTATTTATACTAATGTCACCTTTAGATTTTACATCCACTATAACAATGGATTTATCATGATTACTTTCAGAAAATGAATACTTAAGTGGGGAACCTGAATATCTAATATAATCTTCTCCTACACACTGACTTTTATGCAAATGTCCCAAGGCCACGTAGTCAAAATCCCTGACCAATTCGTAAGATATATTATCAAGCCCGCCCACATTGATGGCTTCTGATTCTGTACGTTCTGGTAGCAATCCACTTTCCTTCAGCATGTCATTATTCAAGTCCATACCTGGCTTTGTTCCAGTAAAAAACTGGTGAGCTACCAATATATTTCTCTTTGAAAAATCTATATTACTACTAGCAACAATTTTAGCAAAAGCTTCCTCATAGCTATCGCTTCCAACATAAGCTGGTTTAATAAATGGAATCATATAGAAATTTATTTCCCCATAGGAATCAGATAATACTATTTTTTGTGCCTCTCCAGAGAAATTTTCTTGAAAAAATATTCCTTTTTTGCTCATAATTCTGCTTCCAAAAGATATTCTTTCCATGCTATCGTGATTTCCACTTATGGCAATAAGCTTAATATTTTTCCTTTCGAGCTCATATACGAATTCGTCAAAAAGCTTAACTGCATCAACTCCTGGTGTTGGCTTATCATATATATCCCCAGAAACAACGAGAACTTCCACTTCTTCCTTACACAAAATATCCAATATCTGCCACAAAACTATTCGTTGGTCTTCAAGCAAACTTCTTTCGTGTAATCGTTTTCCTATATGTAAATCTCCTGTGTGCGCAAATTTCATTGCTACCTCCACTTTTACTCTTTAATATTTTAACTTTATGTGGTAAACTTGTTTCAATAGTGTGATTATAGTGAACCTTTGTCAGTAAACATCTCACTAAAGTTCATTATATCAAAATATCTTTCTTTTACATACTATTTATTTCCGGATGAAGAATATATGGAGGGGTACATATGGGTAGAAAAGCATCAAAAGCAACGGAAAATATTTATTATATCGCAAGAACAAAAGCCGCAGAAACTAACGATAATTATTCAAGTCGCGAGAAAGCAGCCCTCAAATTAGGAATCGAAAGAAGCAGACTTGCAAGAATAGAGCTTGACCACATAGAACCATATGCAGAAGAAGTAGACATCATGGCTACTGCATACGATGCACCTCATTTATGTACAGACTTCTGTAACAATATATGTCCTATTGGAATTCGCAAGTTGGAAGAAAAAGCAAAAACTACAGAACCTGATTCCATTGAACGTCTTGTTCTTAAATTCCTAGGCTCAACTCAAAGCATGGAAGAGATTTCAAAAACATTAGTAAAAATAACCCAAGATGGTTCAATTGATAACACCGAAATCAAGGACCTTCAGGATGTATTTAAGGCAATGGAGTCCGTTCTTCAAAATATCGATGCCATAAAATACTGGGTTATGACGGACCCTACATTAAAGCCTTTCTTTACATTTGAAATTGACGACAACAACAAATAAAACATAAAACAATCCGTGATATTTTTAATATCACGGATTGTTTTACATTTCCTTAGCAAATTCGTATATGTCTCTTTTAGGAACACCTCTATCCTTGGCTACCTGCTTTGTTGCTTCTTTTTTATCCATACCCTGATTCAGGTACATAGCAATATGCTCAGGAACACTCATGCTTTCCCACTGCTTACGGCTTTCTTCTTCAATAGTTTCAAAGGATAATCCTTCTATTATAATTATACATTCACCTTTAGCCTCATTATCAGAATAATACGATGCCGCATCCTCTAAGCTTGTCTTGAAAAATGTTTCATGCTTTTTAGTAAGTTCTCGACATATTGTTGTATTGCGATTACCCAAAGTCGAGCTTAATTCAATCAAAGTTTTTCCTAACCTATGAGGAGCTTCATATATTATCATTGTTCGAGTCTCACTTTTTAGTTCCTCTAAAACAAGTTTTCTTTCCTTTTTGTCGGTTGGCAAAAAGGCTTCAAAGGCAAATCTTCTAGTAGGAAGGCCTGAAGCTATAAGTCCATTTATAGCAGCACAAGCCCCTGGTACAGGGACTATTGTTACGCCTGCATCATAGCATTGTCTAACCAGCTCCTCTCCCGGATCTGATATTCCTGGAGTACCCGCATCTGTTATCACAGCTATATCCTTACCTGCAACCAACTTATTTACTAATTCTTCTGCCTTTTCATATTTATTATGCTCATGATAGCTTGTCATTGGCGTCTTTATGTCAAAATGATTCAGTAATTTAATACTATTACGAGTATCCTCTGCAGCAATTAAATCCACCTCATTTAGTACACGTATCGCCCTATATGTTATATCCTCAAGATTGCCTATGGGTGTAGCAACCAAGTAAAGTATTCCTGCCATATTAATCCCTCAATCTGTTTACATGTTATATCTTTTTAACAAATCCTCTGTATAGCTTCCATCTTTATTGTACACAACCAAGGCTGGTTCAATCTTCATCATAGTTCGGCCACCTTTATTAGCCTCAATAAGTACCATATTAGGTTCTTTATCTACATATGGTTGAACCATGCACATACGTTTCGGTTCTAGCCTGTATTTAGACATAAGACGAATTATCTCCGCTAGCCTAAACGGCTTATGCACCATAGCAAAGCTGCCGCCTTCTTTTAATAGATGGGCCGCTGCCTTTATTACATCCTCCAAATTAAGAAGTATTTCGTGTCTTGCTATATTCTTTGGTTCCATAAGATTCTCCAATCCATGGCTTTCCTGTATATATGGTGGATTAGACGTTACAACGTCAAAAGAGGCTGCCTTGAATATACAAGGAACCTCCTTTATATCTCCCTGGATTATTTCTATTTTGTCTTGCAACTTATTATACTGCACACTTCTGGAAGCCATATCCGCACTGCTTTCCTGTATTTCAAGTCCTGTAAAATGCGTACCCTTTCCTCTAGCATGCATAAGAGTTGGGATTATTCCAGTACCTGTTCCTAAATCTATGACTTTGCCCTTCGGTTTTCCTGTAGCAAAATCTGATAGCAATACGGCATCCATACCAAAACAAAACATTTCCGGATTCTGTATTATGTAATACCCGTTACACTGGAGGTCATCTAATCTTTCACCTTCTTTTAATAAGTGTGTATCTGTATTACTCATCATCTAATTTGGATTTTCCTTCCTTCCACTCTAATGCCTCTAATTTCTTGAGCTCAGCATCACTGATTTTGTCATCATTCTTTCTCTTCTTATGCTTAAATTTAAGGTCTTCTATCTTGTACTCTTCGATTTCTTTTGTATCGTCATCTAAAGTAACAATTAATTTTACTTTCTGACGTAATACATTTACAGAAGCAACCTCACCCTTTTTCCCGTCCACAGTCTTAACATAATCACCTACATTAGGAAGTCGGTCATTCAAATATTCATAAGTATCCTGCTCGTGCTTAAGACAACACATAAGACGTCCGCAAACACCTGAAATCTTTGTTGGATTAAGAGATAAATTCTGTTCCTTTGCCATCTTGATGGAAACAGGCACAAACTCTGACAAATGTTTATGGCAGCACAATTCTCTTCCACAGATACCTATTCCGCCTACTATCTTAGTCTCATCTCTGACACCTATCTGTCTAAGCTCTATTCTTGTTTTAAATACTGCTGCCAAATCCTTGACAAGTTCACGGAAATCTATTCTTCCGTCAGCTGTAAAATAGAATAAAACCTTATTGTTATCAAATGTATATTCTGCATCAATTAGCTTCATATCGAGGTTATGTTTCTTTATCTTTTCGAGACACACATCGTATGCATTCTTGCTCTTTTCTTTATTTTCAACAAATTTGTCGTAATCCTTATCTGTAGCAATTCTGATAATAGGCTTAAGTGCTGATGCCATTTTACCTTCATCAATCTCTCTTCGTCCAAGTACTACCTTACCAAATTCTACTCCTCTTGCAGTCTCAACAATGACATTATTCCCTGTCTCAACCTCATAATTAAGAGGATCAAAAAAATATATCTTTCCGTTTTCCCTAAAACGTACTCCTATAACTTCCTTCATTACTATATCTCCTTTAATGTGAGCAACAAAAGCTCCATAGTCACTTCAAAGTTAGCATTAACATTAAGACGTTTCTTTGCTATCTCAATGGCATTAATGTTATCCTCTATAGCTTTATAGGATAACATAGCTGCTTGTTTTTTAATAGAGGAATATTCTCCCTTAAAAAGTAATTTATCTACATTACCTGTAACCTTAAACATAAGAACATCTCTATACCACATCATCATCAAGTCAAGATAATCATCTATAGACATCTTAAATTGTTCGATGTGGGAAACAGCACTTGCCAAATCATCAACATCAAGGTCAAAAATCTTTTTCATAACATCAACAACTGAATCTATAACCTGTACATATTCATCGTTAGTTGCAAGCTTAATAGCCTTACCAAGATTGCCTTGTGCGAAATCAAGACAGAAATACGCCTTATCCTCTGTTAAGCCCATATTTTTCTGGAGAAATCCCAACATATCTCTTTCTCTAATAGGCTTGGTGTTAAGAACCATACATCTTGATTGAACCGTAGGCAATAATTTGTCCAAATTAGAAGTAAGCAACAAAATAACGCCGTACTCTGGTGGTTCCTCAATAGTTTTTAATATCGCATTTTGCGCCTGAATATTCATAAGCTGAGCATCTGGAACAATATATATCTTGTATTTACTCTTATAAGGTTTTATACCTATAGATTCTACAACCTGTTCTCTTATTTCATCAACAGAAATAACGCCAGCTTTCTCATGTGTAACAGTTATAATGTCTGGATGATTGCCTGTCTCAACCTGCAAACAAGATTGACATTTGTCGCATGGCTCAACTCCACCTTTCTCACATTGTAATGTGGTAGCAAAGGCCTTAGCCAACATCTTTTTACCACTATCTACTTCACCATTAATAATATAAGCATGGCTTATTTTATCCATCTCAATACTACTTTTAAAATGTCGTATTATATCCTCATGTCCAACAATATTTTCAAAGCCCATATACCACACCTCCTTAAGTTGAAATATCCAACAACAAACCTCTTATGTCATCTATCTTGCCTAAAATAGCAAGGTTATCTTTCTCTTCCTTGAGTAATTCTCCTGCCAAATCATCCAAGTTCTTATCAACTTGTCTAATTATACCATATACTCTATGTCTGCCCTTTCTGTCTAAGAAGTTCTCTCTTGAAAATTCATGAGAACGAGAAACTATTTCATTCATAAATTCCTTAATAGATGAACGATACTTCTTCATATCCTTGATATCCATATGCTTGGCTATTTTAGCTCCCTGCGCCTCGATATCTTTCATAAGAGATGTAAGTTTCTCCTGAAGCTGACTCTCTTCTATATTCTTAACGAGAGTAAATTTAAAATCGTCATTGGTAGCTTGTGTACTTTTTGGTGCTTCCATCTGTGTAAGCTGTTGAAGCTGATTAATTTTAATGTCCATATTTACTCTCCTTTCTTACCGAATTATTAATTCAAAATTATTTTTTTAATATTTCTTCGACGTATTTCACTATAATCTCATGTATCGTCTGTATATCCTGTGTAGCGTCAATACTTTTTATTCTTTCTGGGGAACGTCTCGCCAACTCTCTGTATCCTTCTGCCACCTTTTCATGAAACTCTAATGTTTCAAGTTCCATACGGTCAAGTTCTGCTTGTTCTTTCTTACGGCTTATACCTACCTTTGCTGGCAAATCCATATGTATAGTGAGCTGTGGCATTATTCCCTGTATGGCATAACTATTAATATTATAAGTTTCTTCAACTCCAAGACCTCTTGCCATGCCTTGATATACAGCCGATGAATCAACAAACCTATCACTTATAACTGCCTTTCCAGCTTCAAGGGCAGGCTTGATAACCTGACTCACTAGCTGTGCTCTGGCAGATGCATAGAGAAGTGCCTCTGTCATATAACTCATCTCGGAATAGTCTTTATTTAAAATAATTTCTCTTATTGCCTCACTTATAACTGTTCCGCCAGGTTCTCTAGTAATAATTATCTCATCGTAGCCTTTTTTCTCCAAATAAGCCTTGAGCAATTCTATCTGTGTACTTTTACCTGAACCATCAGGTCCCTCCATTGAAATGAAAATTCCTTGCATTTTTATAATCCTCATCCTGTATCCATATACGATTAATCCACTATATTATACATCGGCAAAACCGAACTAATTAATCATAGGTTTGCATAATTACGGTTATTTTATTATACCATTAATAACTGTTTTTTTCCACAATAAATATAACTAGGGTATATATGTAAAATAAAAAACAGGGTTGGTAAAACTACCAACCCTGCAATTTTATACTCTTTTAGTAAGCTGCATTCTAACAATAGAACGTTTCAAAGCAAGTTCAGCTCTATTTAGATCCATGGAATCATCCTCTATACGACGTTCTGCACGAACCTTAGCCTCTTCTGCACGCTTAACATCTATTTCGTCTGGCCACTCAACACTTTCCGCTAAGATAGTAATAGAGTCACCTAAAATCTCTGCAAATCCAGAATGGAGTGCTGCCTCTTTTGTCTCGCCACCATTCTCCTCAATTTTAAGAACACCTGGCGCGATAACAACAGTCATCGGAATATGCTTTGGGTAAATTCCCAATATACCTTCAGTGGTATTAAATTCTATAAAAGTTACTTCACCCTCATAAAAAGGTCTGTCGGGTGCAATAATCTTTATCTGCATTGTTTTATCTGCCATAATATCCTCACTTTCCTGACTTGGAGGTTATAGCCCACATCGTGGCAATGTAATTATTTACATTTTGCTATAACATCTTCAATGCTTCCTGCATTTAAGAAGTAACTTTCAGGAACATCATCATGCTTACCTTCAAGAATCTCCTTAAAGCTCTGAATTGTATCAGAAAGTGGAACATATTTACCAGGAAGACCTGTAAACTGCTCAGCAACATGGAATGGCTGAGAAAGGAACTTCTGCACTTTTCTCGCTCTTGCTACTACAATCTTGTCTTCCTCTGAAAGCTCATCCATACCAAGAATTGCAATAATATCCTGAAGCTCTTTGTACTTCTGAAGAATCTCCTGAACTCCTCTGGCAACCTTATAATGCTCCTCGCCTACAATTCTTGGATCAAGAATTCTTGATGTAGACTCAAGAGGATCAACAGCAGGATAAATACCAAGCTCAACGATAGAACGTGACAATACTGTTGTTGCATCCAAGTGAGCGAATGTTGTTGCTGGCGCAGGGTCAGTTAAGTCATCCGCAGGAACGTAAACAGCCTGTACCGAAGTAATGGAACCGTTCTTTGTTGAAGTAATTCTCTCCTGAAGCGCTCCCATCTCAGTCTGAAGTGTTGGCTGGTAACCAACTGCTGAAGGTACACGTCCAAGAAGAGCTGAAACCTCAGAACCTGCCTGTGTAAATCTAAATATGTTATCGATAAAGAGAAGTACATCCTTACCTGCTTTATCACGGAAATGCTCAGCCATAGTAAGACCTGTAAGACCAACTCTCATACGAGCTCCAGGTGGCTCGTTCATCTGACCGAACACCATGGTAGTCTTATTAATAACTCCTGACTCTATCATTTCGTAGTAAAGGTCGTTACCTTCTCTTGTTCTCTCTCCAACACCTGTGAATACTGAATATCCACCGTGCTCTGTAGCTATGTTTGTAATAAGCTCCTGAATAAGAACTGTCTTACCAACTCCTGCACCACCGAAAAGACCGATTTTACCACCCTTCTGATAAGGACAAAGAAGGTCAACGACCTTAATACCAGTCTCAAGAATCTCAGTCTCAGTTGCCTGTTCTGAGAAATCAGGTGCTTTTCTATGAATTGGAAGATAAGTATCTACCTCAGGTGCTGGTTTATTATCAATAGGCTGTCCAAGCACATTGAACAAACGTCCAAGTGTAGCTTCACCAACTGGTACTGTAATAGGTCCGCCTGTACCAACAGCTTCCATTCCTCTTACAAGACCATCAGTAGGACCCATTGCTATACATCTAACTGTATCATCACCAAGATGCTGTGAAACTTCAGCATACAGTGTATCACCACTTTTTGTAGCAATTGTAATAGCATCGTATATTTCAGGAAGTTTTCCCTCAGGGAACTTCGCATCAATAACGGCACCAACAATCTGGGTGATTTTTCCTACATTTGTATCTGCCATTTTGCTTATATCTCCTTATATTTATATGAATTGTGCCTAGCTAATACTGCGCTAACTAAGTTCATGCTTCGTCACAGACTCGCATTCACTAAGGCGTCAGCTAATCGCATCGGCACCGGCAATAATCTCAGTAAGCTCCTGAGTAATTGCACTCTGTCTAGCTCTATTGTACTTAAGCGACAGGCTTGAAATCATATCCTCAGCATTGCTTGTAGCTGAATCCATAGCCTGCATTCTCGCACCATTTTCACTGGCAACCGATTCAAGAAATGCTCCAAAAATTATGTTAGACATATATTTTGGAATAACCATATCTAAAACTTCCTCTGGGGATGGTTCAAAGTTCATAAGAAGTTTATCATCAACCTCTATCTCCTCAAAATCATCTGCACTAAGAGGCAAAAGCTTTATCAGCTTTGGCTCCTGTGTAACAGTATTCTTAAAGTTAGTATAGGCAATATAAATTTCTCCTATTTCTCCCTGAGAATACTGAGTAAGAAGTTCCTTTGTCATCTGGGTTGCATCTGCAAAAAGTGGCGAGTTAATAACCTCTGAATAATCCTTATGAATAGAGTAACCCTTTCTTGTAAGACCTTCTATTCCTTTTTTACCTACCGCATATACATAAGTATCTTCCTTTGGTAAATCAGCTGCAAGAATTGTCTTAACAACATTACTGTTATATCCGCCTGCAAGACCTCTGTTAGAAGTTACAGCAATAACAGCCTTTTTCTTACATTCACTCTCTTTAAGGAATTTATGATCCACATTCTTAGTCATTGAAAGAATGGAACAGATGGTATCATAGAGCATATTAAAATACGGTTTATTGCTCTCTGCTTTTCCTCTGGCTTTTTGAAGCTTAACTGTTGCAACAAGCTTCATAGCCTTGGTAATCTGCTGAGTGCTTTGGACGCTTTCTTTACGTCTCTTTATGTCTCTCATTGATGCCAAGACTTATCACCTCTCAAACTAAAATGTTTCCTTGAACTCCTTAATGGCTTTAACAAGGGTTTCTTCTATTTCATCAGTTATCTTCTTCTCTGTCTTGATACTCTCGAAAATCTCAGGATATTTAGTTGAAATATGCTCAAATAAATCGCTTTCGAATTCAAGAATTCTATCTACAGGTATATCGATAAGATACTTCTTAGTAGCCGCATAGATAATAACAACCTGTTTCTCAACTGGCATTGGCTTATACTGTGGCTGTTTAAGCATCTCTTTGATTCTTTCACCCTGTGCAAGCTTTTCCTTAGTATCATCATCAAGCTCTGAGCCAAACTGCGAGAACGCTGCAAGTTCTCTATACTGTGCAAGCTCAACACGGATAGGAGAAGCAAGTTTCTTCATAGCATTAATCTGTGCAGCACCACCAACTCGAGATACTGAAAGACCTGCATTAACCGCTGGTCTGAAACCTGAGTTAAACATTTCTGTTTCAAGATATATCTGACCATCAGTAATAGAAATTACATTTGTAGGGATGTATGCAGATACATCTCCTGCCTGAGTTTCAATTATAGGAAGGGCAGTGAGTGAACCACCACCAAACTCATCTGAAAGTTTAGCTGCACGCTCAAGTAATCTTGAGTGAAGGTAGAATACATCTCCCGGATAAGCCTCACGTCCAGGTGGTCTACGAAGGAGTAATGAAAGTGTACGGTAAGCAGTTGCATGCTTACTTAAATCATCATATACGATGAGTACATCTTTACCTGACTCCATCCATTCCTCACCAATTGCACAACCTGAATAAGGGGCAATGTACTGAAGTGGAGCAAGCTCACTTGCTGTGGATGCTACGATAGTTGTATATTCCATAGCACCATACTCTGTAAGAGTCTTAACGATATTGGCAACTGTTGATGCTTTCTGTCCGATAGCAACGTAAATACAGTTAACGCCCTGACCCTTCTGATTAATAATTGTATCTATTGCGATAGCTGTCTTACCAGTCTGTCTGTCACCGATAATAAGCTCTCTTTGTCCTCTTCCAATAGGTACCATGGCATCAATAGCCTTAATACCAGTCTGAAGTGGTGTATCAACAGACTTACGAGCAATAACACCTGATGCTACTCTCTCTATCTGTCTTGATTTAGTAGTTTCAATTGGTCCTTTACCATCTATAGGCTGTCCTAATGCATTAACTACACGACCAAGCATTGCGTCGCCTACAGGAACCTCAACAACTCGTCCAGTTGTCTTAACTATGTCACCCTCGTTTATATTCTTTGAATCACCGAGTAAAACGGCACCCACATTGTCCTCCTCAAGGTTAAGTACCATACCAAATACGTCACCTGGGAATTCAAGGAGCTCGCCCTGCATAGCATTTTCAAGACCATGAATACGTGCAATACCGTCGGCAACCTGAATTACAGTTCCAACGTCTGATGTTTCCAGCTTCTGCTGGTAGTTCTTGATTTGTTCTTTAATAACTGAACTAATCTCTTCCGGTTTTAAATTCATGGAACACGAACACCTTCTTTCGATATATTTTCCGTCTACGCCTTAGCCAAAGTCTTAGACAATTTATCAAGCTTTGTCTTAATACTACTATCTACAACTCTGTCTTCAATTCTAATAACAAGACCACCAATAAGAGATTTGTCAACGGAATAAGCAATCTCCATAGTATCGTAATTTGTAGTCTCAATTAATTTTTGCTCTATAGCAGCCTTCTGGCTGTCTGATAAATCAATTGCACTTGTGACACTTGCCACACCGATATTTTTTTGTTTCTTTACCAGCTTGATAAAGTAATTCAAAATATCTAGAATATTGCCGATATGTTCTTTTTCAACCACCATAACCATAAGTCCGGTAATCTCATCAGACACTCTGTTTCCAAATGTATCTTCTACGATTTTCTTCTTTTCGTCCTTATCAATACGTGGATGTTCAAGAATCTTTATCAAATCCATATTCTCTTTTAATAATTCCATTAATGCCTGAACTTCTTCGTAGAGGGCATCAATTCTATTTTCCTCAAGCGCCAATTCAAACAGTGCATTTCCATAGGTTATATCTACTTGTTTAGCCATGTACTATCACCCATTTCCTTCAGCGTCTCATCGATTAATGCGGCCTGCTTAGCATCATCCATGCTACCATCAACAAACTTACCAGCCATAACAGTAGCTACACCGATAATCTCCTGCTTAACCTCATCTTTGACTCTGTTTTTCTCGAGCTCCGCTTCCTGATTGGCTGCCGAAATAATTCTTGCAGCTTCCTCTTTAGCCTCAGCAACGATAGTCTCCTGATTCTTAACTGCTTTCTTTCTTGCTGATGAAAGAATGTCGCCAGCCTCTTCTTCGGCATTTTTAATCTTCTCATCATACTCTGCCTTAAGCTTAGCTGCCTCTTCTTTATCTCTTGCTGCACTTTCTAAGTCATTTGTAATCTTTGCCTGTCTGTCGTTTATAACTTTCTTAACAGGCTCAATTAAAATATACGACAAGAAAATGAACAAAAGGAATATTGCAAGACCCTGTACTAAAATGTCAAAAAGTAATTGAGCATCGAGACCGAAAATACGTGTCTGTGAACCAGCTAACATTGCCGCCTGTGCATTTAAAAATATACCTGTCACGTCAATCCTCCTTTCGGTCATATAATATAAAAATCATATAACCTGTCTATACTAGCTCGTTTTTTATTCACCGAAAGGCTTAACGAACATAAGAAGAAGGGCTACAACGAGACCGTAAAGACCTGTTGTCTCTGCAACTGCCTGTCCAAGAAGCATTGTTGACATGATATCACCCTTTGCTCCTGGGTTGCGTCCTACTGCTGATGCACCGTAACCTGCTGCGATACCCTGACCTACACCAGGTCCGATACCTGCGATAACCGCAAGACCTGCACCTATTGCTGAACATGCTCCAATTAATCCGTCAATATGAATATTCATTTTAAATTCCTCCATTTATAAATTTTTATGCCTATAGCACATTATTTAAAATTATGCTTCAACATTTCGTTTGTCAGCTACAAAAGTCATAGTCAGCATACAGAATACATATGTCTGAATAGCTCCTGAGAACAAATCGAAATAAATGTGAAGTGCTGATGGTATACCTATTTTAACAAATATAGGTAGCATACCATAGTAAAGCGCCATCATAACAGTTCCGGCAAGAATATTACCGAAGAGACGAAGCGACAACGAAACCGGTGTTGCAACTTCACTGATTACATTAATTGGGAAGAATAAGAATATAGGTTCAAACATTCCCTTTAAGTAACCCCACTTCTGATATCTGACGGCTGCATACTGTATCATTATAAATGACACAAGTGCGATACAAAGAGTTGTACCATAGTCCGCTGTTGGCGGTCTTAAACCAAACAGACCTGAAATATTCGAGAAAAACACGAATAAAAACAGCGTACCGACATAGTTAACATATTTTTTTCCAGCCTTACCCATAGTTCCGTTAACAAAGTTCAATAAAGTGCCTATTGCTATCTCTACGGCTGTAGCAAACTTGCTAGGTGCATCCTTAGTTTTAAGAACGCTTCGCCTTGCAAACACAGCAAGAATCATTATGGAAACGATAACTATAAATGTACAAATATGGGTGGTTGTAATGTATACAGTTGTGCCAAAGAGATCCAATGGATACAATTCATGGATATAGAAATCCGGAGAATCAAAGTTTACCGTATTGAACCCTGTGGCCACGCCATTTACCATATGTTCACCCTCCTTCATATGTTATTTTTGTTCTATCTCAAGAGTGTCCTCCACTCCATCAATCTTATTTGTAATCTTTTTAATAAGTGGATTTAAAAAAGCTGATACCTTAAGTCCTAAAAGACCTACTGTAACTCCCACAAAAGCTGTCCAGTGAATCAAAATGGCTACAATCATAAGAACCAGACAAACAATAAGACGGGTCATACTCTTAAACATAGCATAATTCTTAGCCTTATTCTCAGATAAATCCAAGGTTATATCAAGTGTATCGTAAATACTATAGGCTTGAAAACATGCGCCAACGGCTCCCACAAAAATCGACACTAAATACATCCATATAGGGCGCATAAATATTATGCCAATTAGTGCAAAAATACATGCATATATTACTATGCCAATATATAATTCTTTTAATACCCTACGAGCCTTGTGATTTCCCATTATCATCACCTATAAATCTGCGAACAAGAATATACACCGAGCGAAATCCTGCAACGACACCCAAAACAATAAACCATGCCATAGTTTTTGTACCGAAGGCTTTGTCAATCAAATAACCTATTCCGATACTTAGAAAAACAGTAGTCAGCATGGTAAACCCGATTTGTGTTATAAGATAAATCATCTTAACTATTTGGTTATTATTGCCGTTCATAAAATCTACTACTCCACTTTGTGTCTAAACATACAAAATATTATATAATATTCCAATATATTTTTCAACAATTCCCTACCTATTTATATACATTTTTTATACACATTTTGAATTGTGTTTTCTAGGCAATCTTGTTATACTATTATTGCGTTTAATCCAAACTATATACGCGACTATTTTTCACGAAAGTCACAACAAAACACAGAAACAAGGTATCGAATATGAGTGAATTAAACACTAAAATATATAAACAAGATGATGACTCAGGAATAGCAAAGGCTGTGAAGGCTTTACAGTCAGACGGACTTGTGGCATTTCCAACAGAGACAGTTTATGGTCTCGGTGCAAATGCGCTTAAAGAGGATGCTGCTGCCAAAATTTATGCCGCAAAGGGACGTCCAAGTGACAATCCTTTAATAGTGCATATAGCTGACACTAAGGCGGTTTATGACCTCGCCTCCGAAGTTCCCGAAACAGCAACTATGCTTATGGAAGCATTTTGGCCAGGCCCTCTCACAATTATTCTTCCTAAAAAGAACATAGTCCCTGACGGAACTACCGGAGGATTAAAAACCGTTGCTATTCGTATGCCATCTCACCCAGTTGCCCTTTCTCTCATAAAAGAAAGTGGATTATATATTGCAGCTCCAAGTGCCAACACCTCTGGACGACCTTCGCCTACAGAAGCGTCTCATGTGGCAGAGGACATGATGGGCAAGATAGATGTAATCCTTGATGGAGGCGCAGTAGGAATTGGAATAGAATCCACCATTGTGGACTTGACTGGTGACATTCCTACAATACTACGTCCTGGATTTATTACTAAGTCGATGCTGGAAAAAATCGTTGGACCAGTCAAAATTGACCCAGCATTAATTAATCCAGATCCTTCCCTTAGACCAAAGGCTCCCGGCATGAAATATACTCATTATGCCCCAAAGGGCGAGTTGACTATAGTTGAGGATAAAAATCAGACCAAGGCTACTACTTCTGATAAGGTTATCTCATTGATTAATCAATTAACTTCCGAAAAGGAAGCTGAAGGGTACAAGGTCGCCGTTATTGCATCAGAAGACAACGCACCGCTTTACACATGCAATCACATTTTAATAGCCGGTGATTCAAGCAAGGGAGAAACTGTAGCTGCAAAACTCTACGCTATTTTAAGAAAATGCGACTCTCTGGAAGTTGAATACATATACAGCGAAGCTTTCAACAAAGGGGAGCTTGGCAGTGCAATTATGAATCGACTTCTTAAAGCTGCAGGGCAAAGAGTAATCCAGGTATAACCATAACTTTCAATCACTGTTTGTATATTGACTAAACTTTTTACTGACAATATAATTGACTTAATTACTACAAAATATATATGTTTTAGGAGGTTTTTATTATGATAGCTATTGGCTGTGACCACGGTGGATATGAATTGAAATTGGAAATAATTAAACATCTTACCGAGAGAGGCTTTGAAATAAAAGATTTAGGATGTAACGACACAAATTCCTGTGATTACCCTATATATGCTAAGGCTGTTGCTGACTGCGTTGCTGGGGGTGAAGCTGAGCTTGGAATATTAGTGTGCGGAACAGGAATAGGCATGTCTATGGCTGCCAACAAGGTTGATGGTATTCGTGCCGCACTCTGTGCTGATTGTTTCTCTGCTCAAGCTACTAGAGAACACAACAACGCCAACGTGCTTTGCCTCGGAGCTAGAACACTTGGACCTGGACTTGCACTCATGATTGTAGATAAATTTGTTGACACACCTTTCTCTAACGACGAAAGACACATAAGAAGAATTAATATGTATTCATAAGGGAGTATCTATGAAAATAATATTTTGCAGATGGAACAGTATATGTGAAGATGGTATATCTAATGCGCTAAATCGTCTGGGGCATACTCTTATAACTGTAAATCGACCTTTCACAAGCGTAGATTACGACAAAGAATATTTAAAGTTTTTAGTTGATCTAGTTCAGGAAAATCCAGACACGTCATGTGTTATTACAGTAAATTATTTCCCTATAGTTGCACGTGCGTGTAAAGTTCTCAACAAACCTTATCTGTCATGGACTGTAGATTGCCCTAGTTTTCCTTTATATTCAAAAACTATTGCATACCCTACAAATAGAATATTTACATTAGAACCTAAGCAAGCCGAAAAATTTTACCCATATAATCCTGGTAACGTATTCAACCTACCTTTAGGCTGTGATTTACCTATATTAGAACGAGATCCCGTTACAAACGAAGATCACAAGAACTATGATTGCGATATATCTTTTATTGGTTCATTATATTCCGAAAAAAGCAAATATAATGGCATAGAGAAATATCTATCCGATTATATGAAAGGATATGTAGACGCTCTAATAAACGCTCAGATGAACGTGTATGGTTATTTCTTTATCGAAGATTCCATTACAGACGAATTTGCAAGTGAATTCAAAAAACAAGTTGAATGGATTCCTCTCCCTGAGGACTACATGGAAGATATCAAGGGAATTGTAGCCGGAACTTATATTGGATATCAATGCACACAGAGAGAACGAATTAAGACATTACAGGCAATCAGCGAGCATTTCAACATGGATTTGTGGACCTTGAGTGATGCATCCATGATACCTAAGATAAACAATCGTGGCGGTGCTGATTCTGAAAGAATGATGCCTAAGATAATGAGATGTAGCAAAATAAATCTCAATATGACCAACCGTCCAATCGAGACTGGCATTACCCTTAGAACCTTTGATATCATGGGTTGTGGAGGTTTTGTCATGACCAATTATCAGGCGCAAATTCCAGAATATTTCGTTCCAGGCGAAGACCTAGTCATGTACGAAAGCATTCCAGATTTACTCAATAAGATAGACTACTATCTCACTCACGACGAAGAACGCGAACAAATCGCAAGAAATGGATACGAGAAAGTTAAGCAGTATCATACATATGATGTTCGCCTACAGCAAATGTTTAAGCTAGCTAGAATTATTTAAGCAATAATTGTACAGGCAATTACAAGGAGTAAATCCGCGACATATACAATAACACTAGCAGGCTATATATACTATATAAGCAAACCACTGCAACGCGCTGACAAACTAACCAGTAACACCGACTAAGACGCTCAGGAATGCCTTCGCGCCTAAGTCTATGTAACTGGTGGATTTCGTCAGTCGCTAAGAACGCAGTTTAAAAGTTTGCTTGATATAGTATATATAGCCTGCTAGTGTTTTGTATCTGTCACGGTTTACTGCTTGTAACTATCTATAATAGGTCTGAAATATAAATTATAGTTCCTCTGGGATTTCCCAGTTTGCAAGTTCCTCTTTGTAGGTAGCTATTGCTTCATCGTAAGCAGGATTTTGTTCTTTCTTTGAAAGTTCTTTATAGCAGTGGACTAAGCCTCCAAGAGGGAGATTTCCACTTGTACATATATCTATGATACTACTTGTTTCATATCTGGCATTGAGGAACCATACTATTGCCTCGTTGTAATCACCCTTATCTCTGTAAAACGATCCCAACTCATAGCATATTTCTGAACAAGGAGTCTCCATCATATCTCTAAGTGCATACTTGAGTATATCTGATGGATTATTTTCTAAGCGTGCAAGTCGTGTCAGCACACAAGCCGCCTCCTTGCCTCTATCCGACATAGGATTTTCCAACCAAACAGGCAAAAATATTTTTTTTGAATCCTTAAAATCTTTTAAATCTCCCATCTTAAATAATTCTTTGGCATACATCATGTATACCTTGTCTGACAAGTAACCCATCCTATCATGCGACTTGAGAAATATTCTAAAATCTCTTTTACTGTGACTCGAAACCGGCATATGAAGTATCTCAATATCACTGTCAAATACCACTGGTTCCTGTCTTACAGTTTCATGAATTGGGTCTATCCATGTAAATGTACGTAGTCTCTTAAATAATTTAGGTCTGTATTCTTTCTTGGCATTAAGCAGATTCCCATATTCCGAGACAGTAACATATTTCATTTGTACCATTTCTACTTCGGGCATCATACATTCCTTCAACACCTTGAAGCGTTTTCTATTTTCCTCATCTAAAACTTCATCAGCGTCAGGTGCATATATATAATCCATGGTAGCCTTCGAAAAAGAAAAGTTTCTTGCTGCTGCAAAATCATCTATCCACTCAAAATCATATATTTTATCAGTATATTTTGCAGCAACCTCCTTAGTTTTATCAGTCGACCCCGTATCTATAATGATTATTTCATCCATAAGGTCAGCTACACTTTCAAGACATCTTGCCAAAATCTTTTCTTCATTTTTCACTATCATACACAGACTTATAGTTACCATAGCCAGCCTCCTCTTCAAACTAGTATATTCTTTCTATAATTTGTTTCTCATATTCAGGATCATCAATATCCTGTACTACATTTCCACCATCAACTTCATTGTTGTATTTATGTTTGATTGCAGTTCTCTTTCCTTTACCTGCAAGCATCCATTCATACTCCATATCTACATGCCCTATATCAAGTGCCTGAAATCCCGCTTTTGCCAAATCATACGAGAGAACTGTAGCAGTAGCTCCCATTGCTATAAGAACAAGCCTGTTTTTATCCTGTTCTAATGCTTTTGATAATATTTCGTCGTATCTTTCAAACGCATGCTCAGCAGGACCTAAAATTCTTATAATATCCTTAGCATTATCAAACAAATCATTGCCAACACCCATTCTTGTTTTTTCGCCCTCAATAATCAATAGACTTTTATCCTGCCATATTCTTTTTAAATTCTCAAATCTTTTCTTAGGCGCATCTGTATTGTTATCCATATAACTTACATATGGCCTTGTTAAATATGTATCATAATAAGTTTTTTTCATATCTATCAGTTCATAATGTTGCTTTCTGACCTCATTTGATAAATATGCTCTAACATTGTATCTGCATTCATCATTATATTTAGACAAATCGCCATACACATCCATGAGACACAACAATACATCATCAGTCTCACATGATAATATCTCTTTCAACCTAGCAGCAAGTTTTTCATCTGCTCTCTGAAATTTTTGGCGATTAACACCTGCAATAACCGCAAACTCACCATCACCAAAACGACAAATTGATTTACCTTCATTTATAATCAATTCTATCGCCTTATCACCAGACTCAATAATCGGATAATGTAGTGCTTCCCTATTATTTATAATTTCATATTTGAGGTTATTTATTGTGCAATTCATTACGTACTGATTTGTAAATATTTGCGTCTGATTTTCTGCAATTTCCTTTTGTTTATCCATAATTAATTCAATATTTGAATTTTGTGACTTCATAGTCTGAACAAATTTTTGAATTATGACATCATCAAGAGAATCTGTACTAACAGACTTATCTTTAGTTTCAGCCTTATTTATCACTTTTGTATTTATCTCATTAAAAATCGGCATATCCACGCCAGATATAACAGGAATTCCGAATAAATCTGCCATATCCATATGGATAACATTATCAATGCTTCTATTAGTGATATATGCATCTACCTGTCCAAATAAACTTCGCTCGTCAGAAAGATTTCCCACATACAAATTTATATAGCAATTTACATCTTCGTAGAAAGAAAAAATTTCATCTAATAAAGCAAGCTTATCTTCTAGAAATTCATCCTCTCTGACATATAAAAGAAGTTCGGTATTTGTATCTGCAAAGCTTTTCGCAAAAGCGTCTATAACCTTTGGATAGGTAGGATAATCCTGCTCGAAATCAGGAATATATAAGTATATTCTTTCTTCTCCGTCAAACTGTTTTTCAATCGGAGTTATATCTGCACCGACTATTTCAGTAAGCTCTTTTGTCGCACTATTTATATGCTTTTCAATAAAATCATCTATATCACCAAACAATTCACCAGCATGGCAAACAACCTTTTCTTTATCCCAATTCCACCATCTGATTAAATTTAATAACTCTATCTGCTTTTCGTCGAATCTATAACCAATAATTTTAGCAGGGTTTCCAGCAACAACAGCATATGCAGGCACGTCTTTAGAAACAACCGCTTCAGCAGCCACTACTGCTCCATTACCAATGGTTACACCACTCATGATAGTAGCCTTTTCACCTATCCAACAATCATTCATAATGATAATCTGGCCTTTACGTTTCACCTGCTCCGGTCTTCTATATTTAACACCGTTTATTCGTCCCTGACACGCTCTTTTGTAGTCATGATTCATATCCACGACAAAGGTTACATCATGCGCTATAGAAGAATGTCTGCCTACCTGTACATTATATATGAGATTTTCATCGAGCACATTTTCCACAATCGCTTCTTCAATGTAGCTATCACGTCCAATAATAAGTACTGGAAAATTTTTGTTTTGGTTTAATACATCACTTGTATATTCAAAATCATTTTTTATACTATCTTCTGGTATGTTTAATTTAAATCTCATTTCCCCTCCAAAAAACACGTGCCGAGACCTTAAGTGTCCCGGCACTCATTATGTATTAAACTCTATACAAAGAAATTATTTCTTCTCTGCTGTTCTTCTTCCATCTGTTTCTTCTGCATATTGATTCTAATCTGCTCAAGGATAGTGTTTTTCTGTAAGTCTGACATTTCCTCTGCCATATCAGTATCACGAATCTGGCTATTGGCCGCTGTAAGATTATAAGAAGAGTACTGATTGCTCATGATGGTGTACGCCAATCTATTAGACTTTGCACCTATGTCAGAACGAGCTTCATTAACCTTCTTAATAGCATTATCAACATCCTTTAGATTAAAGTTCTTAGTTACATCAAAATCTGCAATACCAAGTGCTTCAAGTGATGCGTTAACCATCTTAATTTCCTGACCCTTGCCAGTAGGATTAGTAGCAAGATTAATATCCGCCATACTTCCATCAAGAAGCTTTAATCCATTAAACTGAGTGTTTTTAGCTATATCAGAAATGCCTTTTTTAATCTCATCAATTTCTATCTGCATCATAGACAATTCATCCTTAGAATAAAGAGCCGAGTTTGATGCCTGCAAGCCAAGCTCTCTTATTCTGCTCAGTGAGTCATGTAAACTAGCCAAAGCACCATCTGCCACATTAAGCATGTCGTTACCCATCTCGGCATTCTGAGTAGCTACATCATACATATTAGCCTGATTCTCAAGCTTCTCCGAAATAGCAAGTCCTGCTGCATCATCTGCTGCATTATTAATCTTATATCCACTTGATAAGTTTGCATAATTAGTTTCAATTGAAAGTGACATTTTATCGCCTCCTTTACATAGTAAACATATATAGCTATTTATATTATATCATATAATACCCGCATCACTCAATAGATTTTATTTATCTCATCTATAGAAAACACATAATAAAACAAATGCCTGTGTAATTGATATACATTATATCAGTATCGCTATTAATGCTGTAAGTGCTTTTATCAACTTTAATGTTGAGCTTAATGCAATTTTAAGCTTCTTCTCATGTTGATATATTCTTGAAATTAATGAAAGCTATTACTGGAGACAACGTGTATACCATTATAGAAAAACTTATAGAATTACATGACTTTAGATGAAGCAAAATATCCACCTATAGGAACACCTTTATAAAGCACATAAAATAATCATTATCAAGCGACAACCAAACAGGAAATCTCTTAATAATTTGTCTTGTTTACCCAATTACAAACATCATCAATACTTTTATAATTATTGTAATCTAAATCATCAAAATTAAATTCTATCGCAAATTCCTCTTGCAAAAAAGATAACAACATAATAATGCCTAACGAATCCAACACTCCCTCATCAAACAAATTAGAGTCATTTTCAATTTTAATACATTTGCTTTCCGCTATACTGTAAATATATTCACTTATTTTTTCTTTCATTTTCTCACTCTCCAAACCGATGATAATTATTTATTTCTAATTTGTGTTGTACATAATTTTTATTTGCCAACTTATTTTTTACAACCATTTCTATCACACTTATTGCTTCTACGATACGTTCTTCAGATTCTGCTCCTATCCCAATTCTTATAAATTTATCTGTACTTTTTCCATATGCACCCCCCGGAACGGTAGCAATACCATGCTTAAAAAGAAGATACAAACAAAAATCCAAAGTATCAACATCTAAATCTCCTATATTTACAAATATATAAAATGTAGAATTTCCAGGCAAATATTTTAATCCTACATCATCCAAATGAGATAATATTCGATTTCTCTTTTTTACCACTTCTTTTACTTGAGGCATCGTAATAGAAACAATATCATCAAAATATTGTGCTATATATCTCTGTAAAATAGTTGGCGCACATGTAATAATGTGTTGATTCAAAATTAATAATGCAGCTATATTTTTTTTACTAGAAATCACATAACCAATTCTCCAACCTGACATTCCCATATTTTTTGAAAGAGAATTAACAATAAATACTCCATCTAATTCTTCTGCAATAACAGACATAGATATAAATTCCTTATCCTCAACCACAAAATCGCTATATGCCTCATCTACTAATATGTAAATATCACGTTTTTTGCACTCTTCATAAATATATCTTAAATCATCTTGTGAATATATCCACCCCGCCGGATTATTTGGATTGTTTAAAACTAAAAGTTTTGTCTTTTCTGTAAACAAATCAACAATTTCTTTTGCACTAATGTTATATGGTGCAAATACAGGTACAGCGTTCACTAATCGAGCTTGCTCTTGGTAACTTAGCCACGCTGGCTCATGAATTAATACTTCATCCCCCATACTGCAAACAGTTAACATAACCATATATATTATAGCTTTTGAACCACTCGAAATCATAACCTGATTAATATCTTCTATCTCACAGCCATAATTTTTATTATAATAATCCAATATTTTTTCTCTTAATTCAGGAATACCTAAACTATCTGAATAATGATAACCTTTCACAAAATCTGTTTCACTTATGAGAAATTGTGGAATGTCAAAAAAAGCTTCACCCAAAGACAAAGTTACAACATCCAAACCTTTTCTTTTTTCTGAATACACTAGCTGATTCATATATATAGATAAGGCTTCTGGTATGTCCAAAATTTTATTATTTAATGTATAACTCATATATTATCCTCGCATTATTTCTTTTACAATATCGTTTTTTATTATTTTTCCAGACGCAGTTCTTGGAAATTCTTTCATTGCAACTATTTTATCAGGTAATTTGTATGGCACAAATCTGTCCATCATCCATGCTTTAAGTTTCTCAATCTCCCTCTCCTCATCTTCGACACCTTTGAAAATCACACATAATATATATGACTCTCCATAAAACTCATGAGAAATTGGTACGGCAGCAACTTCATCAATTAATTCACGTTCTATAACTACATTTTCTATTTCAACTAATGATACAAATAGTCCCCCTTTCTTTATTATATCTCTACTTCTTCCAGCTAAGACAAGTTGTCCATCATCATTCAAGTACCCTAAATCTTTCGAGTTAAAAAAACCTTTATCATCAATTTCATACCCCAACACACCACACGAATCTAAATATCCATCAAACAAATAAGGCGTTTTTACCCAGATTTCACATATATTATTAGTAGCATCAATCGAACGAAGCTCTAACTCTACATATGACAATTCCTCTCCTACACTTTTTTGTTCTCTAAAACGTATATTATTATCCTTCTCACCTGTTAAAAATGTTGTTTCCGATAAAGCAAAGTTTTCATATAGTCGTATACCAAATGTTCGTTCAAATTCTTCTTTTACTATTAAATCAATTGGTGCAGTTCCCAAGAAAGCCACTTGTATCTTTTTATATGTTTCCATATATTTTACACCTATCAACTTTGATATTTTTAACAACCCTCTAACAATACTTGGTACAAACCATATAGCTGTAATATCATATTGTTTAACAAATCCCCAAAAGTTTAACATTGTTTTTCCGGAAAATGTTTCTGATATAACAAAACTACCTTTACAGCACAAAGGAATCATCGCAAGATTAAATAATCCACCCAAATAAGACATTGGCAAATAATTCCAAAAGCGTATTTTACTATCTAAAATATTATACTCCTGACAAAAAGCATAACCAGCACTCCATAATTTATTAATATCTATTTGCATCGCTTTCGGAGTACCAGTTGTTCCACTTGTTAAGAGATATACCTTAGATTGGCATAAACTCTTTTTAAAGTCATATTCTTTCTCAGGTAACCATGCAAAATTTCCATCATCTTCAATTTGTCTAAATTCTTTATCTGTTTTAAATTGAACAACACCTTTCTTGGTGATATATAATACTGGATTGATAAGTGTATTCCAATTATCATATTCTCGTTCACTAACGGTACATGGTAATGGTGCATAGTTGATTCCTGCTATAGAAGCCGCAAAAAAACAAATAACAGCTTCAATACTGTTAGGAAGAATTGTTGCTATTGTATCTCCACTTTTCAGTCCTACTTCATAAAAAAAAGCATTACATCTTTTTATTAATCGCCATACATCCTCATAAGAATATGACTTCGGACTATCTAAATTAGCACATATAATCATTTCATCATTGTTATCATAACATAAATCTTTTATATCATTATAAAAATCTCTATAATTGTTCATATAGCAAATTCCCCTTATCTATAATCTGTCTATCATCAACAAAAACTGACGCATTTCGCATAACAAAATCAAGATGAAAATTGACCATATTATCTCCACCTATAGTCCAGTTTGAACCCATACCAAAATGAATACAGCCCTGTGTGCCTTCGTCAATAAGCATATTTCCACAAAGATTAGCTTTATCATTAAAACCTATACCTAATTCACCTACAATCAAAGCTCTATCGTTACCTATATCACGAAAAATTTCTTCAATGCACTCCAATACACTACAGTCATCTGACTTAATTGAAACTATTCTTCCATTTAAGATATTTAAATACACCGGCTGACTCAATATACCAATTCGCCTATCCGTAATCGAGCCATCAATAACAATAACACCATTCGTTCTATTTTCAACAGGTGCTATATTCGCTTCTATATCCGGAGGAGAGCCTAATAAAATTTCAGTATTTGTTAATCCCGGACAACAGTTTCCTGTCCTGCCTTCAATGTCCATCATTAAATCTGTACCTAATTCACTTTTTATCTTAACACATTTACCATTTGTTAAAATATCAGTATAATATTTTACTGTCGAATACCTACTAGCATATTTCACCCCATAAGCACTATTAGATAAAATATCTACAGAGTAATCTGGCATACTCAAGAACGGAATTCCCTTTTTTTCTGCATTTTTTCTTGCCGCAGTATGTGCCAACGAATATTTTGTAACACAAACAACAACATCACTAGTCAACATTTTTTCTGCAACAAAAACTGGAGGTTCTTGCCCATGACAATCCGCATTATTTATTTGTATAAAATTTGGACATTTCCCTATGTATAATAAAGCATTTTTAAACGCGTCTAATAAATCTACTGTAGAATTGTCATAAATCACAAGAACATTTACTCTAAACCCTTCTATACACTGTTGCAATAATTGTCCAATTTTTCTTTCATAACTTTCTTTCATTATGAAATGACCCTCCAACGCTTAAATTAATACAATTTTACTGTTTGATAATATAACCTGACGGCTGTCTTGCAAAAGGCATTTGATATACTATATTATCGCCTATATATTTCTCAACTATATTACTTTCTTGTGGAGAAACTTTATAATTAAAGTGATCCATTAATAGAATTCCACCTTTTACTAATCGCGGATATAAATATTTATATGAAGCCTCCATAACCTCCTCTATTCCGCAATCAATATAAAGAAGCTTAAATCTTAAAAATGGTCTTTCCTCTACAAATTTTTTTAACCCTACTGTCACATCCATATTTTGTATAATTGCAATATTATCTAAACTCTGCCATTCTATAATTTCTTTTAAATGCTCATATTCGCCACAATATTTTCCTTGCTGGAATTGGTCATCATTCTGACTTGGTGCCATACCCTGAAACCAATCAAATCCGTATACTTGTGTTAAATTATATGGCTCAAATAATTTTATCAATTTCGCCCAAAACAAAAACGAATCTCCTCTAAAGATACCTACTTCTGCTATATCACCTGCTAAATTCATTACTTTTTTATATAATTCATATTTGTATAATGTATTCGCAAGTTTTGCATCACCAACATAACAATTTCCATCAGAAATCATTCTAGCTGGTACATTCTCAATTGTAAGCTCTCCTGACTCGATTTTATCCTTGTATGCATAACCTAATTTTTTTAGATAATTTGAAAATTCTACATTACTTTTATCCCATTTACTATCTTCTATTTTAAACTCCTCTGAATTAATCATTTTTCTACATTCCTTTCTTTTTCTTAATTTGGCCTATCTTGATCTCCGTCCCCTTTAAAAATCACTACATTTTCATAAGGCGTATGAATCCAGATATCTATATTTTTACATATATATGGTTGAAAGTAATTTGGAATAATATTTGTATCATTCCCTTTAATACATGTAAATCCCGCTTCTTTCATCGAGGTATCACTAAAACCATAACTATAAAAATCTACATATTCATATTGCGGAAGTTTTAATATTTTCTCCCAAAAATTGCTTGTACATGAAAACATATCTTGATTACCTACATAATCAATAATTCTCATCGCGATTTTTCCTTCAAATTCTTGCTCACGCGTGACAAAAAAGGCATCTACAATATCTTTCTTTATTCCCCATACCTTATAATTATAAATTGGGTGTTTATAATAATGCTTATCTATATAATTGTAATCTTTATATGGAATCTGCATATCAAACAAGACTGGCGAAATAACTTTTTTAAATTCCTCTATTGTCTCTATACGAAATACTTCTGCCACCTTCGTAGACGATGACACCACAGGTATTTCCTCAATTCTAGCAATTTTAAAATCATCTTTTTTAATATGAGACAATCTATAATATTGTCTCATTTTATCTGTTACTCTTTTGAAATACAATTTCATTATTGGGATTGTCGTATTTGGATTTGCACCTATACCTATATCGTATCGAGCGCCTGAAAGCTCTTCCATTTTTTTTAGAATTTCAACGCCTAGCATTGGCATATTTCCTTCTCTGACCTTCCATATACTCCCCCAAACATCTCTTTTCTCTTTTTTTTCTGAAGAGTACAAAAAACCCAAAACGCCTTCCAGCTTCATTGTTTCTTTTTTAAATGCTAAAACAAAATTTACTGTTCCATCACTTTGGAGAAATTCATATTCAAAAAACTCTCTATTCTGTGCCATAATATGACCCTTTTTCCAATACTCATCTATAAAGGTCATTATCTCCGTAATATCCTCTTTATTTGCAAGGCGTATTATATATTCCTTATCATAATCATTCATATTGTAACAAACACCTCACACTCTAATATAATTTTCACTCTTAGGAGGAAAATCATTACAATCCAATCGTGGAAATTTATATCTATCATCTTTGATTAAATCCACAACACGAACTTCCGTACTTAGACCCAGTACACATCCTTTTTCTTTAATATAAGAAATTACTGTATCACTATAATTTCCGTATGGGTAATTCATAACCCACGCGTTTTTATCTATAAACTCATCCATTGTATCCAATGCTTTATCTATATCTTTTTTCATTTGGTCTTCGGCTAAATTACCTAGCCAGTAATGATCATATCCATGTATACCTATGAACATTCCAAATTTTTTCATCAGACGTATGTGATCTCGATTCATGTAAAGTTCTCTGGAGAAATCTGATTCCGAAACACCAACATATTTCTCAAAAAGCATATTAGCAATTTTATTCCTAAGCTCCTCTGGTAATACAGTCTGTAAAATTCTCTTGCAAAATATTGTGCCCTTATCGTCAAATCTATTTTCTACAGCATAAGTATCCCAAAGTTCTTCATATGTAGGTATTTGAGGGTAATCCATACTGTTCTCTTTAATCATTAACTCTAGGTCATAAACTAATTTGTCAATCGGTGCACTAGCTAATACAAAATGTATCTTGTTTACATCTAACAATGCATTCTCTGTGAATGTCTTTCCTGGTATGAAGAACGAGCCTTGCATCCCCCTTTCCATCAATAAAGGAAAGGCAACTGTATAATTATCAATATACCCATCGTCAAACGTAAGAAGCAATGCATTTTCCGGAAGCTTTTTCCCTCCATTCAAAGCATCAAGGACTTCCTCCATACATACCACAGAGAAGTTCTGTTCAAAAAAATCTAATTGTTGCCTAAAAAGTTCTACATCTAATCCTTTAATTTGGGGATATCTGCCATGTTTTAAATCTCTTGTGTAGTGATACATAGATATGAATAATTTGTTCATTATTAATATCCCCTCCTTCCCTTAACTACACCACATCATAAAACTTTTTCTTTAAATTAACATCTGATGTCAATGTCTTCTTAATAACTTCAATTATTTTGTATGAAGTTTTGCCATCTCCATACATTAGTGTAGGCACATGCTGCATAACCCTTGCTTTACTCATTGCATCCATTATATCATCATATGTAGTTTCACAATTAATAACTGTTTCTGCCATTAATCTTCCTGCTTGTCTATCTCCTATATTTACAGTAGGAGTACCAAGAACAGGTGCTTCTATAAGACCACTTGAAGAATTACCTAAAACAAACTTGGCATATTTGACTCCACTTAAATAATTAACCATTCCCAAATTCTCAACAAGAGAAATATTAGGACATTTCTCAGAGTATTCTTTAATAATATTATTAATAACATCTCCCCCTTCATCAGCATTGGCCATTGTGACAATGAACTGTATATCAATATTATCTTTCATTGCCTTACACAGCTCTAATACTTGATGCTTTGCGGTATCCTTTTCCAATGTTACAGGATGAAACGTAACAATTGCATACTCCTTCGACTCGTCAATCCCCATAACATATCTGATCTGTTGTTCCTTAAGAAGAGGTGCATTTAATATATTTTCTGTACTTAATGCGCCCACATTATATACCCTATCCGGATTTTCTCCTAACTGAATTATTCTATTTCGATACACATCGGTTGAGGCAAAATGTAAATAACTCATCTTGGTCAAAGAATGTCTGATACAATCATCTACAGCACCTAATGTCACTTCACCACCATGTATATGTGCAATAGGAATAAGTTCATTCATAGCAGCTATCGCTACACCGAGCATTTCTGTTCTATCACCTAATATAACTACCATATCTGGTTTTTCCTGATTAAAATATTTAGCAAAACCTTCAATAGCTTTAGCAATTGATACAGATATGTCGTAGCTATTACTTTCATCCCCCAAAATATTAATCTTATGTGCTATGGGAATATCATCCTCTTCAATATGAATAACGGTTTTTCCATATCTTTCCGACAAATGAGCACCTGTAACTATCAATTTTAAATTTAATTCTGCATCTTGTTCAACAGCTCTAATCAGAGGTGTCAAAATACCATATTCAGCTCTTGTTGCCGTAACTATAACTATATTCTTCATATTTCAATTAATTCATCCTCTTCATAATCTCTATTTGCAACTGTACCTATAATCTCATTCCATCTCATTGGACTAATCCCATTACCAGGACGTTTAGTTGTAAGATTATCTTCTGATAATACTTCCCCTTTTAAAATATTGCTTTTTGCCACAATACTTTTTCTGGCTACTGTCTTATTTTTCAGTTCTGATTTAGTAGGTTTCTTTTCTCCATCTCCCATTGCAATCTCAATATTTCTTATACATTCAACCATATATTTCAATTCATGAGGTTCTAAGCTCGCTTTATGGTCAGGACCCTCCATATTTTTATCCAACGTAAAATGCTTCTCTACAACCGTAGCCCCTAATACAACAGCTGCCACAACCACTTCTATACCTTTAGTATGGTCCGAATATCCAACAGCGCAGTCAAATCTTTCCTTTAACGTTGTCAGTACATTTAAATTAACTTCTTCCATAGGTGCCGGATATTCTGTTGTACAATGTAGCAACGTAATATCCTTGGTGCCACTAGCTTTCAACAATTCAAAAGCGGATTCAACTTCCTGAATATTACTCATCCCCGTAGAAAGATACACTTTCTTTCCAGTATTAGCTATTTCTTTCAGATACGGATAATTTGTAATCTCACCTGAAGGGATTTTCCATATATCCTGCATTGAATCCAAGAATCTAATACTATCAATGTCAAATGGTGTTGAAAGAAACTTTATATCAATTTCTTCGCAAAACTTTGCAAGTTCAACAAATTCATCATAGGAAAGAAGTAATTTTTCTAACATATCTTTTTGACTTTTTTCCTGTCCTATATTTTGTTTTTGATAATCAGCCATTGGAGCACACTTTGATACTAAAGAATCTAGTTTTGCAGTCTGAAACTTAACTACATCCGCACCACACTCTTTAGCTACCTGTGCTAACTTTTTTGCAATTTCTATATTTCCATTATGATTAACCCCAGCCTCCGCAATAATTAAAACCTTACTCATTATCATTCCTCCAAAAAATTAATCGGTTTTGCAGGAACTCCTACTACTGTACAATTAGCAGGAATATTCTTTATAACTACTGCGCCTGCTCCTATTACCGTATTTTTACCAATATTAAGTCCTTGTATTATGCTCGCCCCCACACCTACATAAGCTTCTGTTTCAATCAAAACATTTCCAGACACGTTAACACTTGGACTAACTGTAACATAATCTTTTATCACAGAGTCATGTTCTATATTTGACCTAATGTTAATTATATTAAAATCTCCAATGGTTACATCAACGGTTAAAACCGAATATGAACAAACAATATTTCCTATGCCCATTGTCACACTTGCAGAAATTATAGCACTTGGATCAACAACATTAGGAAAGCATAAATTTATGTTTGATGAATATTTACTATAAAGTTTTTTTCTTATATCAGGAGAACCAACAGCAATAACAACATCTAATTCTTTTGAATATGAACACAAAAAATCATCGTCACCTATTACGTCTTGTCTTGCTTCTTTGTCAATAAAACCTAATAGATTCCATGTCTTTTGAATAGCATTTATCCTATCTATTATCCATTTAACATCTTTGGCTAATCCACCTGTCCCGACAATAACGATATCCCTCATAATTCATCTCCTATACTTGACTACTTTTGTGATGAATTTATAATTTTTTCAGTTACAAAAAAATCAAATTCCGTGTCAATATCTATGGATTTTTTTTCATCCATAATATATGTAAAACATCTATCTGTATATAAGTTTTGAATATTATTCAATATATTTGTTTTTACTATATAAATTGCTCCGTTAATTCTGTAATACTTCCCTACACTTTGACGGTTTGTTCCAGGCTTGCCATTCAAAACAAACTCTCCCATAGAACAATCGTCATTCACTTGCATACATACTATTGGAGAATGTTCCATCTCACACACGCTGATAACACTATTGGCATCTTTGTCATAAAAAAGCTCATATGCGTTTTTTATATCACTTGCCTCTCTCAATGGAGACGTTGGCTGTAATAAACACACATTGTCAAATGTACAATTCATTTTTTTGTAGTTCTGTAATACTTCCATTACCATATCCCAAGACGAAGCTGAATCTGTAGAATTATTATCACTTCTCAAAAAAGGAACTTTTGCTCCATATGATTTAGCAATTTCAGCATATTCATCAGAATCCGTAGAAACCATGATCTCCGTAAAAAGTCCAGAATCTATCGCAGCTTCTATAGAATATGCCAATAATGGTTTTCCATTAAGCAATTTTATATTTTTATGTTTTACTCCCTTGGAACCACTTCGAGCCGGAATAATAGCCAGACTTTTCACTATAAAGACCTCCTACTACAAAATATCACTTAAATATTTTTGCTTATCTTATCTTCCATCTTTTTCATTTCTTCAAATTGTCCCATATCTAAAAATGAATTCTCGCTAATCGGATACATCCCTACTTTAGCCCCCTCTGCTATAAGAGCGTCAGCAAGATTAGTCATATGGTAAAATGTATCCTCAGGTATCCTCTCTATGTATTCAGGACTAATAACATACATACCTGTATTTATCAAAAAAGACAACTGTGGTTTTTCATCCATAGAGGAAACCAAACCATCCTCTTTTGAATGAATAACACCATAAGGTATTGTCATATTCTTTACAGAGGACACAATGGTCAACTGATTTCCTGATTTATTGTGATACTCAATGATATCTGCATAATTTGCTTCAATAAGAATATCACAATTTGTAATAAGTACAGGTGTATTAAACTTCTTTTTAATAAGACGTATACTACCGGCTGTTCCTAAAGGCTTGTCTTCTTCAATATAATTAATACGATATGGTGGATTAAGTTCATTAAAATACGACTTAATCATTTCCTTTCTATAATTCACAGTTATAAAAAACTCGTTCGCACCACACTCATTAAATCGGCTCAAAATCCTTTCAAGTATAGGTATATCCCCTATAGGAATCAATGGCTTGGGTAATATCTTAGTATAAGGATATAATCTTGTACCTCTTCCTCCTGCCATTACAATTACAGGAATATCATCTATCATTTTATTACTACTAAGATAGGTTTCATTGTCACTACCCTCAAAAACTATATCTAAAATATGCTTTTCTTCATCAACTAACGGCATTGCTGTAATGCGATATTGATTCATACGAATTTGACTTGAATCCATCTCATTTTCGAAAAGATAGTGTACATCTGTATGCATCACTTTGGATGCACTTACAGACAAATCACCTGTCCTTATAATCCATCTACGAATATCTCCATCTGTCAAGCTTCCAACTAATTTGTAATCATCATCCACAATAAACAAAATTCCTGAAGCATTTATGTCAATTAATTTCATTGCATCAACAATACCCATATTTGTGTTTGTTATATACTTTTTTAGTTCTTCTCTATTCATTGGCAAGCTCCTCCAATAAACGCTTTATCTCAGAAGACACATATAAAATTTCATCTTCCGTAATTTGAGTACTACAAGGAATATTTAATATACGTTCAGCGTAATACACAGCCTTTTCGATCATATATGATTCACATTCAAGATAAGGCTTTTGCTCATTAATTAACCCCCATATAGCTCTTGTCTGTATACCTTTTTTCTGTAATTTTGAAATAATATCCGACATACTTGCTGTAATTTTTTCACGATTAATTTCCAATGAATAAAACCACTTGTTACTTTCTATTCCTACTCTAAAAGTAACAAGAGAGGCAAATTCGAAACCTGAAAATTCCTTTTTGTATATATCATAATTACTTTGTTTCCTAGCTATAAATTCAGGTAATTTTTCTACCTGCGCTACTCCTAGTGCAGCTTGTAAATTAGTCATTCTATAATTAAAACCGACTTCATTATGAACATAAAAGCAAGGATCATCTTTTGCCTGAGTAGATAGATATCTTACATGGTCAACAACTTTGAAAGAATTAGCTGTTATAGCACCTCCGCCACCTGTTGTAATAATTTTATTTCCATTAAAACTATAAGCACCATAATGACCTATTGTTCCTGCAAATTTCCCCTCATATCTTCCTCTAGTATAATATGTTCCTAAAGCTTCTGTAGCATCCTCAACAACCTTTAAATTATAAGTTTCCGCAATATCTATTAAGCTTTCCATATCTGCCATATTTCCAAAAACGTGAACAACAATTACCGCCTTGACTATATGCCCTTTATGCAGTAATCTGCCATCCACATAATTACACTCTTCCTGACAAAACTTCTTAAGCTTAATAGGATCTATACAAAGACTATCATCACAGTCAATAAATACAGGTTCTGCAAATTGATATCTTATAGGATTTACAGCTGCTATAAATGTAAGTGGTGATACAAGCACTATATCATTAGGCTCGACACCAATATCCACCAAAGCCATATGTATTGCTGACGTACCGCTTTGACATGCCGCAACATTATCTGCATGTAAAAATCCTGCTAAATCTTTTTCTAATTTATTTATATATTCTCCACCGGTTGAAACCCATCCCTGTTCCAGCGCATCATCAACGTATTTTTTTTCATTACCCTCGAAATTTGGAATACTTAATGGGATAAATTTTTCCATAACGTTTCTCTCCTTTAGTGGCTACATTTTACTATCTAATGATTTTCCTGTTTCGATATGTTTGAAATTTGGAAGATAATCCATCATTATCTCCACAACTTCATCTTTCGTTGTTATTTCTTTATTAAACACGTCATTTAATCTATTAAACAATTCGTCTATATTTGTCTTGTTAGGTATCTCTTTTTCAGTAACAACACCCAACGACTTAAACCTATTAAAATCTACACTTTCTAACTCTGTGTAAAATTCTTCATATCCTTTTTCTCCTGATGTGTCTGATAATGAATAATGTACAGGATACATATTAGAACCACCCTTTAATGCTTCTGCTTTATCTATGGCTTCCTCATCCGAAGAACATTTTAGAACCTCGTAACCCTGTTCCTCTAGCAATGCTGTTCCTATAGCATCAAAAGTCATCATCTGTGCCTCATCTAACCTAGGGAAAAAGATTTCTCTATTGTTTCCTAACATACACGCCAGCATACATATTTGCCCGCTCTCCTCTGGAGACACAAAATAACGTTTTACATCTGATGGTGCACTTAACGGTTGTTGTTTTTGTATTCGAGATAAAAATCCCGCCGGAAGAGACCCATTAGAAAACGCTACATTAGCAAAACGAGCTGTCTTTACTGGAAATTTGTCAGAATACGAAAAAATGACATCCTCCATTATTCTCTTACTTGCGCCCATAACATTAACCGGATTCGCCGCTTTATCTGTAGATACACAAAAATATTCCTCAGGTGGATACTCAGCTAAAAGGTCTAATAATAGTTTTGCATGTAACACATTATTTTGAAGCAACGCCTCTACAGAATATATGTCTTTTTCAGATCTAACATGTTTATGTGCTGAAAAATTTCCGACAATATCAAATCCACCTCTTTGTCTAAACATTTTCTTAAATACAGGCGACGAAAAATCCATAGGATACGTAATGTAATCTTCAGGCATATACATATCTTTAGTAGACCTTAAATCTCTAGTTAATTCTGCCAACGCATTTTCATTAGTATCCACAACAACTAATGTTCTAGGCTTATAAGGAAGCAATGCTTTAATAAATGAGCTACCTATACTGCCTGCTCCGCCAATAACCAAAACAGACTTTCCCTGTATTTTAGTTATTAATTCATTCCTATACAAATTGATATCGTCGATAAACATACTCTCATTACGTTTTGTAACATATTTTGAAATAAATAACTCTAAATTAAACATAATACTTTCCTTTAAAAATTTATATAGCGTTTCTTCAACTCTGTGTAACTACTTTCAGTAAGGGAAATATACTCCTTATTGTTGTTCTCCCCGTACTCCAAAACCTCTTTCCATATATCATCAACTCTATCTGAATAATCTGTAAGACTTTTTATATTATTCATTATAAAGAAGCTATGTCCTTCTTTGTCAGAGTCATGTCCATCCTCTTTATCCTCTGTGCCATTTGCATGTGACCATCCCGACTTTTTATTAAGACCATCACAACCTATAATATATGTCTTATCTTTTAACCCCGATGCAATAGGTATACAAAATCCAGGAACCACATTTTCATAAAATTTGTAGTTTAAAGCAGTTTTTGACGGAAAACACATATCCTCTTGCTCATTTAATGCAATAATATAATCTTTTACATCAGGAAATAATTGTATCAGCGTCTCGCCCCACATCTGATTTACAACCAAATATATTTTATTATCTATTACATATTTCATTAACTCTCGTAAGATTTTTTTATTCTTAAATAATGCATAACCTGGCTCTTGAAAAACATATATATTAGGCACTATGTTACATTTGGTCATACAAAAACTGTTACAGACAATTTTTAATCCTCTCGAAACAATCGTTTTTGTTTTATCATCCATATTATATATAGAAGGACCCGTTCCACACACCACAGCATACTGATATATAGATAAATCATCACACATTCTTGCATAATTCTTTTTATATAATTTGTCGTGGCTATGAAGACTTATCTTATTATTTAATTCAAGGTGCATTTTACCTTCCGACCAAAACATAAATGACTCATCACAACAGACCTTTCTATCTTTATCCTTTAAAAATTCATCGTTTACTCTACTTGAATCCCATATCCAATATGAATCATATTCTTTATTCGCTAAGTCATTTATTCTTATGATTTTAAAATCTTGCCTTAACTTTTTATTATATTCTATATCACTTAAGAAAACGAACTCCACATCCTCATCATGATTCGGAACTGTTATATTCTCAAACGTACATATTTTTTCATCCAGTATTTTTCCATCTGTAATAGCTGGATACAAGATAATTCTCTTTAAAGGTCTTTCATCTTGCAAAAAAGCTATTCTCGAAAAAATCTTGCTCGGATTTATAATTCTACTCTGTGGAATACCAATCTCTCTGATTTTTTCACTAAAGAAAGCTATTCGTCCCATTGTAGCAGTAATAAATTTTACATTCCCGTTATCACGATATTCTTGCGGAATCTCCTTGCATTTATATACCGGCTTATTTCTATAATCCTTTATGTCTTGCTGTTCATTAATAAAACAGAGCACCCTATCTCCTATTGATTCAAATATTTTATTATAAAATATATCCCCAACTTTTCCTGTTCCAAATATTATATAATCAACATCTTCAACTTCAAAACCACCCAAAACCATTGCTTCATATTCATCTCTCATATCATTCTCCCTTACACCTGCTTAATTATCTCACCAACAACGCATTCAACATCCATATCCCTTCGAACAATTACCTCTAACAGTCCATCCTTCTTCAACCCCATCTTCTCAAGCGAAAAATAATCATAAGTCGAACAAGTTCCAAATATATTTCCATCAGGATACAAAACCACCATCTTAGCTTTTGTAGATGAAACTATATCGCAAAGGCCACTTCTCATTCCAACAAAGCATCCTGCCTTGTCCAAAAAATCAACAACCTTATTGTACGGTATAAAAACACCTTCTGTCCCTTTTATCGGCGGTTCGTTTTCTCCACATGAATTAGTGCATACCGTATAACCACTATTCACTAACTCATCTGCCAAGTTTTCCCAAAATTCATTTGGCATACTGTATATTGTGTTAGCATAAGGTGAAAGTAATACCGTTTTCCCTTTTATCAGATTATATTGTTCAAATAAATCATCTGCATTTTGTTGGTTAATGCTTACATCCGCGAGTTTTTCATCCACTTCAAAAACACAGTTCTGGAACATCGTATGAAAATCAACACCCTTGTAACCTCTCATACGTTTAACCATAACCTGCAAATAACCATCATTAAGTATTCTAACCTTGCATTTTCCCAATCCAACTACACGGCTAAACAACAAAAGGTCTTCTGTATCTCTCTGCGATAAATTAATGCAATTAAGTTCAAATAAATTAGCTATTTTTTCACAGCCCTTACCTATAACTGTAAGCACATAATTTGTGATATTTCTTTGTTTAATATATTTTTCTAAATACATACCTACAAGATATATATCTCCTGTTCCTGCATATGGACATATAAACAAATGCATATCAAGATCGTTCTCAACTAATCTGTCATATATATCTTTGCCTCTTATAGCTTGTGCTGAATGATAATCAAAAGTCTCCTTTGACGTATCATAGTATCGTCTTCCTTTCCACAAAGGAAAAACTTCTATATTTCTTCTATATCCTAACACTTCCAATTGATCACACATTTCTGCATAATACTCAGATGCAATCAAAATTCGTATTTCATCATTATATGTATTTAAATATTCCTCGGGAGTATAAACCTTTAATCCATTAATTATCTGTCCTGTTTTTCTAGTATCATTGTCAATAATAGCGACAATATCAAAACCACCCAACAAATCGTATATATACATAGATGATTTGTTAGCTCCAAATAAAATAATTTCGCTGGCTTTAGTAATTTTATCAGACTTTATTAACTCATCTAAATTTTTTGCAACAGCTTGCTCCATCGATTCCATAATACGTTCTCCATACTTTGTCACTTTACTTCATCAGGCACCTTAGGCAATCCCAATATAGAAACAGCAACTATATCCTTTACAGAAATATCTCCTACTCCCACAAGTCTGCCTGCATCCACGTCGGAGGTTCCATCATAGGTATTAATTATTATTTGCCTCGTAAATTTATACAACATATACAGTCTGCATATCGCCTCTACTTCTTCATGCATACATCCAATAAATGTAACCTTCTCTGTAGCATATTTCTCTACATACTTCGCTGCACCATGTAAATCAGATACAACAAATATATTCCTTATCTTACTATTTCTTTTTAAATCTTTTAAATATTGCAATGTGTAGTAATTGTATTCCTGCTCGCTATTAACCATAAATATAACCATGTCCCGCTTTGTTATATTATTTTCCTCGAGCAGACGTATCCAATATTTCCGTCCCATATCCGCAGCATTTATAGCTTCTTCTATTAATTCTTCACTGCTTTCTTTACCCATTGCACACAATCCTCATTTTTCATTAAAATTTCCTCAACATCCTCTGCAAGCTGCATATCCTTTATACTGAAAAACTTCATAAACGTATCCGGACCATAAATCCTGTCAGGATACAAAATAATCTTTCTGCAATCAGCAGTAGATAACACATCGCAAAGACCACATCTAAGCCCTATAAGAAGACCTGCTGCCTCAAGCGTCTCAAGTCCATATGTCAAATCAAAAAACAAAGCCTTTGTTCCCTTTATAGGTGGCTGACTGTTGCCATCACAATTAGTACAAACTGTATATCCTAAGTCAATCAGCCTCTCGGTTATCTTCTCCCATATTCCCACAGGAACCTGCGACAATGTATTGGCATAAGGTATCAATATTGCAGTTTTACCATATATTAAATCATTGTCCTTGAACAACGTCTCAACATACTCTTTACTCTCTTTAGTTCCTCTAAATCCCTTTGGTTTTTCCGGCAATGTACCCTCGGGTAAACCAAACATAGAATATCTAAAATGATCCATAAAATTCACTTCTCTATAATTGCCAATATCACCTATACGGCAAGTATATGGAATTCTGTGATGTAAATTAATTATCTCTTTATTAGCCTTATTGGCAAATATCGAAAACTGCACTAAAGCTCCCATCTCAGATGGAGTAATCTGCATTATATTATCAAATCCAAACAAGCTTACTACCTTATAACAAGGCTTACTTACCACCAAAATAAGATAATCATTTATGTTCTCTTTTTTTACATAATCATGAATACAGGCTACCGACACATAAGTGTCACCTAATATAGTGAGCGGACACGCAAATATTTTCTCTACATCAGGATAAATATTTAATACTCTATTATAACATATTTCGCCCTGCTTCACTATCTCAAAACGCTTGTCAAATTCTTCATCACTCAGCGAGCTACTGCTATGACCTGTGTACTCTACAACCTTCCTAATATGTACACCCTCTTCATATCCCATAGCCTTAAGCTGAAGTGCCATTTCTGCATAATATTTGGACGCAATTAAAACAATCGTGTTGTCCTGAAAAGGTCTTAAATATTCCTCTGGAGAAGCTATATCAATCCCTTTCATTGAGCTGCCTATCTTTTTTTCGCTGTTGTCAACCAGCATATCAACCTTCACAGATTTCTCGAACAAATAATCCACTATCTCCTCTGCTGCCTGATTACTTCCAAAAACAACCACACGCTTATTTTCAAAATCACCATTACAAGCAAGCCTGTCAATATTTTGTTTCATCTGCATAGTCATATTTGCTTCCATACAAAATACCCCTAAATCAATCCCACAATCTATAAACTACCGCTTTAAACACTTCCTCATAACTAAGTGCTGGCTCTTTATGTCCGACAAGTTTTTCACCAAGTCTACCAGATGGCTCTGTAAGAGATGCAATAACCAAATTAGGAGCAAATTCATACAAACAATAAAACTGCATAAGAGCCTTCGCACTTTCTCTGTCAAATTCCACATATTCAGCATTACCTGTAAGCTTCATACCCTCATTCCGAACCCACTCATCATGACTTAAAACCAAAGCTTTTTTAGCATACTTCTGTGTTAAAAATGCATCCGTATATTTCATCGCACACTCATTATCTCTGCGATTTGTATCAGGAAGCAACACCACAAATGTAGCATCATCTATATTATATTTTTCAACCAGCTCAAGCCATAGCAACCTGCCTTTTTGAGCCTTTTCCTTAAGAATATTTATATCTTTCATCTTTCACCTGCTACATTTCTACATTCAAATAATTCTACAAAATTTACATCCTGCTACAAGCTCTCATCAACCACAAACTCATCTTCCATAAACTCATCTCTTTTTGTATTAACCGCTATCGCCGTCTCAAGTCCTGATGGTTTCGCATCATTTACCAAAATACGCTCACCATAAGGAGCATTATAAACAATATCATCATAATGGATATTATTTTCTGCGAGAAAATCCTCAGTAAGCTTCTTCTCATTCTCTGTTCTTGATGTGAGAAATACTATCTTATCTGTTTTAGGAATATTTTTTAGAAATTCTTCTGCCCCATCAAGAAAGCTATCTTTTCCGTCTAT
Organism: Lachnospiraceae bacterium; assembly: GCA_015057525.1. Taxonomy (GTDB): domain Bacteria; phylum Bacillota; class Clostridia; order Lachnospirales; family Lachnospiraceae; genus Coprococcus_C. The sequence goes on along the minus strand of SVEE01000007.1, from coordinate 58,443 downwards.
CTTATATCCATTATGCTTAACGATTGTCCCATCTAAATCAAGTATCCATGTTTTACCAAGAGGCGAAACTGTATGTTTTTTTATCATTTTACATCCCCTATATCTGTCAAATTTCTATTCATATTCGTGAATATTACATACTATTAACAATCACCAACTGGCTGCCACTTACTTAAGCAATTCTCCAATATGTCCTCCCGGATGATTTTTCTTGAAGTCCTCGATGGTTAATCCCATCTTCTCCGCCACCTGCATAGCCACTGCCTGTAACACAATTAAGTTAAGTGTTGTGGAATTGTTCGGCATAATATTCCACATATCACCCTCATGTTCCAAATCAAGGATAAAACATTTCTCTATCTCTTTTGTAAGTGTGCTCTCCTGTTCAAAGGTAAGAAGCCACTGAATCGCTTTTCTGTTCTTAAGAAGTCTCGAAAGATAAATAGACTCCTCTGTCTCTCCACTCTTAGTAAGAATAATAATTACATCCTCATCCTTAACAATACCCATATCACCGTGAACTGCTGAATTAGTATGCAAGAACTGCGCGTCAAGTCCAAGTGATGACATGCTTCCTACAAATTTTTCGCAAATAGGTACATTTTTACCCAATCCTGAAACAATTATCTTGTTACCTTTCTTAAGTGCACCAACGCAATCCTCGACAAGCGTATTAAAAGCCTTTTCATCTATACTGTGTATCGATGTATCAATTATGCTTAATAATTTTTCAAAATACTTAATCATATGTTATCCTCCCTATAATACCTCTTCCAAATAATAAAGCCCATTATAAAATGCTCCACATATAGAATCGTAATCCTCCCACGCATAGGTTGTAAGTGAAAGCCAAATTACTGCATGTATAAGCTTCAGCTGCTCACCTGTAACATCGTCTGCTATGAGTTCAAGATACTCTTCTTCAAGTTCTTCCCAACCATTCGAGCCTATCTCTAAGGTGATTTTGCCAATCTCTCCACTATCATCTATTCCAAGTCTGAAATCCTTAACATTAAATTTGTCGTAATTACCCACTATCGAATAATAAAGCTTTGCCCAATCGTACGCTACATCGCCATACATCTCGGTATATCCAAAATATCCTCTAGGATCAATTACAAGTGGCTGCAAATTCTCATCTCTAAGCATCATGTTACAGAAAGTACAATCTCCATGTAAAAGTACGAAGCTTTTTGCATCAAGTTTAGATAATTTCTCCTCAAGCAAATCCTTATAGAAAAATACGTTTCTGCATTTTCTTCCATTAATCTCTATGAATTCCTGATTAGCAAATGGAACTAAGTCTCGTATTTTCTCTAATCTATCAAATGTTTTATCTGCATATGCTTCCTGCATACTGAAATAATCTGTAGGAATCTCCCCTCCTATGGAATGAAGTTTTTTAAGCATATTTACTATTCTTTCTAGCACCATACTTTTTTCTTCTCTGGTAAGATCGTATTCAAATATGTTTTTTCCTGCAACCTTCTCCATCACAAAAGGCTCATAGCTATAAATCTTAGGTGTATCGGTAAAACCAAGTGGTTCAACAAATTTGTACCAGGCCTTCTCTCTTACCGCAAGCTTTCTTCCCTGCTCATCGATACCTTCCTTTATAAGTTTATCTCCATCAACAGTCATTTTGTTGAAAGGACGACAACGCTCTGTCACCAATTTCTTATACTCAGATATAAGACCATATTCCTTAGTCTTAGATAAGACGAGTTCCTTAGGCTTCATGCCTGTTTCCTTGAGCCATCTTACAAACTCACCCTCAGTAGGTACATTTATAATCTGTTCTTTATCCTTAAAAACAAATAAGCCTGCCACACCATGCTCTACAGAAGGTTCTTCCTCAAACTCACCATTCTCGTACTTCCAGCGACATCTGAAATCACCGGATAAACCTAGATAGTTTCCATCCTCTGTAGGCATCTCAAACTCCTTTGGCAATATAAGGTCTGACCAGATAAGCATAAAGCTTTCTTTATCTGGTATAAGATTAATTGCCTTAGAAAGTCCTGCACAGGTCCCCTGATAACCTCTGGCATCTACTAATAAATATTTTACATCCGCAAATGCCTTTAAGTATTTATTTAAAACATCATATTTGTAATCACCTATAATAATAAATTTCTTGCCCGGATATTTTCTAAATAAATGAAACAACATAGGCAAATTATGAACTGGAACCAAGGATTTCGGTTTATTTGTTGTCAAATACTCCATTCTGGTTCCCTTGCCACCTGCCTGAACAATAATATAATCTGTATTCATATCTAACCCTCCACTCTTTTATTTTTCCAACACGTATTACCTGTAATTATTTAACAGTTATTTCAAATTTCTACAACAACCTAAATACGCTGTCTGCAAGTCTCTCACACGCAGATGCATCCTTGTATTTAAAAATTTTACTACAAGAATCTGCTCTTGCCTCTCTGCATCTATCCTCTTCTAAAACCTCAGACAATCCCTGCATAAGTTCTTCCATATTAGTCGCTTTGACCTCAGGCATATACTCGCTAAAATCGAAATATGCATCCCTTGTGTCACCTGCATACTCTTCGTAATCATAATGAAAAGCAACGACTGGTCTGTCAAGCAACATAAAATCACTATACGCCGATGAATAATCAGCAACCAAAATATCTACTTCTCTTAAGAATGAATTTACATCTACTTGTGATGATACATTATAAATATTAGAAAAATTTATATTCTCAAATTCTTTTTTTACAGCAGATTTTGGATGAAGCTTGCAAATCATAATAAGATTTTTTTCTTCCAAAAACTTGTTAAACCTTTCTAAGTCCATAATCTCTGAAAACTTAGTTTCCGAAGCCCTAAAGGTAGGCAAGTAGGCAATAATTTTTTTACACCCTACAGTTGTATCACCCGACTTCCATGCCTCTATCTTATCCAACAATACTCTCTCTTTGTCAGTCAAAAGATTATCAATAACCGGCTTATCATCCTCCTGAAGTACCACATCATTTCTTGGATATCCAACCTCTATGGCATGTCCTTTTTTGCACTGAAATGCCCTCTCAAAAATCTCCGTCATAATAGGCGATGTGGTAAGTATATAATGACTTGGTTTTTCATCTGAAAGCCTTCTAGGAAAATACTTAAATTTCTCCCAGATATTTTTAGGATGTCTAACCCTGTCATGTTTATTGTCGTAGTTAATGCATTTATTACCCACTCCATGCCACAAATTAATTTTTTTTGCGCCACCACTAAGCCAAAAGCTTATATCCTTTGAATAATTGTCAAATATATAAACCTTACCTCTTAAGCAGTACCATATCCCCTTCAGGGAATGATAGTAATATGCCTCATAGCCATTGCCTGTAAGAAATTCGACGACACTTTTATCATGACTTATCCAGATAGCACGTATTTTTTTATTCTTTGAAGCCTGCAAGCCACTTGCCTTTTTTGCGTCTGTATCATCTCTCCCAAGTTGACTTACATACAAATAAAAATATCTCGGATTGTCTGCGAAACGTCGTCCAAAAGTAGAACCAAAAAGCCAAATATTCTTACTTCTTGGAAACAAAAAAGACAACCAATATATAGGAAGTAGAAACAACTGCCCCCAGTATTTAATGTCATTGATTGCCTTATCTTTCATCCATATGTACCCTCCATGATAATTTATATTAAACATCCATTTTTAATAATCATCCCTGATACAAATATATCGGCAAAAAAACACAAAAAGTTTATAGTTTTCTGCCGATATACTAATTCTATATTCAATTATTTTAGACTCTTCCTGCAAGCCAATTCTTTAGTGGTATAATCTCCATACCTTTTACAATAGAGCCACCCTCCGAAGCATCATAAACCAAAGTGTTTACATCTTCTTTTGTAATTCTTTTTTCCATCCATCCACGATACATGTCAAAAAGATTGCTAGTTGGCACTGTGGTCTTTTTTACTTTGTACTTTCCATCCTCTGAGTAATAATAAGCATAACCGTCTACTTTTTTCGCATCCTCAATGTCATTAGCCACTCTTCTTGCAGTGCCCTCAGCGTGAGCAAGATTATCAGTATAAGCTAGATCAAGCCCAATAAATGCAATGCTTTTACAGCCCAACTGTATACAAACATCAAGCGCAACCGTAGCAACTGAACCACCTGTATTATAGGTGTTAACCTTAAGTTGACTTGCCATTTCTTCTGACCTGTCATAATCCTTCTGCAAAATCATGTAACAGTCCCCACTATAATCTCTTGCAAAAGCTCTATAAGCAGTTGACAAATAAAGCATAGGTATCTGGCTGTTCCATAGTCCTGCCATATGTCCACAGATTCTCGAAGTGGCATCGGATACAATAACGTAATCAACTTTTATGCCAAGCCCCAAAAGCTTACGAAACACCGTTTCTACCGCAACTATTATAACATCATCCGGTTTTTCCAAAAGCATTTTTACATTTTTATCCAGGGAAGGTCCTGCCGCAACAATTACAGCTCTTTTACCCTTGAATTTTTTCTCAAGCTCATCCACAAACCCTGTATAATGTTTGATATTTTCCTTAAAATTGCTATCCATAAGAAGTCTGGTATTCTTAATACCACTATCTCTTATAAAAAACTGGTTAAGCTTTTCCTTCACTGCCTCATTTTTAACATGTCTCATAGACGGATAATGTATAACAAATGCCGAATCACCTTTAGCGAGTTCTTTTGAAAGCTTAGTGTAATCCTTATCATATATAAGTCTTATTCTGTCACTATTCCACAACCATGTAAGCTCATTAGCTAGCATCGCCTGCATAATTACATCAAGGCTACTCTCATATATATTTACACGCACGCCCTCATCCTTAGCTGCAAGCATAAGACAATGGTAACCAAGCCCAAAACCAAGTACAGCATATTTATCTTCTGCAACAGTATAATATCTATCCGCAAAAGCCTCCGCTTCAAGTCTCGGATTAACATTGCTATGGAAATAATATCTACCCTTAGCATCCTCTCCGGAAAGAGTAAAAAGACCGCTGTTTGTAGGCTCTATCTGATATATGGGATGTTCATCCTTTAACCATTTTTCCATCTCGGTCTCGACTAAGACTGTAAGTTCTTCATCTTGTTTTTTAAGCAGCTTGATATTATAATCCCAGTTATCTTGGAAGAAACAAGTGTCACAAGAATTACGAATATCCTCCTGGATGCCAAGCAAAAAAGGAACCAATTGCATATCAATCAAATCAGCCATCAAAATATAATCTCCCACATTCTGAGCTGACATAACACTCTCTAGAAACCCACCTATTCCAGCGACTTTACCAAGAAACAATTCGTCCTGTGATGAACCATATATCTCCTGTGCCATCTCCGACAAATCCTTGATATACTGCGAGAATTGAGATGTAAGCCATGAAAAATCACGCAACGCTTTATCATAGTTCTGCACATACACAGCATTAACAATACGATTAGACACAATCTGCAGACTAATATTTTTATTGTACAATTCCTTAATAGCCATAACAATATACCTGTTTTCTACCACTTCTTTAAGATCGTTTTTCTCTCAATAGGGTCAAGTCTGCTAATCTTAGCCTCCTGATAATAAGAGTCACTCTTCATGGCAGTAGTAGAAATCTCCTCAAAAATAGCTCCATTTACAGATGTAAAGCTGTGATACTCACCACGAAGAACTGTCTGCATATCCCCAGGTTTCATGTGAGTTACAACACCTTCTTTGGTAACTGTTAAATCACCATATAAAAGCTGGAAAGTCTCCTCTTTAACTCTGTGAGCATGAGACGGATGATTCTGTCCCGGAAGAACTATAATAAGTTTCTTACAATATTCTCTGTTTATAATATTAATAATAATGGCACCTGTCTGTCTAAAATGCTTCATGCCATAGTGATGAGACAGTTCAACCTCAAAATCATTACCTAATGCAATTCCCGCTTCATAGAGCATACCTTTTGCATCATGAACAACACTTCGAACTAAATTAATATCAGTAACCTTCTTTTTCTCATACAAAGCCTCGTCAGCCTTATAATCCTTAGTTACTACCATACCGTCCTTAAACTCGCCACTTGTCATCTGCTTATCATGACAAGGCATAGCAAAATATACATCTTCTAAATTAAGCTCGTCTCCCTCTTTGACATCATGTCTAAGATATACACCACGCATAAGAGATAAAAGAGAATCCAGTTCTTCCTGGCTTACATATTTATCTTTTTTCTTCATTCCACATATAAGCTTAGTATCCTCTGCCGCTGCAACCCATCTGTCAGCCTGTTCTGGATTCATAGAGTATGCGTTAAGAGTTATAGTATCTGTAGGAAGTCCCACATGTCTTTCTAAAATCTTAGAGCCTTTAGCTATAGCAAGCATAGGAACTGTGTTATCATTCGGATCCTCATGACCTGAATAACCTATAGTAATATCAGGATAACGCTTATTTAATCGATCAATAAAATCAAGCTGTAATCTTTCCTTAGGCGCAGGATACTCTGCAATACAGTGAAGCAACGCAAAATCACAACCTCTATGTGTAAAGAAATTATATATCTTATCAATATCAGAAAGTGTTTTACCACCTGTAGATATAATGATTGGTTTTCTTGTCTGAGATACTGCATCAAGAAGTGGCCAGTCAAGTGACGAACAACTTGCAATTTTAATTATATCCACGCCCATGTCCATACACCAATCTACACCATCCTCATCAAAAGGTGTGCTCATAGCAATAAGTCCTTCCTCATGTATGGCATCTACAAGCTGAGAAAATTCCTCGTATGAAAGTCTTGTACTTTCAAACCTAGGGATGTGTTTCACATCTGTACGTCCCTTATAATCTTTATGTATGAAATTATCAAGATTTCTAAACTGAAGTTTAACCGCAGCTTTGATATTATATTTTCTCGCAATCTTAGCCATTGCCTTAATAATATCAATTCCATGCTCCACCGAACCCTGATGGCTATTTGCCATTTCAAATATGTACAAATCATTAAAATATTTACTCATTCGTACCCCTCCTTCTTTACTCCTGAGTTTATTCTCCTGCAAGATATTCTTTCGCACGAATAAACTCTTCCTCTGTGTCAATGTCAAAATTCTCTGTCATCTTATACCCCATTATAACATTTCCAGACATGGAATTCATCTCAAATATAACTCTAGGTCTCAAAACATCTATACATGCATTTTGGTAATAAACTGTAGGAAGCTGTTGCCTAGGCATGTTGTAGCATTCCGGTATACTGTCAATGAGAGGCTTAACCATGAAGCTCTTCTTGAAAATATCATTACTCAAACTTATATCACTGTTATCTCTCACACAATTCTCTGTTGATACGCTATCATAAGCCTCGACCCACATCTTGTATGGAATCTCCGTAGCGAGGGACATACTTCTCACAGAGTCTATACTCTCATCCTGCATACATATTTCTATCATCTTATCAATATCTTCAATTTTTCTTATAGGATATGTGGGTCTAAGCTGAACTACTATATCAGCTTCATAGTCCTCTTTTTCTTTAAGATATGTAAGTGCATGTCTGAAAACATCAATATCTAACGACGTGTCCGTCGCATATTCTGCAGGTCTGATAAAAGGAACCTCTGCACCATAACTTCTTGCTATATTTGCATACTGCTCGCTATCTGTACTCACAATAACTCTGTTAATGTATTTTGATTTTAATCCATGCTCTATAGAATATGCTATCATAGGTTTTCCACATATTTCTCTTATATTTTTATGTGGGACTGATTTTGAACCCGAACGAGCAGGTATTATGGCAAGTATATTCATAGGCCCTCCTATCTATCATACATACATCTACATTAATTCTTGTTATCATATCATTCTTCTTTAGTAGCTAATTCTTTGTCCAACATTGTCACACACCTATCAATAATATCAACAATATCAGGTATCGCGTCTGCTACCTTAGTATAATATTCTTCACTCTTATTATACATACGGATAGACTCTTTAATATCATCCTCTTCCTCCACATAAATATCATCTGCAAACTCTACATCTGCATTTGACACATATTTAGCAAGATAAATCTGCTCCTTGGAATCCATAAGCTTTTCGTCAAGTTTTCCTATAAAAGCATTTATTCTTTTTAACTCTTTAACATTAAAATCTCCACCGGAGAGCATGATACTTCCTTTTCTGCAATCTGCAGCTCCCTCTTTAAGAAGCTTTCGTAAGTTTACGAAATTAGACTTCATACTTTTAAGGGCATCCAACACAAGACCAAAATCTTTATCCTCAAAAAGCCTTTTTGTACCTAAGATAAGAGATTCTACATCATATTCCTTAGTACAATATGCATCAATTGCTTCTTTAAGTGTCATAACCCTAGTATTCTTCTTAAATGCACCACCCTCTGTAGCATCAATAATATCTACATCAGAATATTTGTAGGCCATATCTTCAATCCAACGTATATATATGCAATAATCTTTTCTGGTCAATATATCATTACCCTCTGCATCTTTGACATATGTTGTATCCCACTTTAAATTATTTACATCTGATACGCCTTCATCAGCATGTACTTTATTGCCAGTAAGAGCAAGATCCTGTCCTACAAGAATAATTCTCTTGAACCCCCACGCCATCATATGGGATATAGCCGCAGTTGAAACCGAACCACCCTCATCTATTTGCCATATATCACTTCCAACCTTTTGAAACAACTCACTCCATACAAGAGAATCCGCTGAATCAAATATTACATGCTTAGGTTTAACTAGATTAAGAATATCATGGTTCGTATCAATATCAGCGATAAATGGAATTTCATTTGTACCCTCAAGAGTAAAATGATGCCAGCCCTTTGAATAATCTACAGAAATAGTTAAATCCGGTTTAATACCTCTTCTTAATACTTTAGGAAGAGCAGTATCAACCGCTAAAATAAGAGCTTTCCCCTTAGCTTCTTTGAGTAAATCTATGTTTTTTTCTAAGGAAGGACCTGCTGAAACAATTATAACTGGCATATCCTCTGGGAAATGACCCACATAATCTCTTCCACTTCTACATCCACGAAGATATTTCATATTAAAAATACTATTAACACAAGTCTTTCTGCCATACGTTGTAACGGTATTAGACTCTGCAGTGATACGGTCATATTGCTCGTTAAGAGTTATAACCACATCCTCCAAATCCTGCCTAAAAAGTTCTGCGTACTTAGGAAGTGCGATATGTTTATTTGTTCTTACATTATGTATCTGAACTAATTTAGAAAGACTATAGTTAAATAATTCATCATTAATCCCCTTAACCACAAGCAAAACCTTATCCGACATAATAATATCAGATATATCTATGCTGTGGAAAACTTTTACAAACAAATCAACACTTGGTTCATAAATTAAGCAGGTTGCTGTTTTCGAATTTTTATTTATAAATTCTCTAGCAAAAGAACCGTTAGAAATACCAAACATAGTAAGAATAGACTCATCCGGCATGGAAATCTCTTCCTTCAAAAAACGCTCCGCTTCCTTTGAAGGATTATAAGTAGAATTAAGAATTAACTCCATGCCCTCAAAATTATATACAATTATTGGCTCGCCGTTTTTTGCCTGCTCAATTTTAAATATTTCATTATCACACTTATCCTCATGAGATACCATATATTCATATATATCACCACGACGCATTTTAAGTGCTTCTAAATTCTTTTCATATATCATAAACGCATCCTCTTTATGCATAATCTTACCCAAGTTCTTCTAATATCGGAATAAGCTCATAGCTTATCAAATCAGCCAACAAGGTCGCATCCTTTTCTTCCATGGCAGAAAGAATAGGCGCAAGAGCATCATTCATTAGGCGAGTTTGTATATCAGAATCCTCTATCCCTGTTGCAATCAAAGCAATCTCAGGAATCGCTCCGCTCATCTCCGCCATACCCTTATTTACATCACCCTTGTATAAAATATCCGCTGCAACCTCAAGCTGCTCTTTAATTTTCTCTATCATATGCAACCTCCCGTTTAAACAAAATAAGCTGACCCGCAAGCGAGCCAGCCATATTTTGCCAATAATGTTAATTACTGAATTAATGAAAGTACACCCTGAGTAGACTGATTTGCCTGAGCAAGCATAGACTGTGCAGCCTGCTGAAGAATGCTAGTCTTAGTGTAGTTAGTCATTTCTGCAGCCATATCAGTATCTCTGATTGTAGACTCAGCTGATGTTAAGTTCTCTGAGTAGTTCTCAAGGTTGTTGATTGTGTACTCAAGTCTGTTCTGCTTAGCACCGAGAAGTGATCTCTGAGCTGATACAGTCTTGATAGCTGAAGTGATAGCCTTCATAGCAGCTGATGCAGCAGCGTGAGTAGAAACTGCAACAGTCTTAACTCCAAGAATCTGAGCATTCATCTGCTTGATAGAAATCTTCATGTTCTCGCCAGACTCAGCACCAACCTGAAGGTACTTACCTGCGAAATCACCATTAAGAAGCTTAGTTCCGTTGAATGCAGCCTTAGAAGAGATAGAATCGATCTCAGCGATGAGCTCTGTCATCTCGTCCTTGATAGCTGTACGGTCCTCAGATGCGTTAACGTCGTTGGCAGCCTTAGTAGCAAGTTCACCCATTCTCTGAAGAATAGCGTGAATCTCGTTCATGTTACCTTCTGCAGTCTGGATAAGTGATACACCATCTTCTGAGTTCTTAACTGCCTGGTTAATACCTCTAATCTGGTTTCTCATCTTCTCAGAAATCGAAAGACCTGCTGCATCATCAGCTGCTCTATTTACTGAGTAACCTGATGATAACTTCTCAGTCGACTTTGCTACCGCCTTAACGTTCTGTCCTAACATTCTGTTAGTGTTGATTGCTTGCATGTTGTGCTGTACTACCATAATAATTCCTCCTTGAATATAATGTCGCTTCCTTGCGACATGTACTAGTGGCTTTGCCACCGTTAATATGATTTATGTAATACTCCTAAGAGTTATTACCGTATCAGTTAGGGAAGTGTACTTGTTTTTCCCTTACACTTTATATATCGGATTAATTTTTTAATACTTAACCCCTTTTTATAAATTTTTTTAAATTTTTATTATTTTTTTCTGTCATAGAAAATAGAGTCGTTAACATTGCCATTGGACATAGATTGATAATATTTGTTTGCTACTTGTTTAGACTGTTTAACCTGCTTTATACCTTTAAAACCTATAGAAAAAACCTGTTCTAAGGTGGCACGGTTTCTCTCTTCTAAAACCTCAATCTCCATACCAAGTTCAACACACTGCTTAACAAGAAGCTGCATATTCTTGAGTTCTGTTGCATATATTTCCTTATCCTCAAGAATTTCAGTTCTTACTCTTTCATAAACAGATGTAAAACCCTTATCTATTTCGTTGACATTATTAATAAGAATCTCTTTTTGGTCTATAATTTCACCAAAAGCATCTTCATCGAATTTCTTAGCCTTGGCTAATTCCTCCTGCTTCTTTGTAAGCTGAAGGATTTCTTCTAAATACTTTTTCTTCCGTTGAAGTGATTCCAACATTATATTAACATAGGTAACAGTTTGGTTCATATCCCACCCCACTTAAGATATATTGCTAGGTATCTAGTACTACCTGTGGTCCCTTAGTCTGTGCCATAATCTGTTTCCAGATATCTCTGATACTTCTAAGTTCCTCTAGCGCACGTTCCAAAAGCTCCATATCCTTCTTCATATTAGCATCTACTAGAAGCATAAAAATATAATCATATAATTTTTCAAAATCATCCGCAACCGGATACTTGTGATTTAATGTAGTTTTTAGCTCCACCACAATATTACGAGTTCTCTGTATGTTATAATTAACGCCCTCATAATCTTTTTTTTCTAAAGCAATAACCGCCTTATTACAAAACTTAACTGCACCATCATATAACATAAGAGTGAGTTCTGCCGGTGATGCCGTATTTACTTTATTTTTGCCATAAGTTCTTGCTATATTATACGCCATAACTCATATGCCCTCCACATAATATTGTTTTGCTTGAATGTATACTACATTCCTCCCATAAGCGATGATAAATAAGACTGCTGTTGCTGAAGCTTAGCCATAGCTGACTCCATAGCTGCGAACTGCTCGTAATATTTATCCTCCAAATCCTGAAGTCTTTCCTGCCATTTATCTATTTCGTCATCATAATCTTCTATTTCATCATCCATAGAAAGGTTATCATAAACTGTAAATGCACTACTTCTATTAGCCTTAAATGACATGTCATCAGAAAGTGATTCGTAAAGTTTAAAACCAATACCAGGTGCATTCTTTGTTCCTGCGAACACCTGTGCAAATATATCTGGTTTTTCCTCTAATGCTTTTTTGAGCTTATTCTCCTCAGCTGCATAAGCTGGGTCATCCTCATCTCCGAGAATATGTAATTTACCTTTTTCAGAATAATCTCCTGTTACAATTCCAAGAGATGACAAAGAATACTTTGAAGTAGTTCCATCTGCATTTGTAACTGTAACACTCTGATTAAGTATACTTCTCATAGAAGAAAGCATGCTGCTAATAGTAGAGTCTCTTCTCAAAAGACCTTCTTTTGCTTTCTCTTCCCATTTTTCTGCTTCTTTATCAGAAAGCTGAGCTCTTTCCTCTTCTGTTAGAGGTTCATAATCTGTTTTCTTCTGGTCATAGAGCTTATTCATCTCATCAATAAGCTCATTATACTTTTTAACAAAGTTTTTAATTGTATCGTATGCACCACCATTATCAGCAGCTACTTCGATATTTACTGGTGAGTTATTAACAAATGTACCTGTTGTCTCATCATACTGACCAGTAACACCTTTTGCAGTTATACTGAGACCATTTAAATCAAATGTATTTGTACTATTTGAATACTCTACACCGTTATACTCAATAATTGCATCTTTGGCATCTACTTTTGTCGCCTTTGAACCAAGACCAAGTATTTCAAGTGCATTACTGTCAGAAGCGGTAATATCGAAATCATTAGCCTTACCTGTTCCTGATGTATTAATGTAAAATCTACCTTGCTTTTGATCAAAGCTTGCAGAAACACCAAACTTAGATATACTGCTTGTAAAATCCGCAATTGTTGTCTTATCATCTACCACAAAATCTCTGCCTTTGACAGTAAATGTAGTTCCCACGGCAATACCTAAATCAGCAAGTTTTGTTGAATTGCTAATTTGAGAGCTTGTAAACTCTTTTATATATTTTGCAGATTCTGTGCCTTTTATGCTTGTAACAGCTCCTGTATTCTCATCTGCTTTATACGCTAACTCTCCTGATATGCCAAGAGCGTCGCTTGCAACTGTAAATGTAACTCCTGTTTCGTTACCATCTTCATCCTTAGAAAGAGATGTATTCTCAAACACAATTTGGCCATCCACAACACTCGCCTTAAGACCCTCAAAGCCAGCTGTTTCAGAAAGCTTCTTATTTAAATCAGAGATATTTGCAACACCGTTTTCGCCATCTCCACCTAACACAAATGTAAGATCGCCTAATGCATTACCGTTACCAATTGTGATAGTCTGACCCTCAAGACCCAGGCTGTTACCACTTGCATCTGTCATATCTGCAAAAGCAGTAGTTGCTCCTGCTGTTAAATAAGAAGAAAATGTCTCTCCGCCAAGCTTTATATTAGCACCAGTAAGGTACGCCGATGATGCCATCTGCTTAACAGATACACTATGTGTTCCATTTGTAGCACCTGATTTGGCAGTAACAGAAATCTTAGTTTCATCACTTGCTGTAGCTTTTCTTGACTTATACGAACTATTTGTCTTCAATGCTGACAACTCATTCTTATAAAAATCAAGAATTTTAGTATTAAGATCCTGCCATGCTTCTTTTTTCCACTCAAGAAGCTGCTTCTCTTTTTTTACATTTTCTACTTTTACAGAGCTGGCCTTAACCAGTTCCTGAACCATACCCTCTGTATCCATACCGGATACAAGACCTGTCATTCTAATACCTGCCATAAAAATGCTCCCTTCTTAACTGACTGCTTATTGCAGTTCTTCCTTGTTCTTAAACAAATGCATTCGCTTCCTTGCTCCTGCCAACTGTTCATAATTATCTTCTTTCATCAACCATGAGACCTGCAAGTTCCCATGCCTTCGCTATCATATCAAGAGTCTTCTCTGGTGGGATTTCTTTGATAACTTCATCCGTATCCTTATCAATAACTGTAATAGAAATTCTATTAGTCTCCTCATGATACTTAAAACTACATCTAGTATTCTTAATCTGTTTGTTAATATCATCTACTGCCGATTTAACTTTACCAGGAGATACCTCCTTGTCTTTGATAACCTCTTCTCTGTCATCTCTCTGTGACTGAGAACCAGTTCCTCCACTCTGTGCTGCAACAGGTGCTACTTTCTCTGTAGTAGGAGTTATTACTGGCGCTACTGTTATATCCGTAGCCTCTACCGACCTACTCTTTGGCACCGCATTCACATTCATTGTTCCTATACTGCCAATTCTTTCAATTCCCATTATTATACACCTCCATGTGTCATCACTCATCCTTTGAGATTGTCATATAATATGACAAAGTTAGGGCACAACTTGTTACTTCTAACGATAATATCGTCATATTTTATATAAAAATTTATACCTTCACAAATAAAAATTTGAAAAGGTATAAAAATTATATCATATATAAACTAATATTAAAATAATTTCTTGAGACTTTCTATATCAAGAGTATTAACTGTTTCTCTGTTAGCTTCTTGAATCTGAGCATAAATCTCTTTTCTGTAAATTGGTACACTCTTTGGAGCGGATATTCCTATTTTAATCTGCTCACCCTTTACTTCAAGGACAGTGATTTCTATGTCACTACCTATCATTATAGATTCGCCTTCTTTTCTTGATAGTGCTAACATATTACTCACCCGCCTTTTCTTTCATCTTTTCTATTGCCTCATAGGCATTAAACTTAATCTTATATTCTTCATTCTCAACAATAACCTGCATAGCCTGTCTATCAATCGTATTGATGATAAACGGTGCCTTAAGATTTGCTGTCATCTCTGTTATATCAGACGGAATAGAAAGGGATACAAATATAAGAATATCCGCATCCGCAGGATCACCTATAAGTTTCATAAGCTCATCCTCAATAACAGGAGCGTAATCATCCATAATATCAATAGGATTAACTATAGGAAGCGCCATGAGAGGTTCTTCCATGGACTGCAACCAACTGATTTTAGATTTCTCTTCTCTGTCTGAATCATAAATCAAAGCAAATTTCTTAAGATTCTCAAATCCAATAATACCCATAGGGAAATTGATTATCTTGTCTTCTTCAATATCTATTGTTCCAAAAAATTTAGTTTCTGCTACCATGTACCTTCCTCCTTAATACTTAATTTATAAATAATCCAACAATGTTTTATTCATTATATTACTTGTAGCTGCAAGAGCTGACTCATAAACAAGACCCGCCTCATTGAAATCAATAATAGTCTCGTCTGTTTCAGCATCCTCATTCTTAGATCTAAGTTCCTTAAACGAAGCATACTGCTCTTCAACTCTAACACTTATCATTTCAAGTTTTGACATTCTACTTCCTACATCCGACTGCATTGCTGATATTTTATCCATATATGCCTGAAATCTT
Source organism: Lachnospiraceae bacterium (assembly GCA_015057525.1). Lineage (GTDB taxonomy): Bacteria > Bacillota > Clostridia > Lachnospirales > Lachnospiraceae > Coprococcus_C. The sequence goes on along the minus strand of SVEE01000007.1, from coordinate 42,805 downwards.
GTAATATTGTTAGAGAAAGTCTTCTGAAGATTTTCCTTCTTTGCTGCAATTTCTACATCCACATCTTTAAGCATTTGGTTAATCTGTTGAACGGCTTTATCATTTGTAGAATATTGTATATCTTCAAGCATGCTCTTTAACTTGGTCTGCGCCTGTTCAGCTTCTTCTAAGTCTGCCAATGCATATATTAAATCGTTGATGTCATTGGCCATCTCACTTGACACAAGTTCACGACCCTCAGTATTTACCTGCAAGCTCTGACTAAAGTTAACTTCATAATATATTTTTTGTCCCTCTTCTGGCACAGTATATGCTATATCTTTTACGCTTCCATCAGTTTGTACTACATGCTGGATACAGTCATAATAGTGTTCTGGTCGTAATTCTCCAGAATCAACTTCATTGAGTGCATATGTAACCTGAATATCATCTGCCTGTTTCAGAGTATTGTATACATCCTCACCGAAAATGATTTCACCTGTCTCCTCCACAAGATTAATATCACCAGGGCCAACTTCATAATATGTTGCACTGTCAGCTGTAGTCTTTACAGTTAAAGTGAAAGTACTTAAATCTATAGTATTTCCATTTGCGTCTAATGCCACCATATTAAAAATATTCTGACCCTTGCTGTTAACATCATTTATGCCTTCGTATCCAAGATTAAGTCTATATACCATCTCAGGATCAGGCTGTTCATAGGTAGTAGGATCTGCAATATATGCATCCACCTGATTATAATCCACTTCTTTGTTAACCACATTCTTAGTATCAAGGGCCTTAGCATCAAAATGCTGAGTTATATCATATGAATACACCGATGTATCCTCTGTATCAGAAAATGTGAGTCCCCTATCTGTCTTATATCCAGAGAAGATATATCTTCCTGCATAGCTGGAGTTACCCTCATTGTAAATCATATCCTGAAGCTGTTTTAAACTATCTATAATTGCGCTTCTATCGGTTGTATTAAAGGAATCTGTAGAACCCTGCACACAGTAATCCTCTATGTCTTCTATACGACTAACGATGTTATCTAACGATGTAGTGGTTATATCAAGCCATGACTCTGCATCAGGAATATTCTTGTCTTTATACTGTTCAAGCTGATTAACTGTTGTTCTGAGCTTAAGTGCTCTTATAGCAATAACAGGATCCTCTGAAGCCTTAGATATCTTTTTACCTGTTGTCATCTGTTCAGTTGTCTTATTAACAGCAGCCATACTTTTCTGCATGTTTCTAAGAGAATTATTTGATATCATCTGATTTGTAATTCTCATGTCATTACCTCCTTTATTGCTTATTTGCAATCAGTATATATATCGACATTTTTAGGTGATTTATACACCTGTATCGTTAATAAGCTTGTCATAAACTTCATTTAAAACTGATATTACCTTCGAAGCCAAACTGTAAAGATTCTGAAACTTTACAAGGTCTGATGTTTCTTCGTTCTCATCTACACCTGATACCGAAAGTCTTTGGGAATCTATAGTGTATTTAATATCATCCTGATTAGCTGTGAAAGCATCCATCTTAGCTATATCAACAGCCATAGTTGTTGTCATGGACTGCATAAACTGAGAAATTGTACCTTGCTGGAATAAATTCTGATCAGTCATGGCAAACATTATCTTATCTATAATAGGTCTAGCTTCTACATTGCCCTGAGCAATATCATCCGCATAGGAAACTACAACCTTGGCAGGATCGTTCTTCCAATCCTGATTAAGCTCCCAATTAAGAGCCGTAAGTCTATAGTACGATACGGAAGAAGAGGTAATAGTACCTGTTCCTTCCATAGTCCCCTTAAGAACAAAATCTTTACCGAAAGGATCCTCCGCAGTAAACATATCAAGACCTGCATCTCCATTCTCATCTACACCAGAGGTTGTGAATCCGTTAATTTCCTTAGAAAACGTTCTAACAAGCTCGTTGAGCTGAGCCATGTAATAAGGGATTCCCTTAGTAGATATATTGCTACCTATTAGCGCCTTATGGCCGGCGATGTCATCCGGGAATACCGCTGTTATTTCTACACCCTTATCGTCATACATTGTCATATTATTGAATGTAAAATTAGTAAGGAAGCCGTCTTCATCGTACTCGGCGCTCCAACCATCATACCAATAATCCTTACCATTTAAAGTTATGATACCCTCCATAGGTATGTTGAGTTTATCCACATGTATAGGTTCGGTTACGGCTATGGTTGCTGTCGCCGGAGTTGCTGTTGTGGCAGTTACTTCTCCTGCAAAGAAATCTCCATTATTACCATCTCTAACTTCAAAAAGTCCACGAACCTTTCCCACAGTCTCAAGAGGATTAAATTCCTCTCCCGGTGTTCCATCAGGACACATCCAAGCTATATCCACAAGACCGTCAACATCATTTTGGTTAATCTTTTGCGATCTTGGAACAACAATGAGTTCATTGAACTCCATCTCGTCTACTAATATCTTACCATTAATACGTACTGACATAGCTGATGCAGAGGATGCAACTGCATCTTCTCCTACACCGTACATAATAGAATGCTCTTCCACATCCACATCTACATATTCTGAAAGCTTATCTATACAAACACCTCTCTTATCTCTGAGATCATTGGCATTAGCACCCTTAAGCTCTATATTAATAATCTCCTGAGTAAGCTCATAAATCTGCTTAGATAATGAGTTGATTTCACTTACTGCAAGCTCTATCTCGTCATTAATAGACTTCTGAGAATTCTGATAGTTGTTAGCAAGCTCATTAATTACGTCTGTAAAAGAATCCGCTGTAAGAGTATATGAAATTCTAGTAGTATAATCTGCTGGATTATCTGAAATATCCTGCAAAGCAGAAGAAAGCTGAGACAACCACTTTGTATAACCCGCATCTCCTGACATTTCATTCATATATGTCTGCAACTCAGAAAGCTTATCAAACTGCGAATTATACTGATTATACTTAGAGCTTGCTGCCCAATACTTATTGTCATAGAAAGCATTTCTAAGTCTGTCAATACTATTTCCTGAAACACCGGTACCCATCATACCATATGGTTGGTTGATACTTACTGGATTAGACGCGGACACCAAAATCTGCTGCCTTGAGTAACCTTCTGTGTTTGAGTTGGAAATGTTGTGTGAAGTTGTGTTAAGGGCTGACTGGAAATAGTTAAGTCCAGATAAGCCTGTATTTAATCCTAAAAATGTTGATGGCATGTTTAATCACCCCTTATACACCAAGCGTGTTTATAATATGTTCTATCATTTCTGCAACTGTTGTAATATATCTTGAAGATGCATTATAGGCATGCTGAAATCTAATCATGTTAGACAACTCTTCATCTGAAGATACACCTACAACACCCTGTCTTAAATTCTCAATATCTGTAATAGTCTGCTGTTGAGTTTCTGACATTGAATTATATGTAAATCCTCTGTCGGCAAGGTCTTCAATCATGCCTGCATAGTAATCATTGAAATCACACTCAATCATAGAATTAGGACTGACTGTAGCAAACTTCTTATCCCACAAAGCAAGCATATTATCTACAACCTTCTGAGCTTCTTCTCCTGTCTCTCTTGTAAGAGGTAAAAGAGAAGGATTCTTTAATAACTTTTCATTAACCTCCAGGTTGTTTATAGAGTAAAGAGAATAAAAATCATCTTCTTTCTCTTCGTTAAATACCTGAACTGTCTGAGTTGTTCCATCTGCAAGGACTACTGTCTGCTCAGTATATCTAGGAGTTGACTTTCTAACAAACAACTCTGTTCCTGGATATTCATTACCAGAGCCCATTCCTAAACCTGCAGCATCCTCATCTAATATTGTAATGGTAGAACCATCTGCAAGCTGAACCTCTTTATTTGGACAAAGAATATCATTCATGCCTGTAACCATCGCATGTACTAAAACATCAAACTGAGCTAACAAATTAGTAACCGTATATGGTTCAACATATGTATTAAAATACGCTAAATCCTCAACGTATTCGTTCATATCAGCTTCATACTTAACCATGGCATCCTGATACTGTGCTTCCGATAAATAATCATCTGCCAATGGTTTATCAGGCTTCTGTGGAACATTAGTGTAATCGCTTACAAAATATCCTCTGGACATCATCAAGCCTTTTAGAGCACCAACATCTGTACTCGCTTCAGTAGAAGGAAGCTTGTTAATATTGAAAAGCGGGTCCTGGCTATCCTTCCACACTGGCATAAGGAAATCTGTTGCATCTGTGGCAAAATCGTATTTAGCCAAGTAACCTTCGTGTTCATTAATTCTTATTGTATCCAGCTTATACTGCATACCCTTGGTTACGAATAAGTTACCCTCGATGTACACCTCTACTGTTCCATCTTTATTGGTTACATACTCTGTCTTAACCAATCCACTAAGTTCATCTAATGCAGCATTTCTAATGTCGCGATAATCGTTAGCATTCTCCACGCCACCTGTCTCTGCTGCGAGAATTTTGTCGTTATAATCTAATATTGTTTTACCTAATTCATTAATACGGTCAACCTCTGATTTGATTTCCGTATTAAGGTTTCTTTGGTACGAGATAAGACTTTGTCTAATCTCCTGCACTCTATCTACAAATGTCTGAGCTGTTGATATAAATGAGCTTCTTGTAACAATACTGTTAGATTCCTTCTGAAGCTCCTGTAAGGAAAGCCATAATTCATTCATGGCTGTATTAAAATCCTGTCCCTCCAGCTCACCAAAATAATTTTCTACTTCAGCTACGGTTTCATACTGCGCCTTATAATAAGACCATCTACCGTTTTCAGTTCTATAAGCCACGTCCGCAAAAGTATCTCTTGCCTGTTGTATCTCAGCAGTTACAACTCCAAGACCTGCCTTATACTGTGTTATACCATTGTGAGCAATGGTACGATAAGTTCTGTCAGTGAGCATTACCTGCTGTCTGGTGTACCCTTCTGTCTGAGTATTCATTAAGTTGTGTGCAGTTGTATTAAGTGCATACTGGTTTGTCTGTAAACCTGTAATACCAATAGACAACCTTCCCATGGTTCCGCTCATATGCTCACCTACCTATCAAATAATTATTGTTTAGTGTCAAACTTGCCCATTGTAGGTACAGTATTACCTGCGTAATTACCTGCACCCTTAAACATATCCTTCGTGTACTCCGCTGTTTCAGGCGCACGATTAAGATTCTGAAGAAGGTTAATATTATACTCTATCATGGCAAGCGACTCCTGTATAAGATTCTGATTATGAGTATTTACTTCCTTCAGCTTTCTGGCTAACTTAGCCAATTTCTCATTAATAGACATCAGCGGGTCCCTAAACTCCGGCTGACCTTCCAAAAAATTAACCACATCTATTACCTTGAGCTCTGTTCCCCTTTTATTAAGAACATTGGCAATATTCTTCATGGTATCCTGTCTTGTATTACCAAGACCTGTGAGAGTGTCCACCAAAAGTTGCTCTTTATCTGTAGTATCCTTCAATCTGTCTAAGTTATTTGATACTATAGCAGATGTCTTCTCCATGGACACTTGAAGGAGTTGTTCATATATAGCATATTCCTCATTAAGTTGTGTTATTAAGTTCTCAATCAAGCTAGCCATACCCTAACTCCTTTTCCAAATACTAGACTGTCTTTGCTGCAAACATTTCCATGAGCTTTGTAGCAAAATCTTCGTTGCTTACTTCATAAGTGCCGTTTTCCATCTTAGCCTTTAATTCGCTGACACGAGCTTCTCTTACATCAGGTGTAGAGGCAAGAGCATTCTTAGCAATCTGCATATCCTTCCCTAAGCTGGAAAATGAAACTTCATCCTTGAAGCTTGCATAGTTGGTACTGTTTGTAGTTGTAGACTTCTTAGTACTGTTAGAACCGTAAATCTGACTAATCATATTATAAGTACCAATTCGCATATTAATCCCTCCTTGTAAAGTGCATAGTAAAAAGTTTCTCAATTAGTTTATCGACCATATTTTAAATAACATAACCCTAAAACGGAATTTTTTTAAAAAAATACAGGATATTCATAATACAAAACAGCTAAAAACTGTTTAATAATCACAAATATCCTGTATTTTAAGCTATATCTAAATATTGTTTTTATCTTACTCTAAGAAACGCATCTTTCCTGCACCAGTTTTTCTGATATTGGACTTAACCTCGCGTCTATACGCATTATTCATTGCATCTGCAAGACCACCTGCACATTCCTTACAAAAACGTCCACTATGAACCATCTTGCCACATCTCTCACACTCAAGCCCTACTAAAGAATCCTCTGTAAATGATAATCTTTCCTGTCTAACCCATCTTTTGATTTGGGATACACTAATTTCACAAGCCTCCGCTACCTCAGTAATATTTTCACGTGGATTGTCTGTTATGTATTGCTTTACCTCCTGAAACTTATCCTCCATGTAATCTCTACACTTAGGGCACAGAGGTTCTCCTGTTATATAATTAAATATTTTTTTACAATTTCTACAATTCTTTAATTCCATAATCCAACATCCTCCTTATATATCAATCGCCACTACCAATGCATATACTCGTATAATATACTTCCTTTATTCCATGCTCATATAATGCCTTAGTGCACGCTTCAACAGTGGCACCTGAGGTATATATGTCATCCACCAATAGAGCACATTTATATTTTACTATTTTATCGGTAGAAATGAAAGCCTTTTTTAGGTTTTGTTCCCTTTCTTCAACATTAAGAGTTTTTTGAGGCAAGGTATTTGACTTTCTCTCTATAAGTTCTATATCAACAGGTACAGACAAATACCCCGACAATTCTCTGGCAAGTAGCTCAGCCTGATTATATCCTCTTTTTCTCATTTTAGACTTATGTACCGGTATAGGAACTATGACATCAGGATTTGTATCAAGTATTTCTTTTCCACATGTCCTAATTATTTCTCCGGCAAAGAATTTAGCATAGCTTCTCTTGTTGTGGTATTTAAAAGCCGCTATGCTTCCATCAACAGGTTCCATGTATTTCATGGCAGGAAAACCCTTTATATAGCTTCTTGTGGTGGTTTTACAATCCTTACATAGCTCTACGTCCTCATTTCCCACTTCCTTGCCACATTTAAGACATGTTGGTCCATCAATATAATTTATTTTATATTGGCAGTCTTCACACAGGTTCTGACTTTTATAAATAATTTCACCACAAAGAGGACAAGCCTTAGGAAAAATTAAATTAATCATTCCAAGGCATGCACGCTTTATTGCATTTCTAAGTTTAAAAATAAATATATTAAATTTACTTATTTTCAATAAACCACCCACATTTTATATTGTATCTAACATTTCTCCAAGTCTTAGGGCAAGAGACGTAAATCTCTTTTGTTCCTCCGTGTTGTCAATCATCTGATTAACCATGCCTATATTCCCCACTATAACTACCATTCGTTTTGCTCTGGTAATTGCAGTATAAAGAAGATTTCTGTTGAGTAGCTTCTTCGTTCCAGTCAGAAGAGGAATAACAACCGCAGGATACTCACTTCCCTGAGACTTATGAATTGTTATTGCAAACGCATGCTCTAACTCGTCCAAGTCAGCATAGCTATATACTGCCTCTCGTCCATCATCAAACAAGACCGTAAGTTCTTCATCATAATCATTGATAGCTGTTATGGTTCCCACATCTCCGTTGAACACTCCAACACCCTCATCAAGAATAAAGCCATGAGTCTTAGCTTTATCCATATTCTCGGCATATATCTTCCATTCCTGCTTGTAATTGTTTTTAATTTGCATTACCTTGTCACCCTTGCGGAAGATAATGTCATTCTTATTCTTCTGTGGTTTATTAGGTGCAGGCGGATTAAGCAATTCCTGAAGCTTAAGATTCATATTTTCAACACCTACCTCATACTTTCTCATAGGTGTTAAAACCTGAATATCCATAGAGCTTATTCCCAAATACTTCGGGAGATTATCCGACACCAGTTCATTCACTTCTTTTATTATATTCCCTGAGCCATTTCTAGGAATAAAGAAGAAATCCTTGCTCTTGTTCATTATTTCCAGATGTTCACCACGATTTATCTTGTGTGCATTAAACACTATATCGCTTCCATCTTCCTGTCTGTAAATTTTATTTAATACAGCCACAGGAAAACAATTGGAATTTATAATATCCTTTAAAATGTTACCGGCACCAACTGAAGGAAGCTGATTTACATCTCCCACCAATATAAGCCTTGTTCCATAGGTAACTGCCTGGAGCAAAGAATAAAATATAAAGCTATCCACCATAGACATCTCGTCTACTATTATGGCATCACATTCCAACGGATTAGATGCATTTCTCCCAAACTTAGGACTACTTGAAGCTCTATCACCATCTTCCATTAATGCACCATTAAATTCAAGCAGTCTATGTATTGTCTGTGCAGGCCAATTTGTTGATTCAGTCATTCTTTTGGCAGCTCTACCTGTAGGAGCACAAAGCATTATTTCCATGCCTTGTTTAGAATAATATTCAATAATGGCATGAATAATTGTTGTTTTACCCGTACCCGGACCACCTGTAATAACGGCTACACCTGCAGTTATTGCCGACTTCACTGCTTCTCGCTGAAGCTCATCTAAAACTATATTCTGGTCCTTTTCTATTTCACTTAATGCCTGCTCTAACTCATTTTCAGGCATTTCAAATCTAAGCTGTAAATCAAGTAACATTCGAGCGGTATTTAACTCTATATAGTAATTAGCTGCTGCATATACGCAGGTTACTTCATCAATACTTTTGACAATCACCTTGCCCTCAATGGCAAGCTCCATAAGTTGCTCTTCCAGTACTTCTACAGCTTCCTCATAAACAGATTTTGAGCTGCTCGCACTTTCATATTCAGCATATCCATATTCCTCACCATAATAGCTGTCATAACCAGAATTTTGATTGTCGCGAGTGAGTTCTACCGCTTTGCGGATAAGCATGTCCTTAGGCAGATACATATGCCCTTCATTGACAGCCATATTTAACACATAAATAATTGCAGACCTAAGTCTGTACACGGAATCGGCAGCTATACCCATTTTTCTAGCAATCTCATCGGCCGCTCTAAAACCAATTCCGGATATATCCTCCGCTATTTTATATGGATTACCTTTGAGAACCTCGTATACACCATCTCCATATTCTTTGTACACCTTAAGCGCCATATTTACAGAAATTCCGTATTCACTAAGAAATATTATTACTTCCTGAAATTCCCGTTTTTCGGCATAAGAAGTAGCAATACTTCTAGCTTTACGCTCAGAAATACCACTTATTTCAGCCAAACGTTCTGGCTCCTCTTCAATTATTCTAAGGGTATCAGATTTGAATTTTTTTACAATTTTCTTGGCAAGAACCTCACCAATTCCTTTGATAATGCCAGATGCAAGATATCTTTCTATACCCATAGTATCCTCTGGCATTTTGACTTCACATGATGTGAATTTGAACTGTATATCATATTGTGGGTGGTTTACATATTCGCCCTCAGCAATAATATATAATCCTTCTCCAATTCCAAACAAATTGCCCACAAAAATTTCTTCACCGTCTTCCCCTGACACGGTAAAGACGGTGTATCCATTTTCTTCATTTTTATATATAATTTTTTCTATGTAGCCTTCTCTTGTCATATCCTAATAAGGCCTTTCATATATTATTTCGTTATTCTGTAACATTAGCTGTAGCCGAAGTTTCCTGAGCCACCTGTGTTGCTGCATCCTCCTGAGCATCTTCTACGATAATTGTCACACCCTGATTTCTCTTCATAGACTCATATAGTTGCTCTGCAAGGCCTATTGAGCCCTGCTCAGACACAGACTTAGCATATTGTTGTATGCGCATATCTCCAAAATACTGCTCATACTCGCCCTCTTCCTCATCAGCTTTCATAACAGTTTTCTCCATGGATTTATACATTTGCTCTACCATGTATACCTCAAATTCTTTGCAGGCAGCCATGGCTTCTTCGTCAACAATTTCGTTGTTGTCTATTTTCTTTAATGCATTTTCCAGACTGTTTGTATTGTTTTGTGCTATGTATGGTGCGTAATCTTCGCCACCTATTCCATTTATGGTCATTGGGATTCCTCCTATTCGCCATGCTCTTACGGGCAACTCACTTCGCCATGCCCACCTCGCCTTCGGCTCGGTGTCGGGCTTCGTTCCAAGATAATTCTCATACACTTCGCCATGCCCACCTCGCCTTCGGCTCGGTGTCGGGTTTCGTTCCAAGATAATTCTCATACACTTCGCCATGCCCACCTCGCCTTCGGCTCGGTGTCGGGCTTCGCCCTATATAGCCGGTCATAAACATGCCCTTACGGGCAACTCACTTCGCCATGCCCACCTCGCCTTCGGCTCGGTGTCGGGCTTCGCCCTATATAGCCGGTCATAAACATGCCCTTACAAGCAAGCTTGACGGTCATGTTTATGACCGTCTATGCATGGCTCAGTTATCGCAAGTTATTAGCTTGCTGCATCATTTCGTCGCTGGCCTGTATTGCTTTTGAGTTCATTTCGTATGCTCTTTGTGCAACGATGAGATTTACTATTTCGTTAGCAACATCTACATTTGAGCCTTCTGTATACTTCTGATGTACTGTACTAGCAACAATGTTATTGTTTCCAAATTCATTTATAGGTTCTCCTGACGCAGGTGTAACTGAATAATAATTTCCACCTTCATGAGAAAGTCCAGCCGCATTGCTAAACTGATATAATCCTATGTACTTATCATATAACACATTGCCATTAGCATCTGTAGCTACAAGATTCAAAGTATTACCTTCACCATCCCTAATCTTAAGCTGGCCATTTGGCTGTACTTCTAAGTTTGCCGCATTGTACTGAGATGGAATAATTATTGTGTTTCCATTCTGGTCAAGTACTGGCGAACCATCTGCTGTTACAAGCATATTTCCACCCGCAACTGGTGAAATATTGAAGTTACCATCTCTTGTGTAATATATTTCTCCATTTTCATTTCTTACACTGAAAAATCCATCACCTTGTATAGCCATAGAGAAAACATTATCACTTGCCAGCAATTCTCCCTGATCAAAAATACTTGTTATGGCTGATACACGGCTTCCTAATCCTACTTCTGCCGCAACAGGCTTGTTCTCACCTGCATTATTAGTAGAAGTGGATTGTAAATTTTGATATAAAAGAGACTTAAAACTAGCCTCCTGAGATTTATATCCTGTTGTGTTTACGTTGGCTATATTATTAGCTATTGTATCTACATTGACCTGCTGAGCTCTCATACCTGAGGCTGCGGTCCATAATGAACGCATCATAATCTATACCTCCCAACTGTTACCTGCTATACTCTACCAATTTCATTAACTGCCTTATCCAAAGTCTGATCTACTGTCTGAATCATCTTTTGGTTAGTTTCATAGGCTCTCGTTACAGCTATCATATCTACCATTTCGGTAACCATGTTAACATTAGACATTTCTAAGTATCCCTGTTGAACTGTTGCTTCAGCCTCAATCATAACAGCTCCATCAACAGGTTCATACATATTCTCTCCATAGCTAGAAAGCGCATCATAATTTTCAAAATCAACTAACCGGAAAGTATCTATGTAGTTTCCTCCTACATAAATCTCTCCCATGGAATTAACAGCAATTTCCGCAGTATTCGCGCCTGGTATCTGAATAGGATTTCCACTCTCTCCCAGCACAAAATCTCCGTCCTTGGTAACAAGATAACCGTCCTTGGTAACAGTAAAGTCTCCATCACGAGTGTATCTAGTGGTGGTTTCTCCAGCCTTGTTAGTTGTGCGTATAGTAAAGAAGCCCTTGCCAGACAAAGCGAAATTGTAAAGGTTCTCAGTCTGTCTGAAACTACCCTGACTCATATCGAAGTATGTTTCACCAATCTTAACACCTAATGTAACACCACCAATACCCTGAACTGTATCTGTACCAACAGTTACATCATTAATCTTAACTGCAAGCTGTCTATCAAAGGATTGAGATGTAACCTCAATCTTCTTGTATCCAGTTGTGTTAGCATTCGCCATGTTGTTTGTAACAACATCCATTCGCTTTTCTTCATTGCGGAGTCCTGTCCATGCTGTATACAGTGCTCTTACCATATCTTCAACTCCTACTTCTTTTCACTCATAAACTCAATATATTTTCCTGTTCCTATTGCAACCGCAGTAAGCGGTTCCTCAGCGGTCATAGTTGTTATGCCTGTATTTTCCTCGATGAGATCCTCTAAACCATGAAGCAATGCGCCACCTCCTGTAAGCACAATACCTCTATCAGCAATATCTGCTGCAAGCTCTGGGGGAGTTCTTTCTAACACAGAATGTATAGCATCTACTATCTGTGCAGTAACCTCACGAAGTGCCTCTTCTGTCTCATCAGAAGAAACTGTAACTGTTTTTGGAAGTCCTGTAACAAGATTTCTTCCTCTAATATCCATAGTAATATTCTCTGGTCTCTTGTAACATGTTCCAATATTAATCTTCATCTCTTCTGCAGTTCTTTCACCAATGAGAAGATTATGTCTCTTTCTCATAAATCTGACTATTGCATCATCAAAATCGTCACCTGCCACCTTAATAGATGAGCTGACAACGGTTCCTTCAAGAGATATAACTGCTATATCTGTAGTTCCACCACCTATATCAACAATCATATTTCCACATGGTCTGGAAATATCTATACCTGCTCCAATAGCCGCAGCAACAGGCTCTTCGATTATATACACATCTCTTGCACCAGCCTGATAAGTAGCATCCTCTACAGCTTTCTTCTCAACCTCTGTCACTCCAGATGGTACACAAACGCTAATTCGTGGTCGTCTACCAAAAAAGCTCTTGCCCACTGCCTTCTGTATGAAATATTTGAGCATCTTCTCTGTGATTGTATAATCAGATATAACACCTTGTCTGAGTGGTCTAATAGCAACTATATTACCTGGTGTTCTACCAAGCATAAGTCTAGCTTCCTCACCAATTGCTTTAATACGATTAGTATCTCTATCATACGCCACAACGGAAGGCTCTCTTAAAACCACACCTTTACCTTTGACATAAACTAATATACTGGCTGTCCCTAAATCTATTCCTATATCTGAACTTGCCATGTTTACTCCTTTCCCGCTATAAAATATATCGGTAACATTTTTATAAATCCTTAGCTTTTCTTAAAATAATAAGGGAAGCCGGTTCACCCTTAAGCCATTCTATCTGCACCTCTGTGATATCCATAATATCATCAAGACGCTGAATATAACTTCTCCAATTAACAACCTTTTCCTTAGTGATAAATGGCTTTCTCATTCCAGTTATATTATCATATCTATCCCTTAAATCAGTAAGAATCACTCTACTGTCTCCACCCTTGAAATCATATCCAAGCATTTCATTCATCTTAGCATTAGAGAACAAAACTTCTCCTGAATACGCATCTCTAATAAAGACACCTACCTTGAAGTTATTGTATGTCTCTATTAAATGTTTATTCACTCTTCTTATATTGTCATCACCTTCGGCATTATCTAACATGTTCTGAATTATGATAGAAATACCATGGGTGAAACGAATTTCTTCCTTAGTCCAAACTCTATCTGTCTTAGTTTCCGCAAAGAACAATGCACCATAGAGCTTGTCATTCATGTATATAGGATGAACAATAACTGACATAAAATTAAACTTCATAAGATTAATCTTAGTTTTTTCTGTCAAATTACTACTATCGGCAATATATTTGCCCTCCGAAGCAAGACCTTCCTCTATAAGATACATCTTGTTAGACAAATCATCTAAAACATCACTTTCTGCTGCTGCACTGGTAACATTCCAATAATTTCTGAGCTCATATTTCTTTTCTCCTTCTGTTTTATCAAACTTGTAGAGGAGAACCTTATCAATATTCATATGTGCACCAACATCACGAATAGTTTCATAAATAACTTCATCTACAGAATCTATCAGCTTACTGTTTACCTTAGAAAGTGCTGTATTCATAATATTTTGCTTAGCCAACTCTTCACGAAGCTTCTTACCCGCACCCTTAGCCTTAGCCATCTCCACATCAGCTATAAGACTCTTGTGTACAAAAGCAGAAATATACTCCGCAATATACCAGTGGTCCTCGTTAAACTTCCTCAAAGTATCTGTCTCTTCCTGAGTGTAAGAACCCATTATCCATATACCACGAATCTCATCTTTTATCTTAAATGGTGCAACAGAAATCTTACCGATGCCCCCTTCTTCTCTATCAAATATCATAGGACCATCACTTTCCATGACCTCCTGCTTTATCTGATTATAATATTCCTTATAAGCAGGTGTTTCAAACAAATCATAGAAATCGCCCATATTAGTAGCAGGACCTACAGGTGGAAAAACCATCTTACCTTCCATATCTACATATACAGAATAAAGCTGTGTAAACTTAGCTACAGTTGCCATTATGTGCTCAACCTTGTCACTAATCTCACCAAAATCACCTAAGTTAATGCTTTTTGACTTTGCAATATCTGAATTCTTCTTATTCTTTTTCTTTTCGCCCTTAATCTTCTTGCCAGTTATATTTTTAAGGTAAAACTCTACACGAAATTCGTCAGTCATAACTTCAGACACGCAAATCTCGTTGGAAACTCTATAAACAGTACCATCATCACCTACCATACGGTACTCATGAACATACTCTGTAACCTTAGACTTAACGGCCTCTAACACAGTGCTTATAACCTTAGCTCGGTCTTCTGGATGTATATAATCCTCTGTAAGCTTAAGACCTTTGTTAAGCAATTCCACGTTCATACCAAGTATGGACGCACTTGGAGAAACGTATTCCAATTTGCTCTGTCTATCGTTTAATTTGCAGGTTTTGACAATAACAACACATCCTGCTTTTTCGATTGCTTTTTTAAGATATCTATTTTCTAGCACCATAACACAACCCTCTTCCTATGTATCCACAATATGGCAAACGCCGGTTAACACTGTTTCTAATCTATCAAAATGGCTGTTGCAAATTCTGCAACAGCCACCTTGCTATACAACCTATCCCTGGAAATTAATTAGATAATCCTGGAAATGCCTGATCAGCTATAGCCTTAGCTTCATCGCAAGCCTTAGACACATTATCTACTGATGCAATCATCTGAGCCAAGAAGCTGCTTACACTTTCACACTCACGTTTAACAGCCATACGTGTATTGTACGCCTCTATTCTTGCCTGATTACGCATATCCTCACACTCTGCAATAGTGGTATTAGTCATCTCCTCGCAAGCCTCAGTTGTCTGCTCCTGTAAAGTTCGGCACTCATATTCAGTCTGTGATCTTAAAGTATCAGTTTCTTCCTTAGTCTGACGCTTTAATTCCTCACAATTAGCATATGTTGTTTCTTTTAACTCATCACAAGAATTCTGTGTCTCTACATTAAGTCTATCACAAGCCGCTGTTGTCTCTGTTGAAAGTCTCTCGCATTCTGCTGTTGTCTCGTCTAACATACGGTTACATGCATCTGTTGTCTCCTGATTAAGCTGTGCACATTCCGCTTCAACCTGTGCTTTCTTAGCATCACAATCTCTCTGAGTCTGTCTGATAAGCACATCTGCACTTTCTCTTGCTTCAAGAAGTGTTCTTGAAATAGACTCATATCTTGATGCCGATTCATCTTCTTTAACTTTATATGATTCTAACTGATCCTTAAGCTGAGTAACCTCAACTTGGAGTTCATCATTTACCTTCTTAAGATTGTCAATTGTGCTGCTTGACTCATTAAGATTAACCTCTCTCATAGTATGAAGATTCTTAACAGTCTCACTGAGTTTAAGGACATTAGCCTTAAGATCCGCAACTTCCTTCTCATGCTCTGCCTGAAGCTCCTCAATATATGCCTCTACTGCTTTCTTATCATAACCACCAAACGATGCTGTTTTTAACTGTATATCCATGCCTACATATTCCCCTTTCAACAAACTTATTATTGTAAATATCAATCGGTAATAGTATATCACATAATATATCACAATGCACTTATTTTTTGTCGTAGTATGTTAAAAAATGATGAACAAAAGATTATTTTTATATCGCATTTAAATATACCATGTGTTATAATCTAATTCATGAATATCTGAAAGGAACTATAATATGAAATATAAAATCAAAAAAATAACCTGCCTATTACTTTGCTTTATTCTTTCATTTTCCCTTGTAGGCTGCAGAGACAAAAAGGCTGAAAAAAGATATCGTGACTATGTTAAGAGTCTTATTGCAATCAACTACTTAGGTGCCACTGATGATTATGTTAAAGCGACTGGTGCTAACCAAGAGGATGCAGATGCTCTTTATCAAGCCAATGTAGAGCTTTTAGCAGACAACATTTTGGCTTACTACGGCATAACTCTTTCTAATGCATCTACAATGAGACAAGGCTATGTTGACCTGGCAAAGAATATTTACAGTAAGGTTAATTACAAGGTTTCGAACGCATATAAAGACGGAACAGCCTACTTAGTTGATGTAACCATATATCCTATAGACATATTTGCACAAACCTCAGAAGAAGTTAACGCGTACATTACCCAGTTCAATGAAGCCGTAGCCAACGGAGACTACAACGACTACACAATGGAACAATACGAGACAGAGTTCTCAACCGGACTTTTAGAAATTCTCAACACTGCATGTCTTAACATGACTTACGCAGCGGAGAAAGTTGTCACAGTAGAAATTATCATCGACGATAATGTGTACTACATCAGCGACAAAGACTTTTTAGCAATAGATGAAGCAATTATAAATTCAGCTGTATCCACAAACATTACAGTTGGTCCACAGTAAAAAAAGGTGTGCACTACGAAAGTGCACACCTCTTTTTATTTTTCAAAATTCAGATACATTCCACCCATATCTATTACGATTTTACCTTTTTCATAAGTACCAGTAAAATCAGCACCTACTGCAAAATCCAAAGTAACTGTATCTTTTTTTATTTTTATTTGATGTTCTTCACCAACAAAGCTATCTATCAAATCTCCTTCAAAGGTGCATTTATCACCCTTGACAATCATTGTAAGATGACCCTGGTCACCAAACACTTCTGCAAAATCTTCCGACTCCACGGTCATACCTAATACCGTAACAGAAGAAAGCTCATATTTTCCATTATATCGACCACCTAAGGCAAAATAATATACAGAAAAAATTATTGCTATAACAGCTACGACACAAACCACTATAATAGTTGTTTTCTTTGCCTTAGACTCAAGTTCCTTAGCCAAAGGTGTCAATTCTTCTTTATCCTTTGATTCTTTCATGTTTCCTCCAAATTAGCTAATTACCTTGTCCTCAATCTCTTTGACAATATCAGCTATAAACTTATCTACAGGCATACTTCCTAAATCACCATCTTCACCACGTTTTCTAACAGAAACCGCATTTGCTTCCTCTTCGTTAGCACCGATAATAAGCATGTATGGAAGCTTCTGAAGACGAGCTTCTCGAATCTTGTAACCAATCTTTTCTGCTCTTTCATCAATTGTTGCTCTAACGCCTGCTGCTTTGAGCTTAGCAAGAACAGAATTTGCATACTCATGATGCTTCTCGGATATAGGAAGGATACGAACCTGCTCTGGAGAAAGCCATGTTGGGAATGCACCAGCGTACTTCTCAATAAGCCATGCAAGTGTTCTCTCATAGCATCCCATTGAAGTTCTGTGAATGATGTAAGGTCTCTCCTTCTCACCTTCTTTATTGATGAAATACATATCGAACTGCTCAGCAAGCAAAGCATCCCACTGAATTGTAATCATCGTATCTTCTTTACCATAAACATTTTTAGCATTAATGTCTACCTTTGGTCCGTAGAACGCAGCTTCGCCTACATCCTCAGTAAACGGAATGTTAAGCTCAGTAAGAATATTTCTGATATCCTGTTCTGTCTTCTCCCAAACCTCTGGCTCGCCTATATATTTTTCCTTGTTTTCTGGATCCCATTTTGAAAGATGGTATGTTACATCTTCCTCTACACCGAGTGTCTGCAGACAATACTGTGCAAGAGCAATACAATCTTTAAATTCGCTAACCATCTGATCAGGTCTTACAATGAGATGTCCCTCTGAAATAGTGAACTGACGAACTCGTGTAAGTCCATGCATCTCACCTGAATCCTCATTTCTGAAAAGTGTTGAAGTCTCGCCGTATCTACATGGTAAATCTCTATATGACTTCTGGCTTGCCTTATATACATAGTACTGGAATGGACAAGTCATAGGGCGAAGTGCAAATACCTCTTTATCCTTCTCCTCATCACCAAGCACAAACATACCTTCTTTATAGTGATCCCAGTGTCCTGAAATCTTGTAAAGGTCAGACTTTGCCATAAGAGGAGTCTTAGTTCTCATGTAACCACGTTTTTCTTCCTCATCCTCAATCCATCTCTGGAGTGTCTGAATAATCTGAACACCCTTTGGCATTATAAGCGGAAGTCCCTGTCCGATAACGTCTACTGTAGTGAAAAGCTCTAACTCACGACCTAACTTATTGTGGTCACGAAGCTTAATATTTTCAAGAAACTCAAGTCTTTCCTCAAGATCAGCCTTCTTAGTAAATGCTGTTCCATAAATACGAGTAAGCATCTTATTGTCCGAGCTTCCTCTCCAGTATGCACCTGAAGAAGATGTAAGCTTGAAGAATTTAACTGTCTTTGTAGACATAAGGTGTGGACCTGCACAAAGGTCAGTAAAGTCATCCTGTGTATAGAAGCTGATTATTGAATCCTCTGGTAAATCCTTAATAAGCTCAACCTTATATGGTTCAGCTTTCTCCTCCATAAGCTTAATTGCCTCTTCTCTAGGAAGTGTAAAACTTGTGATATCAGCAGCTTCCTTAACTATCTTCTTCATCTCTGCCTCGATTTTATCAAGCTCATCTCTTGAAAGGGATGGCATATCAAAATCATAGTAGAAGCCATTGTCAATAGCTGGTCCAATAGCACACTTTGCATCAGGATAAAGTCTTTTTACTGCCTGTGCAAGAATGTGGCTTGCTGTATGCCAGAAGGTTTTCTTTCCCTCTTCGTCATTAAATGTATAAATGTTAAGATTTGCATCCTTGTCGATAATTGTTCTTAAATCACATGTTTTTCCATCAATCTCCGCTGCACATGCCATACGTGCAAGTCCTTCGCTGATATCAGCCGCAATGTCATAAGCACTCATTGGCTGAGAATATTCTTTTGATGAGCCGTCTTTTAAAGTGATAATCATAGTCTTTCTTCCTTTCTATTTTCTTATAATACCAACATTATACTTAGACAGTAATTGCCATATTTGAGTTTTCTTATAGGAATTTGAGTATCGTAAGATATAATAGCAAACAACTGCAACGCGTTGCCGAACTAACTGTCAACTTCGTCTAAGACGCTCAGGAATGCCTTCGCGCCTAAGTCTCCGTAATCAGTGGATTTCGTCAATCGCTAAGTACGCAGTTTAAAATTTGCTTATTATATCTTGCAATCCTCAAACTCCATAAGAAACTCAAATATAATAAGTCCTCGTCAAGTAATAAAATATTTTATTACGCTAGATTACTACACAAAAATAAGAAAGTCCCTAGCGCATTACTACGCTAGGGACGATATATCGCGGTTCCACCCTAGTTCCATCTGAATATAGTCCAGACGGCACTTAATTATGATTGTAACGTAATCAACGGCTTATATTTTGTATAAGCAGCTCCGAGGTAGTCTTCCCATAGGCGTGTTCTGAATTCTCTCTCAGCGGGTAGTGGAATTCTCTCTGTAGTCCGTTTTTATGGTACTCGTCTCTTCATAGCCGATATTTATTAAACTAAACTTGATTGTAGAACTGAAATGCAAAAATGTCAAGAAAAAGAATTGTTTACCATTTATATATTAATAGGTTTGCATTATATTATTTATATTGATAAAATGTAGTTAACATTTTTAAGGTGGTGGATTAATTGAAAAAAACTATAAACAGAATCGTAACCATACTCTCCTGCCTATTTATTATTACTGTAATTTTAATAATCTTTTTTGAAGTCAAAAAACCAGGCTACTACCAAATAGCTCACCAAATGGAAAAATACTACGATAAGGATTTCAAGATAATTGAAAAACTTACTTATACCACCTACACACAAGGTAGTCCGGAAGCACGAGAAGAAATAGAATGTCCTGCTGTTATTTTGCAGGACAAGGATAATGAAAATATTAAATTCTTAGCCTATGCTTATCCTTTGGTAGGTGGCGATTGGGGATACCATGATAACTACGGCAGAAATCTTCTTATATATTGTTTGAGCACTCAACAGTTTGAGTTTGAAAACAAAGAAGAATGTCAAAAAATAGATACTTTTCATATACCTTGTCTAATTCTTGACAATACTGAAGAGACAGCTATAAAACTGCAAAATACGGTTGTAATGTTTAATGAATTTTATTGTTTTGATGATACAAATGAAACCATTACAACAAACACCAGATTCGCAGTTAAAGGCACTACTTCTCTCTATTCTGTTATGGGAAACAAAACAAAAGATAAATGGAAAAACCAAACTAGTCCTTTTTGCTATAATACACCTATAAAAAAATACAAAAAATTCCTCAACGAAGTAATCGAATAAATTTTATAAAAATGTCTTGCACAGGCAATGTGCAAGACATTTTTACTTCTTGTCCTTAAGTCTTCTAAAAAATGTAGAACGGCTTATACCTAGCATATTAGCAGCCTCATCAGCAGATATCTTCTTATTCTTATACTTTCTAGCCACCTCATAAAACTTAGTCGATTCAACTGTAATCTGCTTTCTTCCCTTGTATTTGCCCTGAGCCTTTGCCGCCTTAATACCATGTGCCTGCTGTTGTCTTATATAACCCTCTTCTTTCTTGTATAGACCATACAAAAGATTATAGCAAAACAATCTATTGCTATCTGTTATGGACATACCTTGATACTCTATGTTATATCCCCCACACACATAATCAAGCAACCGTCTAAGCACATCTCTTGAGCGAGTAAGCTTCTTCACTTCCATATCTGCATTTATTATTCCATCTGCTTGTTGCGCACAAGAAGCCTTAACATACAATCCGTCTCCGCTATAATGTGTATCCGTCCTAATAAGCCATTCTAGCTGGTTAAGATAATCCATGTCGCATGCTTCTAAAAGTTCCCACAAATCCTCTCTGTTAGAGCTCGGACTTCTCTCTGATATAAACACAGGAATAATATTCTTTCTGATATATTCCTTTTGTCTCTTATCTAAATCAAGCCCTGGTATACCTTGAAAAACTGATGCATCCAATAAATCTATAACTGCATAGTTTGGTCTAAAAATATATTCAAACTCTTCATTTTCCCATACTCTGTATATTATCTGGGCAACACAATATTCTATACCCATATTATCCTGTACACAAATACAACCCTCTGTTATAAATTCTCTCATATTATCATCCCTTTCACATGGATTTATAAGTATGTTTAATTATGTTCTCGTATCTAGCCATAATCATATGCTTATAAAAAAGCCTCTGCGTGTCCGTTATATATTCGGTTTCATCAATCAATGAACATATTTCATTAATGTCTATTCTGTTATATATTGCCACAAGAGCTTTATTACATTCTGGAAACGTCAAACTGTTTATAATCTCATAATACGAGCTCTTTTTTCCGTTTAATTTAATCTGTGAAGTAGGAAATGTGTAAACTCTCTTCATAGTTTCTTCATCAGAATTTATTATATCTTGCATCTCATCTGTATCCACTAAATTAGGAAAAAGGCACGAACCGTTATCAAATATCGGAGCTAAATGATACAAATTATCTTTTTTAATAAATCCCCAGTTAGAACCATGGCGGTCAAAGTTCCCAAGCAAAGCATCCACAATAAAAAGCTCCCAAAAAGCAGATATAGTTTCTTTAACATCTGTAAGCTTAGAATTATCTTTTAGCATCTGCATAATGTCTGTATACGAATAACTATATTTTTCTTTATCCTGCTCTAATGTACTCTCACCAACATCATTAAAAGGAACAAACTGAGCCCCTTTTGTAACAAAATTCTTGCAGGCAACAACCATCTCTCCATTATAAGTGCCTAAAAAAGTTTCCTGCACATTGAAACCAAGCAAGTCAAAAACATGGGAACCTATATATTCAGAAATATGATTATTTCTAATCCCAAAAGGTGTCTTTTTCTGAAATTTCAGCATATACTCTGCGCCATCAACTAATACACCTATTTTTCTCTCACTGCCACCATAATATGTTCCACTTAATGTGCAATTAGAAAAATCCATATAGACACCTCCTTTTTATCAATATAAAACAAAACAAAAAAAGTGTCAATAAGGTATGATTTTAAATTTGATACCATAACTGTATCATAATTGAAATTATACCTTATTGACACTTCGTTTTTTAGAATGTTATACCATCTATATCTTCTTTACATTTTTTGCCATCTGCAAGAAGTTTTTTTAATGTTGCTGCATCGTCATTTTCCATGGCAGTTTTATATTCTGTTAAGGACTTAATGAAATAATCAAGCTCCTCAACCAGACATTCTTTATTCTCCAAAAATAGTTCTGTCCACATGTTTTCATTGAGCCATGCAACTCGAGTTAAGTCCTTGTAACTACCAGCAGAAAATCCATCATGATTTTTGGCTGTAGGACTTTTTACGTATGCATTTGATACCACATGCGCCATCTGTGATGTAAAGGCTATCATAGCATCATGCCTTTGGGCATCACAAATAGTAAATTTACCAAACTTAATAGGCGATAACAATTTTTTTGCTCTATCAATAACTTCTGTATCATTCAAATTCTCTGGAACAAGCACCATGGATGCACCATTGTACATAGTTTTTGTGCTGTATTCAAGTCCCGAAAAATGTCTTCCTGCCATAGGATGACCACCTATAAATGTAAAACTGTTCTCTTTAGCAATCTTAAAGCATTTGTCACATACAAACTTTTTAACACCACAGCAATCTATAACCATGGTTTTATCACCGATACGCGGTGCCATTTTCTCAATGTAATCTATAGCAGCCTGAGGATATAATGCCACAAGAACTAAATCACAAGAGGATATATTATTCTCGTCTAATTTTCCATCTATAAGTTTTTGTTCATATGCAGCCTGCATAGCTTGTTCATCGATGTCATATGCAATCACCTTATGGTCATCATTTTCACTATATGCCTTGGCAAAGGAGCCTCCAATAAGACCAAGTCCGACTATTCCAACCGTCATATCTAAACCTTCTTTCTATAACGTTTATTATGTGCTTTCATATCCCTTTCGTGCAAGTATAGCACACTAAAGTGCTAAAGTAAATATTTTTAGTGTATGAGTATACCAAAACTTGGAAATACTATTTTTACAATAATTTGCCTTAGCAAATAAAAATATAAAAAAGGAAGTAATATAATGAATACAAAGTCAAAAATTTATGTGTTGGTACTTATATGGGCAGCTGCTCTTTTGCAGTTATTCATCAATTCTTCTATAAACAGAGAAGAAAAAATGGTTGAACAGGTTATGAGCTACGGTATAGACAACCTACAGGAAAGCACAGTCAAGGCATATGCATATTACGGAAATGAACTTCTAACTCCAGATAAAAAAGAAGCTATAGTAAGACATTTAGCAACTGAAATATCCTTAGATTCAGGATATGAAATTACATCAAAAGACACTGAAAGTGGTTCTATTACTACTCTAGAAAAAAAGGGTGCTCAAGCAGATACAACAATAAAAGTAATTTCACTAACTGGCGAAGAAAATTATGGACAAAACGTACAGGAAAATTACATTATGATGGAAATCATATTAAAAGGTTCAGCTGGTTCCACAGCCTACACCTACAAAGATACTTTAGACACTTTATACAAGGATTTAGGGATGGCACCAACCACAAATATCTATATGTGTAGCCAGACAAAGGGACAGTTAACCGACAGCGAAACTGAAACCATGATTAATAATTTTATGGAAAGTGTTGATGCAAATGAAATCGAACGACTCACATTAGATGATACCCTATGCGTATATGGATATAGCAAAAACATAGATGAATATGTGTATCAAAATGATAAGAAAGTAAATGTAAATATTGCATTTACCTATAACGCCACAGAGGATGTCACATATATCCACAGAGGTATCCCCTTCATAGATAAATCATTTTAAATATTACAGGCAGACAACTTTTATCACTTTATATCCTGGCAGACATAATTTTATAATGTCTAATGGGATGGTGTGATATTAAAATAGTCAGCATAGTATTATAT
The DNA here is from genome assembly GCA_015057525.1 of Lachnospiraceae bacterium. Lineage (GTDB taxonomy): Bacteria > Bacillota > Clostridia > Lachnospirales > Lachnospiraceae > Coprococcus_C. The sequence continues at coordinate 18,481 of SVEE01000007.1, read as the reverse complement.
GTATTGCAAACACACTGCAACGCGCTGCCGAACTACCCGTAACTGCGACTATGTCGCTCAGGAATGCCTTCGCGCCTTAGTCTTAGTAACCGGTGGATTTCGTCAGTCGCTAAGTACGCAGTTCAAAAGTTTGCTATACACATAATACTGTGCTGACTATTTAATATTACACCATCCTTGTAAGATGATATAAGGATATGTCTGCCAGAATATAAAGTGACAGAATCCGTTAATCCATATTATTTACTATACATATACATGGCGAAAATTGGCAACGCAACAAATAATATACCTAGCACAAGAATTATAGCCCCCATTTTTTTAGCTCTTTGAGGCTCATAAAACTGTGTTGGTTTATTATGATTAATATATATTTCATATGTATAATCAACTTCAGGTCTTACCATGTTAGTGTATTTGTTGTTGCATACTTTATACGAAGTGCCATTGTAATAAAATTCATAAACTGGGCAATATACCAAGTGGCTTCCTCCAGAGTTACTGTGATGGTATCTTTCAATTACATCAACACATCTGGCAGTCACTCGCTGAGTACATATTTTTTTATGTAAAATATTTTCTCTAACCCACATAACAAGAAGAAACAAGCCTATGGCAACAAATAAACCCAAAAACACATAAGGTAAATTCTTATTACATATATCCTTAAATCCATCACTTCCGTATTGCATAATAAGACTTGCTATAATTAAGCCTATTCCAACTATTGGAAACAGCAAAAGAGGCAAGGAGTCAAATCCAAATTTGCCTTCTGATATGGTGGAACCTATTCCAAGTATTCCAAAAACCAAGAAATACTGTCCAATTATGGCAACCACAAGCTTGGGGTGTCCTGTTTTTGAAAGGTATATCATGCTACCAATGGAAGCCACAAACCACACAATAAACACTATTGAAATTATTGTATTCTTTGTAGAATCCCTATTCCCCATATATTCCTCCTTATCTTTACCAGCAAAGTACCTCGTGACCGTCCTCTGTAACAAGAACCATTATTTCCCACTGAGCAGAAGGTTTTCCATCATCTGTGTAAACCTCCCAATCATTTTCCTTATCTATAAATATTTCTACTCCCCCCATATTTACCATTGGCTCAATTGTAAATATCATACCTGGAGCAAGCAACATATCTGTTCCCTTTTTAGTATGGTAGCCTACCCATGGTTCTTCGTGGAATTCAAGTCCCACACCATGTCCACCAATTTCTCTCACTATTGTATATCCATTTGAATATGCATGGTCATGAACCGCCTGTCCCATATCACCAAGAAATCCCCAAGGTTTAACCTGCTCAAGTCCCTTATAAACGCATTCCTTAGTTATATCAACCAAACGTTGTTTTTCAGGGCTAACCTCGCCTATGCAGAACATTCTTGAGGAATCAGAAAAATACCCATTAAGAATAGTGGAACAGTCAACATTGACTATATCACCTGATTTTAATATAACGTCCTTAGACGGAAATCCATGACACACTTGGTCGTTTACAGAGGTACACACACTATATGGATATCCCTCATAATTAAGAGGCGCGGGAATACCACCCATATCCGTAGTCATATCATACACTATCTTATCAATCTCAGCAGTATTCATTCCTTCATGAATATTCTTCTCTATATAATCAAGGACTGCTATATTAATCTTGCAGCTTTCTTTTATTTGTTCAATCTGCTCTGGAGTCTTGATAATGTTCTGTGGTGGAACCTTGTGACCCATAGATGCAAACTTAGCAATCTTTGCGTCAAAAGCCTCATGACACACTTTATATTTTCTTCCACTTCCACACCAACAAGGATCATTTCTTCCTATTTTCTTAGCCATTTCTTTTCTCCTGTGTAAATAAATATCTTTCTAAAATATAACCTAAACAAAAATACTTTACAATGTTTTTTTCTTCTTATAGACAGCTACGCAAATCACTGCTGCCAAGGTACCTATTATAAACCCACCCAACACATCTGTGGGATAGTGAACACCCACATAAAGCCTTGAGTAGGCAATTATTGTAGCCGTTATCAATGCGGGCACGCCATATTTTTTAGGCATAAGCATAAATATAACCACAGCCACAGAAAATCCGCTGGAGGTATGACCTGACGGAAAAGAAAAATCACTTTGCTCGCCAACTAATCTAGTTAATCCATCAATCACTTCATATGGTCTAGTTCTAGCAACCAAGTTTTTAATAATCACATTTACCAAAAGTGCATTAAGTGCCAAAGATGCTCCTGCTGTAACACCTACAGGTCTTGTCCTCTTAAAAAGTATAAGTAAAAATGCAACACCTATCCAAAACATACCATGGTCTCCAAGCAAGGTAAAAAATTTAAGTATGGGTGTCAAAAAATCCACTCTAAGATGCTCCTGAATAAACATGAGAATATTAACATCAAGCTCATATAACCAATCTGGCATAACATTCCTCCAAAAATTTCAAATAAAACTTATATACAAGAAAAATACGGATATTTTGCAAAACGCCTACAAATACCCGTATTTTATCCATAATTTAAATATTTATTATTCCACTGTAACTGACTTAGCAAGATTACGAGGTTTATCAACGTCAAGTCCCTTTGCCTCAGAAGTGTAGTAAGCAATAAGCTGTAATACAACTGCATTGGCAAATGCTGTAAATTCCTTATCAAGCTTAGGAAGTTTGATGTGCTTATCGCAGATAGCAGGGTCATTTACCTCATCATCCATGCTGACAAGAACCACATATGCACCTCTTGCTTTAACCTCACGGATATTAGATATAACCTTACCGTATACATCTTCCTGTGTTGCAAGAGCAATAACAGGAACATTTTCTGTAATAAGGGCAATTGTACCATGCTTTAACTCGCCAGCAGCGTAAGCCTCTGCATGAACATAAGAAATTTCCTTTAACTTAAGAGCTGCCTCTAAACTCATAGTATAGTCTAAACCTCTACCAATAAAGAAGGCATCTGGAGCCATCTTAATATGGTTGGCAACTCTCTTAATGTTGTTGGCATTTTCCAAAGTCTCTTCAATAATGTTAGGAGCATTAATGAGCTTAGTCATAAACTGACGAGCCTCTGACTCCTCTAAAATACCTTTAACAAGACCCATCTTGCAGGCAATTAAGTACATAGCTGCTACCTGAACAGTATAAGCCTTTGTACTCGCAACGGCAATTTCAGGACCTGCATGTGTGTAAAGCACATAATCACTTTCTCTTGCGATAGTTGAACCCTTAACATTAACTATTGATATAACCTTTGAGCCATTAGCTTTGGCAAGCTTTAATGCCTCAAGTGTATCAATTGTCTCACCTGACTGAGAGAGAACTATTGTAAGTGTCTCTTCGTCGATAATTGGGTTCTTATATCTAAACTCAGATGCTATTTCCACCTGAACAGGTACACGAAGCTTATCCTCAATAACATGCTTTCCTACCATACCCGCATGCATAGCAGTACCACAAGCTACCACTACAACACGCTTACAATTCTTAAACACTTCGTCATCTATACCATCTGTAGTAAAATCAGGCAATCCATTTGATACTCTAGGAGAAACTGTATTTCTTATAGCATCTGGCTGCTCATAAATTTCCTTCAGCATAAAGAATGGATATCCACCCTTCTGAGCACTAGCAACATCCCAGTTAACTGAAAGGATTTCTGGCTTAACCTCATTTCCCTTCATATCCATAACATCAATTCCATCCTCTGTAAGAGTAAGAATATGATACTCTGGTACTACAAAATATTCCTTAGAAAATTCAACAACTGCTGTAAGGTCTGATGCTATGATAGAACCATCTGCACAAGAAGTTGCAATCATAGGGCTAACATTTCTAATTGCGAAAATTTTTCCCGGAATATCCTGAAACATAATACAAAGAGCAAACGCTCCCGAAAGTGCCTTAATTGTTTTCTTTATAGCCTTTATAGGGTCGCCCTCATAAAATGTGTCAAGAAGAGCTGCAACAACCTCTGAATCTGTCTCTGACACAAGCTTATCCTGAAGACTATACTCTCTTACTAGCTCACGATAATTCTCAATAATACCATTGTGAATAAGAACAACCTGACCACATCTATGTGGATGTGCATTTGCATCTGTAACACCACCATGGGTAGCCCATCTAGTATGCCCAATACCACAGGTTGCAGTGTTTTCCTCTGACTGACATAAACCCTTTAATTCAGCAACCTTACCAGTTCTCTTTTTAACAGAGATTTTTCCATCCTCTAAAAGCGCAACACCTGCACTATCATAACCACGATACTCCAGTCGCTCAAGACCATTAAGGATAATATCCCTCGCAGCCTTTTTACCTGTAAAACCTATTATTCCGCACATATTTAATTTACCTCATTCTTTCCAGCAAAAATAAACCCTCATACAAGGATCCTTTTACCAACAAATATATTCTATACATTATTTAACCAGCATAATAATTATATATGCCAAATGTACATATATAATGTCATAGACTGCACTGATTGCCTGAATTTGTTTTGAAGTTACCCTCATATTTGTTCAGACATAACACGCTCAGTTGCGCGAAAGAGCATCCGCCGAAAACTTCGATAAACTCTTTACCTCGTTAACCTTGCTAACTTTCGCAAGGTGCATGGCGCTAAGGTTCTTAACCTTTCGAAATCTATATCCTCCCAGAATAGACGCCCACATTGTAACACATATAAACTTTAAATGCAAATTTAGGAAATAAGTTTAACATTTCTTCACACAAGCCCTCATATTTTATGTTATACTAATATAAGTTTAACTTATGTAGAAAGGCGACTGATAATTTGAGATTTCCAAATTCAAGACTAAAAAGTAAATTCTCTGAAAAATTCTCTGAGACAATGAAAGCAGTTATGCCTATTCTCGCAATTGTGCTGCTTCTTTGTTTTACTATAGCTCCCATCCCACCTAGCATTTTAATGACCTTTTTAGTAGGTGCAGCCTTACTTATTGTTGGCATGCTATTTTTTAATGTAGGCGTGGAGCTTTCCATGACACCAATAGGCGAAAGAACAGGAACAATAATGACTAAATCCAAAAATCTGTTCATTGTTATTTTTGTAAGCTTTGTTATGGGTTTTGTCATTACTATATCAGAACCCGACCTTCAGGTTTTAGCTAATCAGGTTCCATCTATTCCAAATATGACTCTAATACTTGCTGTTGCACTAGGTGTAGCCATATTCTTAGTACTTGCTATTCTCCGTATGCTTATAGGAATCCCACTGTCATATTTGTTAGTATTTTTCTATGTTGTTATATTCGGACTTACACCATTCGTTCAAAAAGACTTCTTATCTGTAGCCTTTGACTCTGGTGGTGTTACAACAGGACCTATGACAGTTCCATTTATTATGGCATTCGGTATCGGTATATCTGCTATTCGTAGCGATAAACACGCCGCTGACGATAGCTTCGGTCTTGTTTCCATGTGTTCAATCGGACCTATACTTGCAGTTATGATTCTTGGTATTATTTATAAACCAGAATCTTCAGAACAGGTTTCAGAATCTATCCCAGATATTGCAAATACTGTTGACTTGTGGAAGTCATTTTCATCTGAGCTCCCTACATACATTCACGAAATTGCAGTATCCTTATTCCCTATAGTTATATTTTTCACTATTATGCAGTTAATAGTAAGGGACATCAACAAAACCACAATAATTAAAATAATTGTGGGAATAATCTATACATACTTGGGACTTGTACTTTTCCTTACTGGCGTAAATGTTGGTTTTATGCCTGCAGGAAACTATCTTGGTGCCACAATTGCCGGACTTGATATTTCATGGATTATTATTCCTATCGGTATGGTAATTGGATACTTTATTGTTAAGGCTGAGCCTGCTGTATTCGTCCTTACAAAACAGGTTGAAGAACTTACAGACGGCGCAATATCAGCCAAGGCTATGGGTACTTCTCTTTCACTAGGTGTGGCAGCATCAGTTGGTCTGGCTATGACCAGAGTGTTAACAGGAATTTCCATCCTTTGGTTCTTAATACCAGGTTATTTTATAGCTCTTGTGCTTACATTTTTTGTTCCAAAAATATTCACAGCCATTGCCTTCGACTCCGGTGGTGTTGCTTCTGGACCTATGACCGCAACCTTTCTACTTCCCTTTGCAATGGGAGCATGTGAGGCGTTAGGCGGAAATATTGTGGCAGATGCATTTGGTATTGTTTCCATGGTTGCAATGACTCCTCTCATAGCTATTCAAATTATGGGTCTTATCTACAGAATAAAAGATAGCAAGCTTCACAAAGAGTTAGCTAGTCAAGCTGACCAAACAGCACTTGCATCCTACGGCGACATGGAAATTATCGAATTATAGTAAGGAGGAAATATGGGAAATTTATATATGATGACCACTATAGTGGATAGAAAAATTGCCTCAAGCTACGCCCAGCTATATCAGGAAAACAATTTAAATGTCATGTTTCTTTCTCTTGGCTACGGAACGGTAACCAACGAAATGATGGATTACCTTGGCCTGGAGTCCAAGGAAAAAACTGTTGTTATAGCTATTGTAGAAGAAGAAAAATGGATTACTGTAAAAAGACAGCTTGAAAAAGTCCTTAAAATAGATGCTCCAGGAGGAGGAATCGCATTTACAGTTCCCCTCAGTAGCATAGGTGGCAGAAAAGCCTTACAGTTTTTAATCGAAAACGACAAGTATGAAAGACAGGAGGAATCCACATTGAAGAATACAACTCATGATTTGATAGTAGTAATTTCAGAGCTTGGTTATACAAACCTTATTATGGACGCTGCCAGAAAGGCTGGTGCTTATGGCGGTACAGTAATTCATGCCAAAGGCACAGGAATGGCAGCTGCCGAGAAATTTATGGGTGTCTCTCTTGCTGCCGAAAAGGAAGTTATATATATCGTGGTTAAAAGCGAACAAAAAAATCCTATTATGCAAGCAATTATGGAAGAAGCAGGAATAAACACCAAAGCAAAAGCCATATGTTTCTCTCTTCCTGTTACAGATACAGCAGGTCTTAGACTTGTGGAGGATTAATTTAGAGATTAAAAAAATCGCCATTCTTTATAAAAAGAAGGCGATTTTTTTATTTTGAAAATCCTATTTATTCAATCATGTCTAAGGTTTCTGTAACCTTTGCATAGTTGCTAAAGTACGTAATTGCAACTATTCTATTGGTATTACCATTTGTAATCAAGGCAACACAGTTATTTTTCTGTAAATTGTAATAATATACTGTTGAGGAATTTCCAGACATCAAATCGTCAAGTACTATCATACTGTCATCGTAATCAAAACTCAGTGCTTCCACAGCATCATATTCAGGATCCCCAATAGCAACTCCAAACAAGCTATATCCTTTTTCGTCAACATGTAGCCCAGCATATACGCCGTCAATATATATCACACCCACCTCTCCATTACCTTCAACAGTAACAGTTCCTTGAGAATAATGATGAATCTGTTTCGCCATATTTGCATCAGGTTTCATTTCGATATCCAGCTCATTTGCCACACCATTTGCATCTAATCCAATACATTCTGTAACATCAACAACCTTAGGATTTAACCAATTGCTAAATAATTTTACCACCAACACAACCACAGCTATGATAACAACTATCTTCACAATAACCATAACATCAAAATCAGAAGACTTTTTCTTAGGAACATCGTAGTCAATATCTGTAGATATTTTTATAGGATCACCACTATAACCTGGAAAAGCATCGTCATTATATGTATCTTCATCATTAATTATTTTACCGTCATCTTTAATCTTTAATTCCATATTTCCCCCAACAAATATTTTATTGTTTAATTACAACCTATCCAATCACTATGTCACCATTATCAATTAATTCAAGCAAGCAATCAACAACTCGTGGGTCAAATTGTTTGCCTTTATTATTATTTAATTCCTGCATAATGACGTCTCTGTCTAGTCTTGGACGATAACAACGATTACTGTCCATAGCATCCAGTGCGTCAGCAACACAAATAATTCTTGCAATCATAGGAATTTCTTCTCCCGAAAGTCCAGACGGATAACCCTTTCCGTCATATCTCTCATGATGATACATTGCTCCCAAATTAATATCCTCAATGGAGTTAAAATCTCTAAGCATCTTGTCACCATAAACTGTGTGTTTCTTGATTTCCTCATATTCCTCGTCAGTTAACTTACTAGGCTTCTGAAGAATAGTGATTGGAATAGAAATCTTACCACAATCATGCATCAAGGCAATGTAATAAATACGATTACAATCATCCTCCGAATATCCCATTTCTTTTGCAATCAGTTTGGAATATTTAGCAACTCTTTCCGAATGACCTTTTGTGTTGTAATCCTTGGCTTCAATAAAATTAATGAATGTACTTATAGATTGTTTAATAATCTCTGCATCGTGTTTTTGTCTCTCAATCAATTTGTTGACCCTAATTTGCGAAACAAATAAAGCCACAAATACTACACACAATATTCCTAAAATAACTACCAAGAAAATAAAAATTGGCAAATCCCAGATAGACATCTTCAAATGATACTTTACAGTTCCTTCGTTGAAGTCAATCAAATAGTCTAAAGTTTGATTAGGTACATATGTAATAAAGCCTATAAGCGCATATGTTTTACCAGTACCAGAATGTTTTGGTGAAACAAGAGGCATCTCATTATTGTCTACATTTGGAAGATATATAAAGCTGTCTCCCGGATTCATAGGCACCATTGGACCTGTATGATCTATATAATAGTCAAGAATTATGTCTGTCTGTGTATATTCTGCCAGATTAACCTCTTGAACTATTAATTCAGAGCTTGTTGTCTGGTGAATTTCCATAGAACCATTCCAAACGTTGTTAAGCCACAAATACTCTGGCATAACTAACTCTAATGTCCAATCCTCCAAAATCGCATTGGATGTATTAGAAATCACCACCTCATAGATTGTTCCAACACTCTGTCCATGTAATTCATTACCCTCTTCATCATAAATAGGGTCTTTAATCCACGCACCTGAATCTCCCCCTCTAGAGGTTATATCCAAGGTGAAATCAGAACAAACTAGCTGTGTACCTTTTTGTTCCATCTGAGATAAATTAACCTTTAAATCCTTTTTATTATAATTCTCTACTGATATAAAACAGATTACCATACTAACAAGGGTAATCAAAATTGCAGTTCCTACAAAAATAAAATGCGATTTTTGATTGGAAAAAAATTTCATGTATTTTATCACCTCTTTTTTATAACACTTGCATATTGTTTATAACTTATACTACATTATAATTTATTTATATATAAAAGTATATAACAAAAACCCAGCATCGTTAATTTACCGATGCTAGGTTTTTATCCTACTAATTCAATCTATTTATTATTCTTTCTTGCTTAAATAAATCATTCCAACTCCAGAAATCATAAGCATCATTACACATGCCAAAAGCGGAGCATTATCAACAGTTTTAGGAGAATCAACTGTCTCTGTTGTTACTTTCTCCGGCTCTTCTGTTGTTGTGTCTTCATAACTATCATCTACACTATCATAAACAATAGCGTAAGTAGAAAAACAATCTGTATCAAACGTTATTTTTCTTCCATCATCAGAAAGTGTACCCTCAATAACTTCTGTGTACTTATTTCCGTGCTTATCAACATGATGTCTTACTACCTTATATTTTCGTCCACCTTTCCTAGCAATTTCCGGAATATCAATAGTAATTTCCATCGGAGCTTTCATCTCAGTTATAGGAGTCTGAACTTTCTTTCCATCTTTTTCAACACCGTCAACCGAAGCATTTACATTTAAATCAATATAAATAACTCCCGAATATGAATCATCATCAACAACCTTCTTAATATCTTCTTGGACATCCTTATCTATATCTTCCGAACTTTGCTCATTAGCTTCAACATCTACAGTAAGTTTTTTACTCTGCTCAATAGCATCTTTCTGCTCCTGTGTAAGTTCAGGCATCGCATTTGGTTCCGGTGTTTCGGCAATATCTACTTTACCCTCATATGTTCCAGAAGTTACTGTCTCTGAGTCAATTGTATATAACCATACTGTTGTATTCTCAACTACATGCTGCCCACTATCACCATCATAACCGAATGTAGTCTCAACCTGTTTTGTTGTTGCACCACCTAAATCATCTATGGTATATATGGCAGTAGTTTCTCCAGTTATCTGGTCAAATATTGTTGCACCAAAATCTTTGCCATCCTTAAAACCAATAGAGAGCTTTTCATATCTTCCTGTAAATTTCATATCACAATAAATATTTACATGCATTTCAGGATATTTGAAAAATGGTGTCATTTCAGCTATCCCCTCAATATTATGAAGATCTAAGTATCTTAACATCAATGTTTCTTTACCTGCTTCGTCTGCTGCATACTCAACTGGATTATCTATATCTATTGTAAAATAATGCTGGGCACCATTTTCAACTCTTTCAGCATAGTAAAGCTTGTCCTTATAGCGACTTACATATGTCTCATTTGCTAAAGCCACAGGAACAACATCGGCCACATTGTCTCCATTAGCAGAAATTAATGCTCTTACATTATCAAGATTAAATACGCAATCCTCAATATAAAATCCATTCTCTTTATCATGAACAGAATAAGCCCAGTCCTTACCTGATGTAAAAAGTATTCCTTTCATATTTCCCGAAGATGATACATACTGGTCTTGAAGATTTATATCTCCATGCTGACTAATAGCAATATATATGTATCCTGTATTTGTTATCTCCACATCTGCACTGCTAACATCCATGTTAGGACCAGCAAAATCAACCTTCTGATACAATACTTCCTCGCCATTAGCTACTGCCGAAAGCTTGTCAATTACACCCTGAACAGTATCAGCATGTACCCAGAAAATAGGCGTACTATTATTCCAATAAATTGCACCTGCTTCATACTCTTCCTTAGTTATATAACAGCCTGTATATCCAACATGGGACTCTCCATCTGTAAAAGCCAAACGACCTGTCATATCTTTAGCTCTTAACATGATTTCGTATCCCACCTCATATGGTTCTTCGCCTTCCCACGAACACATGCATCTTCCAAGTATAGCGAATTCTGAGCTACGTTCATCTGTAACAATAATTTTATAAATAATTAATCCGTCTTCATCAGAGACAAGCTCACTAGAAATAGCATCCTCATAATAATAATTTGCCACAACCGAAGGGTCAGTTATTTCTGCACCCTTACTATTAATAATCATATACAATTCATCATTGTTTCCTGTTGTATATTCGAAAAGCTCAGCTATATATCCATCCTCTGTCATCTCAGCAGTTTCGTAAAATCCTATCATCGGATACTCAACATGTAAAATTATAGAGCTTGTAACATCATTTACTGTGTAGCTGACAACATAATCACCAGTTTTTGTAAATTTAAAGTCAATAAGTTCTCCATTTTGCTCGTTAGCTGATACTCTAACTAAATCTGTAGCATCTTCTCCATCATATGTAATCACTATATCCTCTGGTGAAATAGTCTCTGGAGTTTCATCTGTTTCATCCTCTATATACGCCAAATAAAGAGTAACATTACCTAACTCTGGCCATGCTTCCTTAGAAAATTGTGCCTCCTCAGGAACAAATAATGAACCTGTCTCATCACTCCACTCTATCCAGTCCTTAACAACAAGCCCCTCAACAGTTTCTCTATATTCCACATCCATGTACATTGAGGTTTCACAAGAATCACTACCATCGGAATTCTGACACACAGCATTTACACTTAACCCAAAACCTGACTGTGTATTAACCGTAGCCTTATAACATCCCTCACTTACAAGCTCGTATGATATGTAATCCTCTAAATTTTCAGGTGCAACCTGCTCACCAGTTTCCCAATCAGTTACAACAAATGGATTTTCTGTAGCCAAAGTTGTTGTATAATCTTCTGGAGCACTCAAAATAACGTAAAATGTATTTTCATCCATACTGGCAAACTCAAATTTTCTTATATAGTTTGCTTCTAGTTTAGTTGTTGAATTATAAAATCCCACCTGCGGATAATCAACATGAACAGTTATACTATCCCCATTGTAAGTAAATGTATAATCTCCTGTTTTGTTGTAATATAAATCATACTGTCCGGCATTACCTTCATATGCTTTAATCTCAACATATTGAGATGCATCCTGTCCACCAAGCGTAATTCCTACATTATCATCCAAAGAAATATATTCCATTTCTCCATCTGCAGTCTCTAAATATGCAAGTGATATTGTATGACATGATATGTCTGCCCATAACTCCTTGCTGTAAACCGCTCCACCACTTACTACCGGACCGCTCTCTGTCCAATCGAAATCACTAGTTGCAATAAAACCTGTAGACACTTCTCCATCTGTAGCCTGCGCAGGTATATTAATATAAACACATGCAAGCATACAAAGAGCAATCAATGCAATTAAAATCTTACTTTTTCCTTTCATCATTTTACCTCCTAAAACAAAAAATTCCCGTCTCATGAATCATGTATTTTATAACATTAAAAAACGCACATAGAACTAGGCTACTCTGTTCTCTGTTAATCATTTTAACATAGGCCATTTATTGTACAATCCCTTTTTAAAATATATTGCAATTATAACGTACATTAATGCTTTACACAAGATAAATTTCCTACTGACAAACGTATAGTTTCGTAATATTTACGCTGAATAATCTCTAATCATCCAAACGCTTTTTACCACAGTTATCATCATTTAGAAAATTAAAATCATACATACTAATATCTCTAAATAATAATTTATTATAGAGTATTCAAAATATAATATTTTGTCAAATTACACATGACTTTATGTAATTATAATACATTATCCAGTTTCGTATAATCCTCAACCATACCATGCACATAATCAATCCCCTCTATGTTCAAGGTAGGATTATCACCATTTATAGCAACTATATGTTTAATCCCTGCATTACTAGCTGCAGTTATACCAATTAACGAATCCTCGAAAACCAAACATTTATCTGGTGGCATATTAATCATCTTACATGCCACTAAATAAATATCTGGGAATGGTTTATCCCTAAGACGCTTGTCGTGATATACTATCTTATCCGTATCAAACCATCTGTATAAATCAAAGGTTTCAAAATAATACATTACATTTGAAAGTGGCGCAACTGTTGCTATAGTTCTTGGTACATTATTTTCCGATAAAAAATCTAGGAACTTCTCCAAACCAGGCGCCAGCTTGAGATTATCCTTATCCTCACTGCAAAGCTTTCTATATATTCCCTCTTTTTCCTCGGAAAATTGTTCGTACATATCATCACTTATCTCATATCCAAGAAAATACTCTAAAATCTCTCTGCCCGATTTGTCCCTTACATGTAATCTTCTTTCCTCCGGCGTAATATCTCTTCCAATAAGTTCTTCTGTGAAACGAGTCCATGCCTTTACATGCTTTTCTGAATCAAAAAACATGGTTCCATTGAAATCAAAAATAACACCTATTGTTTCTTCTAATTTATTCATGTGCTTATCTATACTCCGTCCAATACACAAAAATTATAAAAGGTTGACTGGATATTATTAACTTACATCTTAATACGCATTAACAAATCCATAACACTGTTCATCCAAGAGATTTCCCTGTGCATCATACACTCTAAACAATGTCCAATAGTATCCATACTGTGGTTGCCATACTGTCCATGCTGCATTACCTTCCGGCACAGTGAACTTTCCTGTAGTGTATATCCATGCGTCTTTACCTTCTGCCAAAAGCGTACAGTCAAGAACAAGCATCTCATACATATAGCTCTGATTTGGATTTTCATAGCTTTCCACTCCGATAAGGTATCCACCACCTTCACCAGTATATGGCATCTGACACTTACCCTTTATCTGTGGATGATACGAAATATTAATATGTGATGAGCTTTCTGTATCAGGTTGTCCACAGATTCTTGTTTTACCAACAATTACATAATCCCCATACTTATCTGGTGTCCAATTGATCCACTCGTTACCTTTTACCCAATCCTGAATTAAGAACCAGTTTTCTGAATTCCCTTCACAAGCCCACCAACTAAATTCAGAATTAGCCTTGTTGCCTTCAACTACTATCCCAGCAGTTACACCTGTTCTATCCATCTTTGAAACATAAATTCCCTGTGCCTCACCGTTCTTCATGTCATAAATATTTTTAGCTGCCTCATCCCATACAACATATGGATTCTGTCCGCCGAAATTTGCCCAAGAACCATTTCCTTCTGCAATAAACTGTTGAACAGCATTCTTATTATTTGCCACATCGTTGGTGTCAAACATTATATCTTTCATAATCTCTGTATCACAGCAAAGAGTTTCTAAAACAAGTTTCACTATATCATTGCCCTTGTTTTTATTATCAACTAATAAGTATGTTCCATCCCAATAATCCCAAGCATAATCAACTGGTCCTCTGCAAGTTTTTACATTCTTTGAATCAACAAATTGAAATTTTTCAGATGTAAACCATGTACATGAAAAATACCCAAAAAACCTTTTGTCTTGCGTAGTCTCATACCATTCATTCATCCACTGAGAATGTCCTATCATATATTTATTTGACTTTAAGACATCATAAAACTCCTGCATTTTCGGATCTATAGTTTCTGACGGCTTACCTACATTTACTTCTGTTGTAACGGAAGGCAAGGTTTCAAAATTGTTACACATATTATAGCCTGCAGCCTTCATCAGCTCAGCGACCTGAAGAAATTTCTCTGGAGTATCAATCATTGCCTGTACCTGAGCCGGATCAGATGTACCAAGAACCTGATTTGCTATATCAACATCATAAATAAAATTACTTGGACATATTTTCCATGTTGAAGCATATAATTCATTATTATACAAACAATTTGCTACTGCGTAATCATATGACGTATTCATATAGGAATTAACATCAAATCCTATACTGCTAAGTGGTTCATAATTCCCTGATTCTATAAACCCTCGAAGAGTTTCACCAGGAGCGGCAACTATAGATGTTGTAGAATTACAGTTACTTAAATTCACCACGTCTTCAATATAATACGTCGCACTATCATTATCCAAATTAATATATTTAATATAATTTGCGTATTCAGGATATTTATCGTAAAAAACTTCTAATCTTTCTCCAAGTTCCGCATCAAAACCATATACACAAATCTGTCCTTCAAAATCCGCTATTAAACTAGGATCCGGCTCATATGAATCTTCCGGCTCAAATGCATAATCTACACATATACGGGAAGTAAACTCTGTTGTTAAAGAATCTATAAATAAATAAACTGTTTCTTCCACACCGCTAAAATTAGTATAATCATCTAAGTCATACCATAATGTATATTCTCCCTCTACCCTCTTATACATCCACGACACAGTTACGTCCTCTACCCATTCTGGTACTTCAGCCGTTACTGTAGAATATGGTGGAACGAGAACACTATATATTGTATCAGTATTCATTTTAAGACCTGTCATTCCTTCCCCATCGTAGAGGATACTATCATAAAGTGAGTAATTAACGTCGGGATCTACAGTGTATTCTTGCCCAATTTCAAGGGGAATAGCATCCCTATATATATCTACTTGTGCTTTAGGTTCATAATTAATTTGCAAAATTGTGAATAACATTACTAGTGACAACGTTATAGATATGATTTTTTTCTGTTTCTTCATAAATTTCCCCTCTTATTTACTAAAATAAAATCAACTTCTAACTAGTTTATAAATAAAATCAACTTCTAACGAGGATAATATCAAATCTAGAAAGATGTTGCAGTTACATAATACCACATAAATAACTTTAATGAACATATATTATTTATATAATTAATAATACAACAAATGAATTAAAAAAAATTGCATAATTTTCACCATAAAAAACTCACACCCATATAAATAGGTGTGAGTCATTATAGTTTAGATTAAATTAGTAAAGTGCAACTCCATTACCCTGCATGTAGCAAAGCCTTCCTTCCCAATCGTATGTGTATGTATTAACCATAAGAGTACCGTCTGCATTAGCATAACCGAAGTTACCTGCTGCACCATTCCATGGAGTTCCATCCGCACACATTACTGTATTAGAGAACTTGAACCACTTGCCTCTCTCCAATACACCATATGGATTTGCGTAGTAGAGATATTGGCCGGTCTTATCATAGGTAACAACATCTACATAAAGATATCCGTTAACATCGAAGAAGCAATAGTCATCAACTGTCTCTCCTGAAATAGTTTTTCTAACATTCACAAAATCACTAAAAACTTCATGTCCATTTTCATCTAAATAAATTACATGCTTACCATCTGGATGATATGTAAGTCTATCCTTCATAGGAGTACCATCTGCCTGAAGGTAATATGTGTATGTACCGTCACAGAAGAATGCATCTTTAACCATTGTTCCTCCTGGAAGGTAATAATGATTACCATCAAAAGTACCTCCATCAGTTGTTATATTGAAATAATCAGGTACATGATTGGAACCGTATATTGATTTTGCTACAGAATCCCATATCGCATATATATTCTGTCCTCCAAGTATGTCAACTCCACCCTTGCCTTCAGCAATAAGTTGCTGTGCTGCTTCCTTATTGTTAACAAACTCATTCCTGTATGCCATTATATCCACTATATCCTTCATATCCTCGGTATCACAGCAAAGAGTATTTAAAAATTGTTTTGCAACATCATTACCAATATTCTTATTGTTTACAAGTAAATACTGCTCGCCACCCGCACTTTCAACAGGACCCTGACAAGCTTTAATATTATTATTTAATCCTAATGGATTACTATCTTTATCATCTGAATTACAGAAATATCCAAATATCTCCTTATCACCTTTAGTTTCATTAAAATAACTAGTTCCCCAAGCCTCATCTATAAAATATCCATTTGATGATAATGTATCAAAAAATTCTTTTACACTATAATCTATGCTACCGGCTGGCTTAGCTACATTCGCAGTAGTTGTCATATTATACATGTCGGTATCGAGCAAACTAAAGCACATTACATAACCCTGTTCTTTCATCTTGGCAGCAACATCAAGAAATTCCTCTGTTGTGTCAATTTTTGCCTGTACCTGGGCTGGGTCTGATGTACCAAGAACCCTCTCCGCTATATCTGCATCGTACACAAAGCTGTTTGGACACACCTGCCAAGTAACTGCATATAAATTACCATTCTCGCTACCTCTTGCTACAGTATACTCATACGCTGTAGTTGTATATCCATTGGCATCAAATCCCACATCTGAAAGTGTTTCAAATTTTCCTGTTCCAATAAAATTCCTTACATATTCACTATCTGCTGTAATTATAGATGTTGAAGAAGACATTTCGCTTAAAGCTATAGCCTGCTCAATATATTCTTCCGCCGAATAATGTGGCTCTATTTCAACAATCTTCACATTTTTATAATAATCGTTATAATTTCTACGGAAATACTCTGTGTTAAATACCTTCAAAGGATTTGAAGTTTCATCCGTATTACCCTGAGTATACACACAAATCTGACCATCAAAGTCCGGTACAAGAGTACCAAGTGATGCCGTAAATGAAAAATTCTCATATGAATTAACAGCAAAAATATAAGTTTTGTCTGTTGCAGTGGAGTTTACCACACTACCATAATTATTAACACTTATATAATTTCCTTTACCATCATACCAACTTGAACCATAATCTTCAGGTAGATTCAAATTTAACTGTGAATACGCAGGCACTGTAATCTTATATACTGCATCCGCATAAGATGACAAAGTACCAGAATTATAACCATTATCTTGATAATAAGGATGATTCTTGGCTTGTTCATATTGCATATCCACGCTAGAATCTACCGTATATTGCTTTCCTATTTCTAATGTAGTGATTGGCAATTCAAGTAACTGTGGATAAGTTCCAGCTAAGGGTTCATAATTAACCTGTGATACAGCACCAAGCATCATCGCAGCAGATAATACAAAAGCTAAACTTTTTTTGATTTTTCTCATAGATTTTCCTCCATATTTTGTGATTTATCAAAAACCATTTTACTACCCCCCCGTTAGTCAAGGCTAACCAAATATCTATGGGTCTATAGCGGCTTCCTGCTTCCCTAGACCCAAAGAAATAACTTTTACTCATATTTTTCTAGCTTATTTCACCACCCGCGGGTCTATGGAAAATTTCTTCCTCTCCATGCCCAACTTTTTCACATCATGTGGGTATCAGCAACAACTTACTTTCTATAGACCCAAAAAGCCTCTTCTAACATACATAATTCAACAAGAAGTCTTCTTATCTGGGTCTTCAGCACAACTTTTAGTCAAGTCCATTTTTGTGTGTAAATTCCTTTCGGTTAATTAATTCATGTGCTATGCAGCACCTCTTATAGCAAGTGTTCTTTTGATTTGTGGAGCCTTTTCAAAATATTCACTCATATCAAA
>SVEE01000014.1 GCA_015057525.1 Lachnospiraceae bacterium | reverse complement strand
AATCCGTATATGGACAAAGAGAAAACTTATAAATATTACAATGAATTTATGTGGCCGGGAAGATTTGCAGAATGTATTTCGGTTGAAGAAACTATTCAGAAAATGAAGAAACGATAACTTTGAATTTGTAGGTGAGCAGATGAAAAAGCAGATTGCAAACATAATAACAAGCAGTCGAATTTTATGTAGTATTTGTTTGATGCTCTGTCCTGTCTTTTCCGTTGCTTTTTATATTATGTATCTGTTTTGTGGAATTACAGATATGGTGGACGGAACAATTGCAAGGAAAACAAAGTCTGTTAGTGAAACAGGAGCAAGATTAGATACTGTTGCAGACATTGTATTTGTAGCAGTGTGTTTTGCGAAAATTCTACCACTGATACAATTTCCTACGTGGTTATGGATTTGGATTGTTGTTATAGCAACCATTAAAATAGGGAATGTTGTTTGGGGATTGATTTGTAACAAAAAGTTGGTATCTATGCATACCATTTTGAATAAAGTCACGGGATTTTTACTGTTTCTTTTTCCTTTGACACTCAGTTTTGTTGAATCAATGTATAGTTCTGTGATAGTGTGTTCCTTGGCAACGGTGTCAGCAATCAATGAGGTATATTATACAAGAATGGGTAGAGAAATCTTTTAACAAGCAAATTTCGATTTGTAAAACAATTAGACAAATTTGAAGTTGATGGAGCGATGTATGTTTAGAAAAGAAGTAATAAGAGAAAAAATATTAGGTCTTGGAGCGGATGTATGTGGATTTGGAGGATTGGAGCGTTTTTCGGAAACGCCGATAAATTTTCATCCCATAGATATATACCCAGATTGTAAATCTGTAATTGCAGTGGGAATAGCACTTCCAAAAGGCTTGTTTCGTGTTGAGCCGAGATTGATATACGGACATTTTAATGCAGATGTAGTCCATAAAGTAGATGAAGTGGTTTTTGCGGCAGCAAAAATCATAGAGAAGGAGTGTGGAGGAATATGTGTACCAATTCCTTCAGATGACCCTTATGAATATTGGGAAGAGGAAACCATGACAGGAAAAGGGTTATTGTCAATGAAACATGTGGCAGTAGCCTGTGGAATCGGTCAGATTGGAAAAAGTAGTTTGTTACTTAATCCGGAATACGGAAACAGACTTGTATTAGGCGTTATATTAACTAATGTAGATTTTGAAAGCGATCCGTTTAGTGAAAATATATGCATTCCCAGATGTACAAAATGTATAGATTCCTGTCCTGTATTGGCGATACAAGAGAATTCTGTTACGCAAAAGAAATGTAGACAGAATACATACGGCAAGACAACAAGAGGATTTGCTACGGTTGATTGTAACAAATGCAGAAGTGAATGTCCGATGCGGGATGGTATTTTTTGAAAAAGAGAGACAAATTTCAGTTTGCACTTGCTTTTTCAATAATAATTTAATATCTAAAAAATAAAAGAACATCAAAAGTCTGATATGCTTTTGCTTTTCTATAACATTAATATGCTAACAGATTCACCAACGGACTTGAGCGTACTTAATATGTACTCCATAATGCGTACGATAAAAAACAAAAAAGCCTTGTAAATACAAGACTTCTAGGGAAATAAAAAGAGCGCGAGACGGCGCTAGGCGCCAGTGGCGCCTGTTAAGCGCGGACCGAGTCGGGAGACGAGACGATCGAACTTTTGAGCACAGGATGTGCTCAAAATAACAAAAAAAGAAGATATCTTATTTGATATCTTCTTTTTTGTTATTCAGAGCGCGAGACGGGGATCGAACCCGCGACCCCCTCCTTGGCAAGGAGGTGCTCCACCGCTGAGCCACTCGCGCATTTTATATGTGTCGTACCTGACGACAAGTGATATATTATCATAATGATTTTGAAGTGTCAACAACTTTTTGAAAAAAATTTTTAGAGATAAAAATGAAAATAAAAACATCTGATATTGAATATATTAAATTTAGTTTGGTATATATTTTTTTATTGAAAAATCAAGTTTGGTTTGGTATATTTTATTGTGTATGTCTATTTATAGATAATAATGTCGAACTAATAAAAATAAAGTTTTGAGAGAGTAATCATATGAAGAATAATAAAGAAAAAGAAGAGATTGAAGAAGTAAAAGAATCTGAAATCGAGACTGCTAAGGAAGAGGAGTCAAAGGATGTTGATTCTTCGGAACAGAAGGAAGACTCAGAACCATTAAGAGGTAAAAAGAAAATTACTTATAACCTTAAGAGAGCATGGGTGTATTCTATTCATACATGGATATTTAAGTGCTTTGTACTTGCTTTTGTGCTTGAGCTTGTACTTGAAATGTTGGGAAGAAGATCAATAGTAGACGGATTCTTCTTTATGATAAATTCACCAATAGTATTCTTGTATAACGTATCCATAATTTTCTTTACATTGCTGTTTGCATTGTTCACAAGAAAAAGAGTTTTTGCCATGTCGACCATCAGTATAGTGTGGTTAGGGTGTGGAATAGTTAACTTTATTGTACTTGGATACAGAGTAACACCTTTTGCAGCTATTGACTTACTTATGGTTAAGGACGCCCTTACTATGCTTGATGTGTACTTCACCAAGTGGCAACAGGTGCTTCTTGTTATAGTAATAATACTGGCCATAGTAGGATTGGTATTCTTATTCAAGAAAACTCCTAAGTTTGAGGGTGCTCGTAAGGTAAAGGGCACTATGGTTGCCTGCGTTGTGGCATGGATTATAGTTTCCATATTCACTAACTTTAATATTAAGAACAATATTATTTCTGATGATTTTGCCAACCTCGGTATGGCATATAAGGATTATGGATTTGCTTACTGCTTCACTAATAGTATAGTAGACAATGGTATAAGCGAACCAGACAATTATTCAGAAGAGGTTATGGATGCTATACAGGAAGAACTTGATAATGGTGTGAAGACAGAAGGTGAAGTGAAAACTCCTAATGTTATTTATATTCAGTTAGAGTCCTTCTTTGATCCAAAGGATTTGGCGGGGTTATCCTTCAGTGAGGACCCTGTTCCAACATTTACAAGATTAAAGGAAGAATATCCTTCAGGTTATCTTTGGGTTCCTGCCTTAGGTGCAGGTACAGCCAATACAGAGTTTGAGGTTCTTTCTGGTATTAAGTCAAGCTATTTTGGTGCAGGAGAGTATCCATATAAGACAACTGTCAATGAAGTACCTTCAGAGACTATTTGTAGTGTGTTTAAAAATCACGGATATGGTGCATATGCTATTCACAACAATAGAGGCTCTTTCTACGATAGAATTAATGTTTATGACCAGATGGGCTTTGATGCGTTTATTTCATTAGAATATATGTATAATGTGGAATATACTTCAACAGGATGGGCTAAGGATGCAACCCTGGTTGATGACATAATGAAGTGTCTCGAGGATACAGAGCATCAGGATTTTGTTTACACTATAAGTGTTCAGGGTCACGGAAAATATCCTCAGGGAACAGATACATGCGAAGACCATATTCAAATAGAATATGATAATGCTGAGATGTTAGAACCAATGTATTATTATGTAAACCAAATCTATGAGATGGATTTAATGATAGCAGACTTGATTGATAAGCTTGATGCTTATGGAGAAGAGTATGTTCTTGTGTTGTATGGTGACCATTTACCAACACTTGATATTACAGATGAACAGCTTCCTAATAGTAATGTATTCCAGACAGAGTATATTATTGTGAATAATATTGGCTTAGAGGATGAAGATGAGGATTTATATTCCTATGAGTTATCTACAAAAGTGTTAGAGAATCTTAATATGCCTATGGGATATGCTCATGAGGCACAGGTTTATTATCAGGATGAAACTGTGCTTGAGGAGAAGCTTTGTCTTATAGCATATGATATGCTTTTTGGAGAGCAATATATTTATGATGGGGCAATTCCTGTTCCAGAGCCACATATTAAAAGAGGTGTGTCTATTATATCTCTTGGGGAGGTTAGAAAAGAAGATGACCACATGATTATCAAGGGTGAGAATTTCAATACTTTCTCAAAGGTATATGAAGGTGATGATGAACTTGAGACAATATATGTTGATTCTACAACATTGATGGTTCAGGATTTTAAGCCAGAATCAGGAGAAGAATATACTGTTAAGCAGGTAGATAAATCAGGTCATATTTTAAGTACTACAGCAGAGTATATTTATTAAAAATTGTAAAATAAGTATTTGAATACTTGTATGAAATATTGTATAATGTTTCTATTAGTATATTAGTAAGGAGAGTACCAATGATTCCAGCAATCGATGTTAGACATATAAATCCGTTTTTGCAGTCAAGTATTTCAATTGTTGAAAGTGTTACCCAGGTCAAGATGACTGTTGGTAAGCCAGAAAAGACAGATTTCAATCTATCAGATACAACATATGCAATACAGGTTGGTGTTGTAGGTGAAATGCGTGGACAAGTTATTCTTGCAATGAAGGATGATAATGCCAAGGACATTGCATCTAAGATGATGTACGGTATGCCTGTTACAGAGCTTGATGAGATGTCATCATCAGCGCTTAATGAGCTTAGTAACATGGTTATGGGTAATACAGCTACTATTTTCTCTACATTGGGTATTTTGATTGATATTACTCCACCGTTAGCAGTGTATGGTAAGGATTTAAAACTTAAATCAGATATAGAAGGTATAAAGGTTCCTCTTTTAAAGGATGGAGAAGAATACATAGCTCTGTATATTTGTGTGTATGTTGACAAGTAAAATTTGAGTTGACATAAACTTTTTCAGGTGTTATCATTACACCTAATTATTAAATATAGTATTAAGAATAAAAAATGTTGTATCTTCAAATACAGCATTTTTTAATATAATTAATGAAGCCCCCACAGGCAAATTACAAGAAAGGATTAGAGAAAATGGGAAAGATTATTGGCGAAGGAATCACATTTGACGACGTACTCTTAGTTCCACAGTTTTCGCAGGTAATACCTAACGATGTTATTTTAACAACTCAGCTTACTAAGAAGATTACGTTAAACATTCCACTTATGAGTGCTGGTATGGATACTGTTACTGAGCACAGAATGGCTATCGCGATGGCTAGACAGGGTGGTATTGGAGTTATTCACAAAAATATGTCCATAGCACAGCAGGCAGAAGAGGTAGACAAGGTAAAACGTTCTGAAAATGGTGTTATTTCGGATCCGTTCTCGCTTTCTCCAGAGCATACACTTGATGATGCAGACAAGCTTATGGCTAAGTTCAGAATTTCTGGTGTACCTATCACTGAGAATGGTAAGCTTGTTGGTATTATTACTAACCGTGACTTAAAGTTCGAGACAGATTATACTAAGAAGATTAAGGAGTCTATGACTTCAGAGAACCTTATCACTGCAAGAGAAGGAATTACTCTTGAAGAGGCAAAGAAGATTCTTGCTAAGGCACGTAAGGAGAAGCTTCCAATAGTAGATGAGAACATGATGCTTAAGGGGCTCATCACAATTAAGGATATTGAGAAGCAGATTAAGTATCCTAATGCAGCTAAGGATTCTCAGGGAAGATTACTCTGTGCAGCAGCAGTAGGTGTTACACCTGATATCTGTGATAGAGTAGATGAGCTTGTTAAAGCTAAGGTAGATGCTATTGTTATTGATACAGCTCATGGACATTCTGAGAATGTTCTTAAGACATTTAAGATGATTAAAGAGAAGTATCCAGACCTTGATGTTATAGCTGGTAATGTTGCAACTAAGAGTGGTGCACAGGCTATGATTGATATGGGTGTTGATGCTGTTAAGATAGGTATTGGACCTGGTTCTATCTGTACAACAAGAGTTGTTGCAGGTATTGGTGTTCCACAGATTACAGCTATTATGGAAGCATATGAGGCAGCTAAGGTTGCTGGTATTCCTGTTATTGCTGACGGTGGTATTAAGTATTCAGGTGATATTACTAAGGCTCTTGCAGCTGGTGCTAACGTATGTATGATGGGAAGTCTTTTCGCTGGTACTGATGAAAGTCCAGGAGAGTTCGAATTATACCAGGGTAGAAAATACAAGGTATATAGAGGTATGGGTTCTATCGCAGCTATGGAGTGCGGAAGTAAGGATAGATACTTCCAGTCAAATGCTAAGAAACTTGTACCAGAAGGTGTTGAAGGACGTGTTGCATACAAGGGTTCAGTTGAAGATGCAGTATTCCAGTTAGTTGGTGGTCTTCGTTCAGGTATGGGTTACTGTGGTGCTAGAACTATCGAGGATCTTCATGAGAAGGCTGAGTTTGTTAAGATTTCAGCAGCTTCATTGAAGGAAAGTCATCCACATGACATTCAGATTACTAAGGAAGCACCTAACTACAGCGTAGAATAATATAGTTATATATAACAGTCATGGTAGATTTGCCATGACTGTTTTTTTATGTATTAACACATGAAATTCCTATGTTGTACGTGTTTTTTTTTTAGTGCAACACTTTACAAAGCTAAATCGTCGTGGTATATTCCTTTTGGATGGTATTCGAGAAGAAACCATACCGGAAAATTGATTGTTTTCACATTACCAGTTTTATGGCTTTGATACGTTGTTGACTAGTTGTAGCTATAAGGAGGGTGATAGTATGAAGATTGGATTTATTGGTGCCGGTAAGATGGGATACACCTTAGGGCGACATTTGAAGGAATGTGCCACTGACTGCTGTCAGATTATAGGGTATTACAGTCAGAACCTTGAAAGTGCTAAGGATGCGGCGAAATTTACTGATACTGCTTACTATGATGATTTAAAAAAACTGGTAGAAGATTGTGAAGTGTTATTTTTAACTGTTCCTGACGGACAGATTGCTGTTATGGCTGATATGTTGGACAGACATTCTGACTACCTTGAGGGAAAGATTATATGTCATACAAGTGGGGCTCTTTCCTCACTGGTATTTTCTGGTATGCATAGTCATGTTTATGGCTATTCGATACATCCTATATATGCAGTTAGTTCAAAAACTGAGTCGTATATTAATTTCAGCGATTGCTTTGTTACAATTGAAGGACACAAGAAGTATCTTAAGACTTTTGTGCAAATGTTTGAGGCTTGTGGCCATCAGGTTAAGACTATTTCCGCAGATGATAAGATTAAATACCATAGTGCGGCTGTTTTTTCCAGCAATTTGGTGATTGGCTTATATCATATGGCTCTTAAGCTTATGAAAGAATGTGGATTTAATGATGAGGAAGCGCAAAATGCGTTAAAACCATTGTTAAAGAATAATGTGGATAAGCTTTTTGCTTCTGATTGTAAGAATGCACTTACTGGACCTGTAGAGCGTTGCGATATTTCCACAGTAGAGAAACATTTGCAGGTGTTATCTTCGGATAAGGAATTAGTATATAGACTTTTGTCCAAAGAATTAGTCAAGATAGCCGAAGAAAAAAATGATAGAGATTATTCGACGTTATTTGAACTGTTGCAATAACACATTTGGTGGAATATAGGAGGTTTTTACAATGAAGAAGACAGTAACAACCTTTGCGAAAGCGAAGGCAGAAGGTGAAAAATTAACAATGCTTACAGCCTATGATTATTCTACAGCAAAGCTTATTGATGCTTCTGGTGTAGACTCTATTCTCGTAGGTGATTCATTAGGAAATGTTATGCTTGGCTATGAAGATACTCTTTCTGTAACTATGGAAGATATGATTCATCATGGTGCAGCGGTAGCGAGAGGTGCAAAGGAAGCATTAGTTGTTATAGATATGCCGTTTATGTCTTATCAGACATCGGTTTATGATGCAGTGGTTAATGCCGGACGTCTTATGAAGGAAGGTAGAGGACAGGCAGTTAAACTTGAAGGTGGAAAGGAAGTATGTCCACAAATCAAGGCTATTACAGAGGCAGGGATTCCTGTATGTGCACATATTGGACTTACTCCACAGAGCATAAATGCATTTGGAGGCTTTAAGGTTCAGGGTAAGGATGAAGCGGCAGCTAAAAAGCTCATAGAGGATGCTTTAGCAGTTCAGGAAGCAGGGGCTTTTGCAGTAGTTCTTGAGTGTGTACCTGAGAAACTTGCCACTATAGTAACGGAGAAGTTAAATATTCCTACTATAGGAATCGGAGCAGGTGCTGGTTGTGATGGACAGGTGCTTGTATATGCAGATATGCTTGGTATGTTCAGTGATTTTACTCCAAAGTTTGTAAAGCGTTTTGCTGAGACTGGAAACATAATGACAGAAGCATTTAAAGCGTACAACAAGGAAGTTAAAGAGGGTACTTATCCAACTAAGGAACACACATATGCTATTAGTGATGATGTTATAGAAAAATTATATTAGATATATTTTGAGAGGTGCGTAATATGAAAATTGTATCAACTATAAATGAGGTTCGCCAGCAGGTAAAGGCATGGAAAAAGGAAGGTAAAACAGTAGGATTTGTTCCAACTATGGGTTATCTTCATGAGGGTCATGAAAGCTTGATTAAAAGAGCAGTTGCAGAGAATGACCAGGTTGTAGTTAGTATTTTCGTTAACCCAATGCAGTTCGGTCCTAAGGAGGATTTAGCAAGTTATCCTAGAGACCTTAATGCAGATTCAATTCTTTGTGAAAATGCAGGTGCAAGCCTTATTTTTCATCCAGAACCAGAGGAAATGTATGAAGATGCATTTTGTTCTTATGTAGATATGAATGGACTTACAGATGCTCTTTGTGGTTTGTCTAGACCTGTACATTTTAGAGGTGTTTGTACTGTTGTATGTAAGTTATTTAATATTGTTGCACCAGACAGAGCTTATTTTGGTGAAAAAGATGCTCAGCAGCTTGCAGTAGTTAAGCGTATGGTTAAGGATCTTAACATGGATTTAGAAATCATAGGTTGTCCTATAATCAGAGAAGCAGATGGTCTTGCAAAGAGTTCAAGAAATACATACCTTTCGCCAGAATCTAGAAAATCAGCAGTTATACTTAGCAAATCAATTTTCATGGGTAAGAAAATGATTGAAGATGGTGAAAGAGATGCTTCTAAGGTTATAAATGCCATGAAGGATATGATTAACAGCGTACCTCTTACAGATATTGATTATGTTGAGATTGTTGATGTAAACACAATGAAGAGTATTGATGAGATAAAAGGTGAAATCCTTTGTGCCATAGCTGTAAATGTTGGTGGCGAAGCAAGACTTATTGATAATTTTATGATGACAGTGTAAGATACAGATTAACGGAGGATAAGTTAGATGTATTTAAATGTATTAAAGAGTAAAATACACAGAGCAACTGTAGTTCAGGCTGAGCTTAACTATGTTGGCAGCATTACCATAGATGAGGAACTTATGGATGCTGCCGGTATATATGAATACGAGAAGGTTCAGATTGTTGATGTAGATAATGGTAGTAGATTTGAGACATATGTTATTGCCGGTGAAAAGGGTAGCGGAATGATTTGTCTTAATGGTGCTGCAGCACGTATGGTTTCTACAGGAGACAAGGTTATTATTATGTGCTACGCACAGATGACTCCAGAGGAGCATCAGGCTAACAGACCAAAGGTTGTTTTTGTAGATGATAATAATAAGATTTCAAGAATTAGTAACTATGAAAAACATGGTTTATTAGAGGACCAATAGTCCGGGAGGGTCTATGCTTACAGGTAAAAAAATTGTTTTGGGAATAAGCGGTGGAATTGCAGCATATAAGATGGCTAATGTTGCCAGTATGCTGGTTAAACTTAATGCAGATGTTCACGTTGTAATGACTGAAAATGCTACACATTTTATTACACCGGAAACCTTTGAGGTTTTAACGAACAATAGATGCTATGTGGATACATTTGACAGAAGTATGGAAATGCATGTTCCTCATGTTACACTTGGAACAACAGCTGATGCTTTTCTTATTGCGCCTGCCAGTGCAGATGTAATTGGAAAGATTGCCAACGGAATAGCAGATGATATGCTGACTACAACTGTACTTCCTGCTACATGTCCAGTACTCATTGCACCGTCTATGAATGTAAATATGTACGAGAATAAGATTGTACAGGATAATATAAAGAAACTTGCTTCCTATGGCTACGAAATTATCGAGGCCGACGAAGGCTTTCTTGCCTGCAGAGTAAGTGGTAAAGGAAAGCTTCCACAGGAGTCAGTGCTTGTAGACTATATTCTTAAAGCATGCGCCAAAGAAAAGGACTTAGAAGGTAAAAATGTTTTGGTTACTGCAGGAGCTACCATGGAGGCAATTGACCCGGTTAGATTTATAACTAATCATTCCACAGGCAAAATGGGTTATGCTGTGGCTAAAATGGCTATGCTTCGTGGTGCAAATGTAACTCTTGTTACTGGTAGCGCAAGTGTGGAGCCACCACTTTTTGTTGATATGAAAAAGGTTAAGTCTGCCAAGGAAATGTATGATGTTGTGACAGGTTTAAGTGATAGTCAGGATATTATTATCAAGGCTGCTGCTGTAGCTGATTACAGACCTATTAATGTGGCTGATGAAAAGATAAAGAAGTCTGATTCATCTATGTCAATAGAGCTTGAGAAGACAGATGACATCTTATTAGAGTTAGGAAGAAGACGAAGAGATGGTCAGTTTATTTGTGGTTTCTCCATGGAAACAGAAAATATGATTGAGAATTCCAAGAAGAAGCTTGAAAAGAAGAATGTAGATATGATTGCAGCAAATAATCTTAAGGTAGAAGGTGCAGGCTTTGGTACTGACACAAATGTTATGACACTCATAACTAAGGATGATATTGTTGAACTTCCAATTATGAGTAAAGAGAGCGTTGCTGACAAGATTCTTGATGTTATTGCTAATAAAATAAAGTAATTTTTAGCAAGAATATGCCACATAAAGGCTTGTCATTTAATGACAATTGCATTACAATTATGGGTAGGTTTATTTTTAATAAGGAGAGTTTGTATGGATAAGTATAAAGAGGAATTTATTGAATTTATGGTGGACTCAGAAGTGTTAAAATTTGGTGAGTTTACACTTAAGAGCGGAAGAAAGTCTCCATTCTTTATGAATGCAGGTGCATATGTAACTGGTTCACAGCTTAAGAAGTTAGGTGAGTATTATGCTAAGGCTATTCATAGCACATACGGAGATGATTTCGATGTATTATTTGGACCAGCATACAAGGGAATTCCTATAAGTGTAGTTACTGCAATTGCTTACAGTGAATTATACGGCAAAGAGGTTCGTTATTGCTCTGACCGTAAGGAAGAGAAGGATCACGGTGCAGATAAGGGTAGCTTCCTTGGAAGTAAGCTTAAGGACGGCGACAGAGTCGTTATGATAGAGGATGTTACAACATCTGGTAAGTCTATGGAAGAAACAGTTCCTAAGGTTAAGGGTGCTGCTGATGTGGAAATTAAAGGACTTATGGTTTCACTTAATCGTATGGAGAAGGGTACAGGAGATAAGAGTGCACTTGATGAGATTAAGGAGAAATATGGTTTTGATGCTAACGCTATCGTAAATATGGATGAGGTTGTAGAGCACCTTTACAACAAGCCATGCAACGGTAAGGTTGTAATCGATGATTCTATCAAAACAGCTATCGATGCTTATTATGAGCAGTATGGAGTAAAATAAATTTTTTATATAATAGGAGGTATTGTTATGGAGAAGTTATATGAGAAGATTAATTCTATAGGTGTTAGTAGTCTTGTCCTTGGGATTATTACTATTCTTCTTGGTGCTGCAGCTGGTATCATGATGATAGTTAATGGAGTAAGATTATTAAAGGGAAAGAGAGAAATTACATTTTAATATATAGGGCTATCTTATATGATAGCCCTTTTAATGTATAAGATTACTATGACAGATTATATTACTACATATACAAAGATAAAATTTAGACCTTTAGAGCCTGTGGCAGATGATATTAAGATTGAAGATATTGCCCATTCCCTATCTATGCTTTGTAGAGCTAATGGACATTACTCTAGCTTTTATTCTGTGGGAGCCCATTCTATTAATTGCTATGAAGAGGCATGTGCAAGAAGAGAAACTCCTAGAGTAAAAATGGCATGTTTATTACATGATGCCACCGAAAGTTATTTGTCTGATGTGACAAGACCTGTTAAAAAATATCTTGAGGAGTATCAAAAAATAGAAGAGAAACTTGAGAACATGATTTATGAGAAGTTTCTTGGTTCGCCTCTTACAGACTATGAGAGAACAATGGTAAAGACAATAGAT
Organism: Lachnospiraceae bacterium; assembly: GCA_015057525.1. GTDB lineage: Bacteria > Bacillota > Clostridia > Lachnospirales > Lachnospiraceae > Coprococcus_C. The sequence continues at coordinate 30,253 of SVEE01000014.1, read as the reverse complement.
GATGCTATGCTTTACTACGAGTTTTTGGAATTTGGAGCTGAGAAGCTTTTTGATGAGGCACCATATGTGGCAGCCACACCAGATTTTTATAAGGGTACAATGAAGCAGGTTGAACAGGAATTTTTGGATATATTCAATTCTATAGACCTTGAAGATAATTCTGAGACGAAGGAGACAATAAAATGGATAAGATAGACTTGAAGATTTTAAAATGCTTGCACGATAATGCCAGATTGACAGCATCAGCAATAAGTGAGGAGATAAAATTATCTGTTTCGGCTGTTATTGAACGAATTAAGAAATTAGAATCTAATGGCATAATAAAAGGATATACTATAGACATAGACCAGGAAAAAATGGGTAATAATATGGTTGCTCTTATGGAGGTTAGTCTAAAACACCCGGATTATTATGACGAGTTTGTAAAATTGGTTAACAGTGATTGTAATATTGCATCATGTTATTATCAAACAGGGGAATTTGATTTTGTTCTTCATATTATTACAGATTCTATTGATGGGTTAGAGAGAGTCTATAAAGAAATAAAAGGATACGAAGGTGTTTCAAAAACAGAGACACACTTTGTGTTAAAGACGGTTAAAGAAAAATCAAGCGTTTTACCGGAGGATAATTTTAATGAATAAGAAAAATATTGTGATTGGAATACTTGTAGTTATAGCTATAGCATTGTCGTATGTGGATATTATACCTGATAATAATGTTGTACAGATGTTATTTAACATTGTGCTTATTGTAGCTGGATTTTATATGCTTATTAAGGGTGCTGATATTTTCGTGGAAGCAGCATCTAAGATTGCAACTAAGTTTAATATTCCACAGATGGTTATAGGTCTTACAATTGTAGCTTTTGGAACATCTCTTCCTGAGGCAGCCATAAGTATCAAGGGTGCTTTGTCAGGTAATGTGGGAATCACTATTGGTAATGTTGTGGGAAGTAATATCATGAATATTCTTTTGATACTTGGTGTTGCATCTTGCCTTGCGGCACTTCCAATTAAGAAAAATACGCTTAAGATTGAAATGCCATTTGTCATCTTTGTTACAGTTCTCTTGTTGGTACTTGGTATGTTTGGAGATAATTTATCAAGAATTGATGGTGTTATTTTCATTGTGTTTATGGCTTTGTTCATGGTTTATCTGGTTGTATCTGCTAAGAAGGGTGAAGCAGATGACGAAGAGGGTACTGAGGTTACAGAAAAGGACACTATGCTTAAGCTTGTTATTCTTGTTGTAGCTGGTATCATATGTATTGTTATAGGTAGTAATGTAACTGTTGATGCAGCTAGCTTTGTTGCAACTAAATGTGGAATGTCAAACAGACTTATTGGTCTTACAATAGTTGCTTTTGGTACTTCTTTACCAGAGCTTGTTACATCGGCAACCGCAGCTAAGAGAGGAAAGGTTGATATTGCCATAGGTAATATCGTAGGAAGTAATATATTTAATATTCTTTTTGTTGTTGGTGTATGTGCAGTTATTACGCCAGTTGCATTTGAGGCAGCGTTTATTAAGGATACTGTTGTTGCTATAGTAGCAGCTATAATGTTGTTACTTTGTGTTGTTAAGAATAAGAAGTTAACTAAGACAGGCGGTATAATTATGCTTGTATCGTATGCAGTATATTTTGCGTATATTTTATACATGAATTATCGCTAAAAGGGGATAGATTATGGAAAGAGATAATAAGGTTGGCTTAGTTCTTGAAGGCGGTGGTATGAGAGGTATGTATACTGCCGGAGTTCTTGATGTGTTTATGGAAGAAGGACTTATGCCCGACGGTGTTATAGGTGTATCTGCGGGAGCTATTCATGGATGTAACTTTCTTGCTCAGCAATACGGTAGAAGTGTTAGATACAATTTAAAATATATTAATGATAAGAGATATGTTAGTCTTAAGTCTCTTATTACAACAGGAGATTTGTTTAACGTTGAGTTTTGTTATGATACTATTCCTAACGAACTTAACAAGTTTGATTATGATAAGTTTAAAGAAATTGCAAAGGATGTGCCGTTTTATGTGGGCTGTACCAATGTGGAAACTGGTGAACCTGAATACATAAGATGTACAGATTTAAAGGAAGAAATGAACTATCTTAGAGCATCTGCTTCACTGCCTTTAGTATCTAAAATAGTTGAGGTGGGAGATAAGAAACTCCTTGACGGAGGTGTTTCAGACAGTATTCCTATGGCATTCTTTAGAAAGATAGGATTTAAGAAGAATATTGTGGTTTTAACTAGGCCAGAAGGCTATGAAAAGAAAGCTGATCCTACAATTGGTGTGGTTGAAAAGGTATATTCTAAGTATCCTAATCTTGTTGAGGCCTGTCGCGAGAGAAGTGAGAGCTACAATAGAACTGTTGATTATATTGAATATTATGAAAGACAGGGACAAGCTATTATAATACGACCTAGCAAGGAAGTTAAGATTGGTAGAGTAGAGAAAAATACAAACAAGCTTAAGTATATGTACAAGCTAGGAAGATACGACACAAAAAAGAAATTAGACAAAATAAAAGAATTCATGGCATAGACCATGAATTCTTTTTTTTATGCTAATTCTTTTTTTCTTTTTCCAAAAGCTCAATAAATCCCTCTGACTTAAGTGGTCTTGAGAAGAGGTATCCCTGTAATGTATCACAGAACTGTGATTGCAAAATCTTTAATTGTTCAATATCTTCAACACCTTCAGCAACTACAGATATATTCATCTTGTGTGCAAGTGAGATAATGGAATCTGCGATACATCTGTCTTTTTCATTGCTACATATACCATCGATAAAGGATTTGTCTATTTTAAGTGTATCGATAGGTATCTGTGTCAAGTAGTTGAAAGATGAGTAACCTGTTCCAAAGTCATCAAGAGCAATAGAAGCACCTAATGCCTTTATTTGATTGATTAAGTCAAGGTTATGTTCAAATGAATTCATAAGAACACTTTCTGTTATTTCAATCTCTAAATATTTTAAATCCATGCCTGTTTTCTCAGGGATTGCTTTGATTATATTTATGAGATTGGTATCTTGGAGCTGTGTAGTGGATACATTTACGGATACTCTGAGAGGTCCATATCCACTTTGAATAAGTGCATTGTTAAAATTACATGCCTCGTACAATGCCCATTCACCTAATTGATTAATTATTCCACTGTCTTCAGCAATTGGTATGAACTCAGATGGTGGGATAAATCCTGCCAAATCGGATTCTACACGCATAAGAGCTTCATATCCAGTAATTTTACCTGTTGCTACATTAACCTGTGGTTGGTAGTTAAGGTATACTTCGTTCTTTTCAATAACTGTAGAAAGAATTTCAGCAAGGTCATTACGACGATTGAAATCATCTTCCATGTAGCTGTTGAAGAATTTATAGCTGTTTTTACCAGAGTTTTTAGCATTGTACATGGCGATATCAGCATTCTTTATAAGCTCGCTTATTGTAAGACCATCTCTTGGGAAGAGGGCAATACCAACACTCATAGATATATTAGCGGTTTCACCATCAAGGTCAAATGGTTCTCGTACAGTTTCGACTAATGTTTTAGCAAATAATTCAAGTTCAGCAATTGATGTAAAGGAACTCTTAAATACAAGAAATTCATCACCGCCGGTTCTTGCTATTATGTCATTGTCTGTGGTTAATGATGAAAGTTTAGCGGATACCTGCTTAAGTAATAAATCACCGTAATCATGTCCAAGGGTATCGTTAACATTTTTAAAGTTATCTAAGTCGATAAAGAAGATTGCATGTCTGTCAAAGGAAGAACCTTCTTTGTGGAAAATTTCGTATGCATATTTCATAAAGGCAACTCTGTTATAAAGTCCTGTTAAGCCATCGTGATATGCCAGTTGCTCGATATCTGCATAGTTCTTTTTTAATTCAATTTCGTTAGCCTCTAAGATTTTTTTGGATTCGGCTAATTGCTTGTAGTTAGAGGAGATAATATTCATCATGTTGTTAAACATGTCAGATAATTCTCCAAATTCATCGTCGCTTTGGATGTCGCATTTTAAATCAAGGTTACCCGCTGCGGCTTCGGTCATATTATCTTTAAGACAGATAATAGGATTAGTATATTTGTGAGCTAAAAAGCTGCTTATGTTTACGGCAATAAAGAGAATGATAATCAATGTAATTATAAGTGTGATAGGAAGGGTAGATAAAATCTGTTGATATTGACTACCATTTTGTTTGATTATGTAGAGCCAGTCTCTACCTTCGATATTACAGTAACCATATATGTTTTTTACTGATGATTCTGATGTAGAAAGGAAACCGTAAGTATATTCTTCTGTTATAAGTTCTTTGGCTTCTTCCTCTAATTTTGGTTTCTTTGATAAACCAGTTGAACTAAATAAATAATCTCCATTAGATGTAAGAATAAATGCTTCACCTGATTCTGGGATAAATGCTCCGAAATAATCAGATGATATGTTTGCGCGGATGAGACCAATAATTCTGCCTTTTACTTTGACAGGAGTTATTAACTCTATACTGTCAGAATTCTTATTGATATTTGAAGCATTCATGATGGTGGTTGAGGTTATGTCCTTGACTGGAACACTCATATATTCTTCCCAGTCATCGTCAGTGCTATCATCTGAACTGGCTATATAATAACCATTAATATCGTATAGATAAAAATTCACAGTGTGGTTCATGTATTTTGAGTTGGAATCAAGGAGCTCCTTAACAGAATCGTAGTAAGCCGAGTCAGAACCAAGGGCGACGCCATTGTAACTTTCTAATGTTATGCTTTGGACTGCACTTGCATTTGAAAGTCCTTCAATTACTGCAATCTGGACATTAAGCTCAGCATCGAAACCCTGTGCATAATCCTGAGCTAACTTAGTAGCAGAAGATTCGGCTAACTCTCGATATTTGTTGTATGATAATGTATATGTAAGAATTGTTATAAAGATAATAGGCAGTGCGGACATAATTATGAGAGACAGCCTAAGTGATTTTTTAATTGACATATTATTTCTCCGTAGTATTCTGATTAATTCATGCGGGTAATTGCATACAAAATCATTATATCAAAAATACGGATTTATTCAATGTGAAATTGGAGAAATTCATTATAATTTCTTTTATATATTAAGGTTAATTATAAAGTTGATTTTTGTCTTGCTTTTGTGTATAATTAATTACAGTATTGGCCTACGAAGGAGGTATTTTATGTTCGGCATATATTTTGGAAAATATTTACAGGATGTAGGGGTGTTATCTGCAGACCAGTATAATGAGATTATTGAAAGTTCAAGAACAGCAAGAGTTAAGATGGGTTTACTTGCTGTTAGTGAAGGTTTTATGACAGAGACTCAGGCAGATGAGGTTAATTTGCTTCAGACTCAGCAAGATGCAAGATTTGGAGATATTGCAATAAATAAAGGATATCTCACAGAAGATCAAGTATCAGCACTTCTTAAGAAACAAGGGGATTCATATTTACTTTTTGTACAGGCTCTTGTGGAGAGAGAGTTGTTGTCATTGGAAGAGATTCAGAAGCACCTTAATCACTATAAGAAGTCAGAGAGATTTACATCTCTTGATTTAGATGCTTTGAAGAGTTCTGATATTGATAAGATTATTCAGATATTCTTAAGAGACGCTAGTGTTCCTGCAGTTGTTAAGGACTATGTGGCTCTTATGGCAAGAAACGTTATTCGTTTCATCGATAACAAGGTTAGATTTGAGAAGATAGAAAGAATTAATACATATACATCTAAGTACATTTCAAGCCAGTGCTTCACTGGTGATTATGAGCTTTTCATAGGCTTATGTGGCAATGGTAACAAGCTTATTGGTGAGGCATATGCTAAGGAAGAGTTTGAAGAATTAGATGAAGATTGTCTTGATGCAGTTTGCGAGTTCATTAATGTAAGTAACGGACTTTTCGCATCTAAGCTCAGTCAGGAAGATGTGACTATAGACATGCTTCCTCCTAACATGTACGTTGATAATACTACAATCAGTACAGAGGGCATGATGTTTACTTTGCCTTGCTTTATAAAAGGCGAAAGAGCAGATATTGTAATCTGCATGGAAACAAAATGGAGTATTGAATAATAAAGGGGATTAAACAAATGGCAAATATTTTGATAGTTGATGATTCTAGAACTTCCAGAAGAATATTAAGAGGTATTTTAGAGAGCGACGGACATACCATTATCTGTGAAGCTGTCAACGGACAGGAAGGTTATGATATGTACAAGGAGCATAAGCCTGACTTAGTTACGATGGATATTACGATGCCAGTTATGTCAGGTGTAGAGGCTTTAAAGAAGATTAAAGCAGAGTTTCCGGATGCTAAGGTTGTCATGATTTCAGCAGCTGGACAGCAGCATAATATGATTGAGGCTGTACAGAGTGGAGCTTCTGAGTTTATTGCTAAGCCTTTTGATGCAGATGAAATAAAGAGAATCGTTAAGTCAATTGTAGAAGCGTAAGTTTTAGCTTAACACATGAAGGCACTCATTTTTGGGGTGCCTTTTCGTGCGAAGTATGACATATAAAAGATAAAGACACAAATAAACGACTAGGAGGTCATTATGAGTAAAGTAAGAAGAATCTATGTTGAGAAAAAGGAGGACTATGCTGTTAAAGCTGATGAGCTTAAGGAGCAGATTAAGGACTATTTGGGAATTAAAGCAGATAGTGTAAGAGTCCTTGTTCGTTATGACATGGAGGGAGTATCAGACGAGACATACGAGAAAGCTAAGGTAACTGTTTTTTCTGAACCACCTATAGACGTTGTATATGAGGAAGAATTCCCAACTACTCAGGGACAGAAGGTTTTTTCAATGGAGTATCTTCCAGGTCAGTTTGATCAGAGAGCAGATTCTGCTGAGCAGTGTGTAAAACTGCTTAATGAGGAGGAGACACCACTCATCAAGACAGCGACTACATATGTTGTTTCAGGAGATATAAGTGATGAGCAGCTTGAGGCTATAAAGGAGTACGTTGTTAACCCAGTTGACTCAAGAATTACAGATGAGACCAAGCCTGATACATTAGTATCTGTTTATGATGAACCTGCTGATGTTATTATTTTTGATGGTTTCAAGGATATGGCTGAGGCTGATCTTAAGGAATTATATGATTCTCTTGGTCTTGCAATGACATTTAAGGATTTCCTTCACATTCAGAATTATTTCAAGAATGATGAGAAGAGAAACCCTTCGATGACAGAAATAAGAGTTCTTGATACATATTGGTCAGATCATTGTCGTCATACAACATTTTCTACTGAACTTACAAATGTTGGCTTCGATGAAGGCTATTACAATGATGTAATTAGCTCAACATATGACAGATATGTTGCATCTACTAAGGAAATGTATAAGGACCGTGATGACAAGTTTGTATGTCTTATGGATATAGCTCTTATGGCTATGAAGGAACTTAGAGCAGCTGGAAAGCTTGAAGATATGGAAGTATCTGATGAGATTAATGCTTGTTCTATAGTAGTTCCTGTTACAATTGATGGTGTTGAAGAAGAGTGGCTTGTAAGCTTTAAGAATGAGACACACAACCACCCAACTGAGATTGAGCCATTTGGTGGTGCTGCTACTTGTCTTGGTGGAGCAATCAGAGATCCACTTTCAGGACGTTCGTATGTATATCAGGCTATGCGTGTTACAGGTGCAGCAGATCCAACAGTATCACTTAAGGATACTATGAAGGGTAAGCTTCCACAGAGAAAGATTGTTAAGGTTGCAGCAGCTGGTTATAGCTCATATGGTAATCAGATTGGTCTTGCAACAGGACATGTTAATGAAATATATCATCCAAATTACGTTGCAAAGCGTATGGAAATCGGTGCAGTTATGGGTGCAGCACCAAGAAGATGTGTAAAGAGACTTACTTCTGACCCAGGAGATATAATTATTCTCCTTGGTGGACGTACAGGTAGAGATGGTTGCGGTGGCGCAACAGGTTCTTCAAAGGCACATACAGAGAGCTCTATTGAGACTTGTGGTGCTGAGGTACAGAAGGGTAATGCACCTACAGAGCGTAAGATTCAGAGATTATTTAGAAGAGAAGAGGTTGCATCACTTATTAAGAAGTGTAATGACTTTGGTGCAGGTGGTGTATCTGTTGCAATAGGTGAGCTTGCAGATGGTCTTAAGGTTGACCTTGATAAGGTGCCTAAGAAATATGCAGGTCTTGATGGTACTGAACTTGCTATTTCAGAGTCTCAGGAGCGTATGGCTATAGTTATTGATCCTAAGGATGTGGAGACTATGCTTAAATATGCTAACGAAGAGAACTTAGAGGCTATTCCTGTTGCTGTAGTTACTGAGGAGCCAAGACTTGTTCTTTCTTGGAGAGGTAAGGAGATAGTTAATCTTAAGAGAGCGTTTCTTGATACTAACGGTGCTCATCAGGAGACAGAGGTTAAGGTTTCTATGCCAAACTCTGATGCTAAGTACTTTGAAGAGAAGAAAGACACATCAGATGTTAAGAAACTCTGGATAGATACATTATCAGATTTAAATGTTTGCTCCCAGAAGGGTCTTGTTGAGATGTTCGACTCTTCAATTGGAGCGGGGACAGTAACTATGCCTTATGGTGGTAAATATCAGTTATCACCTACTCAGACTATGATTGCTAAGTTACCTGTATTAAGAGGTAAAACTAATACTGTAACTATGATGAGCTATGGATTTGACCCATACCTTTCAACTTGGAGTCCATACCATGGTTCTATATATGCTGTTCTTCATTCTGTTGCTAAGATAGCTGCTTCAGGTGGAGATGTAACTAAGATTAGACTTACATTCCAGGAGTATTTTGAGAGACTTGGAACTGACCCATACAGATGGGGTAAGCCACTTGCTGCATTACTTGGAGCATATGATGTTCAGATGGGACTTGGTCTTCCTTCAATTGGAGGTAAGGATTCAATGTCAGGTTCATTTAATGACATAGATGTTCCACCTACACTTTGTTCATTTGCTGTAGATGTGGCAGATTACATGGATGTTGTAACTACAGAGCTTAAGGAGGCAGGTAATGTACTTCTTAAGGTTGACATTAAGAAGGATGAGTTTGATAAACCGGATTATGCTAATGTATTAGAAACTTATGGAGCTCTTCTTCAGGATGTTAAGGCTGGTAAGATTGAATCAGCTTACGCTGTAGGCTTTGGTGGTATTATTGAAGCAGTAAGTAAGATGGCATTTGGTAATAAGCTTGGTGTGCATATTCTCGATGGAATATCTAAGGACGAGCTTGTTGCTAAGGATTACGGTTCGATTATTATCGAGGTTAAGCCTGAGAATGAGACTAAACTTGCAGTAGCAGCTAAGGTTATCGGTGGTGTTAAAGCTAGCGCTACATTTACATATGGTGATGTAACAGTTACTATGGATGAGGCACTTGCTGCATGGACTGGTAAGCTTGAAAAGGTATTCCCTACTGAGTCAGGAGTACCTCAGACTAAGATTGAAACTGGACTTTATGATGCTAAGACAATTCTTGTTGCTAAGAATAAGGTAGCTAAGCCAAAGGTATTTATTCCTGTGTTCCCAGGAACTAACTGTGAATATGATTCTCTTAGAGCATTTGAAGCTGCAGGAGCTGAAGTAGAGACTATAGTATTTAAGAACCAGGATGCACAGGATATCAGAGATTCTGTTGATGCATTCTCTAAGGCAATAGCATCAAGCCAAATTATCATGTTCCCAGGTGGATTTAGTGCAGGTGATGAGCCAGATGGTTCAGGTAAGTTTATTGCTACAGCATTCAGAAATGCTAAGATTTCAGAAGAGGTTATGAAGCTTCTCAATGAGCGTGATGGTCTTGCACTTGGTATTTGTAATGGTTTCCAGGCACTTATTAAGCTTGGTCTTGTACCATATGGTGACATTAGACCACAGACAGATGATTCACCAACACTTGCTATGAATAGCATTGGTCGTCATCAATCAAAGATGGTTTATACTAAGGTTGTAACTAATAAGAGTCCATGGCTCAAGAAGGCAGAGCTTGGTGGTGTTTACACAGTACCTATTTCACATGGTGAAGGTCGTTTTGTAGCAAGCAAAGAGTGGATAGATAAGCTTTTCGCTAATGGTCAGGTTGCTACACAGTACGTTGATATTGATGGTAACCCTACTATGGACGAATATTACAATGTAAATGGTTCATACTACGCAATAGAGGGTATTACAAGCCCAGATGGAAGAGTTCTCGGTAAGATGGCTCATTCAGAACGTAAGGGAACTGCAGTTGCAATTAATATATTTGGAGATCAGGATCAGAAGATATTTGAATCTGGTGTAGAATATTTCTCATAGAATAATATTCTAAAATCTAAGCCACGATCCGTGTAATAATTACATTATGATTATACACAGGTCGTGGCTATATTTTTTTGAGGTGTTGATTATGGGTACCAAGAAAAAATTAATATTTTGTTTAATAATGGTTGTTTTGTTTGTAGGAACTGTATTTTTCGGTAGTGTGGTTGAGACAGGAGATGGGGATAGAGGTAACAATTCTACCCAATCAACAGAGCAAGTGGTTTCTGATGTGGGAACTGAGCAGATTACAGAGAGTGTTAATTATCCTACTACAGAAGCTTCTACAGTGGTGGATATCACGACTACAGAAGAACCTGATACATTTGCAGAGGATACTTACGGTATAGACCAGCAAACCTATGATGAACTTATAGCTATGGTTGATTCTATGTCTGTGGAAGAGAAAGTTGGTCAAATGTTCTTTGTTAAGAATGATGGCAGATTTGGTGCATCTGTTTTGGAAGAATATCCTATAGGCGGAATGATTTTGTTTGCAGGTGATATTAAGGGTAAATCGGTTGTTATGCTAGATGAGTACTTGACTTCATTTAAGAATGCCACAAAAGTGCCTATGCTTATTGGTACTGATGAAGAGGGTGGAAGTGTAATAAGACTCAGTAAATATCCTACTTTTGTAGATGAACCGTATAAATCCCCTAAGCTTTTATATGAAGAGGGCGGATATGATGCAATAGAGGCAGATACCATATCTAAGTGTCAGACATTACTTGGATACGATATCAATGTTAATTTTGCTCCGGTTTGTGATATATCTACTACTCCAGGTGAATATATGTATCAGAGAACCTTTGGAGAAACAGTTGAGGAAACCTGCACATATGTTGAGTTGGTGGTTACAGCTATGAAGCAGGAGAATATGGGAAGTGTGCTTAAACATTTTCCAGGATATGGTGGAAACGGAGATACTCACACAAGTGTGATACACGACCAAAGACCATATGAGGAATTCCAAAATGCTGATTTATTGCCTTTTAAGGCAGGTATTGACGCAGGAGCAGATTGTGTCCTTGTCAGTCATAATGTTGTTGAATGTATGGATGCCCAGTGGCCAGCTTCTTTGTCGGAAGAGGTTCACAGAATTTTAAGAGAAGAGCTTGGGTTTAAGGGTGTTATAATAACTGATGACCTAATGATGAGTGGTGTGTCAAGCTATCTTAATGACGAAGAGTCAGCAGTAAAAGCAGTTCTTGCTGGCAATGATATGATTTTGTCAACTAATTATACTGTTCAGTATCAGGCGGTTTTAGATGCTGTTAATTCAGGAGAAATATCAGAGGATATTATTGATGAATCCGTATTGAGAGTGCTTATTTGGAAGAGAAACCTTGGCATACTGTGATTTATAATATAATTTCAATATAGTATTTAATATAAAAGTATCCTATAAGCATATAAATTTATAGGGTGCTTTTTTATTAAAAAACATTTTGAATATAACGTGAAAAATATATGAATTATATTGATTTTATTTTTTTATGTGATAAAATGTTCAAAATCAAGATAGTTTTATTTTAAACAAAGGAGGAAGATGCATGGAAAAAATAGAAAACCTCATGATGAATAATTTTTGCAAGTATAAGCGACTTAATGAAAAGAAGTTTGAGGATGTAACAAAAAGAAATGGTCTTCGTAAAATTGATGCGGAAATTATTATTTTTCTTTCAAATAGTGGAGAAAAGGATACAGCTAAAGATATATCCGCAACAGAGAGATTTACAAAGGGTCATATATCCCAGTCTGTAAAAAGATTAGCCGAGATGGGCTTTATTTCCATAAATCAGGATAAGAATGACTTGAGAGTACAACATTTAAAACTAGAGAAGCCAGCACAGGATGTGCTAAATGAAATGATAGAAATTAAAAATTCTATTGATAGTTGTTTGTTTGCAGGTGTTACAGAGGAAGAAGAAGAGATTCTAAGAAGAGTATCAGCAAAGATGTATGATAATATTACTAACGAGTTAGAAAAATAAGATTACATTTTAGGGGAAATAAAGATATACTTATATTTGAAAAGCGCACGGGGAAGACTGAAAATAAAGGAGATTTAATATGAGACAGAAAATAATGAACTTTATGCGTGGAAGATATGGTATTGATCAGTTTTCTAATTTTTTAATGGGATTTGGCTGTGCATTGGTGTTTATCACTATATTCATAAAAAGTAGTTTGCTTTATTTTTTAGGAATGGCATCATTTATTTATTCCTATGTGAGAATTTTGTCAAGAGATTATCAAAAACGCTATAGACAAAATCAGAAATTTCTTGAGAAAACGGCTGGAATAAGAGCTTTTTTTAGAAAAGAAAAAAGTAAGATGAATATGAGAAAAACACATAGGATTTTCAGATGTCCGGAGTGTGGACAGAATGTTAAGGTTCCTAAAGGTAAGGGTAAAATTGCTGTTACCTGTCCAAAATGCAGATGTGAGTTCGTAAAGAGGAGTTAAGAATGTTTGGTTATGTAGTGGTTAATAAGCCAGAGCTTAAAATTAAAGATTTTGACAGATATCAGGAGTATTACTGTGGGCTTTGTCATGCTTTAAAGGAAAGACATGGTGTGGCAGCACAGATGTCGCTCAGTTATGATGCCACATTTGCGACTGTATTACTTACATCGCTTTATGAGCCTATTACTCTGGCACAGAAAAAAAGATGCTTAAGGCATCCTGCTGAGAAAAGGACATACTTACAGAATTTTTTTATAGATTATGTCGCTGATATGAATCTTGTTCTTACCTATTATAAATGTCTGGATGATTGGGTGGATGAGAAAAAAGTCACAAGACTTAGCTATAGCAAGGCGATTGTTAATGGAGTAAAAAAGATTAAGAGCAAGTATCCTAAGAAAGTCAAGGTTATAAGAGGAAAGCTTGCAGAGTTGCAAAATCTGGAAAAACAAGGAGTTTATGATATAGATGTTCTTTCAAGGACTTTTGGAGATATAATGGCAGAGATATTTGACATCAGTCCCAAAGAATGTAATGTAAATGGAATATATGGAGATGAATGGAAACAGGATTTAAGAAAATTGGGCTTTCTTTTAGGCAAATACATCTATATAATAGATGCATATGATGATGTAGAAAAAGATATTGAGAAAGGCAGTTTTAATCCTTTTATAGATAGATTTAATAATTCAAAGCTTATTATGGATGCAAAAACAAGTGAGGAAAAGCAGGAATTTGATGTGTGGGTGAGAGATTTACTGATGCTAATTGCTACTGACCTTGCCGGAGTGTATGAGAAGCTTCCTATTATAGAGGATGTTGCAATACTGAGAAATATAATCTACTCAGGTATCTGGACAAAATATTTCAGTATTTGCGAAAGGAGAAACAAGAAATGAGAGACCCTTATGCGGTATTAGGTCTTAGACCGGGAGCATCAGAGGATGAGGTAAAAAAAGCATACAGAAATCTTAGTCGTAAATATCATCCTGATGCGAACATAAATAACCCAAATAAAGAACAGGCAGAGGAAAAATTTAAGGAAGTTCAGGCTGCTTATAATTCTATAATGGATAAAAATACTGGTGGCTATGGCCCGGGTTCTTCTTATGGTACTTATGGAGGCTTTGGTGGATTTGCTGGAGCAAATAGTGCATGGAATCGTGCCCGAAATGATAGTGGTGGAACAAGTAAAGAGGAAGCAAGGCTTACGGCTGCACAGAACTTTATTATGAATGGCAAGTACAATGAAGCTTTAAGAACTTTGAGTGATATATCTGAGAGAAATGGTAGATGGTATTATTTAAGTGCGGCTGCCAATATGGGAGCAGGTAACCAGGCAACAGCCAAAGAGCATATAGAAAGAGCGATATCACTTGAGCCAAACAACATGGAATATCGCCGTTTCCAAGACCGTATGAATGGTGGTGGAGACTGGTATGTGCAAAGAGGTATGGGATATGGCATGCCTAATGCATATAACGGAAGTCTGTGTTGTGATTTATGCTTGAATTATTTGATATGCAGTTGCCTTAGTCCGTGCTGGTAAGCTGTTTTATTTTACGATAAGAAATTTGGAAGAAAACATCATTTTCTAAAGTGACGTTTTTGTTTGTTTTATCAATTTCTTTTATAAAGGAAGTGTTAATAACAGTCTCTCTTGATATCTGTAAAAACTGTTTTGGAAGCTTATGTAAAATATCAGCGAGTGAGCCTCTTGCCTGAATCAGCTTGTTAGTTGTGCATATTTCAAGTGTGTGTGGAGTGCTTGAGACAGTGATGTAGTAAATAGTTGAACTGTCTATGTTGTAGTTTTTTGTGTTTGTGCTAAAAGTGATAACAGTAGTGTCACTATTATAAAAGCTTGTATAACGCTCATAAGCAAGTGCGATACAGCTTTTAGCCTGCTCGGCGATTTGTTCAGAAGAATTTTTAATAATATAATCCAGAGGTTCTATCATGTATCTAAAGGTAAGTGGTAACATTTCGGAGTGAGTAGTAACAATGACGATAAATCCTCTAGGGTCAAGCTTTCTTATTCTTTGTGCTAATTCGAAACCGTTAATCGAGGCATTCAAATCCAAATCAAGGAAATAAAGTCCTATGTCCTGTGATTTATGCTTTATATTAGATAAAAGCTCGTCAGGTGATGCGGCATCCAAAACAAACTGCATGGTGTCGCTATATGTAGTGATTGAGTTTTCGAGAGAGCATTTTAAGTTCCGACGCTGTATATCGTCGTCCTCGCATATGTATATATTAATCATTAGGATGTCCTTTCGGTAACGAAATTATGATATTTCTATAGTTTGAGTAAAAATACCATCTTCAAATTCTGTTTCAAGAAGACAGTTTGGATATCTTTTTATAATACTGGTTACATTAGAAAGTCCCAAGCCGTGTTCACCGGATTTGGTAGTGCTTCCAGTTTTTCTAATATCAGCAAGGTTTATGCTTTGCTGGATAGTAGGGTTGTTAATAATTATAACTGTAGCTTTTTTGTTGTTGATGCAGGAGATGTTAATGACTCTTTTTTTCTTGTCGGATATCTCTTTTGCCTCATCAATCGCATTGTCTAGAATGTTTCCCATAATTCGTGTTAAATCAATAGGTTTGATGTTAATCTCATCAATTGACCATTTGACCTCAAGATTAACCTGAATTTTTTCTTTGCCAGCTTCAAGTATCTTAAGGTAGAGGATACTTTTAAGCTCAGGTATTTTTATGTTTGAAAGAAATTCTATAGCCGGATTATTTGTATCCAGAGATTTGACTAAAGGTAAAATATCGTTTTCATAGTAGGTATTTAAGCTGTCGTACTGTTTGGTGTCAATATAGCTTTTCATGCTATATAAAACATTAGTGTAATCATGCTTGAAGCTTCGCAGAGAGAAGTAGAGGTTTTCTATCTCTTCTGTATATTTTTTTAGGTTTTCCATCTCTTTAAGAGACTGGCTGGTCTTAATATCTTTATATATTGTGATGATGACAACTAAAAGGAGTATGCCTGTAAATATGAAGAAGCCGATAAAAAGCATGGCATTACGTCTAACCAGCTCATCAGGAAAATCATAATCATACTCAATAGCAGCGTTCAGTCTATAAATCAATACACATATCAATAGGAAAGCTATAATAAAAAGCAAAAGGCTTTTTTTGAAGGCTTTATCCATAGATGGTATAAGGTGTAATAATTTTTTCATGATAAAAAGTACAAGATATAGGCTAGGAATGTAAAAAAGATAAAAAATAATCTGATATTTAGCTGTAGTATATAACATACTCTGGTCTATACCTGTAATTTTGTCAAATATAAGCAGAAAAATATAATTCCAACACATACTGGTAAGATATCCCCAGATAGCTAAGATTGTGTTATATAGGTGTTTATCTGTAAGAAGACCTATCCACAAAAAAGACAATAAAATACATGCTGTTCCATTAAGATTATAAGTAACATAAAATAAACATGATATAAAAAGTAAGATGATATATAGTATATGTGTTTTTTTAGTAAAAGGCTTAGTTAATAATGTAGTTTCTGGTATATATAAACAAAGAAAATTTCCAATCAATGCTAATATGTATAAATCTAATGCTAATTCCGTCATGTTGATACCCCCATATGATTAAGTTAAGGGATAAAAAATGCCATGTCAAGCACAAATTTATAAAAAAATGTTGCGTTCAGGACGTAAAACGATGCGTTCAGGACAAAAGCAACATTTTTTTTAGTTTATATGATAACATGAGGTCAAGTCAGGTAATAAAGGTTTGGAGGGATTAAATGACTGAAATGTTATCAGATGCTATTACAGTATGGATATTAGGAAAAGAATGTTTAAAAGAGTCTGATGAATATCAAGTTGTCAGATATGGAGTACTTTTGACATTAGAGACAGTATATAAGGTGCTTATTATCCTATTAGTGGGTGGTGTGCTTGGTATATTTAAAGAAACAATCGCGTTTTTTATAGGGTTTTCGGGACTTAGAAGATATGCAGGTGGTTTTCATATGAAGTCGAGTATGGGATGTTTTCTAATGGTAGCGTTGTTTTGGTTGATTAGTATGACTTCAATGTATGTAGACTTTAATGCTTTTTCATACGTGGTTTGCTTTATGGTTAGTTTTGTACTGATATTATGTTTTGCTCCTTCGTGGACAAAGGAAAGCGTACTAAAGGATTTTTCTGAAATAAAAAGGAGAAAGTACATGTCTGTAATGTATCTGGTGGTGGTTACATTAATCGGACATATTATAAATAGTACTTTAACAAACGTTATGGTGGTAGCTATGCTTATTGAAGCCGTAACGACAATAAAGCTTAGGGCGGAGGTAAGTACAAATGAAAAAACAGTTAAAGGATAAGGCTAAAGCCTTTGCTGAAAAAGTGGCTGTGGAATCACATGGCAAGAGTTTTCCAGGAATTTTATTTGAACCAAAGATTCCGGATGCTGTAAGGCGAATGCAGGAAGATATGAGTAGGAAGTAGAAAAAGAATTATTTGGAGGTGTTTTTTTATGAGAAAAAAATATTCTATAAGTGATAAGGTAATGTTATCTTTTATGACAATTATGATAATGATTACATTTTTTGGTGTCAATTATGAAATGCCTATAGCTAGTAATAATAGCGATGAAGAATGGCATTTTGTATTAAGTGTAGATAGTACAAGTCAAAGCTATATTGCCGCTCGAGACAAGTTGGATTACAGTAAAATTTATTTTAATTGGGGCTCTGTAACAGCAGGAAATTTATCCGCAATAGAGGTTGAACCTTACGGAGTTAGAGGCGGAAAATATGTACCTGTTGGTACGAGTAAGGGAGGGCATAAAATATATGCAATATATAATACGGGTAAATATTCTATTACTAATTGGGCGCTTGAATTATCGTGTTCGAGAGCATCTGTAGGCTTAAATAGTTATCAAGGCTCAGGGCTTGCCAAAGGAGTTTGGAGTCCTGATAGTGTTGGGTTATATACTATATTACAATAGGAGTATAATATAAATGAAAAAATTTTTTATAAAAATTTTTATTTTTATAAGTATCATATTTTTTGCGGGTCTGTTTGGTAAAACAAACAGATCTGCAAAAGAAAATAGTGATACACAAAATATAAATGAAGAAACACAATATAATTTCGAAGAAATGCAAACTAGTGGGCAAGCTGACATACAAGAGGAATGTATATCAGCTATAGAAAAGCAACAAGAAGATTTAAAAAATGGTAGTATAAGAGAACAGTATACTGAATTTGAATGGAATGGTTTTGTTTATGAAATAAATGATATTACTATATATGATACTTATGATACATATTTGGAAAGTGAACATGCTTCAGAAGGTGCAAGAATTCAATATACTGATGGTTGGAAGGTAGATTGCTTTAATAATTCAATGTTTGTTGTTGTAGAGATAAAGGTAAAGAATATATTAGACATACAACAGCGATTATATTTGACTGGTTTAGATATTTATATATTAGATGAGAATGGAGTGGGAGGCGGAAAATGGTGTGATACGGAGAATGGATACAGAAAATGGATAGAATTTTATACATATTTGGAGGATGTTATATATTATTCTGGAAAAGGATTAGACAAAAATGATAGTCATAATGCAACGAATCCCATGTTAGATGCGTTGGAAACAGTAGAAATAACAATGTTGTATTCTGTATCTAAAGGTATCGACACTTATGAACAAGAAATACCTGTTAAACTTGAGTTTATAAATCCTTATAATGAAACGCAGAAGTATCAATTTTTTTTACAAATAGCAGGTGAATTGACCCGAAGTAATGATGATAAAATAGATGTATATAATGATGCGTTTGACGTTTTTGTAAAATGTGTTCCCGTTATAGTGGAATAATGAGAGTTGGTGTTTTGATGAAAAAAAAGATAAAAGTTTTTGTGGCTTGTGTGATTTTAATTTCAATTATCATTCAGATTATATATGTAAATAAACATGCAAGAATTCCTGATATTAATATTATAAAAGCTGGTGATGAATTAATTTATGAAGGGTGCAAGTATACGGTTATAGAATCGGTTATATATGGATTTGAGGATTATAATGATAAGTTTTTTAATGGTGAGCTTACAGACAAAAGAACAAATTCTGATTGTAAAGTGATTTTAGTAACTGTGAAACTGGAGATTGATGATGAAATAAATATATTCTCACCTGATATTTATATTGAATATGGGCATATTGCGAATGAATTTGATGTGTTTAATTTTAAAGATTTAAATGATAATTTAATCAAAGGAGAATTTCATTCGGGGGATACTATTTTATTACCATATGAAATATATAAAGAGAATATGACTGTTGAAATGTGGAATGATGTTATGAATTTATCCTACAGACTTGTGTTAGGAACATATCCTATAAAAAATTGTATGGATATAGGTGAACTAAGAGAGGGATATAAATGAGTATTGTTTGTGAAGAATTAAAAAGGATGTATAAAGGAAAAAACTTACGAATTGTTATTGTAATAGGAGTAGTAATAGTAGTATTACAAACCTATTGGTTTGTGAATAATCAGAGAGCTGCTATAAATATGGAGTATGAAATTATAATGTCAAATTCTATAGAATATAAAAATATTCGTTTTTTTGAAAATAGTATATTGGAAGGCTGGCTTGGATGTGAAAATTATTCAGGATATAACGAAATGCTGTTTTTATTATTTCCATTTTTAGCAGTTATGCCGTTTGGAATTTCATTATATAACGAATGGGAGACGGGGTATGTATATAATATTATAACTAGATGCGAAAAAAAATTATATCTTAATGCTAAATTTTTGGCTACTTTTCTAGGGGGAGGACTTGCAGTAGTATTTCCTTTATTATTAAGCTTGATTGTGGCTGCATGTTATCTTCCAATTATAAATATGGAGCCAATGTCATTACAGGCTAGAATTGGAATTGTAGATATGTGGGGATCTATATATCTTGAAAAGCCTATTATATATGCATTTATTTATATGATTGTCGATTTTGTTTATGGAGGAATTTTTGCGTGTATAGCATTAACAGTGTCTAAGTACTCGAAAAATTGGTTTAGTATATTTGTTTTCCCCGCAGTATTACATTTTTTTCTTTATTATGGACTTGGAAATCTGTTTATAAATACAAGAACTTATAATCCGTCATACTTTATTAATCCATCACAAATATCAAGAAGTAATGAAATGTTTCCGTTAGTGACGATAACAATATTTATTATTATTGGTATATATATATTGTACTATCGGATAAATCGTAAGCGAGAAGTTTTATAGAGAAAGAGGTAAAAATGAAGATTGAACTTGATAATGTTACAAAAAAAATAAAAAAAACAACTATTTTAGATAGTATATCATATACATTTGAGGGTGGTAAAATATACGGTCTTAGTGGAAAAAATGGATCTGGGAAAACTATGATAATGCGAATTATATCTGGGTTAGTTCATCCAACTTATGGGGAAGTATTAATTAATAATAAGATATTAGGTGTAGATTTTTCTTTTCCACCTAGTATTGGTGTATTAATCAATCATCCGGTTTTTTTGAGAGAATATACAGGATATGAGAATTTGAAAATTTTAAACTCTATAAAAGAGAATAAAATAAATGATAATCAAATAAAAGATTTATTATTAAAAGTTGGTTTGGATAGCGAGGATAAGAGAAAATATTATAAATTCTCTTTAGGTATGAGACAAAGATTAGGAGTTGCAGCAGCAATAATGGGAAATCCAGATATAATATTGTTGGATGAACCAATTAATGCAATTGATGAGAATGGTGTAAAAGATATTAAAGATATTATTAAAGCACTAGTATCAGAAAATAGGATTATTATAATTGCTTGCCATGATAAAGAAGAGTTGACGTTTATGGCTGATGAGATTATATATATTTCGGAAGGGAAAATTGTGTGTTGAATTTGAAGGAGGAATAAATTAAATTGTTCAAATATGATTTTGAAGAAGGAGTAATTAAATATTTTAATAAATTTTTGTTGATATGTCCTTTGGTATTGGTATCTATTGTTATGTTTGAAACAAGAACCAATTATATAATGTCAATATTTGGTGAAAGTGCAACATCCTTAGAAATGGGAATAAATACGTTTTTTGGAAGATATCCTTTTGAATTTGACATTGGTAAAAAACAAATATTTCTTATACCGTTTGAGTGGTTGATTATATATGCTTATTTGGCTATGTTAATTGGTGATTATTTTAATAATGATTTGAATGGATTTGGCATGTTGGTTATGATTAATTCGTATAATAGAGGTATTTGGTGGTGCTCAAAATGTTTAAGAATTGTTTTTGTGTCTATAGGTCATTTTATTGTTATATGGGGAACAATTATTTCTTATGAATGGATAAGATATGGTAAAGTTTCTTTTGTAAAAAACAAACAATATTTTATTGAAACGTTTGGTACACAATTAAATAATTTAAATATAAATAAGTTACATATTATGCTTATTGTTATGCCAATACTGGTAGGTATTGTTCAGAGTTTATTTCAATTAGTATTGAATATTTATTTAAAAAGTGATATTTCAATGATAATTATACTAGGCATTCTTGTTTTTTCTTCGTATTATTCAAACAAATATATTATACATGGTTATTCTATGATATGTAGGTATTGTGCGAATTATGCGAATTATGATTTCAATCCATTAGACATAAGCTTTGGCATGAAATATTTGTTTCTTTTATGTGTAGTGCTATATATCATGGGATTATTTATGATAAAAAGAAAGGATATAATGTAAATAATAATATCCGAAGAATAATTCATCAAAAAAACCCCAAAAACTTTTCCAGAACAGTTGATTTGTTTTTTGTATTAGAATAAATAAATCCAACTGTTCTTTTTTCTATGTCTTTTTCAAGCTCAAGCTCTATGATTTGTCTGCTTTTTAATTGTTCTTTTGCAAATTCACGTACTACACTGGCAACCCCCATACCGATAGAAGCGAAATCGATAAGTAAATCCATGTTGTTTACCTCAAGTATCTGGTTTGGGTGGATATGTTCGTCGGTGAGGTAGTTATCTATATGGGTTCTGGTTATGTTATTTTTCTCAAGGAGCATGAGATTGGATTTCTCCAATATGTCCTTGATGGATAATGTATTCTGAACGGTGTCTTGATTTGCATTTAAGGTATTGCTTGTATCTTTGTTTGTGTCTTTGTTAGAGACTGTATCGCTGTTTAAAAGGCTGGTAAGATTACCTGCAAAAAGCCATGGATTATCTGCGACAGGGGTAGCTTCTTCATGTTCACGAAGCATGAGATTATCAATGTAAGAATCTGTAGCTACAAATATATCGTGTATATCAGTAAGCTTCTTATATTTATAGCCCTTTGGAATTTCGGTTTCACAGATTAAGCCTATGTCTATTTTGCCCTCTGTCAAGAGGTGAACAGTATTAATAGTAGAGTGGCAGTCTATTATTACGTTAATATGTGGGTTTTCTGTGATAAAGTCCTGCAAATATGGAAGCAATATATGCTTACATAGAGAGGAGCTTACTCCGATTCTTAGCTGACCTATACCTAAATCATTTATTCTTTTAATTTCTTCTTCGCCTTGATTAATGCTATCGAAGGCTTTTGTAATATGCTGATAGAGGATTTTTCCTTCTTCAGTTAAAACAACGCCTTTTGCACTTCTTGAGAAAAGCTTTATTCCCAAGCCCTCTTCAAGCTTAGCGATGGATTTGCTTATGGCAGGCTGGCTGATGAATAATGTGTCGGCGGCACGGCTAATGCTTCCTGTGTTGGCAACGGTATAAAATACTCTGTAGTTGTTTAAGTTATCGAACATAGTATATCCTTTCTTGATTGTGTTTGAGAAAATTCAGATTATATAAAAAACATTAATTATTCATGTAAAATAGGAATTTCTTCCATATTTTTATATATAAATTTGCAAAAATTCTTATATTATAGTATCATAGCAAAGATATAACTTCAAGTTATAACTGGTATTAATTATATATATTTTAATTATATTTTTCTGTATGATACAATGCACCCTATAGTAGAATACATATATATAGAAATAAAATTTATTGGAGGTAACCGATATGGGTATGACAATGACACAGAAAATCCTTGCTAAGCATGCCGGACTTGACAGCGTAGTTGCAGGTCAGTTAATTGAGGCCGATTTAGACTTAGTATTAGGTAATGACGTAACAACTCCTGTTGCGATTCATGAGATGGAGAAATTTAATAAGAAGGATGTTTTTGATAAAGAAAAGATTGCCCTTGTTATGGACCATTTCACACCTAATAAGGATATTAAGAGTGCTGAACATTGTAAATGTGTTAGAGAGTTCTCATGTGCTAATCAAATTAAGAATTATTTCGACGTAGGAGAGATGGGTATCGAGCATGCACTTCTTCCTGAAAAAGGTCTTATCGTAGCAGGCGAGACTTGTATCGGTGCAGATTCACATACATGTACATACGGTGCTTTAGGTGCTTTCTCAACTGGTGTTGGTAGTACTGATATGGCAGCTGGTATGGCAACTGGTAAGGCTTGGTTCAAGGTTCCATCGGCTATAAAGTTCAACATAGTTGGTGAGAAGGCTCCTTGGATTAGCGGTAAGGACGTAATCTTACATATTATCGGTATGATTGGTGTTGACGGTGCTTTATATAAGTCAATGGAATTCGTAGGTGAGGGTATTAAGAACCTTACTATGGACGATAGATTTACAATTGCTAACATGGCTATTGAGGCTGGTGCAAAAAATGGTATTTTCCCAGTTGATGAGCTTACTGAGGAATATATGAAGGAGGCTTCTACTAAGACTTGGACTAAGTATGAGGCAGATGCTGATGCAGAGTATGATGAGGAGTATACTATTGACTTATCGACTCTTAAGCCAACAGTAGCATTTCCACATCTTCCTGAGAATACTAAGACAATTGATGAGGTTGGAGATATTAAGATTGATCAGGTTGTTATTGGTTCATGTACAAATGGACGTATCTCAGATATGAGAATTGCAGCTGAGATTATGAAAGACAAGAAGGTTGCCAAGGGACTTAGAGTTATCATCATCCCTGGTACTCAGAAGATATATTTACAGATGATTAAGGAAGGTTTAGCTGAAATATTCATCAACGCTGGCGCAATTGTTTCAACTCCAACATGTGGACCATGTCTTGGTGGACACATGGGTGTTATGGCAGCCGGAGAGAAGTGTGTTTCAACTACCAACCGTAACTTTGTTGGTCGTATGGGTCATGTTGATTCAGAGGTTTATCTTGCAAGCCCAGCTGTTGCAGCTGCATCAGCTATTACTGGTAAGATTAGCTGCCCATGCGAAGTCATGAACTAGGAGGTATATATTATGAAAGCATTCGGAACAGTACATAAATATGGTGACAATGTAGATACAGATGTTATTATCCCAGCAAGATATCTTAACTCATCAGACCCAGCAGAGCTTGCAAAAAGCTGTATGGAGGATATCGATAAGGATTTCGTTAATAGAGTTAAGCCGGGGGATATTATGGTAGCTAACAAGAACTTTGGTTGTGGCTCATCAAGAGAGCATGCACCAATAGCTATTAAGGCTTCTGGTATTTCTTGTGTTATAGCAGAGACATTTGCAAGAATTTTCTATAGAAATGCAATTAACATAGGACTTCCTATTATAGAGTGTCCTGAGGCTGCAAAGGGAATTGATGCAGGTGACCAGGTTGAAATCGACTTTGACAGCGGTATGATTTACAACAAGACTAAGGGAACTGAGTTTAAGGGTCAGGCATTCCCACCTTTCATGCAAGAGATTATAAAGAACGAGGGACTTATTAATTATATAAATAATAAGTAATATTATTGGAGTGTGTTTTTATGTATTGTAATTCATGTGGAAATAAAATTGATGAGAGATACGACACTTGTCCAAATTGCGGTATGAGAGTTAAAAATGTTTCTAACGTCAATACAGTATCAGAATATGTACCACAAAAACCATTGGGAATGAAATGGTATAATTTTATTATATGGGTTCAATTACCTCTTTCTGTTATATTATCAATATGGTATAGTATTAAAGCTTTTGCAGGAACAAAATATTCGGATTCCTATTTTGGCAATATGACATGGGATATTTATAGAGAATTTGATGGTTTGCAGGCTCTTGATATATTTGATGCTGTTATTACTTTGTTGCTTGCAGGTTTTATGATTTATGTGAGAATATTGCTTGCGAAATATAAAGAAGAAGGACCTAAAATGTTATATATTATGAGTGGTATATGCATAGTACTTAATATATTTCTTTTTATATGTTATGTTTCTATTGCACAAGGCACAATGAGAATAAATTCTTTCTTGGGACTTGATATGTCGGCGTATAATTCAACATTTATAACAACAATTATAAAAGATTCTATATTTTTATGGATTGATGTCAAATATTTTACTAAGAGAAGACATTTGTTTACAAATTAGACTGGAGGATGAAAAATGAATTGTAACATAGCAGTTATTAAGGGTGACGGCATAGGACCAGAGGTTGTCAGCGAGGCAATGAAGGTTCTTGATGCAGTTGGTGCAAAGTACGGTCACACATTTAATTATGAGCAGCTTCTTATGGGTGGTTGTTCAATAGATGTTCACGGTGTGCCTCTTACAGATGAGGCAGTAGCAAGAGCCAAGGCGGCGGATGCAGTACTTCTTGGTTCAATAGGAGGAAATACTTCAACATCACCATGGTACAAGTTACCACCTGAGAAAAGACCGGAGGCAGGACTTCTTAAGATTCGTAAGGAACTTGGTCTTTTTGCAAATCTTAGACCAGCATTTTTATATAATGAGCTTAAAGGTGCTTGTCCTCTTAAGGAAGAGATTGCTGATAAGGGCTTTGATATGATGATTATGAGAGAGCTTACTGGTGGTCTTTACTTTGGAGCTAGAGAAACTAAAGAAGTTGACGGTGTGATGACAGCTGTTGATACTCTTACATATAACGAAAATGAAATTAGAAGAATAGCTATCAAGGGCTTTGACATAGCTATGAAACGTCGTAAGAAGGTTACAAGCGTAGATAAGGCTAATGTACTTGATTCTTCAAGACTTTGGAGAAAGATAGTAGAAGAGGTTGCCAAGGATTATCCTGAAGTAACTTATGAGCACATGTTGGTTGATAACTGTGCTATGCAGCTTGTAAAAGACCCTGCACAGTTTGATGTGGTTCTTACAGAGAATATGTTCGGTGACATTCTTTCTGATGAGGCATCTATGATTACAGGTTCAATCGGAATGTTAGCATCAGCGTCACTTAATGAGACTAAGTTTGGTATGTATGAGCCAAGTGGTGGTTCAGCACCAGACATAGCAGGTCAGAATAAGGCAAACCCTATAGCTACAATTCTTTCAGCAGCAATGATGCTTAGATATACATTTGATATGGATAAGGAAGCAGATGCTATTGAGGCTGCTGTACAGCAGGTACTTGTAGAAAATTATAGAACTTGCGATATCGTATCGGAAGGAACAGAACTTGTAAGCTGTTCCCAGATGGGCGATTTAATAGCTGAGAGAGTATAACCTAAAGGGAGGGGTTAGTTATGAGAATATTAATACTTGTGGTAATATTTCTCAATATGTGGCTTCTTGGAATTATTGCAGCATTAATTTTAGTTAGCATATATACAACTTTTTTCTGGAATAAGACGGAAGAGGCAAAGGTTCCCTGTGCAGTTATATTAATTATAGGTGCAGTGCTGGCAGCAATTGTCTTTTTCATAAATTTTGATTGGATGAATGAAACGATTATAACAATTCTAAGAGAATTAAAGGAGGCAGATTAATGAAGAGTGATAACGTAAAAACAGGTATGCAACAAGCTCCACACAGAAGCTTGTTCAACGCACTCGGTATGACTGAGGAAGAGCTTTCAAAACCATTAGTTGGTATTGTATGTTCTTACAATGAGATTGTACCGGGACACATGAACCTTGATAAGATAGCTCAGGCTGTTAAGCTTGGAGTTGCCGCAGCAGGCGGTACACCTATTATGTTCCCTGCTATCGCAGTATGTGATGGTATTGCAATGGGACACATTGGTATGAAATATTCTCTTGTAACAAGAGATTTGATTGCAGATTCAACTGAGGCTATGGCTTTAGCTCACCAGTTTGATGCACTTGTTATGATTCCTAACTGTGATAAGAACGTTCCAGGACTTCTTATGGCAGCTGCAAGAGTAAATGTTCCAACTGTATTTGTATCAGGTGGTCCAATGCTTGCAGGTCATGTTAAGGGACATAAGACATCTCTTTCTTCTATGTTTGAGGCTGTTGGTTCTTATGCAGCAGGAACAATGACAGAAGACGATGTTAAGGATTTTGAATGTAATGCATGTCCTACATGTGGTTCATGCTCAGGTATGTACACAGCAAATTCTATGAACTGTCTTACTGAGGCACTTGGTATGGGACTTCCTGGTAATGGTACAATCCCAGCAGTTTATTCAGAGAGAATTAAGCTTGCTAAGCATGCTGGTATGGCAGTTATGGAGATGTACAGAAAGAACATCAGACCAAGAGATATCATTACTAAGGATGCAATCTTAAATGCACTTACAGTTGATATGGCACTTGGATGTTCAACAAACTCAATGTTACATATTCCAGCTATTGCTCATGAAATTGGATTTGATTTTGATATTGCTATGGCAAATGAGATTAGTGCAAAGACTCCAAACCTTTGTCACCTTGCTCCAGCAGGTCCTACATATATGGAAGACTTAAATGAGGCAGGCGGTGTATACGCAGTTATGAATCAGCTTAAAGAGCTTGGACTTCTTAAGGAAGATTGTATGACTGTAACAGGTAAGACAATCGGCGAAGCAGTAGATGGAGTTAAGAATAGAAACCCTGAGGTTATAAGACCTCTTGATAATCCATACAGCAAGACTGGTGGTCTTGCAGTACTTAAGGGTAACCTTGCACCAGATGGCTCGGTTGTTAAGCGTTCAGCAGTCGTTGCAGAGATGATGCAGCATGAGGGACCAGCTAGAGTATTCGAGTGTGAGGAGGATGCAATTGCTGCTATTAAGGGTGGTAAGATTGTAGCCGGAGATGTAGTAGTAATCAGATACGAAGGTCCTAAGGGTGGTCCTGGTATGAGAGAGATGCTTAATCCTACATCAGCTATTGCAGGTATGGGACTTGGTTCAACAGTAGCACTTATTACTGATGGTCGTTTCTCAGGAGCAAGCCGTGGAGCTTCTATCGGACATGTTTCACCTGAGGCAGCTGTTGGTGGACCAATCGCACTTATCGAAGAGGGCGATATTATTTCCATCGACATTGAAGCTTGTACGTTAAATGTTAAGCTTTCAGATGAGGAGTTTGCAGCGCGTAAGGCTAAATGGCAGCCAAGAGAACCTAAGGTTACTACAGGATATCTTGCTAGATATGCTAAGATGGTTACATCTGGTAACAGAGGAGCAGTTCTTGAATTTTAATATTTAATGTAACTAATGAATTTAAAGCGTTATAGCTTAAAACTTATAAAAAGGAGAATTACCATGAAACAATTAACAGGCTCAGAAATCATTATTGAATGTTTAAAAGAGCAGGGCGTTGACACAGTATTTGGTTACCCTGGTGGAACCATCCTTAACGTATATGATGCTCTTTATAAACATCAGGATGAGATTAATCACATTTTAACTTCCCATGAGCAGGGCGCGGCTCACGCGGCGGACGGATATGCGAGAGCAACAGGCAAGGTTGGTGTATGTATGGCTACTTCAGGCCCAGGTGCAACAAACCTTGTAACAGGTATCGCAACTGCTTATATGGATTCTATTCCACTTGTAGCAATTACAGCAAATGTAGGCGTATCTTTACTCGGTAAAGACAGCTTCCAGGAGGTTGATATTGCAGGTGTGGTTATGCCTATCACAAAGCACAGCTTCATTGTTAAGAACGTGCATGAGCTTGCAGATACAATAAGAAGAGCATTTAAGATTGCTCAGACAGGAAGACCTGGTCCGGTTCTTGTGGATGTTACTAAGGATGTTACAGCAAATGTTGCTGATTTCGAGCCTAAGGCACCAGAACCAATTGAAAGAAAGGTTACATCAATTAAGGCTGATGACCTTGATATGGCAATCAAGATGATTGAGAAGGCTAAGAAGCCATTTATCATCGCAGGTGGCGGTGTTATTACTGCAGGAGCTTCTGATGAATTAAAGAAGTTTGCTGAGAAGATTGATGCACCTGTTTGTGATACTCTTATGGGTAAAGGTGCATTTGATGGAACAGATGAAAGATATACAGGTATGATTGGTATGCACGGTACAAAGGTTTCTAACTTTGCCGTTAATAAGGCAGATTTAGTAGTTGTAGTTGGTGCAAGATTCTCAGACCGTGTTATCGGTAATGCAAGCAAATTTGCTGTTAATGCGAAGATTATTCACATTGATGTTGATGAGGCAGAAATTGATAAGAATATTTTAGTAGAATGTAGCGTTGTTGGTGATGCTAAGGAAGTTCTTAAGATGCTTGCAACAAGAATTAAGGCATCTGAGAAGCCAGAGTGGAGAGCTGAGGTTGATGCACTTAAGGAGCAGTTCCCTTGTGTAGATGATTACAATGAGTTCTCAGGTCCTGGTATCATTAATAAGATTTACGAGGTTACAAAGGGTAAGGCTACTATTACAACAGACGTTGGACAGCATCAGATGTGGGCTGCACAGCACTATAAGTATTCTCATCCAAGACAGCTTCTTAGCTCAGGTGGTCTTGGTACAATGGGATTTGGTGTTGGTGCATGTATCGGTGCTAAGGTTGGTATGCCAGAGAACATTACTATCAACATTGCCGGTGATGGTTGTTTCAGAATGAACTTAAATGAAATTGCTACAGCAGCAAGATATAATATCCCTATCATTCAGGTTGTTATCAATAACCATGTTCTTGGTATGGTTAGACAGTGGCAGACATTGTTCTATGATAAGAGATATTCAAATACAATATTAAATGATAACGTTGATTTTGTTAAGGTTGCTGATGCACTTGGTGCAACTGGTATCAGAACTACAAACCTTGCGGAGTTTGAAGATGCACTTAATAAGGCTATCGAGATGAATAAGCCGGTAGTTATTGAGTGTATGATTGACCAGGACGACAAGGTATGGCCAATGGTTGCAGCAGGTCAGGCACTTGAAACATGCTTTGATAAGAACGATTTAGAGAATAAATAGGAGGATATATAAAAATGGCAAGAGTATTTAATTTTTCAGCAGGACCTTCAGTTTTACCTGAGGTAGTTTTAAAGCAGTGTGCAGAGGATATGATGGATTACAAGGGCTCAGGAATGAGTGTTATGGAGATGAGCCATCGTTCAAAGGTATACGATAACATCATCAAGGAAGCAGAGCAGG
>SVEE01000020.1 GCA_015057525.1 Lachnospiraceae bacterium | reverse complement strand
AGTGTGGTAACACATTCAGCTGACTAATACTAATAGGTCGAGGGCTTATCCTTAGAGGTTTCTTATGAAACGGGAGAATATTTGAAGAGATGAAAATCTCATCTGTGTGAAGTTCTGAAGGTACATTCACCTTAATATAATATGATAATAAAGCACACTACAAAGTGTGCTTAAATTAAATATAGGGGATTGGTCAAGTGGTATGATAGGGGTCTCCAAAACCTTTGGTGGGGGTTCGATTCCCTCATCCCCTGTTAAAGGAAGTAATTATCTCAATTACTTCCTTTTTTTTAATTTGTTATTGTGCTAATGTAAGAAAAATAGTAAAATATAGGACAGAGGTATTTGGGAGGTTGCACTTATGAAGAAAAATTTAATTGCATTGTCGATTTTTGTGATTAGTATTATATTAATTCAGCTGGGATTCATAAAATTAGAAAAGGAAGTTGATGAATTTAATAAAACAGAAGTTGAAATTACAGTTGAGGATGGAGCATCAGATCATAAAGATGTTACTATAGAAATGACAATTTCTAAGCATTGGAATGATTATGATTCTGAGGGCAATATTGTACAAGGTGCACAGTATGATGGTGTAATTATTAATAATGGAAAATATAATTTTCATACGTGGACGGTACTGCTGTATATGCCACAGGAAGGTAATATAGATAGTCTTTGGAATGGGGAATATGTGTATGAAGACGATAAGATTACAATTACACCAATGGATTATAATGGTGTAGTTGAAGCTATAAATGATCAACCATTTGGATTTGTATGTGTATCTAAGAATATTCTCAAATTTAAAACATTCAAGGTGTTTGGTTATTTTGAGATGACTATTAAAGACACAAAGATGTACTGGGTTCTTCAATATGCAAGAATAGCTTGGATTATATCTTTAATATGTTTTGTTATTGTTAATATATGTCTGATTGGTTATAAGAGACGTCAAAAACGAGACGAAAAAATAATCGTTCAGATTATTGATACATTTATTTCATTTATTGATGCTAAGGATCCATACACTAGCGGTCATTCCCAGAGAGTTGCTATTTACACTAAGGAAATAGCTAAAAGGATGGGCTTAGACAAGGATGAAATTAGAAATTATTTTTACATAGCTTTAATGCATGACTGTGGTAAGCTTCTCGTTTCCGATGAAATACTTAAGAAGCCTGGTAAGCTTACTCCAAAAGAAAGAAAAGATATAGAGGCCCATACTGTAGTTGGTGCAGACCTTCTTAAAAATATGACAGCAATTTCTGGAATACAAGATGGAGCTCTTCAACATCACGAAAGATATGATGGTACAGGTTATCCTAATAAATTAAAGGGTACAGATATCTGTTTGGTAGGTAGAATTCTTTGCGTAGCAGATGCCTTTGATGCTATGAACAGCGATAGATGCTATAGAGATAAGCTTCCTATTGAAAAAATTATTGAAGAGTTAGAGACAAACAGCGGAAAGCAGTTTGATCCTGTTATAGTAAGATATATGTTAGATATTATTGATGAAGGTATATATGATGAGCTTGTAAGTAAGTTTAGTCAAAAGTCATTAAAGTAATAAAAAAGATGTAACTCAATTTGAGTTACATCTTTTTTGGTTACAAATTAGTGAATATCGTTAGGATCACCAATCATAGCATCTGCAGGAATTTCGCCTTCCTTTGGAGCTTTAACTAATACAAGTGAAAGTACTAATGCTACAACATAGAGAACTATAGTTGCGTATAATACGTACTGATATCCAGTTGGATTAACCATAATTGTCTCAATAGTACCATTATCTAACTTGTGCTCAAGAGCTACTTCTTCACCGAAAGTCTTAACAATCCAAGCAGCCATCTGGTTACCTGTAAGACCTGCGAAAGCCCAAGCTGAAAGTGTAATTCCGTGTAATGCACTTATGCTTCCCATACCATAGTGGTCTGAAAGAAGTGTTGGAACATTTGAGAAACCACCACCGTAGCCTGCATTTACCATAAAGATAAGCGCGAGAACTAATACGATAAGTGCTATGTTACCCTCACCGTTCTTAATACCACCAGTTACAATTGTAGCTGCAGTAAGAGCGATTGAGATAACGAAGATTAATTTGTAAATTGTATTTCTGTCCTTCATGGAGTCTGCCCAAGCTGAGAATCCAAGACGACCACCAGCATTAAATATAGCTGATACAGTAGAAACGATACCTACAAAGCTCGCAAGACCGAGACATTTCACAATCATCTTCTCCTGAGAGATTAATGCAAGACCACAAGTAATGTTGATGTAGAACATTAACCAGATACCGATGTAGTTACCAAGCTTTCTAGTCTTAATAACTGAGAAGATACTCTTCTTGGCTTCCTTGCCCTGTGGCTCAACCCAGCCAGCTGGCTTATGTAATAATAAGTGTCCAACAAACATCATAACGAAGTAAACACCTGCTAATATCCAGAACATCTTGTAGATTCCGCCTTCGCCAAGTCCACTAAGCATTTTCTCCATAATAGGTGAAGCGATAGCCTTAGCCGCACCAAAGCCTGCCACTGCAAGACCTGTTGCAAGACCCTTTCTATCCTGGAACCAAAGCATGAGAGTCTTAACTGGTGATAAATATCCAGTACCAAGACCGATGCCCATAATAAGACCGTAGCAAACATAAATTCCAGCTAGAGCCAGAGGACTTCCTTCGCCATGTTGATTAAAGTAATTGCCACCATACCAGATGAAGAAACCTGTACCTGCCATACCTGCTGCAAAGCATATTGCAGCTATAAGTGAAGACTTGTGAATATCCTTTTCAACTACATTTCCAAGGAATGCTGCTGACATACCAAGGAAGAAGATTGCGAAGCTGAATGCCCACTCAGTTGCGCTTTTTGAAAAACCGATATGTTTTCCAATATTCTCACTGAAAAGCGACCAACAGTACACAGTACCAATACTACAGTGAAGTAAGAGTGCAGGGATTGCTGCGCTGACCCACTTGTTTATAGGTTTACCCATAAAAATCACCTATGCATTTGCACAAAAAAAGTGCCCTGTCCATATATTAAATTTTCCTGGCTGAACTTGTAGGACAGTTGCATATATCCTTTCTTATAATCTTATTTTATAATTCAGCCTAAAACCTTTATCATTCTACTCCTAATTTTGACAGAATTCAAGGGAAACTTTAGATAAATCAAGGGTTTTTATGTACTAAATTCGATACAAAAGGTTAAAGTTCAAAAAAACGACGAAAATAATCAAAATATTATGATTTCATAAGGCTATGATAGGTTTTTATAAATTGAACATTGTTAATGAAATATATATAATAATATTATTCTGAGGATTCATATTATATGTTATGGGGGGTAATTTATGGGAACCAACGAAGCTGTTGAGAAACTAGAGGCTATGAGAAAAAAGATGAATAAGATGGGCTGTTCGATACTGTTACTTTTTATTGCATTTTTGCCAGTTGCTGGTATTGGTTCGTTACTTGCGGGGAATATAGGAGGAATAATTGGTTCCGTTGCTGTATTGGTTGCTATTGTAGTAGTATGTACACGAAATGGCAAGATTAATGAGGAATATAAGAAACTATATAAAGAGAAATTTGTGTATTCTATTTTGGAAGAACAATTTGATAATGTTATTTATAAATATAAAGAAGGATTATCAAAGGAGGCTGTAAGCCAATTTGGTTTAGTTAGGATGGGTAACAGATATAGTGCTGAAGATTACTTAAAGGCTTCATATAAGGGAATTGGTTTCGAACAGTCAGAGGTAACAATTGAAGATAAAGGTCAAAATGATGATACAGCCACAACCTATTTTAGAGGTCGAATGATTGCTTTTGATATTTCAATCAAATCAGTTAAGTCTGTTCAAGTGTTTACTGATACTTTCACACATAGAGGGAAACCAAACATTGGTTATGATATGAAGCATGTAGAGATGGAAAGTACAGATTTTAACAAGAAATTTGATGTTCTTGCTGCAGATCCTGTAGAGGCATATTATGTTCTTACTCCACAATTTATGGAAAGAGTAGATTTCTTAAAGGAAAAATTCAAGCATGTTGGTATTAATTTTCAGGGGAATAAATTGTATGTAGGTATATGGACTGCTGGTGATGCATTTGATGGTGATGTAAGCAGAGAAGTTAATTTTTTAGATGAGAAGGCGACTATAATGGCTGATGTTAGAGTGATAACTGATATCATTGATGTACTTGGAATGATGAGGAAAGAAAAGGAATGATTATTTGTGGAAAAAACTGTATTCAACTAGTTTGTTATTTGCTATAATAAAAGTGTTGAAAAAAGGGGCCAAGGCTCTAGAGGTAAACAAAGGAGGAGAAATATGCAAACACCATTAATAATCACTATAATTGCGGTGATAGCAATTATTGTCTTAATGTGCATCGGTTACGTTAAGGCACCACCAGATATGGCATATATCATTTCTGGTTTGAGAAAGAAGGCAAAGGTCGTGATAGGAAAGGCAAGTATTAGAATCCCTTTCTTTGAGAGACTTGATAAGCTTACTCTTCGTCTTATTCCAATTGATGTTAAGACCAGTAATGCAGTGCCTACAGCAGATTACATCAATATTAATGTTGATGCAACTGTAAATGTCAAGGTAAGTAATGAGCCAGAGAAGATTGCGCTTGCGGCTGAGAACTTCCTTAATAAGAATCCAGAGTACATAGCAACTGTGGCACGAGAGGTGCTTGAGGGTAATGTACGTGAAATCGTTGGAAAGATGAGACTTGAGGAAATGGTTTCTGACCGCCAGAAGTTTGCTAACTTGGTTAAGGAAAATGCAGAGCCAGACCTTGCTGCTATGGGTCTTGATATTATAAGCTTTAATGTTCAGAATTTTGTAGATGGCAATGAAGTTATTGAGAACCTTGGTATTGATAATATTGTTAAGATTAAAAAGGCTGCAGCAATTGCGAGGGCTGAGAGTGAAAGAGATATTAAGGTTGCTCAGGCTGAGGCTGATAAGCAGTCTAATGATGCAAAGGTTGCTGCTGAAACAGAGATAGCTAAGAAGCAAAATGAGCTTGCCATCAAGAAGTCAGAGCTTCAGATGGATGCTGATACTAAGAAGGCTATGGCAGATGCTGCATATCAGATTCAGCAGGAGGAGCAGCGTAAGACTATCGAGATTACAACTGCTAATGCTGACATCGCAAGACAGGAGAGAGAAATTGAGTTAAAGCAGAAGGAGGTTGCTGTTAAGGAGCAGGCTCTTGAGGCAGAGATTAAAAAGCAGGCAGAGGCTGATAAGTATGCCGCACAGCAGAAGGCGGATGCAGATCTTTATGAGAGACAGAAGGAAGCTGAGGCTAAGAAGTTCGAGGCAGAACGTCAGGCGGAGGCAAGAAAGGCTCAGGC
Organism: Lachnospiraceae bacterium; assembly: GCA_015057525.1. Lineage (GTDB taxonomy): Bacteria > Bacillota > Clostridia > Lachnospirales > Lachnospiraceae > Coprococcus_C. The sequence goes on along the minus strand of SVEE01000020.1, from coordinate 2,318 downwards.
AGAGGCAGATAGATATGCCAAGGAACAGGAGGCTGCTGGTATTCGTGCAGTCGGCGAGGCAGAGGCAACAGCTATATCAGCAAAGGGTATCGCTGAGGCAGAGGCTATGGAGAAAAAAGCAGAGGCATACGCAAAGTATAATAAGGCTGCGGTAGCAGAAATGCTTATTAAGATATTACCAGATATTGCTGCAAGTATTGCACAGCCACTCAGTGCAATCGATAAGGTTACTATCATCGGTGGCGATGGTGGTGGCAATGGAGTTGAGCAGATGGCTGGAAATGTACCAGTTGTTATGGCTAAGGTATTCGAGAGCATGAAGGAGGCTACAGGAATTGATCTGGCGCAGATTGTAAATGCTGAGTCATATGATGCTCAGGTAAATAGAAATATCAGCCTTTCAGGTCTTGATTCTGTTAATCTTGTGGTTACAGATAAGACAGATAAAATTGATAAAAATGATGCACCACAGATACCGGATGCAACTGAATAATAATATTTACTAACATAATAAGAGGACATTGCAGTTTTACAACTTGCAATGTCCTTTGTTGCGTTTGGTGAAAAATCAGATTTTTGCTTTAATAAAAGTGCAAGTCCATCTTGTTTATATTGAAAATATTTGTTAAACTATAATGGAGTATGAAAAAACTAATTTAATTTTGGAAGATTAGTGAGTATTTCAAATTGTAAATTTAATATTTTAGGCAATAAAATAGAATTGAGAAAGGTGAAGATATGTTAGGATTAGGGGACAATTTTACAAATGGTGGAAAGTGGGATTATAGAACACTTCCTAATAAGTTATATGAGTTGGTTAAGAATTTAGGGGATATGAAGCAGGCTGGTACAGGATACTATACAGACACTGAATCAGAGATGCTTACAGTATTAGCTTATTTAAATTATGGTGAAGAAACTAATATTACTGAATCTATGAAGGAACAGATTGATTTGGCGGTTAAGGTCGCTGAGGATACTAGATTGGAAAAAAGAGAAGAAAATGATAGATTCGCAAACTTCAATTTTTAATAATTATTATAAGGATGGTAACAAGTATTATGAGTATGTTTAAGTTATCTACAGGTGGCGGAACCAATAGATTTGCAGGAACCAAGGCCTCAGAGGAGGATATAAAGCGTCAGACCTCTATGGGTAAGACACATATTAGCTTCGAGGGTGCTTCATATTTTATATACATAGAAGATGAGGGCGAGCGTGAAGAATTCAAGAAGCAACGTGGAGTTTCTCATTTTGAGTGGTTCCAGGAGAAAACTGGTAATAAGAATTGGGTACTTTACAACCCAATGCAGTTCAAGCAGGATTTAAGCCATAGCGGTAAGAAAATATTAAAGTTTAATACGAAAGACTACAAGGGTGGTAAGATAGAGTTGCCTATCAATGCCAGCAGCTGCTGTGGTATGTTTTCATGGATAACTCTACCAGAAGGTTTTTCTTTGGGGAAGATGTTTGATACCAGGGAAATTGTTGATATGACTCTTATGTTTGCGGGTTCTGTTATACCTAAGGACTTTAGCTTAGGAGAATACTTTGACACAAGCAATGTAGAAAGTATGAGTTATATGTTCTATCAGTGTATGATACCATATGGATTTAGCTTTGGTGAAAAATTTAAGACTGAAAATGTAACAAATATGGAGTATATGTTCTCAGAAGCAAAGCTTCCAAAGGATATGAGGCTTCCAGATACATTTGTGACTAAGAACGTTAAGGATATGAAGTATATGTTCTTTGAATGTAATATAAATGATAAGTTCTATTTTGGACCTAATTTTAAGATTCAGGAAGGAACGGATATTACAAAGATGTTCTATGATTGTTATATAGGAGAAAACAAGATTAAGAATTGGTATGCAGAGGACTTTACTCACGTTAGAGCAATTCTTGATGGAAGTATTAGACCAGATTAGGTTGTTTTGATATACAAGAAGGACGGGTTGCACTCGTTCTTTTTTGTGTAAAATTGTATAAAACTTTACTTTGATAAAGTGATGAAATATTATTTTTTAATTAGTACACAAAAATGTGTTGACTTTAAATTATACTGGTGGTATATTAACAAAGCTGTCACATGACAGCGACGAAATAGAATATAAATAATCAAAATTAGTTGTTGACAATGAAAATTGATTGTGATATTCTTTAGAAGCTGTCGCTTGAAGCGACGCAGGAACCTTTGACAAATTAATAACATGATAACCCTGAAAATTCTTTAAGAGATTTTCAAAAGATTTAGTACAAATCTTACATTCAACAGAATGGAAACACAAACAGTAATTTAGGGACATTATTTTAAG
>SVEE01000006.1 GCA_015057525.1 Lachnospiraceae bacterium | reverse complement strand
TTGAGGATATGATCAGTCATTTTAAACACAGGCAAGAGTTAGAATTACGTATAGTAAAAGAAATAATAGGTAAAAATGCAGTTATTCTTCCAGCTAAAGAATATGATGTAAATCAAATTAGAACTTTAATTGGTTCTCATAGTAAAATCAGTTATAATATAAGACAAATGAGCAACAAGGAAATAGCATTATTGGATGATTTTCTGTATGAAGCAATTTTTATTCCTGAGGGCGTAGAGGCACCGCCAAAAGAGATTATAAATGAACCAGAATTACAGGTTTATGTGAAGAATTTTGGTAAGCAAGAAGGAGATATTTGTTTTGTTGCTGAAGTGGAAGAAAAGATTGTTGGTGCTGTCTGGGTTCGTATTATGGATGACTATGGACATGTAGAAGATGGAGTTCCATCTTTTGCAATATCTCTATATAAAGAATATCGAGGTTTCGGTATTGGAACAGAGATGATGAAACAGATGCTTACAGAATTAAAAGACAGAGGATATAAGAAAACTTCCTTGGCAGTACAGAAAGCAAACTATGCAGTGAAGATGTACAAAAATGTTGGCTTCGAGATTATTGATGAAAACCAAGAAGAATATATCATGGTGTGCGTATTGTAATTGTTCAATGGGTTATGACATAAAACGAAATCTATTCAAAATAATTAAATTTGATTACGAATAGTCTAAAGAGGGTACATTGATTATGGAGGGGAATCAGTATGAATAAAAAAATTATAAACACAATTAAATTGTCTGGTGCAGCAATAATTGCAATTATAATTGCTTCTTTATTCGGTCTTGAGTTTGCCATCTCCACAGGTATTGTTGCAATGCTTACTATTCAGCCCACAAAAAAGGAAACGTTAAAAACTATACTTCCAAGGCTTATGGGGTATGTTGTTGCACTTGTTGTGTCATATATATGTTTCTTGCTTTTAGGATTTACTATTAAAGCATTCTTTGTTTTTCTTGTTGTTTTTATTGGAATATGTCAGCTGGCTGGTTGGAATAACGCAATAACCATGAATTTGGTATTGATGTCACATTTTGTTACTTATGGAGATATGCAACTTAGTCATGTATTAAATGAAACAGGAATATTTTTAATTGGAGCAACAGTTGGAATTATTGCGAATCTACATTTGCGTAAAAATGTAAGTTATATAGAGGAACTTAAGGAAGAAACGGATGCTCAAATAAAAAATATTTTATCCAGAATGTCAGAGAGAATCATGGACAAGGATTTATCTGATTATAACGGAGATTGTTTTTCTAATTTAGAGAAAATAATAAGACATGCGAAAAATGTGGCTGAGGAAAACTTTAATAATCAATTTGGTAGTAAAGATATATATGACAGAGAATATTTGAAAATGAGAGAAAAACAATGCCATGTGCTTTACGAAATGTATGGTTGTGTTAGGAGACTTGAAACAACGCCCATTACTGCAAAAAAGATATCTGGTTTTTTAAAGAAGATGTCAGAAGAATATCACAAGGATAACACTTGTGAGAGTCTGGCATGTGATTTTATAATATTAGACAAAAGCATGAAAGAAAAGCCTTTGCCGGAGGAAAGAAAAGAATTTGAGGATAGAGCAATGCTTTATATGATGCTAAGAAAAATAGAGGAATTTATTAATTTAAAATTGGAGTTTTCTCAATTAAATATAAATCAGTAGGTGTTATGGATTGCTTTTATCCTCATGCTGTTTTAGTGTGGCATATCTGAGTAATTGTTTTCTAGATGATATGCCCAGTTTGCTATATATATTTTTGTTGTGATATTTCAAGGTATTCTCTGTGATACTAAGAATACTGGTGATTTCTTTGGCTTTTTTTCCGTTAAGATATAATTCATATATTTTAGACTCGGTAATAGTCGTTGATTTGAATGAAATTCTGCCCGCCAGACCAGTCATAATATATATTTGCAGTTTCAAATATGCCGTTAAAAGTTTCCAGAGTATCAATATTAACACCAGTTTCGGTACTAAACCTTTCGAAAAGAGTTTGATTTATGAAAAATGCTTCGGAGGATTTTGCTATGGGGAGCATTAAAAGTTCGTTATCAAAGTATCCTTCGGATAGAAATTCTTCATTAAATAAAGAAAGTTCTTCATCTGTAAAATAATTATTCCATGTAAGAAGATTGTCGCGACCAACAATTTCCACAACTCTTGGGTAGGCTATAAATATATCGGGCATATCTACCGCTCCAGGTTCGTTGTTTGCAGATGCAGCCAAGGCACTGTCGATAGCGGAAGAACTGGTTACTGAGACAATATTAATAGTTATACCGTTTTCTTTTCCCACAGTTTTATTGAATTCATCAATGATGTTATTTAATGGTGATGTTGTCTGGCTACCATACACGTGCCACAAAGTGAGCGTGACTGGATTTTCGGGCGATGGTTTTTTCGTGTGTGAACAGCCCGAAAGACTTGTTGTCATAAGTATAATAGATAAAAAGATTGTAATAATTTTTTTCATATTTTTTCAGTCCTTTTCAATGTTTTATAATTGTAAAACCCAAAAAAACACACAGTCCTACCCTTTTTTTGTTATATGGGTGGGGTGAAAATAATAGTTTTTTTTATAATTACATTTGCAAGGTTTTGAAAAAGGGGATAAGGCCTAATGCTGCAAAAAGAATTAATTGGGCCCCTTTGTGTGAAATGATTTTGCATAAGTTCTCTGCTTGCGCGCCAACGGATGCAGAGAACACCCAAATCTATTTTATAGAATAGCAAAAAAATAAAATAGTGTAAAGAATAGGAGAATGAAAAATGAAAAAGAAATTTTTGGCTATGCTCATGGCTAGTGTCATGATGTTATCACTTGGAGGATGTGGGGATTCTGGTGATGACAAAAAATCAAAATCTGAATCTGAAGAAACAAAAACAGAGGCAGAGAAGGAAGAAAATGAAGAAAATGATACAGAAACAACTGTGTCAGGAGAAGTTTTGGAGACAGATGTATTAACTTTGAATTATGATTCTGATGTTTGGAATTATAATGAGGAATATACATATATGGATGAGACGTATGCTTGTGTATATTTGGACATTCCAGAGGGAGATAGTTATATTACAAGCGTACAAATTGATGTATGCATTGAAAACCACGAATCGTTCCGCGATTATCTTAATATTTATGAATTTGATGCGTATGAATATGTAGTTAATGATGCGTATGATTTAGTGAATATAGGTGGTATAGATTGCTTGTTGTATGAAGGAGAATTTTGGGGGGAACCGTATATTAAATATATTGGTCGTTGGGAATCAGCTTCTACAACTGTATCAATTCAAATCATGGGTGATTATGAAAATGAGTGTGTTGGAGAGCTTTTAGATGGACTTACAATTTGTACAGAAGATATTGGAAATGTAGATGCACCTTGGCCTTGGGAAGGTGAAGCATTTTCGGCTTCGCAGGGAAGCGCTTCTGTTGGTGAATATACTGTAAATAGCGAGTGGCTTCCTATAGCAGAATGTATTATTACAGGTGAAACTTTTAACCATTCTGTGGCAGCGACTGAAGACAAGGTATTTATTCTTGGCGATGGAACATTGAAGCAGTATTCATATGATGGCTCCTCTCTTACATTTGATAGTGAGATTAGTTGTGGTGAGGATTATACTTACGTTCAGGCAACTGATGATGGCTCGGTATGGATATCAGGCTTTGGTTATTCGTTGATGTGTATTAAAGATGGTGTGGAAGTTGCAACCTATGATGAAGTGGATTATGTATACATGAGTCCATCTGGTGAGTGGGGTATTGATTGGTTTTCAGGACCTGAATGTGAAAAAATTACTATTGCTAATGGTAGCATAACATCAACACCTATTACTTTTGCTGAGGTATCGACAATTTCAAGCGTGACTGTAGACGACAACTACATTTATGTATGTGGTTCCGATGCTACAGATGATACTCATAAAGCTTTCGTCTATGATACAGATGGTGTACTTCAAATGACATTGACAGATGTTGATGGTGAAGGTTTAGGATGTATTACATTTATGGCACAGACTTCTAACGGATTTATTGGCTTGGATGGAAATATGAGAGAAGTGGTTTTATGGTCGGCTGATGGTACATGCATCGGAGTTCTTGACGATGCAGATTTATTCAGCACAAATTACCCATGGTTCTGTGGTGGTACTGTACTTAGTGATGGTAGTATTCTTACAATAATGACTGAGGATCGTGCTGATGAGTCGGCTATGGAAGTTGTTGCCTTTAGATTGAGTGGATTTTAAAAAACGTTAATTACTTTTTGATTTTTGCATATAATGATAATATGCAAAAAGGGAGTAGTTGCATGTAGTTTTATACATGTCCTGTCCTTCGTCAGTACGTCTGATGATTCAGACCGGAGTCAGGGAACATTTCGTTAAACAAGACTTTTTGTGTGCAGAGTATGCACACAAGAGGTCTTTTTTTATTCTTGTGGTTGCATGTACAGGTAAGTGGAAATACTTATATTATGCGAAAAGAAGGGAGTAATGGAATGAAAGAAATATATCAGATGGTGTGCTTCTTCTTTGTGTAGTATTGTTTGTTCCATTTATGCAGAAACTCTTCTTGGTATCTGCGCTTTCTGCGAAACAACTTGTATTTATCTTACTTCTTGCACTTGTACCAACTTTGATAATACAAGGTGGTAGACTTATTAAAGAATTAATGAAAAGATAATAGAAAATAAATGACATATCTAAGATTAACATGGTATACTTTTATAAATTACTTTGGAAAGTGGGGTGTACCATGGAAATCTTAGATTTTTTAAATTCTGCTGTTGATTACAATAAAAATCTGGAACTGGAACAGCAGGAAGTAAAAAGACTGTTAGATGAACTTCAGGTTGTTGAAAATAAAATAGCTTCTATCCGTTCTGATTTTCATAGGGTGTATGACCCCATAGTTATTGCTGTAGATGAAACAGGGGAACTTAATATTCTAAAACAGGAGGCTTTGGGGATTGCCTCAAAAGCCTATGAAGCTTATTTGATTTGTCGTATGCATGAGATGGATTCTAAGGTGGAAATTTCTGCTGAGAATATAGCAGAAAGATTGCAAGGATTTGCAAATTCATTTTTGTCCATTGCCAGAAGTCAACTTTATATGACTAAGGAACAGATTCAGCGTGGTGCACATCATTACAAGATTTCCCTTACAGAATATATAAAGGGAGTTATGGATGGACAGATGGATGTCTGGTCTGTGATACAGGACAGATTACTCAAACAAAGCGAAATTATCAATCGTAAGGATAGTAATATCATGATGCGTAGGATGCGCGAACAGCAGAAAGCATCAGTCGCTGGTTGTGTTTATTGTGGTTATTCCTTTGAGGAATTTAAAATGTGGCCTAATTATTGCCCTAATTGTGGCAAGAAGGTGGAGGTATAAGATATGCTTTATTTTATTGTAAATACTACCTCAAAAAGCGGCAAGGGTAAGGAAGTATGGAAAGAGATTCGCGGTCAATTAAGCAACTATTCTTTACCATATAAAGCCTTCAGAACTAAGTATGAAGGTCATGCTACTTGGTTGGCTAAAAAAATTTGCCAGTTAGATGATGAAGATATAAATATAATTGTCGTCGGTGGAGATGGAACAGTTAATGAGGTTGTCAATGGAATTACTGATTTTTCAAAAGTAAAATTTGGAGTTATTCCTGCTGGTTCAGGTAATGATTTTGCAAGAGGCTTGGGTGTTGGTAAGGATGTAAGTAAGATTATAAAGGATATATTTAATAAAATAAGTTCTAATGGTGTAAAAGTTGAGAAAAATTATACTGCTATAGATATCGGACAGGTTACATGGAACAATGGAGAAAAGTCCCGCAAGTTTGTAATTAGTTCGGGGATAGGACTAGATGCAATCGTTTGTAAGAAAGCATTGACATCTAAAATTAAAAAGTTCCTTAATAAAATTCATCTTGGGAAGCTTACTTATATTATATTGACTGTTCAGACACTTTTTTCTATGGATACTTTTAATGGTAAAGCTAAGATAGATGGAACTGAAAAAAACTATGAGAAAATAATTTTTTCAGCTATCATGAATTTTAGAGCGGAGGGTGGAGGAGTGCCTATGGCTCCTGAGGCAAGTGCTACAGATGGTAAATTCTCTGTATGCTGTGTAGCGGGAATTCCACAGTGGCAAACATTTTTTTGTCTCCCTGTATTAGTATTAGCGCAACAAAAACACATAAAACGTTTTGAACTTTTTGATTGCCAAGAATATTCTTTTGAGTTAGATAAGGAAGTTGTTCTTCACACAGATGGAGAATATGTAGGAGATGTTAGAGATGTGCAGTTTGCGTGCAAGCCTTCTCTTTTAAAAATATTAAATACCATAAATTAAATATTTGTTGTTGGATAAAAAGCACAATAAAAGGCGAAAAAAAGATTTTTTTGTGCTTTTTTTGACGAAAAAATGTTGACATATTATATGCAAGTGGTATAATGAAATTAGTTTGAAACGGGTTTCACGGGATAAAATTCACAAATGGGGGTGGTTTTATTGACAAGTATTAGAGATGTGGCTCGTTTGGCAGAGGTTTCTCCTGCTACAGTATCCAGAGTTATTAATGGAACGGCGAATGTTGATGACGAGAAAAAGCAAAGGGTACAAAAAGTGATTAAGGAGACAGGCTTTGTTCCAAATGAAGTTGCAAGGTCACTATTCAAAAGGTCTGCTAAAATAATTGGACTTATTGTACCGAGTATTGATAATCCATTTTTTACGCAGATGGCAAGTGCTATAGAGAAGGAAGCAGATGAACATGGTTTTAGATTACTTCTTTGCAACACAGGTCACAATCCTGAGAAAGAAAAGTCCATGATTCAAATGCTTATGTCTATGAATGCAGATGGAATTATTGTTACAACTAGCAACGAAGAGATAATGCCTCTTATCGAATCAAGTCAAATACCAATTGTAATAACTGACAGACGTCCGCTACATGGTACAAATTGCAGTTATATACATTGTAATCATTACGACGGTGGTAGATTAGCGATGCAACACTTGATGGATTGTGGTTGTAAAAACGTTGTATGTATCAAAGGACCTCAGGATATATCCAGCGCTAAAGAGCGTTATGAGGGTTATAGAGATGTATGTAACGAGAATGGTATTACAGAGATGACTGTATGTTGTGATTATGAGTTTAATGAAGGTCTTGCAGTTACAGAGGAATTATTAGAAAAATATCCTCATACAGATGGAATAATAGCATGTAACGATATGGTTGCAGTTTCTGTTTATAAGGTGCTACATAACAAAGGAATTGGAGTTCCTGACAATATACAAATTATAGGTTTTGATGATATTGCAATGGCAAGTTTAATGACACCGGAGTTAACCACAATTGCACAGCCAATAACTGAAATGGGAGTTAAGGCGGCAAGACTTATAACAGATTGCAACAAGAAGAATGAAGAATATATTTTTCCAGCACAGCTGATTAAAAGAGAAACAACAAAATATAGTTAAGAAAGGGAGGGTTACATGAAAAAAGGTGGAATACTTAACAGCGACATTTCAAGAGTTTTGTCTTACATGGGACATACAGATTGGATATGTGTAGGTGATTGCGGATTACCAATACCTGATGAGGTTGAGAGAATTGACCTTGCTTTAGAGTTTGGGGTTCCTACATTTATGAAGACTCTTGAAGTAGTAGCAAAAGACATGAAGATTGAGAAAATCATTTTAGCAGAAGAGATTAAGACACAGAACGAGAAGGTACTATCAGAGATTAACGAGTTATTTAAGGGACAGGATATTGAAGTAGAGTTTGTGTCACATGTAGAACTTAAGGCTAAGACAAAGGAATGTAAGGCGGTTATAAGAACCGGTGAAACAACTCCTTACGCAAACATTATTTTGCAGTCGGGATGTATATTTGCATAAAAGAAAGGGGGTCAACAGAATATGAATATTAAGATGACAGGTATCAACAAGTCATTTGGTTCAAACCAGGTATTAAAGGATGCTGGATTTGAGTTAACTGACGGTGAAGTACATGCACTTATGGGCGAAAATGGTGCAGGTAAATCTACTCTTATGAAAATTCTTACAGGAGTTTACACAAGAGATGCCGGTACAGTTCTTGTTGATGGTGAAGAAGTGGTATACAGAAGTCCACAGGAAGCGGAGAAAGCAGGTATCGTATTCATTTATCAGGAGATAAATGCACTCTTTGACTTAACAGTAGAAGAAAATATGTTCATGGGCAAGGAAATCACAAAGAAGTTCGGAGTATGTGATAAGAAGGCCATGAGAGAAAAGGCTAAAGAAGTTATGGATAAGGTGGGTGTAAGCATTCCGGTTGATGCGATTATGTCTGACTTATCTGTAGGACAGCAACAGATGATAGAAATTTGCAAGGCTCTTATGGTAGATGCTAAGGTTATCATTATGGATGAGCCTACAGCGGCACTTACAGAAAGTGAAACAGAGGGATTGTTTAAGGTAATAAATTCTCTCCGTAAGAAGGGTGTATCTATAGTTTACATATCTCACAGAATGGAAGAAATTTTTGCACTTTGTGACAGAATTACAATCTTAAGAGATGGTCAGTATATAGATACTAAGGCAATCAAGGATCTTACTATGGATGACGTAGTTCAGATGATGATTGGTAGAGAAATTGGAGAGCGTTTCCCTAAGAGAGATTCTAAAATTGGAGCAGAGGTACTTAAGGTTGAAGGACTTACAAGTGGAAAACTTTTCCACGATGTTAGTTTCTCAGTTAACGCAGGAGAGGTTCTTGGTGTAGCAGGACTTATGGGTGCTGGAAGAACTGAGATTATGCAGGCTATCTTTGGAAACCTTAAGAAGGACAGTGGTAAAATTTATATAGATGGTGAAGAAGTATTAATTAAAAATCCTAGACATGCAATAGAAGCAGGTATTGGATTTGTTACAGAAGACAGAAAGACAGAAGGACTCCTCCTTGAGAAGAGCATTGCTGAGAACATTGAAATAGCTAACTTAGGTAAGGTATCTAAGAAGGGTGTTCTTAAGAAAGAAAAGCAGGATGAGATTGTAAATCAGGGTATCGAAGAATTCAGAGTTAAATGTTTCGGCCCATGGCATGAATGTAATAACTTATCTGGTGGTAATCAGCAGAAGGTTGTACTTGCAAAATGGGTTTACACAGATCCAAAGATACTTATCTTAGATGAGCCTACAAGAGGTGTAGATATCGGAGCTAAGAAGGAAATTTACGATGTAATCAACAAGATGGCAGCTAAGGGAGTTGCAGTAATAATGGTTTCGTCAGAGTTACCTGAGGTTTTAGGAATGAGCGATAGAATCATGGTAATTCGTGAGGGCGAGGTAAGAGGCATCTTAGATGGTAAGGATGCAGATCAGGCGAAGATAATGACTTTAGCGACAGGAGGTAGTTTATAATGGAAAAAAGCAAAAAGAGTATAGGCGCGATATTAGGCGAATACGGAGCATATATCGCATTAGTATTATTAGTAATTGTAATCAGTTGCATTAGTCCTGAGTTCAGAACAGCGAGCAACTTCTTAAATCTTTTACGTCAGGCTTCATTCAATGGTCTTATTGCATTTGGTATGACTTGCGTAATTTTATCAGATGGTATTGACCTTTCGGTAGGTTCAACATTTGCACTTAGTGCCATTGTATGTGCAGAGATGCTTATTAACGGTATACCTGCTCCTGTTGCAATTCTTGCAGCATTATTAGTTGGTACAGTTCTTGGTGTTATAAGTGGTCTTTTAGTAACAAAAGGACGTTTACAGCCATTCATTGCAACTCTTATAACTATGACAGCGTATCGTGGACTTGCACTTATTATTACAGATGGTAAGCCAATATCAAGACTTGCAGCTAGCATTGAAAGCGAGTCTGGACAGTTTTTATTCAAGGTACTTGGTAAGGGTAACTGGGAATTTGGACCTGCAGAGGATCCATGGTTCGCAATTCCAATACCTGTAATTATTCTTTTAATAGCATTAGCAATTTTCTGGTTTATACTTCATAAAACTACATTTGGTAGAAGAATTTATGCGACAGGTAGCAACGCAAAGTGTGCTAACCTTGTAGGTGTTAACACAAGCAAGACTAAGATTTCAGTTTATGCAATCTCTGGTTTCCTCGCAGCTCTTGCAGGTCTTATCATGATTTCAAGACTTGATTCAGCTCAGCCAACACTTGGTGATGGATATGAGCTTGATGCCATCGCAGCTGTTGCACTTGGTGGAACAAGTATGAGTGGTGGACGTGGTAAGATTATGGGTACATTTGCAGGTGTTCTTATTATCGCAGTTCTTAACAATGGTATGAACATCTTAGGTGTAAATTCATACTATCAGGAAGTTATCAAGGCAATCGTTATCCTTGTAGCAGTATTATCAGACCGCAAGAGATAATCAATAAAGATGGAGGTATAAAGCATGAAGAAATTAAAGAAAATTTTGGCCTTAGCCGTTGCTCTTGTAATGATGTTTTCTCTTACAGCATGCAGAATTACAATAGACGGTGAAAATAATTCACAGAAGAAAAAAGTGACTGATGGATCCATTGGTTTGTCAGTATCAACTCAGAACAATCCATTCTTCGTATCTCTTGTTGATGGTGCTGAAAAAGCAGCTAGAGATTTAGGAGTAGAGTTATCAGTAGCAGATGCAGGTGATGACGTAACTAAGCAGGTAGCAGATATTGAAGATTTAATAGCAAAGGATATCAGTGTACTTATTGTAAACCCAGTAGATTCAGATGCAGTAGCAGGTGCAGTACAGAGTGCTATTGATCAGGGTATCATGGTTATTTCTGTAGACCGTGTAGTTAACGGAGTAACAGTAGATTGTGAAATCGCATCAGACAACGTGGCAGGTGCAGAGCTTGCAACTCAGTATATTGTAGATACATTAGGAGAAAATATTAAGGTAGCAGAACTTCAGGGTACATCAGGTGCTTCGGCAGCAATTGACAGAGGAACAGGTTTCCACAATGTAGCAGATGCAAAGCTTGAGGTTGTTGCTAGCCAGGTAGCAGATTTTGACAGAACAAAGGGTATGTCAGTTATGGAGAATATGCTTCAGGCTAACCCAGATATTCAGGCAGTATTTGCAGCTAATGACGAGATGGCACTCGGTGCAGTAGAGGCTATTTCAGGAGCAGGCAAGGACATTTTAGTAGTAGGATTTGATGCAACAGATGATGCTCTTGCAGCAATTAGAGATGGCAGAATGGGAGCAACTATTGCACAGCAGCCAGAACTTATTGGTTATACAGCAGTAGAGAACGCTGTAAACATGATTGAGGGCAAGGAAGTTCCTGCTTCTATCCCAGTTGAGGTTACACTTGTAACAGCTGAAAATGTAGATACTTATGCAGCAGCAAGCGCAGGTTCAGGTGAAATTGTTGGTAATGGTTCAATTGGTTTATCTGTATCAACTCAGAATAATCCATTCTTCGTAACTCTTGCAGAGGGAGCACAGAAAGCAGCAGATGATTTAGGTGTTAGTCTTACAATTGTAGATGCAGGTGATGATGTAACAAAACAGGTAGCAGATATTGAGGACTTAATAGCAAAGGATATTAGTGTACTTATTGTAAATCCTGTAGATTCGGATGCGGTAGCAGGTGCAGTACAGAGTGCTATTGATCAGGGCATCAAGGTCATTTCAGTAGACCGTGTAGTAAATGGTGTAACTGTAGATTGTGAAATCGCATCAGATAACGTACTTGGTGCAGAGCTTGCAACTCAGTACATTGTAGACACATTAGGAGAAGGAACTAAGGTAGCAGAACTTCAGGGTACATCAGGTGCTTCTGCAGCTATTGACAGAGGAACAGGTTTCCACAATATTGCAGATGCTAAGCTTACAGTTTTAGCTAGTCAGGTTGCAAACTTTGACAGAACAGAGGGTATGACTGTAATGGAGAATATGCTTCAGGCAAACCCAGATATTCAGGCAGTATTTGCAGCTAATGATGAGATGGCACTTGGAGCAGTAGAGGCAATTACTGGAGCAGGTAAAGATATTTTAGTAGTAGGTTTTGATGCAACAGATGATGCTATTGCAGCTATCAAGGAAGGAAGAATGGCAGCTACAATTGCACAGCAGCCAGACCTTATTGGTTATACAGCAGTAGAGAATGCAGTTAAGCTTATTAATGGTGAGTCAATTCCAAGCTCAATTCCTGTAGAGGTAACATTAATTACAATCGAGAATGCTGAATAAAAGTTAGGAGGCATAGAAGATTATGAAGGTATTAAATATTGGTTCTATGAACTTAGACCATGTATATAATGTGGATCATATTGTACAGCCTGGGGAAACCCAGGCTACCACAGGAATGAATATATTCCTTGGTGGCAAAGGTATGAATCAGTCTATTGCCCTTGCTAAGGCTGGCGCAGATGTTTACCATGGCGGATTAATTGGTAAGGATGGTCAGGCTTTTATAGAGGCTTGTAAGGAATATGGCGTTAATTCTGATTATATTAAAAAGGTAGACGGTAAGACAGGGCATGCAATAATTCAGATAGACAAAAACGCACAGAATTGTATTTTACTTTATGGTGGAACTAACGAGAAGCTTACAGAGGAATATGTGGATGAAGTAATTGCTAATTTTGATGAAGGAGATATTCTTCTTCTTCAAAATGAGGTTAACATGATTCCATACATTGTTGATAAGGCTTACGAGAAAGGTTTACAGATTGCTCTAAATCCATCGCCTTTCAATGAAAAACTTGATGCGGTTGATATGAGCAAAATCAGCTACTTCCTTATGAATGAGGTAGAAGGTGGCCAGATTACAGGACTTACTGACCCTGATGAGATTATAGCTAAGGTTGTTGAGCTTTATCCAAATGCCAAAATTGTTCTTACTCTCGGTGGTGATGGAGCAATCTATGCGGACAAGGATGTTAGATATCATCAGCCAATCTTTAAGGTTGAGGCTGTTGATACAACTGCGGCAGGGGATACATTTACAGGATATTTCCTTGCAGGTATTATAGACGGAATGGAAATTCCGGACATACTTAAGATGAGTGCTAAGGCATCATCTATAGCTGTTACAAGACAGGGTGCAGTTCCTTCGATTCCATATCGTAAGGAGGTTATGGAGGCCTTAGCTTAAGGGAATACTTCATAGCAAGATATTACAGTAATAGAAAGGAAGATTTGAATTATGAAATTTTTCATAGATACAGCAAATGTAGACGACATTAGAAAAGCTAATGAGATGGGTGTTATCTGTGGCGTAACTACAAATCCATCCCTTATAGCAAAAGAAGGAAGAGATTTCAATGAGGTAATCAAGGAGATTACAACTATTGTCGATGGTCCTATTAGTGGAGAGGTTAAGGCAACTACTACTGATGCGGAGACAATGATTAAAGAAGGTAGAGAAATAGCAGCAATTCATCCTAATATGGTAGTTAAAATTCCTATGACTGTTGAAGGTCTTAAGGCAGTTAAGGTTCTTTCAGCAGAAGGAATTAAGACAAATGTTACTCTTATCTTTACAGCAGCACAGGCTCTTCTTGCAGCTAGAGCTGGTGCTACTTATGTATCGCCTTTCCTTGGAAGACTTGATGACATAAGCACAACAGGTATCGACCTTATTCAGGATATTGTAACTATATTTGAGAACTATCAGCTTGACACAGAAATTATCTGTGCATCAGTTCGTAACCCAATTCACGTTACTGATTGTGCTCTTGCAGGTGCAGATATAGCTACTGTTCCTTACTCGGTAATAGAGATGATGACAAAGCATCCTCTTACTTCACAGGGTATTGAGAAATTCCAGCAGGATTATTTAGCTGTTTTTGGTGAAGAGGCGTAGGAATTTAATTAATAGGGGCTGTTGCTACAGCCCCTTAAAAAACATATAGGAATTTTTTTGGTTTTGGTGTATAATATGCGCGAACCATAATGTAATTAATTATGGTTGATGATTTTATGAAAGGAGTAGTAATCGAAGCAGATTACAAAAGTGACATGAACAAATTAGAGCTCCAGAAAAAAGCTGTAGACGTTCGTAAGGGTATCGTTACTTCTGTGCATAGTGCGAAGGCCGGTCATCCGGGTGGTTCCCTTTCAGCAGCAGATATTTTCACATACTTGTATTTTGAGGAAATGAATGTAGACCCTAAGGATCCTAAGAATCCTGACAGAGACCGTTTTGTGTTATCGAAAGGTCATACCGCTCCTGGTTTATATTCTACTTTAGCACATAAGGGATTTTTCCCAGTTGAGGACCTTCTCACATTAAGACATACAGGTTCTTATCTTCAGGGACATCCAGACATGAAGCACATTCCAGGTGTTGATATGTCTTCAGGTTCTTTGGGACAGGGTCTTTCAACAGCAGTTGGTATGGCGCTTGCAGCTAAGATGAATGGTAAGTCATACCGCACTTACTGTCTCTGTGGAGATGGTGAAATTCAGGAAGGTCAAATTTGGGAGGCTGCTATGTTTGCAGGTCACCGCAAATTAGACAATCTTTTAGTTATTGTTGACAACAACAATCTTCAGATTGATGGTACAGTTGAAGAGGTGTGTTCACCATATCCTATAGATGAGAAGTTTAAGGCTTTCGGTTTCCATGTTATCAATATCAATGGTAACGATTTTGATGAGATTGATAAGGCTTTTGCTGAGGCGAAGGCTACTAAGGGTATGCCAACAGCTATCGTTGCTCACACTGTTAAGGGCAAGGGCGTTTCATTCATGGAGAATCAGGCAGGTTGGCATGGTAAGGCTCCTAATGATGAGGAGTTAGCTAAGGCGATGGAAGAGCTTGGAAAGGCAGGTGACGCATTATGTTAGGAGATATGATCGCAACAAGAGACAGCTACGGTAATGCGTTAGTTGAACTCGGTAAAGAAAAAGATAATTTAGTTGTTCTTGATGCTGACCTTGCGGCAGCTACTAAGACTGGTGTTTTCAAGAAGGCTTTCCCAGACAGACACATTGACTGTGGTATTGCAGAGTCTAATATGGCTGGCATTGCTGCAGGTATGTCTACAGCAGGCTTTGTTCCTTTCATGAGTTCCTTTGCTATGTTTGCAGCAGGTCGTGCTTTTGAGCAGGTTCGTAACTCTATCTGCTATCCAAAGCTTAATGTTAAGATTGGCGCTACTCACGCTGGTATTTCAGTTGGTGAGGATGGTGCTACTCATCAGTGTAACGAGGATATCGCTCTTATGCGTGCGATTCCTGGTATGGTTGTTATCAACCCTGCTGATGATGTTGAGGCTCGTGCTGCAGTTAAGGCTGCTTATGAGCATGAAGGTCCATGTTATCTTCGTTTTGGTCGTCTTGCTGTTCCTGTTATCAACGACGAGTCTTCTTATAAATTTGAAATCGGTAAAGGTGTTGAGCTTAAATCTGGTAAGGATTTAACTATTATCGCAACAGGTCTTCCTGTTTCTGAGTCGCTTAAAGCTGCAGAAATGCTTGCAGCAGATGGTATTGATGCTCAGGTTATCAACATTCACACTATTAAGCCTTTAGATGAGGACATTGTTATTGCAGCAGCTAAGTCTACTGGCAAAATCTTCACTGTTGAGGAGCATTCTATTATTGGTGGTCTTGGCAGTGCAGTTGCAGAACTTCTTTCTGAGAAGTGTCCAGTTAAGGTTACCAGAATTGGTGTTAAGGATACTTTTGGTGAGTCTGGTCCTGCGAAGGAGCTCCTTAAGAAGTATGAGCTTGATGCTGAGGGTATTTATAAGCAGATTAAAGCAGGTTTGTAGAATTTACAAATCGTTAGGAATTGATTATTGCGTTTTGTCCCACAGGTGCATTGTATCTGTGGGAATTTTTTTGGGAAAAATAAAATCACAATATTCATTAAATCAGCACGCTACAAGGTATAACAATTTCTAATGTTCGAATTAAGGTTTTCTTTTTTTACGCAACACGGCGTACACCGGACATCCTGTCCAGTACGCCTACGCTAACATCCATGTCAGCGTGTTGCTGTTTTTTGTTCGAACATAAGAAATGTGTAATACCTTTTCACGAGTGTTGGTTTAAATGAATATTGTGGCTTTATCTTTTTCACCAAAGAAATCCTCACAGATGTAATGTACCTGTGGGTACGCAATAATATCATGCCTAAAGGCATGATTAATTAATTTGGAAGGTATTGGAGCTCATAGGAATGTTAAGGATTATATGCTAATGTGCTATGCTTGCTATAATACATCACATTGTGTATAATATTGTTTACATATTTAGTGAAAAAAAGTATATGACTAGGGGGTTAAAAAATGGATTTTGAATTTGATGCAATGTTGGGAATTGATAAGTTGACGCTTAATTTTGAAGCGCATGTTGTTGGCTTTGATGGGGAATGTTTCTTATATGGCGTTTATTTTAAGGACGCTGTTAAAGAGGAGGATTTTGTTGCCGTTAAGGATGCTGTGGGAAGCTTTGCAAGTGAGGTAGAAAGTAAAGGACTTTATCCCGGTTATATTGATGTAACTAATGTCGATGATAAAGTTGTAATATATTTGGATTTGGGAAATGTAGAACCAGAAAATACAGATGCATCTATTTGTGGAATTTTGACATCTCTTAATAACGTTGACGGTATTAAAGAAGTTCTAATAAATGAAGAATCAGGAATTGATTTTTAAATTAATATTATGATACTATATGAAAACATCTAAACGTTTAATTTAATGTTTAGGTGTTTTTTTGTTGACCTCATTTATAAATCATGTTACGCTAAGGTCAGCATACTTCTTTTGCTCTATAATTCATCAGCCGTTCGGCTTTTATATTTCAAAGAAATCTATGCTAATCATTTCATTTTTTAAAACAGCAGGAGATTTCTTGGATATGAATTGTGGATTGAGGAATTTCTCCTGCGTAAGAAAGGAGTAATTCTATCATGAATAGGAGTTATGTGACTTATCTATCGCCTCACGAGCTTGAGGTGCAGTACGAAAGATTAACATTAAAAGATGATTTTATCTTTGGCAAGGTTATGCAGGAACCTAGTAATTGTGTTGAGATGTTGCAACGTCTTACGGGTAATGTCATTGGCAACAATATTTCCATTAACAATCAGAAAGCAATTAAGGTTGCAGTTGATGGGAAGGCAGTCAGGTATGATGTTTATGTGGAGGATGAAGTAACCGGTCTTTATGATGCTGAGATGCAACAGAATGATAATAGGGCAGTTCTTCCGAAACGTTCCAGATTTTATCAGGGACTTATGGACCTTAATAACTTGGAAATAGGTGATGAATATTCGGAACTTCTTGATAGTTATGTTATTTTCATCTGCACATTTGACCCCTTTGACAAAGGACTTTGCTGCTATAAATTTGAAAACATCTGTAAAGGCGTTGGTGACCTGGAGGATATTTATCTCGGAGATGGCAGGAAGATTCTTATTTACAACACAAAAGGGATTGTGCGTAACATTGACAAGAATACAGAGAATTTTTTAAAGTACATAGAAACTGGTGAGATTTGTGATGATTATACAGAGGGACTAGAACGTTCAGTATCAAAAGCCCGCTGTAATAAAGAATGGAGAGTTGAGTATATGAAGACTTTTTGCCATGACGCAGATGTCAGAAGAGAAGGAAAAGAGATTGGGAGAAGAGAAACTCTTGTAGAAATGGTATGTCCTAAGCTTCGAAAAGGTAAGAGTGCTGAAGTTATTTCTACTGAACTGGATATAGATATAAACATTATCAATCATTTATGCAATATAGCGAGTTCTTTTGCACCAAACTACGATGAGGATAAAATTCTAGATAAGTATCTTGCTGAATATTTTGACTAGTTAAATGATGATTTTCATAGAAGTGGAAAACTGATGAACTAATCAGTTGACCACTTCTATTTTTGTGCAAAAAATTTTGATTAGACCTTGCTAGAATAAAAAATGTAAAGAGGAATAACACCTCGATACAAAAATAAAAAAGGTGCAAAAAAATTAAAAACACCTTTGATAAGATAAAAGAGAAGTAAAGAACAAAACAAATTAAAAAATAGAAAAGATTTTAGGAAGACAAAATTATGGCAATGATTCAGATTACAGCAAATGAACTTGAAGAAAAGAAGTATCAATTACAGAAGTTAAATGATGAACTTAAGCAGGAGATTGAGGAGTTAAATAGAATCTCATTATCCCTTAAGCATGACTGGGAAGGAGAAGCAGCAGATGCTTACCAGGATAACAGTAGAAAGCAGGTTAAGAAGCTTATGGATGCGGTACATGGAGTTCAGAGATACATCAAAGCTTTAGATAGAATCATCATTGAGTACAAGACAACAGAGTCAAGAAACGTATGTATAGCAAAGCATTAATAAATTAGAGAATGAGAAATATTACAGAGGAGCTTAATATTAAGCTTGATCAGATTGCAAGAGGTTACAAGGTTGCTGAGGCAAAGAATATCTCAAAATCCAATGCCCTTGCAGATGATGTTATCTAAGAGGATGACATCCAGAAACTATAATGTGTGATTAATATAAAGTTTGTTGCGGAATTGTGTATATTTCGCAACAAACTTGAGTGTAAAAAATGATTATAAAAATTTGTATTTGTCTGGATCATTCTTATTATACAAACCGACGGTTGACGTTAATCGACGTACGGTGGTAGAATGGTAATATATTTTTTATGTTTGGAGGTATTAAAATGCAGAAAAAAAGAAAGGTAGTTTCAATAGTAAGTTTGTTTGCTATGATGTTTATGCTTTTGAGCGGTGCATTTATGGGTGGCTTAAATTCAAAGGCGGCAACTATAGTTCCACAAACTGCTGAAACAGCACAAGAATTGGAACTTGGAAAAACTTATAGTAAGAGTTGGGATGGAAGAGGCAAGTATGTTTATGCAATATGGCATAAAGTTACCTTACCATCATCAGGAAAGCTTAATGTTACAGTAACCCATCCTGGAGCAGATGACCAGTATTTCAGTTTTGGCGCATCATTAAAAATACATGCAGATATAAATTCAATAACAAATAGTAATACTTTTGTTGGTAGTAACACTGCTTTTTCTAATAAAGATAGAACTTTTGTGTGTGACACTTACCTTGATAAAGGAACATACTGGATTTGTATAGATGGTGGTTTTAATGCATTTAATGGTGATATTATATATGATATCTCAACTTCATTTACTTCAACTGATATTTCCTTTGAGGAATCATATACAGCAATGCATAATACACCAAATACGGCTAATAGCATAAATATTGATAAGAAATACGTTGGTCAGATGAGCTTGGGTGATACAGCAGATTATTACAAATTTTCAGTATCAAGAAATTGTTATGTGAAATTAAGTGCACAGATAGATTTAGACTCTGTAATAAGCTCTAATAGTACAAGTATAACTGTAAAGAAAAATGATGCTAGTTTTACTAATGTAAAGACTTTTTCTATGCCACAAGATGAAAAGTTGAGTGAAATTTTCTATTTGGATAAAGGTACATATTATTTGGAAATATCAGATAGTAAGAGCAATTATTATTTATATGATTTAAAGATTTCTAATATTAACGTAGGTTGGATAACAAATACAGATGGTACTATGTCATACTATGATATGAATGGCAAGATTGTAAAGGATGCATGGCTTGAGGGTTATGATGGAGAAATAAGATATGTAAATGCAAATGGTATAATGGTTACCAACCAGTTTGTTTGTGATGGAACATACACATACTTCCTTCAGGCTGATGGTTCACCTATGAAGGATAGACTTACATATCATCCAGATGGTGTTCATGTAATATACTTTGATGAGTATGGTCATGAAGTATTCAGTGATTTTGCTCATGTGAAACGTTCAATTGCAGGAAATGCTGTTGATGATTATTGCTTCTTCGATGTTAATGGATATCTTTATGTGGATGTTGTAACTTATGATAAAGAAGGTAAGAATTTATACTATGCAAATCCGTATGGTGTATTAGAAAGAGGCAAATGGTTCCAGTTTTCAAATACAGTAATGTGTGCAGATGGAACACCATGGAATGGTGCAGCAGGTAACTATGGTTATGCTAATGCAGATGGAACACTTATGGTTAATACATATACATATGATTGGCAAGGAAGATATTGTTACATGCAGGGCAACGGAGTTGCACTTTATTAAAAATAGTTGATAAAAAAACACCAGTTTATTTCATGATATGAAATAGCTGGTGTTTTTGTGTGAATAAAATTTTAATAATTTTACACTTTAAAGGGTTGAATTGCTAAAGCGTTTGTGTTAGAATATGAAACATCTTCTCAAAATATACATGGAGATGGTGAGATATAAATACTCACAAATATTCTTAAACAGGAGGTAATCATTATGAAAGAGAGATCTAAATTACTAGGATTTCGTAAAGACATCAAGGTTGTTGATGCCACATTAAGAGATGGAGGACTTGTTAACGACTTTTATTTTACTGATGAGTTTGTTAATGATTTATATATAACTAACATTAAGGCTGGCGTTGACTATATGGAGTTTGGTTACAGAGGTGACAAATCCATGTTTGATGTTAATAAGTTTGGAAAATGGAAGTTCTGTAATGATGAGGATATCAGAGCTATAGTTGGAGATAACAATACAGATCTTAAAATTGCAATTATGGCAGATGTAGGTAGATGTGATTACAAGAATGATATTCATGACAGAAGTGAAAGTCCGGTTGACCTCATTAGAGTTGCAACTTACCTTCATCAGTTGCCTACAGCCATTGATATTATCGAGGATTCATACAAGAAAGGTTACGAGACTACTTGTAATATTATGGCTCTTTCAAATGCACAAGAAGGTGATCTTCAGGTTGCATTAGATGAGCTTGGTAAGTCGCCGGTTAATACGATTTACATTGTTGATAGTTTTGGTTCTTTATACCCTGAGCAGGTAGCACGTATGGCAGACACATTTATGGAATTTGCTGAAAAGTACGATAAGAAGATAGGTATCCATGCTCATAATAATCAGCAACTTGCTTTTGCAAACACTATCGAAGCTGTAGGTGATGGCGTTGATTGGCTTGATGGTACATACGCAGAGATGGGACGTGGAGCAGGAAACTGTGCCATGGAACTTTTACTTGGTTTCTTAAAGAATCCTAAATACAATATTTACCCTGCTATAGAGTTCGTTGAGAAACACATGAGAAAGCTTAAAGAAGATGGCATTGTGTGGGGATATGATTTGCAGTACCTTATGACAGGTCTTTTAAACCAGCATCCCAGAACAGCCATAGACTTTACAAAGAACAAGAGAACTGATTACGCTGAATTCTACAAAGAAGTTGTAATCCACGACTAAGAAGTGTAAAATGTATCTCGGAGTATTTACTTTGTAAGAGAGGTATTTATAATGAGTGAAAATTGTACACATGATTGCAGTACCTGCAGTTCGAATTGTAGTGAGAGAAAAGCACCGCAGAGCTTTCAGGCACCTGCAAATGAGTTTTCAAATGTTAAAAAAGTCATCGCCGTAGTTAGTGGTAAAGGCGGTGTAGGAAAGTCTATGGTTACATCATTACTCTCTGTTTTGTCACAGAGAAAGGGTAACGAAACAGCTATTTTAGATGCTGATATTACTGGACCATCTATACCTAAAACATTTCAGGTGAAGGAAAAGGCCGAATCATCAGAGGCAGCTATTTATCCTGTGAAAACAGATACAGGTATTAAGCTTATGTCTATTAATCTTTTGCTTGATGACGAGACAATGCCAGTTATATGGAGAGGTCCTATTGTAGCAGGAACAGTTAAGCAGTTTTGGACAGATGTTCTCTGGGAAGATGTTGATTTGATGTTTGTGGATTGTCCTCCTGGAACAGGGGATGTTCCCCTTACAGTTTTTCAGTCCCTTCCAATAGATGGAATCATTGTAGTCACATCACCACAGGATTTGGTTTCCATGATTGTTGGTAAGGCTGTTAAAATGGCAGAGATGATGAATATACCAATATTAGGTATAGTTGAAAATATGTCATATTTTATTTGTGACAAGTGTGATGAGAAACACTATATTTATGGTGAAAGTCATCTTGAGGAAATTGCGCAGCAATATGGAATCAAGAACATAGCTAGAATCCCTGTTACACCAGCCCTAAGAAAATTAGTTGACGAGGGTAAAATAGAACAGTTCGAAGGCAATTGGCTTGATGAATTGAGCAATATAATAATTAATTATTAAAAAAAGAAGATTACAAGGTATGCTACTTGTAATCTTCTTTTTTATATGATATTTCTTATGATTGCAAATATGATTAATGCCATTATGCTAATCCAAACCAATCCATTTATAGGTTTGTTGAATTTTTTATCACCAGTTTTTATGTAATGTACAGTTTGATAAGATATTGCTACTATCCAAAAGGGCATAAGAGAAAATATTACAGGATTATGCTTGAAGGCACTGGCAAAATCAAACTTGAATATAGCCATGAACATATGGGAGATTCCGCATCCAGGACATTTAAATCCTGTTATCTGTCGAAATATGCAAGGTATACCTATGCCTGTTATTCCATAAAAAATAGCATATAGCATACCCACTATAAGTAAAATAACGGCAGGCTTTATAATGTTTTTGACTCGTTCTTTATACATCTTGTGTCTCCTGAATAGTAAAATATCAAGCAATTAACAAATATAGTATATATGTTAATCAAAATTGTGGCAATAAAAAACCTACGATTCAATCGTAGGTTTTTATTTGTATTTTGTTGCCAATAATAGCATATTGTAAAGCAATTTCTGATTATCTCTTGTTTCTGCATGTACAAGTTCATAGCTTTTAAGGGGATAATTTTCTTCGGGGGTGGTATCTTGCTTTGTATCAATATATTCGGATGTTTGGTATTCGTCTATCTTTTCTAGGAATTGGGTGATAGGAATTCCTAAGCCTTTGCATATTTTTGCAATGGATTCAACGGAAGGATTTTTCTCTCCACGTTCAAGTTGTCCTATATATGTGGGGTGAAGCTCAGCAAGCTCTGAAAGCTTTTCTTGGCTAATGCCCTTTTCTTTACGATAGAATTTTATTCTCTCACCTATAATTTCTGCAATTGTAGCCAAGTGTATCCCCCCTTTTTTTTATATGTTTTCTGTATAAAGGATATAATAAATAATTCCCACAAAAAATATACTATAGTATGTAAATTATGCAATCAATTTACTAGAGTATATAATGCGACAAAAAAACATACTACAGGCTGTGTATTTGAGATTTGATTAAATACTTTAATAACGCTTTGGATTTGCGATATTTTGTTGAATATAAAGGGCTTGTGGATTATAATATAAATAGAGTGTCTAGGGCACATTAGGGTTGCATGAAGACTAGATGATTGACGATAATGGGAAGACAGGGTGATGGCTATGTTTAAAGACAGAATTGACAAAAGGAACGTTAAAAATGATATTTTCTCAGGCATAATTGTGGCATTAGTGACTATACCTATTTCTATGGGGTATGCCCAAGTGGCAGGCTTACCTGTTCAATATGGTTTGTATGGTTCCCTTTTGCCTGTTTTGATTTTTGGACTTATTTCCACATCAAAAATGTTTATTGCTGGTGTTGATGCTCTTCCTGCCGCCATGGTGGGAAGTTCCTTGGCTGGTATGGGTGTTGTAGCATATTCACAGGAAGCTGTAAATGTCATTCCTATCATTTCTCTATTTGTGGCAATGTGGCTACTGATATTTTATGGTTTTAAAGCCGGCCGTATAGTTAATTACATATCAAGACCAGTTATGGGAGGCTTTATAACAGGTGTTGGAATAACAATCATCCTAATGCAGATACCAAAACTTTTTGGAGGAGAAAGTACATCTGGGGAACTGTTTCAGCTTGTAGCTCATATTGCTATGGAAACGGATGACTTCAATAAGGCTTCTGCGATTTTGGGGTTTGGAACAGCTATTGTTATTATCATATCTAAGAAAATATTGCCTAGATTTCCTATGTCCGTTCTTATGATGATTTTGGGTGCACTAGCAACAGCCCTTTTACATATAGAGGATTATGGTGTTAAGCTACTTCCACAGGTTGATACCGGACTTCCAGATATTACAATTCCGAAATTGAATATGCTATTAGATAAACCATTGGATTTTACTTTAGATTTGATTGTTTTGGCATTTAGTATTGCGGCTGTTGTAATGGCACAGACATTACTTGCTTCAAATAGCTATGCTCTTAAATACAACTTTAAAATTAATAACAACAGAGAAATCTTAGCTTATTCTATGTCGAATTTTGCGGGTTGTATTATGGGATCTTCTCCAATTAATGGAAGTGTTTCTCGTACTGGGCTTGCAGACCAGTTTGGTTGCAAATCTCAACTTGCATCAATAATTGCTGCATTTTCTATGCTGCTTGTTTTGTTGTTTGGAACAGGCGTGTTTGAATATCTGCCAATCCCTGTTTTGACAGGTATTGTTGTTGCCGCATTAGTGAATATTCTCGAGATTAAGCTGGCTAAAAATCTTTGGAACACGAATAAGAATGAGTTCTTTGTTTTTATAATGGCGATGTTTGGAGTACTTATATTTGGTACTATATATGGTGTTGTCATTGGTGTGTTGCTTTCCTTTGGTATGGTTGTCATTAGAGCCGTTGTGCCACCTAAGGCATTTCTTGGTATGATTCCAGGACATGAGGATTTTAATAGCTTGGATAGAAACAAAAATGCTAAACCGTTGAAAAATACAATAATTTATAGATTCAGTGGAAATCTTTTTTTTGCCAACATCAATGCATTTTGTCAGGATATTGAAGGTGCAATTAAAGAAGATACAAAGCAAGTTATTGTTGATGCAAGAGGTATTGGTAATATAGATGTAACAGCAGCAGAGAGACTTGTTATTTTGAATAAAAATCTTAACGAAAAAGGAATTGCGTTTTATATTACAGAGCATGCTGGAAGTTTGAATGATCAACTTAGGAGATTTGGAGCAATCAGTCTTATTGAAAATGGAATAGTTCGTCGTACAGTGTCCCTCGCATTACGAGATGCCGGTGTTGAACGACCATATCCTCTAGAAGGAGAAGATGGTTTAAATGCTATATTTTATGTGGAAGCCAGTGAGCGACTTGCGGAGTTTGAGTGGGCATTTGGTAAGGATACAGAACGAAAAATGCGACAAATGGCCAAAGAAATAATCGAAAAGCTTACATCAGATAATTTTGAATCTCTTGTTGATGTTGAACGAGAAACTAGTTGGGGTAGAATTGGACTTTTTGATGAAGATGAGCTTCTTGATTACATGGAACTTCATCTTGAAGATGGAAAGAATAAAGGCAAGTTTACAGATGAAGAAGTTCGTGCTTTAGAAGAAAAAATTGAAAGAAGAAGACTTGTTGTAGAGGATAAGCTTAAGTCAATAAACAATAAAGCCTATGGATTGCTTGTTAACCATAGAAAGACAATAAATGCTTCTATGAAAAAAGACAATCCGGAAATTTATGCCAATGTAAAAGAAACTAGAAAAAAGTTAAAGGAAGAATTGAAAAACACCTCAAAAGATTAATGGAATACTTTTATTATCTATTGCATATTTTTCTTTAATCCTTTACAATAGTAAAGTCGTGAATTGTCATAAAAAATAATAAAACGACGCATGAGAGTCAGGAGGAAATATGGAAAAGTTTAATGAGGTTTTAGTCGCTATTGACGATTTTGTGTGGGGACCACCACTTATGATTTTAATCATGCTTGGCGGAATTTTACTCACAGTAAGATTAGGTTTATTACAGGTTCGTAAGCTTCCACTTGCCCTTAAGTGGATGATTAAGAATGAGGAGGACGGAGTAGGAGAGGTTTCTTCTTTTGCAGCGTTATGTACGGCACTTTCAGCTACAATAGGAACAGGTAATATTGTAGGTGTTGCGACTGCTATATGTACAGGTGGTCCAGGAGCTCTTTTCTGGATGGTAATGGCTGCATTCTTTGGTATGGCAACAAAATACGCAGAGGGACTTCTTGCAGTAAAATACCGTGTTGTTGGTGAGGATGGTCATTCTTTAGGTGGACCTTTCTATTACATAGAAAAAGGTATGGGCAAAAACTGGAAGTGGCTTGCTAAAATATTTGCATTCTTTGGTGTTTGTGCAGGTTTACTTGGTATTGGTACATTTACACAGGTAAATGGTATTTCATCTGCCGTTAAAGGTTTCTTTGATCCAGAAGGTAAAGCTACAGTAGATATACCTTTGCTCGGTGAATATTCGTGGGCAGTTGTTATAGCTTCTGTTGTGCTTGCAGTTGTTGTTGCCCTTGTACTTATTGGAGGTATTAAGAGAATTTCAAGTGTATCACAGATTGTTGTTCCATTTATGGCTATAATCTACGTTGTTTTTGCGCTTATACTTATATTTACAAATCTTTCTAAAGTGCCTGATGCAGTTGTTACAATTGTTAAAGCTGCATTTGACCCTAAAGCTGTTTTAGGTGGTGCTGCAGGTACTTGGATTGTTGCAATGCAAAAAGGTGTTGCAAGAGGTATATTTTCTAATGAGGCAGGTCTTGGTTCTGCACCTATAGCAGCAGCTGCTGCACAGACAAAGGAGCCTGTAAGACAGGGACTTGTATCTATGACAGGAACTTTTATTGATACTATTATTATTTGTTCCATGACAGGTATTTCCATTGTACTTACTGGCGCACATTTACAACCAGGACTTGAAGGTGTTAATGTAACATCATACGCATTCCAGAACGGATTGCCATTTCCTTCACAGCTTTCAGCGTTTGTTCTTATGCTTTGTCTTGTATTCTTTGCGTTTACTACAATTCTAGGCTGGGATTACTATTCAGAAAGATGTCTTGAGTATCTTTCTGGAGGAAGTAAAAAGTCAGTTATGGTATTTAGATGGTTATATATCCTAGCTGTGTTTATAGGACCATTTATGACAGTTTCAGCTGTTTGGACAATAGCAGATATTTTCAACGGTCTTATGGCTATACCAAATATGATTGCACTTTTTGCACTTAGTGGAGTTGTTGCAAAAGAAACAAAAAGCTTTTTTAAGAAAATGAAAGAAAATAAAACTGCAGATGCAGAATAATATAATTTGTTACGAAAGGTAGGATATCCTAAGATGAAACAGTTGATGTTAGGTAATGCTGCGGTGGCTCGTGGATTATACGAGGCAGGCTGTGGTGTTGTATCGAGCTATCCTGGTACTCCTAGTACGGAGATAACTGAGGAGGTAGCAAAATATGATGAGGTGTACTGTGAATGGGCACCTAATGAGAAGGTTGCGCTTGAGGTTGCTTTTGGCGCATGCCTTGCTGGAAAGAGAAGTTTTTGTGGTATGAAGCATGTTGGTTTAAATGTTGCTGCAGACCCCCTTTTCACTATTTCTTATACTGGTGTTAATGCAGGTATGATTATTGCAGTAGCTGATGACCCAGGTATGCATTCTTCGCAAAATGAACAGGATTCACGCCACTATGCTAAGGCTGCGAAGATTCCTATGCTTGAACCTGCTGATTCAGCGGAAGCGTTGGAATACACAAAGATTGCTTACGAAATTTCAGAGAAATTTGATACTCCTATATTTTTAAAGACATGTACAAGAATTGCACACTCTCAGAGTATTGTTGAAACATCAGAGAGAGTTGATATCCCTGTTAAGCCATATGAGAAGAATATTGCTAAGAATGTTATGATGCCTGGCAATGCTAAGAAGAAGCATCCGGTTGTTGAACAGAGATTAAGAGATTTGGCAGAGTATGCAGAAACATCTCCTTTAAACAGAGTGGAGATGGGGGACACAAAGCTCGGTATTATTACGTCTTCGACTTGCTATCAGTATGCTAAGGAAGTTTATGGTGAAGGAGCAAGTATATTAAAACTTGGTATGGTTTGGCCTCTTCCTGCTAAGATGATTAAGGATTTTGCATCTAAGGTAGATAAGCTTATTGTGATTGAAGAACTTGATCCATTTATTGAGGAATTCTGTAATACTCTTGGTATTGAGGTTAATGGTAAAGATTTACTTCCTATGGAGGATGAGTTCTCACAGAATCTTATTGCTGAAAAGCTTGGCAAGGAAACTCCAGATGGACTATCCTTAGATGAGAATATCCCAGTACGTCCACCTGTTATGTGTGCGGGTTGTCCGCATCGTGGATTGTTCTATACTCTTTCTAAGAACAAATGTACAGTATTAGGAGATATTGGATGTTATACATTAGGCGCAGTTGCACCACTTAGTGCTATGGAAGTAACAGCTTGTATGGGTGCTTCAATAAGCTCTATCCATGGTTTTAATAAGGCGTTAGGTGCTGAAAGTGAGGGTAAAACTGTTGCTGTTATTGGTGACTCCACATTTATGCATTCAGGTATGACAGGTCTTGCTAATATAGCTTATAACCAGAGTAATTCAACAGTTATTATTTTGGATAACTCTATCACTGGTATGACAGGTCATCAGCAGAATCCTACAACAGGATATAATATCAAGGGAGACCCTGCTGGTAAGATTGATTTAGAAGCTCTTTGTAAGGCTATGGGTATAAACAGAGTAAGAGTTGTTGACCCATATAATCTTGAAGAGACAGATAAGGCTGTTAAGGAAGAACTTGCTGTTGCAGAACCATCTGTTATTATTAGCCGTCGCCCTTGTGCGCTTCTTAAGACAGTTAAGGCTAAGCCTCCTATTACATGTGATCCTGATAAGTGTAAGGGATGTACTAAGTGTATGAAGCTTGGATGTCCAGCAATTAGCATGAAGGATAATAAAGCAACTATTGACCCTACTCTTTGTGTAGGTTGTGGAGTATGTGAGCAATTATGCGCATTTGGAGCATTGGAGGGCAATGGAAATGACTAAGAATATTATGATTGTTGGTGTAGGTGGACAGGGTTCACTTCTTGCAAGTAAAATGTTGGGTAAGCTTCTTCTTTCTCAGGGATATGATGTTAAGGTATCTGAGGTTCATGGTATGAGCCAGAGAGGTGGAAGTGTTGTAACTTATGTTAGATATGGTGAGAAAGTATATTCTCCTATAATAGATAAAGGTGAGGCAGATTATATTATTTCTTTTGAGAAATTAGAGGCTGCCAGATATGTATCATATCTTAAGAAGGGTGGAAAAATTATAGTTTCCACACAAGAAATTGATCCTATGCCTGTAATTACAGGCGCTGCACAGTATCCTGAAAATTTAATAGAGAAGATGCAGGCAGCAGGAGCAGATGTTGATGCAATTGATGCATTAAGTCTGGCTATGGAAGCCGGATCAAGTAAAGCGGTTAACTTAGTTCTTATGGGACGTTTATCGAAATATTTTGATGCATCCGAGGAAGCTTGGATGGAGGCACTTGAAGCTTGTGTGCCACCTAAGTTCCTCGAATTGAATAAAAAGGCATTTGCTATGGGAAGAGATGCCTAAATTATAAAAAGATGGGAGACGAAAAGATGGCAAAGAAGTATTATCAACCTGAAATCGAGACAATGCCAGTTGACCAGATTAAAGCCCTTCAGAGTGAGAGACTGGTTAAACAGGTGAAACATGTATGGGACAATGTACCTTATTATCGTAAGAAGATGGAAGAAAAGGGTGTTACACCGGATGATATTAAGGGTATTGAAGACTTACATAAATTACCATTCCTCACTAAAGATGATTTAAGAGAAGCATATCCTTATGGTCTTATGGCTAAGCCTGTCAAGGACTGTGTTCGTATACAGTCAACAAGTGGTACAACGGGAAAGAGAGTTGTTGCATTTTATACGCAGCATGATATAGACCTTTGGGAAGATTGTTGTGCCCGTGCATTAACTGCAGTTGGAGCTACAGATGAGGATGTTGTTCAGGTGTCTTATGGATATGGACTTTTTACAGGTGGTCCAGGACTTAATGGTGGTTCTCACAAGGTGGGTTCTCTTACTATTCCTACTTCGTCAGGTAATACAGATAGACAGATTCAGTTTATGACTGACTTGGGTTCTACTATTCTTTGCTGTACCCCATCGTATGCTGCTTATCTTGCAGAGTCTATTGAGGAAAAAGGTGTTAAGGATCAGATTAAGCTTAAGGCGGGTATCTTTGGAGCTGAGGCGTGGACAGATGAAATGCGTCACGATATAGAGGAAAAGCTTGGAATTAAAGCATATGATATATACGGACTTACTGAATGTAGTGGACCTGGAGTTTCTTTTGAATGTGAAGAACAGGCAGGCATGCATATAAATGAAGACCACTTTATAGCAGAAATTATTAATCCAGAGACAGGAGAGGTTCTTCCAGAGGGTGAGAAGGGTGAACTTGTGTTTACAAGCATTACTAAGGAAGCCTTCCCTCTTCTTCGTTATCGTACAAAAGACCTTTGTATATTATCTAGAAAGCCTTGCTCATGTGGTAGAACTCATATTAAGATGCGTAAGCCAATGGGTAGAAGCGATGATATGCTTATTATCCGTGGTGTAAATGTATTCCCATCACAGATAGAGACAGTTCTTCTTAATGAGGGAATGACTCCAAACTATCAGATTATAGTAGATAGAGTTAATAATACTGATACATTTGATATAAATGTTGAAATGTCTCAGGAAATGTTCTCGGATTCTGTAAGTAAAATCACAGCTAAGGAGAAACAGCTCGTAGCCTCTCTTAAGGCAATGCTTGGTATTCAGGCTAAGGTTCATCTTGTAGAACCAAAGTCCATTACAAGAAGTGAAGGAAAGGCAGTCAGGGTAATAGATAAGAGAAAACTTTACGATTAATTTTGATTTTATTGGATAAGGTTATGGATGATTAGACAAATGTTTAATTGTTTAGACAGAAAGGAAGGTAATTGGTATGGCAGTAAAACAGATTTCAGTATTTCTTCAGAATAGAAGTGGTGGACTTGCAGACATCACAGATGTTTTAGCGAAAGCAAATGTAAATATCAGAGCACTTTCTATTTCGGAATCTTCGGATTTTGGGGTTTTGCGACTTATTGTGGATGATGTTTTTGCGGCAGGTAATGCGTTGAAAGAGAATGGACATATTTATTCTCTTACAGATGTTATTGCTGTAGCTGGCGAGGACAAACCAGGTAGTATTGCAAAAATAGTTTCGGTTCTTGCTCAGGCAGGAATGAGTCTTGATTATGCTTATGCATTCTTTGCAAAGAGCCAGGAAAGAGCTATTATGATAATTAAGGTTGAGGATAGAGCAGCAGCTAAGAAGGTTCTTAAAGAGAACGGAATACCTCTCGTGAATGAAGAGGAAATTGCTAAATTATAATTGATATGATTACTAAAGGCTCACACTTGTTTATATGGGTGTGAGCTTTTTTATAAAAATTTTACACTTGTTGTTATGGGCTAATTAGTGTGATATAATTTCAACAAATTTGAAAATTTATACTGTATGTTTGAGACTGTAATATAATAATATAAAGTTGTTTTATGGAGAATTGGTATGGAAAATAAAATCAATAAGCAAATACAGCTACTTGCACAAGAATTAAAAGGGAATTATGATACACAAAAGATTTTTGATTTATCCTTAGAGGATAGACTGCCTAACAGAGAGATGATTATTTCTATTGTAGAGGATTTAAGAAAACTTACTTTTCCAGGTTTTTTTGGAACAGAAAATTTGGCGTATGTGTCAAAGGAAAATTTTGCTGGAAACATTTTGTCTATTATTTTTGAAAAACTTTTTAAGCAGATTAAGCTAGCAATATCATTTGATGATAAGACAAAAGCTAATCCTGACGCAACAATAGAGGCTCAAGAATTAGCACTTGCATTTGTAAACAAAGTACCTGCTATCCAAAATATGCTTCTTATGGATGTGGAAGCAGCATTTAATGGTGATCCTGCAGCAAAAAGTAAAGAGGATATAATATTTTCGTATCCAGGACTTTATGCGATTTTTGTTTATAGATATGCCCATGAGTTGTATAAATTAAATATTCCTTATATTCCTCGAATTATGACAGAGCATGCTCATGGCAAAACAGGAATTGATATTAATCCAGGAGCAGAAATAGGCAAGTATTTTTGTATAGATCATGGAACAGGAATTGTTGTTGGTGAAACAACAGTTATCGGTGACCATGTAAAGGTTTATCAGGGTGTAACATTGGGTGCTCTTTCCACTAGAAAAGGACAGGAACTTTCTGGGGTTAAGCGTCATCCAACTATTGAAGATAATGTGGTTATTTATTCCAATACAACTATTTTAGGTGGAGAGACTGTTATTGGAGAGAATTCGGTGATTGCCGGTAATACATTTATTACTACATCAATACCTGCTAATACTAAGGTTGCATCTACCATGCCAGAGTTAAATACAAGAGAATTATAATAACCGAAGTTATAAGAAAAGCATATGTTTCGTTGATTTTATCATAGAAACATATGCTTTAATATTATGATTTTTTTTCTAGAGTGGTTATAATTTTTTCTTCGGTGCAATTGAGCTTTTCGGCAATCTCTTTAACAGAAAGTCCCACATCGTGATATGCAATAATCTGTCCGCTTATGCATCCATCGTTAAATCCACTGCCAAAACCATCGTTAAAACCATCGTTAAAACCATCGTTAAAACCATTACCAAATCCGTTGTCGTAGCCTTTGCTGAATCCATCATCATAGCCCTTGTCAAAGCCTTGTTTTAAAAAACTATCTACTATCTCGCACATTGTTTCTTTTCCTCCTTCTTTGTTAGCAGCAATATACTGTTCGTCTCCTGTTATTGCTTTCATGAGTTTTAAAAATTCATCTACATGTCTTATCTTTTGTGAGGACGGTTTGTATGATTTGTTTTTTCTCTTTTGTGCGAAAAAATCTGCAATAATACGGAAATCGCTTTTGAATTTATTTATTATTTCATCTGGTAAATACGCTATCTCAAATACATTAATTTTGTAATCATTGACATATGGTATTAAGCTTGGAGAAATGTCAAAACAATCATATAAGCTTCTTGGTGTGTTCCAACGCTCTTCACCAAAATATAGAACCAATGAGATTACAGGATAGCGTTCTTTGTTTTTTGGGTCAAGGGTTTGGCTTTTATATGAAGCACCATCATAACCCATAATTCTTAGAGGCATATCCTTATCAATTTTTGTTTGATTTTCTAATCCGTATATTGCAATTTTTATGTTATTTTTATGCCAGATCTTGGAAACATCACGTTCTTGCTCGTGTAAAATAGAATCGTCAGATTTATATTGACTTTTAGCTTTTGTGTTGATGAGTTCGTTTTCTTTGATGATTCCTTCACCGTTATAAAGTAACACGTCAACAATATCAGCAAATACATCATTGTTATCTTCTAATGTTTTTTCTGTAATATCTTTGTCGTTCAAAATACGTCACCTTTCTATGTATGATTTTACCTCTCCAGACGTAGTAAACGATTAAATATTTGAAAATTGCCATATTGTATGGTGATTATATCATACAATAATGCTATTTCAAATAAATAGTTAAAATAAGACAATCAAATAATCACCAACTTTCAATGAAAAAAATATATGGGTAGACACAAGAACAAAATGAAATAAAGAATATCTGAATTAGAAAAAAAGAATAAGTTCTTGTAGAAAAATAATAGATTAAAAAAAGGATTGCGTCAAGTTAAATCTCCATATTGTAAAACATATGGTAAAAACATAACATTTGTTGTTATGGTAAAATTATTGTGATATAATCTCAACAAATTTAAAGTAAATATTGGATGCAGGTATAAAATTTGTTTTTAAGTATACAACAAATACTTCCTGTTACACGAGGTAAATATGGACAGAGAAATGCAATTAATTCTGGACAATTTCATAAATAATAAGGATGCAAATGATAGTGAGCTTGCTATGCTTATAGAAACAGATTTAGACATAGATAGTGAATTAACAATTGTCTTACGAGAGAAGGCTGACAAGATAAGACAAAGCATTTATGGGAAAGACGTGTATATAAGAGGCCTTATAGAATTTACTAATTACTGTAAAAATAATTGTTATTATTGTGGTATTAGATGTGGTAATGTTAAGGTGAACAGATATAGACTCACTAAGGAAGAAATTTTAGAATGCTGCCGTGAGGGGTATGAGTTAGGTTTTAGAACCTTTGTTCTTCAAGGCGGGGAGGATATGTACTATACAGATGATATTATCTGTGATATTGTTTCTTCTATCAGAACACTATATACTGATGTGGCGATAACACTTTCTATAGGAGAAAAATCCAAGGAAAGCTATGAGTCGTATTATAAGGCAGGAGCAAATAGATATTTATTAAGACACGAGACAGCAACGGATGAGCACTATAGAAGACTTCATCCAAAGGAACTAGCTTTTGAAACAAGAAAGAAATGTTTGTATAATTTAAAAGAAATTGGCTATCAGGTTGGAGCAGGATTCATGGTGGGCTCACCATACCAAACTACGGAAAATCTTGTCGCTGATTTGCGGTTTTTACAGGAACTTCAACCGGATATGATAGGAATAGGACCATTTATTCCACACAATGAAACACCTTTTGCAGATGCTAAGCAAGGTGGTTTAGAACTTACTCTTCGTATGCTTTCTATACTTAGAATAATGTTTCCGTACGCACTGCTTCCTTCGACGACGGCCCTTGGAACAATTCATCCTAGTGGTAGAGAGCTTGGACTAAAGGCAGGAGCAAATGTAGTAATGCCGAATCTTTCGCCTGTTGGTGTGAGAAAACTATATGAGTTATATGAAAATAAAATATGTACAGGAGACGAGGCTGCCGAGTGCAAAATTTGTCTAGAAAAAAGAGTTGAAAATGCAGGTTATAAGATAGTAACTGATAGAGGCGATGTAAAAAAGGAGTACAAATGATGAATATACATGAAATGCAACAGGAAATAATCAGATTAAAGAAGGAAAAAGATATATGCATATTGGCACACAGCTATCAAGCCAAAGAGATTATAGAGATAGCTGATTTTACAGGAGATTCATATGTGCTTAGTGTAAAAGCAAAATCTGTTCCACAAAAAACAGTTATAATGTGTGGAGTAAAATTTATGGCGGAAACAGTTAAGATGCTATCTCCAGAAAAAACAGTTATTATGCCTAATCCTACTGCAGGGTGTCCTATGGCAGAGCAAATGGATGTTGAATATATAAATTCTGTAAAAAAGGAGTATCCTGATTATTCTGTTGTGGCGTATGTTAATACAACAGCAGCATTAAAAACTATAGCAGACGTATGTGTTACATCCGCATCTGCAGTAAATATAGTAAAAAAAATGCCAGAGAAAAATATTCTTTTTATACCAGATTGTAATTTAGGAGATTATGTTGCAAAACAACTTCCTGATAAAAATATAAAGCTTTTAAAGGGTGGATGTCCAGCACATGGAAGTATGAGAAAAGAGGATGTTATAAAAGCAAAAGAGGAACACCCAAATGCATTATTCTTAGTGCATCCTGAGTGTCCGCCAGAGGTGGTTTCTTATGCGGATTATGTAGGCTCCACATCAGGAATTATGAAGTATGCAGAAGAATCTGACGCAAAAGAATTTATTATTGGAACAGAAAACAGTATTGCAGAACTTTTGTCATACCAACTCTCTGAAAAGAAATTTTATTTCTTGTCTAAAGATTTAATATGTGCAGATATGAAAGCGACTACATTAGTAGATGTATATCAAGCTGTACTAGGAATAGGTGGAGGTTCCGTAGAACTTGACAAAGACACCATAGAACAAGCAGTAAAATGTATTGAAAGAATGATAGAATTAGGAGATTAAATGGAAAAGAAGGCATTAATCGCTATGAGCGGTGGCGTAGATTCCAGCGTAGCTGCATATCTTATGAAGGAACGTGGATATGACTGCATTGGAGCGACGATGAAATTATTCCAAAATGAAGATATTGGTTTGTCTAAGGAGCATACCTGTTGTTCTCTTGATGATGTGGAGGATGCGAGAAATGTAGCTACATCCATGGATATTCCCCATTATGTTTTTAATTTTTCTGAGAGATTTAAGGAAGAGGTAGTGGACAAGTTTGTATATGCATACGAACATGGTATGACTCCTAATCCTTGTATAGATTGCAATAGATATCTTAAATTTGAGTACCTTTTCAATAGAGCAAAAGAACTGGGATATGACTATGTGGTTACGGGACATTATGCAAGCATAGAGTACCATGAGAAAAGTGGACGTTATCTCCTTAAAAAGGGAAATGACCCATCGAAGGACCAAAGTTACTTCCTATTTTCTATGACTCAGGAACAGCTTGCACATACAATTTTTCCTCTTGGAAATATGCCTAAATCGGATGTGAGAAAAATTGCAGAAGAGCATAATTTCGTTAATGCAAAAAAACATGACAGCCAGGATATATGTTTTGTAACTGATGGAAGATATGCTAACTTTATTGAAGGCTATACAGGAAAAAAATATCCGGAAGGAAATTTTGTTGATACAGAAGGAAATATATTAGGTGAACACAAAGGTATAATAAGATATACAATAGGTCAGCGAAAGGGGCTTGGAATATCGGCAAAAGAACCTCTTTATGTGTTTGCCGTGGAGCCAGATGAAAATAAGGTTGTTCTTGGCTCAAATGATGAACTTTTTTCAACCACACTTGACGCCCATGATTTAAATCTCATAGCGATAGATAAAATAACTGAACCAATGAGGGTCAAAGCAAGAGTAAGATACAGACATATAGAACAATGGGCAACAGTTACACAGCCTGATGAGGATACACTCCATGTAGTATTCGATGAACCTCAGCGCGCTATAACAAAAGGACAGGCGGTTGTACTTTATCAGGATGATGTTGTAATTGGTGGTGGAACCATAGGATAGGACTTCTAGGAAGTCCTATTTCTTTTTGATATATTTTCTCAAATGACACACTTGAAACCATAATAAATAAAAAGCTATAATGCACAATAAGGCTAACATAAATTTTTTTAAAGTTTGCGAGGTGATATTTTGCAACAGTTTAATGTGACAGGGATGAGCTGTGCTGCTTGTAGTGCAAGAGTAGAAAAAGCAGTTTCGGCTCTTGAAGGAATAGAGAGTGTATCTGTAAATCTACTCACGAACTCTATGATGGTAGAGGGAGATGTTGATGTTAGAGATATAATAGATGCAGTTGAAAAGGCGGGGTACGGTGCTACCGTAAAAAGTAAAAAGCAGAATAATGCAGATTCACAAAACCACGAAATAGAAGATTCTTTGGAATATAAAGAAACACCGGTACTTAAGAGGAGATTTATGGTATCCCTATGTTTTCTACTTCCTCTTATGTATGTCTCAATGGGACATATGATGTGGGATTGGCCACTTCCTGATAGATTTGCCCAAAATCATATTGGGATAGGAATTTTTCAGCTACTTATCACCACCATCATAATGATAATTAATCAGAAGTTTTTTGTAAATGGATTTACGTCTTTTATCCATAAATCTCCTAACATGGATACATTAGTTGCACTTGGTGCAACAGCGTCATATGTGTACAGTTTATATGCGCTTTTTGCTATGACTGATGCACATGCTATGGGTAATCATGGCAAGATGATGGAATATATGCATGAGTTTTACTTCGAATCTACGGCAATGATACTTACCCTTATTACTATGGGTAAAATGCTTGAGTCAAGAGCAAAAGGTAAAACAACAGATGCATTAAAGGGACTTATGAAACTTGCGCCTAAAACAGCTACAATTGTTGTAGAGGGTGAAGAAAAAACAGTTTCCGTAGATGAACTTAAAATTGGTGATATATTTGTAGTAAAACCGGGTGAGAGTATTCCTGTAGATGGCGAGATTATAGAGGGATTTAGTGCTGTTGACGAATCTGCACTTTCCGGTGAAAGTATTCCTGTAGACAAGTTGGTGGGAGATTTAGTTTCAGCGGCGACTATCAATCAATCTGGGTTCATAAAATGTAGGGCCATACGTGTAGGTGAGGACACTACCTTATCTCAGATAATTCAGATGGTAAGTGATGCTGCTTCATCGAAAGCGCCAATTGCTAAAATAGCAGATAAAGTATCAGGTGTATTTGTGCCAGTTGTTATTAGTGTTGCGGTGATAACATTTATAGTTTGGATGCTTGTAGGACAGACTGTGGGATTTGCTCTTGGACGAGCTATTGCTGTACTAGTTATAAGCTGTCCTTGCGCCCTGGGGTTAGCTACTCCTGTTGCCATTATGGTGGGCAATGGAATGGGGGCAAAGCATGGAATTTTATTTAAGACAGCTGTGTCTTTGGAGGAAACTGGTAAAGTAGGTATTATTGCCCTTGATAAAACAGGGACTATAACAGAAGGTAAGCCTCAGGTTACAGATATTTATGTTGTTTCTGGTAATAAAGAGACAGAACTAGTAGAAATGGCATATCTTCTAGAGGTAAAAAGTGAGCATCCTTTGGCTCATGCAATTGTAAGCTACTATGAAGATATGTATGAAAAGTTGTCTCATAGAGAACGAGAAGTAATTAAATCTGGAAGAAAAGATATCACAGATTTTAATGTCGTATTTGGCAATGGTCTTATGGCCAAATATGGAACAGAAAATATATATGGTGGAAACCTAAAATTTATTAGTCAATATGTGAATGTTTCATCTGATATTAAAAATAAAATAGACGCATACTCTTCAGAAGGAAAAACACCACTGCTCTTTGCAAAAGAAAAACAACTTTTGGGTATTATCGCTGTTGCAGATGTGATAAAAACAGACAGCGCGGAAGGAATTGGATTGCTTAAAGATATGGGTGTTAGCGTAGTTATGTTAACTGGAGATAACGAAAAAACAGCTGCTTATATTGGTAAGCAGGTGGATGTGGACAGAGTTATAGCAGGTGTTTTGCCGGAGGGTAAAGAGGCGGTTATTAGCCAGCTGAGAGAAACTGGTAAAAAAGTGGCTATGGTAGGTGATGGAATAAATGATGCACCTGCCCTCACAAGTGCAGATATTGGAATTGCAATTGGAGCAGGCACAGATATAGCAATAGATGCGGCAGATGTTGTCCTTATGAAAAACAGTATAGCTGATGTTGCATCAGCAGTTAAACTTAGTCGAGGTGTGTTAAGAAATATAAAACAGAATTTGTTTTGGGCATTTATATATAATGTAATTGGTATTCCTCTTGCGGCAGGTGTATGGTATCCTATTTTTGGTTGGGAGCTTAATCCTATGTTTGGGGCAGCGGCTATGAGTCTGTCAAGTTTCTGTGTTGTAACCAATGCCCTTAGACTTAATTTTATGAAACTCAATAGGAATGAGGACTTTAAGAAAGTTATTGAAGAAATTAACGATGATGAAAGACATGAAGAAATAAGTGGAGGTAATAATATGACAAAGACAATGAAAATCGAAGGAATGATGTGTGGACACTGTTCGGGAAGAGTTAAAAAAGTGCTTGAGGAGCAACCAGATGTATTAGAAGCAGTTGTGAGCCACGAGGAAGGAACTGCTGTGATAACTCTTAATGGTGATGTTGAAAACGATGTTCTCAAAGGAATTGTTGAGGAGGAAGGCTACACTGTAGTTGGGATAGAGTAACCCTAGGATAACTTATGAATGATGAACAACTTCTAAAAG
Source organism: Lachnospiraceae bacterium (assembly GCA_015057525.1). Taxonomy (GTDB): domain Bacteria; phylum Bacillota; class Clostridia; order Lachnospirales; family Lachnospiraceae; genus Coprococcus_C. Next base: position 109,336 of record SVEE01000006.1, on the reverse strand, counting down.
CCAGACTCATGGATTTGGCAAAAAAGGCATATAAACAAAATATATATACCTATACAGGATTTCTGACTCCTGCTGAGCTTTCTATTTTTGATGAAATAAGTGGTGAGTTTAAATATGTTGGCTATGAAATTAATGGCGGGTATGAAGATAGTGAACGTCAGATGGTTAGCTTTGGCTCGGAAGAACTTTTTGGGTATGAAAATATATGGCCAATAAAAATTCTTTGTGTGGAACCTTATATAGAGAAGTTTGCTGATGAGCTAAGTCACAGAGATTTTCTTGGTGCAGTTATGAATTTAGGGATAGACAGAAGTGTAATAGGCGATATTTTAGTTAAGGAAAATAAAAAAGCATACATATTCTGTCACGAAAATATTTTTCAATATATAACAGAAAGCTTAACAAAAATTAAACATACTAATGTTAAAGTACATGTTATGGAAGAGGCAGATAATAAGTCTTTGTTTGCACCAGAATTGGTTGATATGAGTTTGATTGTTTCGTCTCCTCGATTTGATGCAATAGTTGCTGCCGTTACAAAAAACTCAAGAAGTGAAACTTTGAAATTATTTTCTTCTAAGAAGGTTTTACGCAATGGCAGAGTAGAGGAAAGAAACAGTGTCACCTTAAAGAACGACGATATATTTTCTATAAGAGGTTACGGAAAATATAAATTTATAGGGTGTGGAAACGAAACTCGCAAAGGAAGGTTGTATGTTAATCTAAAAAAATATAAATAGCTAATTAAGTATAATATTAAACTTTTCCTAAAATTGGCATTAAAACGGTTTTTTTATTAAAAATTTTGTGATATACTAGTTATTAGTCTTTTATGGAGGTAGAGGTAGATGATTAGTAAATATATTACAAATAATCACGTTTTAGAAGAAATAACTGAATATATGCCTGGAATGTGGATTAATATGACCTCCCCCTCTCATGACGAGAGCAAAGAAATTTCAGAAAAGTATAATATAGATATATCTGATTTAAGAGCTCCTCTTGATGATGAAGAGTCATCACGTGTAGATATTAATGATGGATATGTCCTTATTATCTTCGATATTCCGACTGTGGAAATTCGTCATAATCAGGAGGCGTACACAACTATTCCTCTTGGTGTTATATGGACCGATGAGGCTATTATAACAGTGTGCTCTAAAGAGACACCAGTAATAAAGTATTTTATGTCGGCTCAACTCAAAGATTTTACTACCAAAAAACAGGTAAGATTTACTTACCAGATTTTATATAGAACAAGTACATTGTATCAGTCGTATCTTCGTATTATAGACAGAAAACGTCTAGAGATGGAAGAAAGAATGGGAAAAGCAACAGAGGATTCAGATATCATTAATCTTCACGAATTGGAATCCAACCTTGTATACTTTGATACATCACTTCGTGCAAACCGTATGGTGGTGGATCGTCTTACAAGGTATAGTGGAATTAAAAAGTTCCCTGAGGATCAAGAACTACTTGATGATGTTGTTGTCGAGAATTTACAGGCAATCGAAATGACCCAGATATACCGAGATATCTTAAAAGGTACTAGAGAGCTTATGTCTACAGTTATTGACAATAGGCTTAACAATATCATGAAATATTTGGCATCTATTACTATAGTAATGGCTATTCCTACAATTATTTCAGGTATTTACGGTATGAATGTCAGCTCTAAGTGGGTTCCTCTAGCAGATACGCCATATGGATTCTTGATTATTTGTGGAATTATTTTACTTGTTTGTCTGATTGTTGCCTTTTTCCTTAAGAAGAGAAAGATGCTATAGATAGCATATTTTACAAGGAGAAAAGGGTATCATCATGAATTTAAGATTCAAAGCAGTAATTTTATCTTGTGTTCCGTATGGTTTGTTGTGGATAGCTAAGGCTAATCGCATGATAAAACATGCATACAAATATACTGAAGAAGAATTATATAAGTTTGCTATGGTGATAGTAAGATATTTAGCTAAGCTTGCGAGAGCGAAAACTATATTTACTGGTCATGATAACCTTCCTAAGGAAGGCGGGTACATAATGTATTCTAATCATCAGGGGAAATATGATGCACTTGGTATATTGCTTTCCCACAAAAATCCCTGTTCCATTTTTTGGGAAAAGGGTTCGGCTGACAAACCTATAACGAGACAGGTTAGCAAGCTTTTAAAGTGTAAGGTTATAAGTTTTTCTGATATGAAGGGACAGATGAAAGCACTGATGGCTTTAACTGAAGATGTGAAAGCTGGTCGCAAGTATCTTATTTTTCCGGAGGGTGGATACACTGATAATAAAAATACACTTCAGGAATTTAAGTCGGGTTGTTTTGCGTGTTCCTTGAAGTCCAAAACGCCCATAGTTCCGGTTGCAATTTATGATTCCTATAAAGCCATGAATTCAAATACCTTCGAAAAAGTAACAACACAGGTACATTTTTTGGAGCCGATTTTGTATGAAGAGTATGGTAGCCTAAAGAAAAATGAAATAGCAAAATTAGTTAAATCCCGTATTGAGAATAAGATTAACGAAATAGAAAAAAAGAAGACAAGTCTTTCCTAAATGAAGATACTTGTCTTCTTTTTTGTAGATTTTATTGCTTGAATAATTTAAATGAATTCTTTGGAAATAGGAGTATATGTTGCTTCGATAAGTTCTCCTTTTTCGAAAGATAATTGGCTTAAAAGCCATAGCTTAACGTACATTGCTATTGGTGAAGCTTTTGGCAATACATTTATTCCCAAGTTGTCATATGTTTTTGTGCTTTCGTATGCAGTTCTATCTTCGGCGCCAACTAAGAATATGGGAATATTTTTACTTGATGCTTCTTTACAAAATATTATTAAGTCATTACTTTCAGTGCATATGGTTCCTGAGTGGTAGCTGTCTATTAAAACTGCAGATGTCTCCTTTGGTATAGTAGGATATCTAAAACCTGGCATAGCCTTAATATATAAGACAGGGCAAGTAGTTGAAAATAAACAGTTGGCTGGCAACTTAAAGTTAGTTGTAGGACTCCTTTTTAAGACATCATTTTCGAGGAAAGCATAGCTATTGTTCTCAGTTAAAAAATCATACTGGAATCTTCCTAAATAACAATTCCCTATGCTGTGTATTTCATCCTGACAGGTTGCGTGGGCTAGTAATCTTGAACCGTAGTGAATATCTAGTTGCCCAGGAATGTTTCTATATGATACAAAAACTCCAGGAATATTTTTTTTGATTAATTCAACAGCAAAATAAAAGTTGTGGAGACCATTTGCACGGCTGTCGTCAAGTATGTAGTTACTTGAAACTAAAACAATAGGTATGGAAATGTCAGCAAAAATATAATCAAGAGCGGCAGCAGTATATTGCAAAGTGTCTGTACCGTGGGTGATAATTATGCCGTCATAGTTTTCTTTTGAATTTATAGTGGATTTTATGCATTCTACTAATTTGTTCAAGTGACTTCCGTTGAGGTTTTCGCTTAAAAGAGAGTATGGCATGCATGTGTGTAGGGTTAAAGTATACTCAGAGCCGTTTTGTTTGGATAAAATCTCGTATTGAGATATAAGCTTAGAACCTTGGGAATTGTCGGGTGATATAAAGTCTCCGTTAACAGTTGACCCTATGGTTCCGCCTGTAAATATAACCATAATTTTCATGAAATTTTCTCCGTTTACTAATAATAAAAATAGTATACTTCAATGAACATAAAAAAGAAATAGTGTTAGTTGAATTTTAAGTTATAAAATGATACACTTAATGCCGTGGTGTTCCCGTAAAGGGAGTGAAAAGGTGTAATAAAAAGAATGGAGAAATATGAAAAAATTAAAAAGAAAAGTGGTTGCACTTGTTCTTGCCATTTCTATGGCTTTTTGTGTAACCGGCTGTAACAGCAAAGAAGAATCTACTAAGGCTTCTACAAATGGTGAAGCAATGGTAGGAGAAACTGTGTATCCTGTTGAGGTTACTGATTCTCAAGGTAACGTGGCTACAATCACAGAGGAACCCAAGAAAATAATTTCAGTGGCACCAAACATTACAGAACTTATATATGAGCTTGGTTTGCAAGATAAGTTGGTGGGAAGAAGTGAATATTGTGATTACCCAGAAGATGTGCTATCTGTGGAGTCTGTGGGAACTCTTTGGGAACCAAATTTAGAGAACATAATTGCTCTTGAGCCGGATGTTGTTTTTACATCGGCCTGCTTTAATCCAGATGCTGTGGAAATGATGAAAAATGCCGGTATTGAGGTGGTGGTTCTTGATGAACAGACAGATATTTCGGGTGTTTATACTATGATTGAAGTCTTTGGTCAGGTTATGAATTGTAATGACAAGGCGGCTGATTGTATATCTGAAATGAAAAGTACAATTTCTAGTGTTGAGGAAAAAGTGAAAGACTTGGATGCACCTAGCGTATATTATGTAATTGGGTATGGCGAATATGGAGACTATACTTCTGGTGGTGATACATATGCTGGAAATATGCTTGAAATCGCAGGAGGAGATAATATTGCTAAGGACATTTCTGGATGGGGAATAACTCTTGAGGAAATTGTTGAGGCTGATCCTGAAATAATTGTCATTAGTGAATATATGAAGGATGATTTTGTAAGTATGGAAGCTTATAAAGAGCTTACCGCTGTTAAAGAGGGGCATGTTTACACCATTGATATAAATATGTTGGACAGACAGGGGTATAGAAATGCTCAAGGAATAGAGGAACTTGCGAAGATATTCCATCCGGAGGCTTTTGAATAATATGAAAAAAACTTTTCCTTGGATTCGTTTAATTATATTGGTATTAATTCTTTTTTTGGTGATTGTGTGGGCTGCCATGGTAGGGTCTTCCAGTATGACTCTTACAGACAGCGTTAAAACTGTTGTGTCAAAGCTTCCCATAATAAAGAATCAAATAGATTTATCAGATATAAGCACCACATACGAAGTTATAATATGGAAAGTCAGGATGCCAAGAATACTTCTCTCAGCTTTGGTTGGGGGAGCACTTGCTATTGTAGGTGCAGCATTTCAGGGAGTTTTTAGGAACTCCCTTGCTGACCCACATATACTTGGTGTTTCATCTGGTGCAGCTTTAGGTGCTACCATTGCCATGTTGACTGGTATATCTGTTGATTTTATGGGACTTGGTGCTATAGGGGCACTTGCTTTTGTTGGTGCTATGATAACTGTTTTCGTTGTATATCAAATAGCAAGGATAGGCGGAGAATTATCTACCATAAATATGCTTCTCACAGGAACGGCTATGAGCACTATGCTAAGTGCTATAATTTCTCTTCTTATGACTTTTAATAAGGAGCAAATTGATAAGGTTTATATGTGGACAATGGGTAGCTTTTCCGCAGCAAATTGGGATAAGGTTAAATTTCTTTTTGTATTTTCTATAATAGGATTCCCTGTCCTTGTTGCTTATTCAGGTAAACTTAATATACTTATGCTTGGTGAAGATGATGCAAAATGTATAGGAATAGATACAATAAAAACAAGACGCATAATTATTGTAATAGCCTCTCTTTTGGTGGCATCAGCTGTGTCGGTAAGTGGAGTTATTGGCTTTGTTGGCTTAATTATACCTCACAGCATTAGAATATTATGCGGAGCTGATAACAGGAAATTGTTGCCTTACGCATTTTTTGTTGGAGCTATATTTTTGACTGTATGTGATACCTTGGCAAGAACTATATCTGCGCCTACAGAAATACCAGTAGGTATAATTACATCTGTTTGTGGTGCACCATATTTTATTGGTCTTATAATATCCAGAAGAAAGAAGGTGTAGCTTATGGTAAAACAGATAAAAACTACGGAACTTGTGTGGCAACCAGATAAGAGACAAAATCCAATAATTGATTCTATAACATCGAGCTTTGAAACAGGGAGTTTTTATGGAGTTTTAGGACCGAATGGAGCCGGTAAAACTTCTTTGGTGAGACAAATTTTAAAGTTGTCTAAAAAAACAAGTGGTGAGATATATTTAGATGATGAGAATGTAGAAAATATGACGCGACAAAAAATGGCTACAGTTTTATCATTTTTACCTCAAAATATAAATAAAGATATAGATTTTTCTGTGGCTGACGTTGTAGCTATGGGAAGAGAAAATAAAAGAAAAATGTTTTCGCCTTTAAGTGAAGCTGACAATCAGATTATAGATGAGGCAATGAAGTACACAAATTGTTATGAACTTAAGGATAAGAGTATTTCCAGGTTGAGTGGTGGAGAGCTTCAGCGTGTTATGATTGCCAGGACTATTGCTCAGGATACACCGTGGATTATCCTTGATGAACCAGTCTCTAATCTTGATGTAAGACATCAATATGAGCTTATGAAGGTAATGATTAAGTTGCGTGAAGATAAAGGAAAAACCATAATTGCAATATTGCATGATTTGAATTTAGCGGCCAGATTTTGCGACAAAATTGTCCTTATGAAAAATGGAAAAATATACGACATGGGAGATAGTAAGAAAGTTCTCACTAAGAATAATTTAAAGTCTGTGTATGATATTGAATTTGAGTTTATAAATAATAAAGAAAGTATAATTATTGCGCCAAAGTATATATAGCTTTGGCGTTTTTTGCCCGAAAGAAATCGCTATGTATATTATTGTGTAGAAATTTTGTGTGTATAGGTGTTATAATTTAACTATGTTAATAAATCTTTAGATAAATGAGGGGAACGAGGATGAATTTAGATAATCTATGTATGGGATGTATGAGAGAAAAGCCTTCTCAGATGATGAATTGTCCTTACTGTGGGCATGAAGTATATTATCAAAATCAGAATAAACAGTTACCTGTATGGACGGTCCTTCACAATGCATATTTGGTAGGAAAATGCCTCGGCGATGGAGGCTTTGGAATAACATACATAGGTTTTGATATGAACCTCCAAAAGAAGGTTGCTATTAAGGAATATTTTCTTCATCAGTGTGCAGATAGAATGTACGGCAGCAGTATGGTTACAACTTATAATGACAATAGAGGTAATTTGTTCATGAGAGAGAAAGGCTTTTTTATTGAAGAAGCACGTGTTCTTGCTCAGATAGATGAACATCCAGGAATTGTAAAGGTAATCAATTATTTTGAAGAGAATGGTACTGCATACATTGTTATGGAGTTTCTAGAGGGTAAATCCCTTAAGTCCTATATAAAAGAACGTGGTGGAAGACTTACGGTTAATGAAGCACTTGGACTTATTCAACCTGTAATAAAAGCCTTGGCCAGTGTGCATGAAAGAGGCGTAGTACATAGAGACATCAGTCCAGATAATATTATGATTACCAATAATGGTTCGGTGAAACTCATAGACTTTGGTGCGGCTAAAACTAAAGAGATGGGTATGAGCGAAAATAAAGTATTTAAGCAGAGCTATTCACCTCTCGAGCAACGTCAAAAGGATGGTGTGATTGGCTCTTATTCAGACATTTATGCTCTTTGTGCAACAGTATATGAAATGATAACAGGCGTAAAGGTGATGCCAGCCACAGAAAGAGCAAAATATGATCAGGTGATGTTGCCATCTCAAATGGGAATACCTATTAATCCTATACAAGAAGCTGCTCTCATGAACGGTCTTGCGATTGGTATAGACGAAAGAATAAAAAATGCAACGGATTTGTATTATTTCTTTTATGTGTATGGTGCTGACCCAAAGGCAAGTCAGGCTGGTATGCAAAGAAAAATAAAAGAGAGCTCTACAAAAGTAATAATAGAGAACATGAAAAAAGAGAATGTACGACGTAAGAATAAGACAAGAGCTATTGTGGCTGTTATTATTATTACTTTAATTGGCTGTATGATTATTATGGTTAGAAAAATTGGTAAGCTTACAAGCGGTCAAAAAAGTGATACCCAAGAAACTATTGTGCTGTCGGGCGATGAAGAAATTCAAGTTGATAGCGAGAAAGATTTAGAAACACTCAAGCAAGAATTTTATGATTTGGTTAACGGTGAACGTAAGAAAGAAGGGTTTGGTGAGATTAAGACAAATTCAGAACTTGAGGATGTGGCGTCGGACTGCGTGACAGGCTGTGTTGGAATTGTTGATACAGAGGATTGGAATGAAGCACTAGGGGAACAGTTATGGAATGCTATGGTGGAAAATGGTATTGAAAATGATGCTGTGTTTAGCTTGATTCAGATGTATGGAACATCGTTTTCAGTGGAAGATGTTATGTCGGACTTTCAGGCAACAGCCAAAGCAAACGGCTTTAATATAGACCTTCTTAATTGTTCGGAACTTGGAATGGCAATTGGCAAGGATGAGAATGGGCTTTTTTTCTGGGTAGTTTATTATAGGTGATAGAATTATGTAATATCTTGAGAAAAAAAGAACCATATGATATACTGCAAATTAGTGTCTTTGTATCTTGTTTAGAAGGCAAAATCAAGAAAAACTTAGATGGGATTCGTATCTGAGAAAATTATAATTTGGTATATAGGAATGGTATAGATGTATGAAGAGTATGTATAATAATCAAATGCAAGGTCGTCAAATGCAAGGAAATATGATGCAAGGCCATCAGATACCTGCTAATATGGGGCAGGGTCGTCAAATGCCTGGGGGACAAGGGATGCAGATGCCTATGAACAATATGTACCCAGGGTATCAGTCTTCTCACAGCCAGTATGCTCAGACTGCATATACTAATCAGGCACAGCAGGGTGGACAGATGTATAGTAGCAATCAGTATCAGCAGAGAAGTATGACACCAGCTCCTAATTCGGGTTTGGCACCAGTAAAACCTGTTCAGATTAATTCTATAAAGTTTAATAATGCTAATACGGTAAATAATAATGTTGAAAGAACAGTTTTGATAACAGATTCTATGGACCAATACATGCCACAGCAGCAGGTATCTAATCAACAATCACAGCCGATTAAACAGTCTGCACCACAGATAGTTATTTATGGAATTTCAGGTGAATATGCAAATGCGGCATTTTCTCTAGAACAACCTATTACTTTTGGAAGGTCAAAAGAAAAGTGTAATTTAATATTTGCACCGAATGCTTCCGGAGTTAGTAGAGTTCATTGTAAGGTAAGTGTAAGGCCAGATGGAAATGTATTGCTTCAAGATTTAGGTTCTTCATATGGAGTGAAGGTTAATGGTGAAACACATATACAGCCGGGTCAGTCAGTTCTTTTGTCAGTTGGCTGTAATTTTACTATTGGAAGTAACGAGAAATTTGAAATCTGTGCAATTAATTAAGAGACTCAAAGTGTATTTATGCATAGATTTTAGAGGATTTTTGGAGGATAGATAATGGCACGGGAAAATTTCAAATCACGTCTTGGCTTTATACTTGTTAGTGCTGGGTGTGCAATAGGGATAGGAAATGTGTGGAGATTTCCTTACGTTGCAGGTGAAAATGGTGGAGGAATATTTGTATTATTTTATTTGTTGTTTCTTCTTTGTATGGGAATTCCTGTTTTAACTATGGAACTTGCTGTGGGAAGAGCAACAGGAAAAAGTGCTGTGGGTGCATATAAACAGCTTGAAAAGGAAGGACAGAAATGGCATCTTCATGGATGGCTTTGCATGTTGGGAAACCTTATTCTCATGATGTATTATACTAGTGTTGCAGGATGGATGATTAGCTATTTCTTCAAGTTTTTAAGAGGTGAATTTGATGGTACATTAGATGCTGTAGCAGTGGAAAGTGTATTTAATGATTTGTTGGCATCACCTGTTGAAATGGGACTTTGGACACTAATTATAGTAGTTTTAGGTTTTTTGGTTTGTAGCTTTGGACTCCAAAATGGACTTGAGAGAATTTCCAAATTTATGATGATTTCCCTTCTTGTTTTAATTGTTGTGTTGGCTATTAATAGTGCCACACTTTCAGGTGCAAGGGAAGGACTTTCCTTTTATTTATTGCCTGATTTAGAAAAAGCAAAAAATGTAGGAATAGGAAAAGTGATTACTGCAGCCATGAATCAGGCCTTCTTTACCCTTAGTCTTGGTATTGGAAGTATGCAAATATTTGGTAGCTACATGAAGAAGGACAATACATTACTCAGTGAGTCTGTAAGAATTTGCGTTTTGGATACTTTTGTTGCAATTTCCGCAGGTCTTATAATTTTTCCGGCGTGCTTTTCTTTTGGAATAACTCCAGATGCAGGACCTTCGCTTATTTTTGTTACATTGCCAAATGTATTTGTGGATATGGCAGGTGGTCGTATATGGGGAACACTTTTCTTCTTGTTTATGACTTTTGCAAGTTTTACTACAGTAATTGCTGTTTTTGAAAATATTATGGCGAGCTGTATGGATAACTTTGGATGGAGTAGAAAGAAGGCGACAATTGCTAACTGTATTATAGTGCTTGTTACAAGTATTCCTTGTGTTTTAGGCTTTAATGTATGGAGCGATATAAAACTCATAAAGGGTGGAAATATTCTTGACACAGAGGACTTTATAGTTAGTAATATTCTCTTGCCGACAGGTGCATTAATATTTTTGTTATTCTGTATAACTAAATATGGTTGGGGATATGATAAATATATGCAAGAAGCAAATACTGGTGCAGGTATGAAGTTAAAGAAATGGGTAAAGCCATATTTCCAATTCGTTTTACCAATATTGATTCTTGTGATTCTGGTAAATGGATTAATATAAATTAGAGGAATAAGAGCAAAGATTATTTTAATTAATCTTTGCTCTTGTGGTTTAATTAAATAATTGCTAAAATTAGAACATATTTACGAGAAAGGGGAATAATATGTTAGAAAAAATTTTTAAGCTTAAAGAAAACAATACTACTGTTAAGACTGAAGTTGTTGCCGGTATTACTACATTCATGACAATGGCTTATATCTTGGCAGTAAATCCAACTATCTTATCTGCTTCGGGTATGGATAAAAACGCAGTGCTTATGGCTACTGCTTTGGCAGCGTTTATAGGTACCTTTGTTATGGCATTTTGCGCTAATTATCCTTTTGCGCTTGCTCCGGGACTCGGGCTTAATGCGTATTTTGCATATACAGTTTGTGGTTCTATGGGATATTCATGGAAGGTGGCATTACTTGCTGTATTTGTTGAAGGTATAATATTCATAATTTTATCGATTACAAATGTTAGAGAAGCAATTTTCAATGCGATTCCACTTCAGCTTAAGAAGGGTGTATCTGTAGGTATCGGACTCTTCTGTGCTTTTATTGGACTTCAAGGTGCCAATATAGTTGTGGATGACGGGGCTACACTTGTGGCTGTTGTTGATTTTACTGAGAACTTTAGTACAGTTGGTATATGTGCACTTCTTGCATTGATAGGATTACTTATAACTGCTATCTTGTATGCTAAAAATGTTAAGGGTTCTATACTTATAGGTATTGTAGTTACCTGGATTATAGGAATGATATGTGAGGCAGTTGGGATTTATACAGTAGATGCGGAAGCTGGATTTTATTCTCTTTTCCCTGCGTGGTCGGATTTTGATTTAACAGCAATTGGGGCTACATTTGGAGAATGCTTTAATGCTGATATGAGTGGTGTTAAGATAACTGATTTTATCATAATAATATTTGCGTTCCTTTTCGTTGATATGTTTGATACACTTGGAACTCTTATCGGTGTTGCAAACAAAGCCGATATGCTTGATGAAAATGGTAAGTTACCTAAAGTTAAACAGGCTCTTTTTGCAGATGCCATTGCTACATCTGCAGGTGCTGTGCTTGGAACATCCACAACTACTACATTTGTAGAAAGCTCTGCGGGTGTGGCTGCGGGTGGTAGAACAGGTCTCACATCAGTTGTTACAGGTTTGCTTTTCCTCTTGTCGGTATTTTTGTCACCAATTTTCTGTGCTATACCAGGATTTGCTACAGCACCAGCTCTTATATTCGTAGGATTCCTTATGGTTAGTGCTGTTGTGGAAATTGACTTTAATGATGTAACAGAGTCTGTTCCTGCATATCTTTGCATTATTGCCATGCCTATTCTCTACAGTATTTCAGAGGGGATTGCATTTGGTGTGATTTCGTATGTTGTAATTAATTTGGTTTGCGGAAAGACCAAGAAGATTACGCCACTTATGTATATTTTAGCTATACTTTTTGTGGCAAAATATATAGTTTTGTAAATTATAGATATGTTTCGAAAAAGGGATATGCCAAGATGAAGGTATATCCCTTTTTCTTTTAGATTTAAATGTCGTAAAATGTATATAAAAATCCGTTTAAATATTGTTAAATTTAACTATAAAAAGTTGTTTTTTGTATAAAAAAATAGTATTATATAAATAGGAAATTTTTGCTATTATGCAAGAAAAAATGGATGCTATTTGACAGATGTGATACGTTTTTTAGGGTGATGCTATGAAAGATATACGCTTGGTAGACTTGATGGAAGTTAAGGCCTTACAGAAAATACAAGATGAATTTTCGAAATATACAGGCCTTGCCTCACTTATGACAGATGAAAATGGAATACCAGTAACAAAAGGAAGTGGATTTTCTGGCTTTTGTATGGATTTGGTCAGAACCACTAAGTTAGGATGCAGCAGATGTGAAGAGTGTGATAAAAATGGAGCCGTTTTAACGCTTAAGAATAAACGTGCAACTGTTTATAACTGTCATGCAGGATTAACTGATTTTGCAGCACCTATTATGCTTGAGGGTAAGATGATTGGTAGTTGCATAGGCGGTCAGATTCGTACAGAGGATGTAGATGAAGAAAAAATGGCGCAAATTGCCAAGGAATTAGGCATTGATCCTGACACATTTATTGAGGCGGCTAAGAAAACACGATGCATGGATAAAGAGGATGTTGAACGTGCGGCTATTTTCCTTGAAGGTCTTGCTGCAAGTTTATCTGAAATGGCATATCATAATTACTTGGCACTTGAGAAGAGTCGTAAGATGGAGAAGGCAGCCAAAGCACAATCAGAATTTATCATGAGCATGTATAGTGATTTACATATGGACTCTAGTCAAATACCAGTTGAGATTCGTGAGGTTGTAGATTACATTCGACAAGTAGATGGTAAGATAGAACTTAGAGAGACTAACTATAAGGTTAATGATTTAATGGATGTTGTATATGAACAGGCTGTCAATATGTTGGATACGAATAAAATAGATTTTCGTATTGGAGTGGCTCCGTCGGTTCCGGAGTTTTTGCTTGGGGATGCAGGCAGAATAGGGCAGATAACTGTTAAAGCACTTCAGGTTATTTCCACATACAAAACAGGAGGGCTTCTGACCGTAGAATTCTCTACACGTAAAAAGTCGTATGCAACAATGCTAGTTATAACTATTATGGATTACGATTCAAAGATTCCGTCTGATACTGGAAAAAAAATACTTAGCTATGTAAACAGCGACAGTTTTGTATATGAGCCGGAAGATGTTTCTCTTGTCGCGATTAGATTACTCAAAATGTTCCTTGAACAGATGTCGGCATCTGTTATTATGAGGAGAGAAGAAGATAACACTATTTTTGTAGAATTTAGTATTCCACAGTTACCATTATAAGGGGGGATTGGATGTTTGATAATGCAGAATATGGTCGTGCACTAGATGAATTTTTGATTAATATGGAATCTGTTACTGACGAAAGAAGCGACGCTATAGCATTAGCATTGGGGCCAATTTGTAATGTGCTTGGTATAGGCAGAGTTGGGGTATGTTTCTATGAGAATACTATTCAGGAAAGAGAAAGTGAAGTGAAAGAAACTCTTTTATATGAAACAGAGGTCTACAATGATGCATGTATATACACTCAGAGAGAAGATACTATGGATACATGCATAGCAGTCTATTCTGTGAATGGTACATGTGAGAATCATGGATGGGATGAAGTTATTTTGTCCAAGATTAAGGTGTTGCTCAAAATTTTGTACAGTTTTCATGGACGTATAAGAACAATGCGTATTGCCTCTGAAATGTTGTATAAGGACCATGAGTTAGAGGTTTATAATTTAAACTATTTTGTTAAGGTGGCAAATTATCTCATAGATAAAAAAGAGATTGGCAAATATTGTGCATGTAGATTTAACCTGAAAGGCTTTTCTTCGGTTAATGATAGAGTTGGAAGAAGAAATGGCACATTAGCTATGAAGAAGTTTGTTAAAGGATTGCAACTCAACATAGAAGATGATGACATTATATGTCGTGTTGGCGGTGATAATTTTATTATGTTGTTCAACAAGACTAGATTAGATGATGTTAAGCTTTATCTTGCAGGACAAGATGTGTATCTTATAGAAGAAGATGAAAACGTATATATATCTGCAAGCACTGGATTCTATATGATTGATGAGGATTGTGATAATGCAACAGATATTATGGACTCCATAAGCATGGCGGCGAAGGTTGCTAAGAATTCTGCCGAAACAGCATACACAGCCTTTTTTGATTCACAGCTTTTAGAGCAATCCAAGAAAAACAGATATATAGAAGAAATATTTGTGGATGCCATGGCTAACGAAGAGTTTAAAGTGTTTTATCAGCCTAAGGTTGATTTGAAGGATTACCTTATGGTGGGTGCTGAGGCACTTTGTAGATGGTTTCATGATGGTAAAATCGTTTCTCCAGGCGATTTTATTCCCGTTCTTGAAAGAAGTCAGGCTATTTGCCAATTGGATTTTTATATGCTTGATCATGTTTGTAAAGATATAAGAAGGTGGATTGACACTGGGAAACAAGCAGTTAAAGTATCTGTCAATTTATCGAGAAAACATTTAGGGAATTCCAGAATTCTAGAGGATATACTGGATATAATAGATAGAAACAATGTTCCTCACGAATACATAGAAATAGAACTTACTGAAACCACAATGGATTTGCATTTTGATATTTTAAAGCAGTTGGTTACAGGACTTAGGAATAATGGGATTTCAACTTCCGTGGATGATTTTGGTACAGGTTATTCTTCCCTTAATCTTCTTAGGGAAGCGCCATGGAGTGTCTTAAAGATTGATAGAAGTTATTTGCCAGATGGTAAGAATTATGATGAGAAGCGTATGGCTATGTTGAAACATCTCATAGCTCTTTCGGCAGATATGGGGTTTGAATGTATAGTTGAAGGTGTGGAGACTGTGGAACAGTTAAAACTTATAAAAAGAAATAATTGCTTTTTAGCTCAAGGATTTTATTTTGACAAGCCGTTGGCGGTAGAGGAGTTTGAAACAAGATTGATGTATATAGAAACATAAACTTTTGGAGGGAACCTAAAGAATGGATAAAATCGTTTTACGAGATTTTTCTAAAGAAGAACAAAAGAAATTTTTTCAATCAAAGTATGACTATTATAAAAAATTTAATATGCGTATGGTTACAGTTGCTGTATTGGCATATTTATCCTTCTTTATTACTGATTGTAGCATTTTTGGACATTTTGCTTATGAGACATTGCTGCCGCGTGCTATAGTAATAGTTCCTTTTTTTGTGTATGTAATTTTAACAAAAAAAGTTACAGATTATCGTGTGATGGTTTTTGCAACATATTTGATGATACACATTATTATTTGGTGTACTGATTGGGCTACATATTTATTGCCCGATAGACAGTTTGCGATTCCAGGTATGATTATCATGAATATTATATTTGTGTGTGCAGGTTTTTCAGCTCCGTTTTTATATAGTATGATTGCGCATATGTTTTTGATTGTTGATATTGCTGTTGCCAATATATTTATACAATATGAAAATTTAGAGATGATGTATCTGTTTAATTTGCCATGTGTTTTAGCTATAGGAGCAATGCATTATATGATGCAAGGTGTATACTTTGAACATTATGTTGCAAAAGATAGCCTTAAGCAGTTGGCAGTTCGTGATCAGCTTACAGGTGTATATAATCGTAATATATTAAAAGAAATATATGATGCTTCGGCTGGTAGATTGGTATTTGCCCCTGATTTATCGGTTAGTATGCTTTTGATTGATATTGATTTTTTCAAAAAGGTGAACGATGAATTTGGCCATGAGGATGGAGATAAGGTTATTGTTCATATCGCTAATACGTTGCGTAGTAATGTTCGTGCTACAGATTATGTTATTCGTTGGGGTGGAGAAGAATTTTTGATTATTATGCCAGGATGTCCTTCTGAACAGGCAATAAGAATTGCAGGTATGTTGAGAGAAAAAGTTGAACAAAGTGATAATGGCATATGTAAAACAACAATTTCTATAGGAATTGCTATGTATGGTGGTGGTGATTATCACGATACCATAAAGAATGCAGATGATGCAATGTACATGGCAAAAAATAACGGAAGAAATCAGGTTGTTTCTTTTGAAGAAGATTTAAAAAATAATTAAAACAACAAATAAGCAAGGTATAAAATACCTCTATTTACAGATACTAGTTTCAAATACTAAGATTTGTAAATGGAGGTTTTTATTATATGAAGGCAACAGGCATTGTTAGGCGTATCGATGAACTGGGGAGGATTGTTGTTCCAAAGGAAATAAGAAGAGTTCTCAGAATAAGAGAGGGTGACCCCCTAGAAATATTTACAGACAAAGAAGGAGAAATTATTTTAAAGAAATATTCCCCGATAGGAGAGCTTAGTGCTTTTGCTCAGCAGTATGTGGAGGCAACTGCGCAGATACTTGGATGTGGTGTATGTGTTAGCGATAGAGACCAAATTATTGCGGTGGCAGGTATACCAAAGAAGGAACTACTTGGAAAAAGTCTTCATAAGGAACTTGAGGAAGCAATTAATGACAGGGAAGCAATATTAGCCAAGAAGGGTGAGAAGAAATTTATAAAAATTTTGGGTAATGGTGAGAATGAATATACTGGTCAGATTGTTCAAACTATTATTAGCGAGGGCGATGCCATAGGGGCAGTTATATTGCTTTCAAGAGAAGGTGATAAACCTATTGGAGAGACCGAACAGAAGATTGCGGTTGTGGCGGCTAACTTTCTTGGAAAACAGATGGAAGGTTAAAATTATTAATAAATTACAAAAGTTATTGATTTTCCTTGCGTTTTTACTTGACAAATACTGGTTAAAAGGGTATAAATATGCATAGGGCATTTTTAATAGGTGCCGCAAATAAAAAAAGGTATTGCTTATGGCAATCAACGACGTTTGTATTATATAGGAGGAATTATCGATGAACAAGAACGAATTAGTTGCAAGCATGGCTGAGAAGACTGGCTTAAAGAAGACTGAGGTAGAGAAGGTACTTAAGGCTTTCACTGAGACAGTTGCTAGCGAATTAAAGAAGGGCGAGAAGATCCAGTTAGTTGGATTCGGTACATTTGAAGTTGCTGAAAGACCAGCTAGAGAGGGTAGAAACCCAAGAACTGGTGAGACTATGAAGATTGCTGCTTCTAAGGCACCTAAGTTCAAAGCTGGTAAGGCTTTAAAGGATTCTGTAAACTAATCCATATAAGAGTTTATAAATTAAGAGCCATCGCTTAAGCGGTGGCTTTTGTTTTTGATAGGAGGTCTAATTATGCGCTTAGATAAGTATTTAAAGGTGTCTAGGTTGATTAAGAGAAGAACTGTGGCTAATGAAGCCTGTGATGCAGGAAGAGTTCAGGTTAATGGTAAGGTTGTTAAAGCATCATATGATGTTAAGGTTGGAGATGTTATAGAGATAGCATTTGGTAACAAATCTGTTAAGGCAGAGGTGACTATGATAGCTGATACAACTAAAAAAGAAGATGCGAAGGACATGTACAAATACTTATAAATCTGTTGTAATAGTATGTTTATTTTGAACATATAATGTTTTAGAGCTTGCCATATTGGGAGTGAATGATGACAGAGTTTATAGCACTACAATACAATGTATTTGTTGTGTTTTTGTACGTTGGAGCAGGCCTTGGCTTTTTGTATGATATAATAAGATGTTTTCGTAGATTGATAAAACACAATATTTTTTTTGTGAGCATTGAAGATATATGTTTTTGGATGATGTCAGCAATAGTTGTGCTACATGAAATTCAAATTTATAACAATGGAGAACTCAGAATATACATTTTGTTAAGTGGAATTTTAGGGTTTATTGTTTATCATTATACTATAAGTTGTGTTTTTATTTGGACTATATCATACATCTTGTTGTTGGTTAAAAAAACTGTCAAAAAACTAAAGAAAATGTTGAAAAAACAAGTAAAAGAGGGTAGAATTATGTTATCTGTAAGAAGAAATAGATAATTAGTCGGGTATGGAAATGAGTAGAAATCTTAAGAAAAGAAGATCAACTAGAAAGCAGTCAAGAATTGCCAGTATGTTTATAGTAATGGCAGTTATTTTTGTGTGTTTTGTTGCTTGCGTTAAGGTAGTTAATTTACATGCCCAAAGTAGAGAATTAAAAGAAACAGAAATCACACTGGAGAAGCAGATTGAAGATGCTATGTTAGAACATGAGAATCTACTTGCTCAGGAACAGTATATGAAGACGAATCAGTACATAGAGGATGTAGCCAAGGACAAACTTGGAATGGTATATCCGGATGAGATAGTTATACGTCCCTACGAATAAAAAAGGAGCTTATGAAGCTCCTTTTTTATTGCTTGTTTTTGTCAACAACTACTTAAGATTATTACCAGTATTTGACAATATGTAAAAGAAAAAACAGTTATAATCCTATGGCATTCATTTTGCGGTGTAAATTTTTGGAGGGGTGTTATGGGAAAAAGTAAAACATTTGATGGCGTTTGGTTAGCCATGATAGGTTTTTTTGTTGGTCAATGTGAAGTAATGAATATGAATCCCTTTGCCGTTGGTTATATGACAGCGATAGCTGCGTTAGGGGGAAACATATTTTTTCCATTAATTGGTACAAGCCTTGGCATGCTAATAAAACTACCTATATTTGACACTATAAAATACGGTGGAATAATTGTGGGAGTTTTGCTGATAAGCAATATGAAAGTGTTTGATTTTATAAGAGGTAAGGAACTTCTTGTATCAGGTCTGTCATCTATGTTGACATTAATATTAAACTTATCATTTTATTATACTGTTGGAACAGTAAATATTACAAAGTTGCCTATAGAGGCAGCATTTGTTTTTTCTTCCAGTTTTATATTTTATTATGCGTTAAAAGTTATGTTGGAAGATTACAGTCGTATTGTTGTAGAAAATGAATCGTTAATAAGTGTGTTGCTTCTTGGAATCGCGGTCCTTAATGGTATGCCCTTGTATGTTTTTGGTGAGATTGTATTACTCAATACTGTGACATTTTTTTCTGTAGTATTCTTGTTTTACAAATTTGGATTTAATATAGGTGTTATATGGACCGTAGTTGCGGCAATGATAATATCTTTTAAATCTAATCAGCTGCTTTATTTGCCGGCATGCTTGATTATTGCATTGGTCTCGTTTTCTTTGCTTTCTCTTATAAGAGGAGGGAAGGTGGCATATGTATTTATATTCTTTAGTGTTTTTTATGTTCTAGGAGTATACTGGTATGATTTTTTGCTGACGGAGGAGAATATTAAGGCTGTGATATCGGCCATGTTTTTATTTTTACTTATGCCACACAAGATAGTTGCTCATGTGGACGGGAGAATAAAGGGTGATGAATTGACATCAAATTCACCAGAGTGGGGTAGATTAGTCATAGATAGAATTAATAATCTAGCTTCAGCATTTAAACGTATAGAATATACTTTGGCAGGTTCTGTAAATACAGGGATTGGTTTTAATGATGTAGGTGAGATAATAGAAAAATTTACTAATCAGTTAGATAAGCAGGTTCCTTTAAGAAAAACCATAGAGGCGAATATTATAGAAGAGTTAAATGGTAGGGATATTCAAGTGAAAAATCTTGTCGTGTTAAAAAATGATGACGAGAGATATGAAGTTTACATAACATCAAAAACAAGGAGAGGTAGAATTGTAGCTACAGATGTTGTAAAAAAAATTATTGAAAGGGAAATGAAGGTTCAGCTTGAGATAAAGGATGAGAGCAGACAAATAGTAGGGCATAATTATGAGGTTTTATGTTTTAGAGAAAAACCTGAATTTGTATGTAAAACTGCGGTTCGGTGCTTAAGTAGATATGATGACCAGGTATGTGGTGATAATTTTTATGTGGGAGAGATTGTTGATGGACAGTATTTGGTTATGATTGCGGACGGAATGGGTAATGGTCAAAGGGCTTGTGCTGACAGTAATAATGTGTTGGAAATTATGGAAGAGCTTTTGGCGGCAGGGTTTGATAAAGAGGTGTCCATTAAACTGGTAAATTCATACCTGTCTAATCTTAATAAAGGGGAATCCTTTGCAACATTGGATATGTTGTTAGTTGATTTGCATACAGGGATGGGAAGGATGTACAAGCAAGGTGCTGCCACAAGTTACATTAAACGAGGAGAGTGGCTGGAAATGATAAAATCAACCTCCCTTCCTGTAGGAGTTATTGAAGGTGCAGTGTGCGAAAGATGCATAAAAAAGTTTTATAAAAATGATATAATCGTAATGGTAAGTGATGGGGTTTTAGAAAGTATAATTTTTGAAAATAAGGATGATTATCTTAGGGATATTCTTTCAGATATGGAATATGATAATCCTGAAGATGTGGTAGAATATATTTTAGAAAAAGTTAAATCTATAGGTGGAAGCAGGTTTAAGGATGACGCCACTATAATAGTGTGTAAACTTGTTAAAACTTTGTGACGACTATGTACAGAAATGTTAGAATATGGTATATTTCTTAATGTTATTTTGCGTAAAATGGAGATATTATGAATAGTTTTACTAATGAAATCTACAATTACATAAAGGATTACTCCATGCTTGAACATGATGATAGTGTAGTAATTGGTGTATCAGGTGGTGCTGATTCGGTTTGCCTTTTGTTGTCATTACTAGAACTAAGACAGCGGATTGGTCTTTCCAATATTGTTGCGGTGCATATTAATCACATGATAAGAGGAAATGAAGCGGATGAGGATGAGGAATTTGTGAAGGAACTTTGCTGCAAATATGATGTGGAGTTTGTTTCGTTTCATAAGGATATTCCTGTATATGCAGCGTCAAAAGGTATTACAATTGAGGAAGCTGGAAGACTTTTTAGATACAAATGCTTTGATGAAGTTTTGAAAGCTAAAGGATGCAATAAGATTGCTGTAGCTCATAATAAGAATGATTTGGCAGAAACAGTAATATTTAATATGTTAAGGGGAACTGGACTTAAGGGAATGTCAGGAATGGCTCCTGTCAGAGACAATATAATAAGACCTCTTTTGAATATAACAAGAGATGAGATTGAAAAGTATCTTTGTGATAAGGGGCAGGCTTACAGGGAGGATTCCACTAACTCTGAACTAGATTATACCCGAAATAAGATTCGTCACATAGTTATTCCCGCAATGGAAGACGTAAATAGTGGTGCAATAAAACACATATGTCAGATTGCTCAGGAAGCAAGTAGAAGTTATGAATATATACATGAACAGGCTATGGGTGGATACGAAGAAAATGTTGAGGAGGATGATTTTGGCAAAACAGTCAGTTTGGACGTTAGTCAACTTTACACATTTAATCCAGTACTGCAGGAACACGTTGTTCATGAGGCTATAGCTTCTGTGGCTGGCATGAAGAAGAATATAACAAGAAACAATATAATGTCTGTGGTTTCGTTGATTTACCAGGATACGGGCAGAATGGTTGAATTGCCATATAATATAAAGGCAAGAAAAAGCTATGATAAAATCATTATAAGTAATAAAAAAATTCATGAACAGGATTATTATATAGAAATTAAAGGGAATGGATTGTTTGAGATACCTGGTTGGGGTGCCCTTGAAGTTAATATTGAAGACAAGCAATCAACCTTAGAAGTTTCAAAAAAAATATATACTAAAATGGCTGATTATGGTAAAATAAAAGATGGTCTGTGTATAAGAACACCGGCAGATGGGGATTATATAGTAATTGATGCTAAAGGCAGTACAAAAAAACTATCGAGGGTGTTTATTGATAACAAAATTGATCGAGAAAAACGAAGTAACTGGCCTATTCTTGCTAATGGCAATGAAGTATTGTGGGTTATAGGTCTAAGATACAGTGAGTCTTGTAAGATTCAGGAAAATACATCAAAGATAATTCGTTTGAATTACGTAGGAAAGGGTGAATAATATGGCTGAAAAAATCGGAGTACTTATTAGTGAAGATGAAGTAGATAAGAAGATAACTGAAATGGCAGAGTTAATAAATAAAGAATACGAGGGCAAGGTGGTTCACTTAATTGGTGTGCTTAGAGGAAGTGTATTTTTTATGTGTGAACTTGCTAAGAAACTTACTGTGCCTGTTACATTAGATTTTATGTCTGTAAGTAGCTATGGTAATGGAACAAGTTCATCAGGTGTGGTTAAGCTTATCAAGGATCTTGATGATAGTATTGAGGGTAAGAATGTAATTCTTGTTGAGGATATTATGGATTCGGGAAGAACATTATCTTACTTGGTAAATATTTTAAAGGAAAGAAAACCAGAGAGTTTTAAAATTATAACTCTTCTTGATAAGCCAGAAAGACGTGTTGTAGATATTGAACCGGATATGACATGTTTTGTTGTTCCAGATAGATTTGTAGTAGGCTACGGTCTTGATTGTGCACAAAAATATAGAAATCTTCCATATATCGGAATAATAGAGGAATAAATTAGAAGGGAGCACATTGATGAAAAAAAGTGTGGGAAAAGGCTTAGGGTTTTACCTATTGCTTTTTGTGATTGCGACTTGTGTTATTGTTTGGATGCAAAACAACAGAAGTCCAATAGATACCAGCTATACTATAGATGATTTTAGAAGTGAAGTAGCTGAAAATTTAATTAAAGCGGTTGATATATATCAGAACAGCGAGGTTCCTACGGGCGTTATAGCCATCACATATCATGGTACTGATGAGCAGAAGGAATTTTATGCATCTGATGTAAATACTGTACAGGAAATAGTGATGGAATATGGTAATGGAACCATAAGTATGAATCTGGAGGATGTTGCCAGACAAAGTGCGTTTATGACATGGTTGCCATTAATAATAGGGATTATATTGTCGATTTTTCTTGTTGTTATGCTTATGGGCAGTAGCTCAGGTGGCGGTGCAGGTGGCGGCGGCGGTAAAGTAATGAACTTTGGTAAGAGCCGTGCCAGAATGTCAACTGACGATGACCCAAAGATTTCTTTTAAGGATGTTGCAGGTCTTGAAGAAGAGAAAGAGGATATGGAGGAAATAGTAGATTTCCTGAAAAATCCAGGGAAATATAATTCGTTAGGTGCTAGAATTCCTAAGGGTGTTCTTTTAGAGGGTCCTCCTGGAACAGGTAAAACTCTTCTTGCCAAGGCTGTAGCTGGTGAGGCGGGAGTGCCATTTTTCTCTATATCAGGTTCTGATTTTGTAGAAATGTTTGTTGGAGTAGGTGCATCTAGAGTTAGAGACTTGTTTGAAGATGCCAAGAAGAATTCACCTTGTATTGTCTTTATAGATGAGATTGATGCTGTTGCCAGAAAAAGGGGCTCAGGTCTCGGTGGTGGTCATGATGAGCGTGAGCAAACTCTCAATCAGCTTCTTGTTGAGATGGATGGATTTGGTACTAATGAAGGCATTATAGTTTTAGCTGCTACGAATCGTGTTGATATTCTTGACCCTGCTATTCTTCGTCCGGGACGTTTTGATCGTAAAGTATTGGTTGGAAGACCAGATGTTAAAGGTAGAGAAGAAATTTTAAGGGTTCATGTTAGAAATAAGCCACTTGCAGATGATGTTGATTTGCATGAGATTGCAAGAACAACTGCTGGATTTGCAGGTGCAGATCTTGAAAACCTTATGAATGAAGCTGCTATATGTGCAGCAAAGAAGGATCGTATGTACATCAAGAAGGAAGATGTAGATAAGAGTTTTGTCAAGATTGGAATTGGTGGTGAGAAGAAGAGCCGACTTGTTCCAGAAAAAGAAAGAAAAATTACAGCTTATCATGAGGCTGGTCATGCTATATTATTCCACCTTCTCAGTGAGGTGGGGCCAGTGCATTTGGTATCAATTATACCTAATGGTCGTGGTGCAGGTGGATATACAATGCCTCTTCCTGAGAATGATAATGTTTTTAATACCAAGAAAAAAATGCTTCAGGATATTCAAGTGAGCTTCGGTGGAAGAATTGCAGAGGAGCTTATATTCGGAGATATTACTACTGGTGCCTCTCAGGATATTAAGCAGGCTACGCAAACAGCTCAAGCGATGGTTGTAAAATATGGTATGTCTGACAAGGTAGGACTTATTAATTATGAGGTTGATAATAGTGAAGAAGTATTCCTTGGAAGAGATTTAGGTCATTCAAGAAGCTATGGTGAGGAAGTAGCTGCTATGATTGATGGTGAAGTTAGACGCATTATCGATGATTGTTATAAAGAAGCAAAGCGTATTATCACCGAAAATATAAATGTATTGCACAAATGTGCAGAGTTGCTTCTCGAAAAAGAGCGTATCGAAAGAGCAGAGTTTGAATCTTTGTTTGAAGAAGATAAAATTTTGATAGAAGAAAGTACTTCTGATGAAATCTTTTCAGAAGAAAAAAATGTTGAAAACGCCGAAACAAAATAAATGATATTAAAAAAATCAACAAGTATTGGTGAAATTTACCATTATATTAAAAGCCTCTTGTATGTTATGAACAAAAAAGAGGCTTTTTTGTCGTTTTATGATTTCTTTTATCGCTAAAATGCACAAAAAAATTTAAAAATAATTTAAATGTTTGGGCAGACTTTTCTACAATTATGGTTATAATAATACTTGTAACCCCCCCAATACATTATATAGTTTTTTGCTACACCCCATAAGTAACAAAATACCTTCTCCGAAAAGGACAGTCGAACGTTGGCTGTCCTTTTCTCCTTTTTAAAACCATTCCAATGATAATTAAGTATTGTTAAAATTTGTATATTGTATTAAAATAATCATAGTTGTCTATTATGGTGCAACAGTAAAAATGGGAGGCTGACTCCATGTCAAAAAAATTACATTCACATAAAGTATTTGAATATGTTTATAATACAAAAACGGCTCTTAATTTCGGAGCTTTGTTTGCAGACGGTACAGAAAGTTACAGATGTCCACCAGAGATTTCTAAAGGGGATTCTGTTACATTGAAATTTAGAACTGCTG
Organism: Lachnospiraceae bacterium; assembly: GCA_015057525.1. Classification (GTDB taxonomy): domain Bacteria; phylum Bacillota; class Clostridia; order Lachnospirales; family Lachnospiraceae; genus Coprococcus_C. The sequence goes on along the minus strand of SVEE01000006.1, from coordinate 84,249 downwards.
TAGATAATGTAGACAAGGTCTTTCTTATTTGTAATGGAGAAAGATATGAGATGGATATAGAGAGTAGTGATGACTTGTTTGATTACTATTCATATAAGATAAGCGATGTAGATGAAGAGCTGAATTATTACTACGAGGTAATTGCTGGTAGTGTCGTATGTTACTACAATAAATTGGGTTCTCAGAAGACGTTAAATCCTGATTATAATTTTCAGCTTATGCCTGGATTTAAGGTTCCTGGATGGGCAAGAGGTGCTGTGTTCTACCAGATATATGTTGATAGATTTTGTAATGGTGACGAATCTAATGACGTGTTGGATAACGAATATTGTTATATTGGAGAGGGAACAAAGAGAATAACAGATTGGTTCAAGTATCCTGATAATATGGATGTACGTTCCTTTTATGGTGGTGACCTTCAAGGTGTAATGAACAAGTTAGATTACCTTAAGGATTTAGGAGTAGATGTTATATATTTAAACCCTATTTTTGTTTCACCATCTAATCACAAGTATGATATACAAGATTACGATTATGTTGACCCTCATTTTGGCAGAATTGTTAAGGATGAGGGTGAGTGCCTTCCAGAAGGTTGTAAGACTAATAAAGAGTCTACTAGATATATTACCCGTGTTACAGATAAGGCCAATCTTGAAGCTAGTAATCAGTTGCTTATAGAACTTATTGAAGAAGTTCATAAGCGTGGCATGAAACTTATTTTGGATGGTGTATTTAACCATTGTGGTTCCTTCAATAAATGGATTGACAGAGAGTGTATATATGAGAATCAAGAAGGATATGATAAGGGTGCTTTTGTTGCCCATGATAGCCCTTATAGATCCTTTTTCAAATTTCAGGACCAGTGGAAGTGGCCTTATAACACAACCTACAATGGTTGGTGGGGACATGACACTCTTCCTAAGCTTAATTATGAGGAATCAGAAAAACTATACGAATATATTATGCGAATAGGTGAGAAGTGGGTTTCTCCACCTTTCAATGCAGATGGTTGGCGACTTGATGTTGCTGCGGATTTGGGATATACAGAGGAATTTAATCATAAGTTTTGGAGAGATTTTCGTGATAGAGTGAAAAATGCTAATCCAGAAGCGATTATTCTTGCTGAACATTATGGAGATGCAAAGGCTTGGTTATTAGGCGACCAGTGGGATACGGTCATGAACTATGATGCATTTATGGAACCTATTACATGGTTTTTGACAGGTGTTGAAAAGCATAGTGATGAGTTCAGAGGTGACCTGCTTGGTAATCCAGATGCATTTACAGGAGCTCTTAGACATCATATGTCTAGATTCAACCAAAATTCTCTTGAGATTGCTATGAATGAACTGTCAAATCACGATCATTCTAGATTCCTTACAAGAACTAATCGTCGAGTAGGTCGTATCCATACTATGGGACCACAAGCTGCTAATGAGAATGTTAACAAGGGAGTTTTTAGAGAGGCGGTTGTATTTCAGATGACATGGCCTGGTGCTCCAACTATTTACTATGGTGATGAGGCAGGTCTTTGTGGATGGACAGATCCGGATAATAGACGAACTTATCCTTGGGGTAGAGAAGATCACGAACTTATTGCATTCCATAAGGATATAATCAAAATACACAAGAAAAATGAGGCGCTTATGAAGGGGTCGCTTATGTTCCTTCATGGTGGCTACAAGATAGTAAGCTATGGAAGATTTACTAAGAAACAGGCTGTTGTTGTTATTCTAAATAACGACTATGAAGAGCATGAACTTAATATTCATGTAAGAAGACTTGGTGTTCCAGATGGAAGTTTTATGAAGAGGCTCATAATTACTACTGAAGAAGGCTACGATTTGGAGCAACATGAGTACATGGTTAAAAACAACGTATTAAACATAAAGGTACCTAAGATATCAGCTATGGTGCTTAGCTATAAAAAGTAAGAAACTTATTGATAAGGTTTACAGATATGGGGGAGTAGTATGAATATTTTAATTATCGGAGCAGGTGCTCTTGGTATCGGTGTAGGAGCATCTCTTGTTGATTCTGGTTGTCAGGTGGATTTTATTGCAAGAGGTGAAACTAAAGACGCTATTAAGAGCAACGGTATAGCGAGAAAAGGTATGTTTAAAGATATAATTGTTCCAGCAGGAAAAGTGGGTGTGTATGATGACTATGCTTCTTTACCTGAAAATTGTTATGATTACGTCCTTATAACTACTAAGACTACAGCTAATGAAGAAGTGAGTGAATGTCTTCTTGATTACAGTGAATGTATGAAAGATAACTGCAACATAGTATTTATGCAAAATGGTATGGGCTATGAAGCTAGCTTTGCAGAGAAGTTCCCACAGGAAATGTTATATCATAGTAGAGTTATAACTGGATTTAAGAAAGAGTTGCCTAATGAGAGTACAATTACAGCTCATCAAGCCCCAATTCTTTTGGGCTCTATATATGGATATGATGAGGAGGAGATTAAAGATTTAGCTGATGCTATCAACAATTCAGGTATGCCAGCTCAGCTTGAAGAAGAACTTAGCAAGGCATTATGGGCTAAATTTATTTATAACACAACATTGAATCCTCTTGGTGCAATTCTTGGTAAATCTTATGGAGAATTGGCAGACTCAGATTATGCACATCCAATTATGGATATTCTTATAGAGGAAACATTTGAAATTTTGAATGCTTCAGGAAGTGTTACCTACTGGTCGTCAGCAGATGAATACAGAAAGGTTCTGTTTGAGGAACTTATTCCTGTTACATATGAACATCGTTCATCTACGTTACAGGATATAGAAAAAAAACAGAGAACAGAAATAGATACTCTTACAGGAAGTTTGCTTAATCTTGCTTCTCGATGTAATGTTTCAGCTCCTGTGCATAGTATGGTATATTGGCTTATTAAAGCTATGGAAGAGAATTTCTAAAATCTAATAATGAATTTTTACGGGCATGCATATAATATGCATGCCCGTGTTTTGTTCAATACAAGTTGGTTGCGAAAAGGTAATGATTACGTAGAAATTCCAATAGAACAAATGTTCATCTTTTGCTGTACATTTAAAATTGTTTGTGGTATAGTTATAGAGTATTAAAGAGATGGATTTTATGTGAATCTAAGAGTATGAATAGTTTGATTGTAACTATTTTTATAAAGGAGATATATAGTGGAACGTTTTGAGTTAGTTTCAGAATTTCAACCTACGGGAGATCAACCAGAGGCTATAAATAATTTAGTTAAGGGTTTCGAGGAGGGCAAGAAACAGCAGACATTACTTGGTGTTACTGGCTCAGGTAAAACATTTACTATGGCAAATGTTATAGCTAAGTTAAATAAGCCTACTATTATTTTGGCACATAATAAGACATTGGCGGCGCAACTTTATAGTGAGTTCAAGGCTTTTTTTCCTCATAATGCTGTAGAGTATTTTGTTTCATATTATGATTATTATCAGCCGGAGGCTTATGTGCCGTCTACTGATACTTATATTGCCAAGGATTCTTCGGTCAATGATGAGATAGATAAAATGCGTCACAGTGCTACCGCAGCTCTTATAGAACGCAATGATGTTATTGTTGTTTCGTCAGTTTCTTGTATCTATGGTATTGGTGATCCAGATGATTATAAGTCCATGATGCTTTCTTTGCGACCTGGCATGGAGAAGGATAGGGATGAACTTATAAGGCAACTTGTGGATATTCAATATACTAGAAATGAGATGGATTTTAGTCGAGGTACATTTAGAGTTAAAGGTGATGTGGTAGATATTTTGCCTGTGTCCACATTTGAGGATGGTCTTAGAATAGAATTTTTTGGTGATGAAATAGATAGAATTGTTGAATTTGATCCTCTGACAGGAGAGATAAAACGTACTCTTAATTTTGCTTGTGTATTTCCAGCATCTCACTATGTTGTTGCTAGTGAAAAGATAGAGAGAGCTGTAGTAGAAATTAAACAAGAACTTGAAGAGAGGGTTAAGTATTTTAAGGAGAACGATAAGTTACTAGAAGCGCAACGAATTGCGGAACGTACAGAGTTTGATATGGAGATGCTCAAGGAAACTGGATTTTGTTCGGGCGTGGAGAATTACTCCAGAATTCTTGCGGGACTTGAACCGGGAGCAACGCCTAACACTTTGTTGAAGTTTTTCAATGATGATTATTTAATTATTGTGGATGAGTCGCATATTACATTACCACAGGTCAGAGGAATGTATGCTGGAGACAGAGCAAGAAAGCAGACTTTAGTTGATTATGGTTTTAGATTACCGTCGGCACTTGATAACAGACCTCTTAACTTTCAAGAGTTTGAAGAGCGAGTTGATAAAATATTATATGTATCTGCAACGCCATCAGATTATGAAGCAGAACATGAAGAAAATCGTGTTGAACAGGTTATAAGGCCTACAGGATTGCTTGATCCTATGGTGGAAGTAAGACCAGTTAAAGGACAGGTGGATGACTTAGTAGCGGAAATTAATAAGGAAACTGCCAAGGGCAATAAAATTCTTGTAACCACCTTAACCAAGCGTATGGCTGAGGATTTAACTGATTATATGAAGCAGTTGGATATTAAAGTCAAATATTTGCATTCTGAGATTGATACATTGGAGAGAATTGAGATTGTAAGAGATCTTCGTATGGGTGTTTTTGATGTTTTAGTAGGAATCAATTTGTTAAGAGAAGGTTTGGATATTCCTGAGATAACTTTAGTAGCAATTTTGGATGCCGACAAGGAAGGCTTTTTACGTTCTGAAACCTCTTTAGTTCAGACTATTGGTAGAGCTGCCCGTAACGTAGATGGACGGGTAATAATGTATGCAGATACAATAACTAGATCCATGGAGCTTGCAATTAAGGAAACAGATAGAAGAAGGACTATTCAGGATAAGTATAATAAAGAACATGGTATAACACCAACAAGTATCAAGAAAGATATACGTGATATAATTTCTCTTGAGGTAGATGAATCGGCTGTGGAAGCAGAGAAGAATGCAAGGCATACTAAGGATCCAGAGTCTATGACTAAGAAGGAACTTAAAGAAGAGATAGCTAGACTTACTAAGCGTATGAATAAGGCTGCGGCGGAACTTAATTTTGAGGAGGCAGCAACTTTAAGGGACGAGCTAAAAGAATTAAAAATTATTTTACGTGATTATGATGAGTAAAAAGATATATACTATGTATATGGTTTGCTTATAGTTAATTTATTAAAAAGATTTTTAAGGAGGAATTATTATGTTAAGAGATGATTTGGTTGTTGAGATTTCAATGAGAACTGATATCCCCATGGAGGATGTTGAAGAAGTGCTTGAAGCACAGGATGAAGTATTAGATGAAGAGTGTAAGGGTAAGCTTATGAAGAAAATTATTTGTACTTTTGGTGTTGTTACTATTTTCCTTTTAGGTACAATCACTGCACTTATGATACTTGATAAAAAAGACAAAATTGATATAGAAAAAATGATAAAAAAATATACTGCTAAGTTACATGATTAGTATCATTTCTGATAGATTTATTTTCATGGACGGCAAAATATTTTCAGATAAAATATAGGTGATTTTACGGAGAAACATGATGAGTGAGCACAAATATATTACCATACAAGGTGCACGAGAACACAATTTAAAAGATATTAACATTAAGATTCCTAGAGATAAGTTTGTTGTATTGACCGGTTTGTCTGGTTCGGGTAAGTCTTCTTTAGCTTTTGATACAATTTTTGCAGAAGGTCAAAGGAAATATATGGAATCTTTGTCTTCCTATGCGAGACAATTTCTCGGGTTAGCAGAAAAACCAGATGTAGACAAGATAGAGGGACTATCTCCATCTATTTCTATAGACCAAAAGTCAACCAATAGAAATCCGCGTTCAACAGTGGGAACTGTTACAGAAATATATGATTATTTTAGATTGCTTTTTGCACGTATAGGAATTCCACATTGTCCAAAATGTGGCAAAGAAATTGCCAGACAGACAGTAGACCAGATGGTAGATGAAATATTAAAACTTCCAGAAGGGACAAAGTTTCAACTTTTAGCACCTGTAGTCAGAGGAAGAAAAGGTGAACATGCAAAACTGCTATCTCAGGCAAGGAAAAGCGGATTTGTTCGTGCAATTATAGATGGCAGCGTTTATGAATTGAGCGAAGAAATAGAACTTGATAAAAATAAGAAGCATAATATAGATATAGTTGTAGACAGACTTGCAGTGAAGGCAGGTATAACTAGCAGATTGGCGGATTCTATAGAGACTGTTCTTAAGATGTCGGAAGGGCTTCTTAAGGTGGATGTTATAGGTGGAGAGCCAAAGCTTTTTTCAGATAGTTTTTCCTGCCCAGATTGTAATGTGAGTATAGATGAAATTGAGCCAAGAAGCTTTTCTTTTAATAATCCTTTCGGCGCTTGTCCGTGCTGTACTGGTTTAGGTTTTAGGAATGAATTTGATGTTGATTTAATGATACCGGATGATTCATTGTCATTGAATCAAGGAGCTATTTCAGTTATAGGCTGGCAATCAAGTGGTGACAAAAAAAGTTATACACATGCATGTTTGGAAGCTCTAGCTAAGGAATACAATTTTTCTCTTGATACACCATTTAGAGATTTGAATGATAAGGCAAAGGATGTTGTGCTTAATGGAACTGGTGGACGAAAAATCAAAGTATATTACGAAAGTGCTAGATATGGTGCCAATGTTTACGCTACGGTCTTCGAAGGCTTAATTAAGAATGTACAGAGAAGATACAGAGAAACCTCTGCTGAGGTTATGAAGCAGGATTATGAAACATATATGACAACTATTCCTTGTGAGGAGTGTCATGGTCGACGTTTGAAACCAGAGTCTTTAGCTGTTACCATTGGAGATAAAAATATCTCTGAGTTAACAGAAATGTCAATTGTAAAGCTTAAGGATTTTCTTGATGGATTGGTTTTAACTAAGAGACAAAACATTATAGGAGAGCAGGTTTTAAAAGAAATAAAATCACGTATAGGTTTCCTTATTAATGTAGGACTTGATTATTTGAATCTTTCTAGAGCAACAGGTACTTTATCAGGTGGAGAGGCTCAGCGAATTAGACTTGCTACTCAGATTGGTTCAGGTCTTGTTGGTGTAGCATATATTTTAGATGAGCCAAGTATAGGATTGCATCAGAGAGATAACAACAAACTTATAGCTGCTCTAGAAAATTTAAGAGACCTTGGCAATACTCTTCTTGTTGTTGAGCATGATGAGGATACTATGCTTGCTGCAGACCACGTTATTGATATTGGTCCTGGGGCTGGTATGCATGGTGGTGAAGTTGTTGCTGAAGGAACAGCTCAGGATATTATGGATTGTCCAGATTCTATAACTGGTGCATATTTGAGTGGTAAGATTAAGATTCCGGTACCAGAAACTCGTAAGGAACCAACTGGTTTCATAGAGATAAAAGGAGCAAGACAAAACAATCTTAAAAATATAGATGTTAAGGTACCTTTAGGTGTCATGACCTGTGTTACAGGTGTATCTGGTTCGGGTAAGAGTTCCCTTGTCAATGAAATACTTTACAAGCAACTGGCTAGAGATTTGAATCGTGCTAAGATTAAGGCTGGAGATCATGACTGCATTGATGGAATAGAACAGTTGGATAAAATAATCAATATTGACCAGTCGCCTATAGGCCGTTCCCCACGTTCTAATCCGGCTACCTACACAGGAGTATTTGACCTTATAAGAGACTTATTTGCCAATTCGAAGGATGCTAAGGCCATGGGATATACTAAGGGGAGATTTTCTTTTAATGTGTCAGGTGGCAGATGTGAGGCATGTAAGGGCGATGGTATCATTAAGATAGAGATGCACTTCCTTGCAGATGTTTATGTTCCTTGTGAGGTCTGTGGTGGAAAGAGATATAATCGAGAAACCTTAGAGATTAAATATAAAGGTAAAAATATATTTGATGTTCTTGATATGACAGTTGATGAAGCATGTGAATTTTTTGAAAATGTTCCGTCGATTTTAAGGAAGATTTCTACTCTTAAGGATGTTGGATTAGGTTATATTAAATTAGGTCAGCCTTCTACTACACTTTCTGGAGGAGAAGCTCAACGTATTAAGCTTGCTACAGAATTGAGTAAAAGAAGTACAGGCAGAACAATTTATGTACTTGATGAGCCAACCACAGGACTTCACTTTGCTGATGTTCATAAGCTGGTAGATATACTAAAGAAACTTAGAGAGGATGGAAACACGGTTGTTGTCATAGAGCATAATCTTGATGTTATCAAAGTTGCAGATTATATTATTGATATAGGTCCAGAAGGTGGAGAAGGTGGAGGTACTATAGTTGGTACGGGTACACCTGAGGACATTGTTGCAAATAAAAAGTCGTATACAGGTAAATATTTAAAAAAATACTTATAAATTTTGTTAGAGATACTATATACAAAATTTAGCTTAACGACTTTATTTTTTCTAAATCATATAGTATAATGGCTTCATACGTGTTGTGCGATAAGGATAAATTTCATAAGACACAACAAATTTTTAAATTAATGGAGGACATATAATGTTAGTTTCAGCAAAAGAGATGTTAACTAAGGCAAAAGCTGGTAAGTATGCTGTTGGTCAGTTCAACATCAACAATCTTGAGTGGACAAAGTCAATTCTTTTAACAGCACAGGAACTTAATTCACCTGTTATCTTAGGTGTTTCAGAAGGCGCTGGTAAGTATATGTGTGGTTATAAGACAATCGTAGGTATGGTTAATGGTATGCTTGAGGAGCTTAAGATTACAGTTCCTGTTGCACTTCACCTTGATCACGGCAGCTACGAAGGTGCTTTAGCATGTATCGAGGCTGGTTTCTCATCAGTTATGTTTGATGGTTCACACTATCCAATCGAAGAGAACGTAGCTAAGACTACAGAGCTTGTTAAGCTTTGCAACGAGAAGGGTATTTCTATCGAGGCAGAAGTTGGTTCAATCGGTGGAGAAGAAGACGGTGTTGTAGGTGCTGGTGAGTGTGCAGATCCAGATGAGTGTAAGATGGTTGCAGATCTTGGTGTAACTATGCTTGCAGCAGGTATCGGTAACATTCATGGTAAGTACCCAGATAACTGGGCTGGTCTTAGCTTTGATACACTTGATGCTATTCAGCAGAAGACAGGTGATATGCCACTTGTTCTTCACGGTGGTACAGGTATTCCAGCAGATATGATTCAGAAGGCTATTTCACTTGGTGTTTCTAAGATTAACGTTAATACTGAGTGTCAGTTAGCATTCCAGGAAGCTACTAGAAAGTACATCGAGGCTGGCAAGGATCTTGAAGGTAAGGGATTTGACCCTCGTAAGCTTCTTGCTCCAGGCGCAGATGCTATTAAGGCAACTGTAAAAGAGAAGATGGAACTTTTTGGTTCAGTAGGTAAGGCTTAATATTGTATTAAGATTATTGCGTATAGTCCCGCAGGTGCATTGCATCTGTGGGATTTCTTTTTTGGGAAAAGATAAAGCTACAATATTTATTTAACCCAACACGCTACAAGGTATAACAATTTCTAATGTTCGAATTAAGGTTTTCTTTTTTACGCAACACGGCGTACACCGGACATCCTGTCCAGCACGCCTACGCTAACATCCGTGTTAGCGTGTTGCTGTTTTTTCGTTCGAACATAAGAAATGTGTAATACCTTTTCGCAAGTGTTGGTTTAAATGAATATGGTGGCTTTATCTTTTGCGCCAAAGAAATCCTCGCAGATGTAATGTACCTGTGAGTACGCAATAATATCATGCCTATAGGCATGATGTTTTTCATTTATAATTTATTGACGTAAGGAATGGATATATGTTAATCTGAAAGTGGCATATATCTATTTGTTCTATAATTCATTTAGCCGTTCGGCTTTTATATTTCAAAGGAATCTATGCTAAATATTCACATTAAAAAACAGCAGGAGATTTCACGAAATATAGTATGAATAGAAGTAATTCTCCTGGGTAAGAAAGGAGTAATTCTATTATGAACAAGAATTATGCAACCAATTTAACGCCTCGTGAAATAGAGGCGCAGTACGAAAGATTAACATTAAAAGATGACTTTATCTTTGGCAAGGTTATGCAGGAACCTAGTAATTGTGTTGAGATGCTGCAACGTCTTACAGGTAATGTCATTGGGGACAATATTTCCATCAACAACCAGAAAGCAATTAAGGTTGCTGTTGATGGGAAAGCTGTCAGGTATGATGTTTATGTAGAGGATGAATCCACTGGACTGTATGATGCAGAGATGCAGCAGAAAGAAAATGTTGTTCTTCCTAAGCGTTCCAGATTTTATCAGGGACTTATGGACCTTAATCACTTGGAAACTGGTGATGAGTATTCTGAGCTCCTCGACAGTTATGTTATTTTCATTTGTACATTTGACCCGTTTGATAAAGGACTTTGTTGTTACGAGTTTGAAAATATCTGTAAAGGTTTTGATGACATGGAGGATATTTATCTCGGGGATGGCAGGAAGATTCTTATTTACAACACAAAAGGTATCGTGTGTAATGTTGACAAGGATACAGAGAATTTTTTGAGGTACATAGAAACTGGTGAGATTTGTGATGATTATACGGAAGGGTTGGAACGTTCAGTGTCAAAAGCCCGCTGTAATAAGGAATGGAGAGTTGAGTATATGAAAACTTTTTGCCATGACGCAGATGTCAGAAGAGAAGGAAAAGAGATTGGGATAGAGATAGGTAAAGAAATAAAACTTATTACTCAAGTATGCCGTAAGCTTCGAAAAGGGAAGTCTGTGGAGAGCATAGCAGAAGAACTTGAGGAAGATGTATCTGTTGTTGTAAATATTTGTGATATAGCTAGTGCATTTGCTCCGAGTTATGATGAGGAGAAAATTTTAGAGAAATATTTAAGTTAATGCAATTAATTAGTTTACACACCAAAGAGCTGTTTTACAGCTCTTTTTTATGTCATTTTTTAACCATGTTAGCCTGAAAACAACAGATGTTTTTCAACTATTTTTATTTTAGAACGTCTGTGTTTAGGAAATCTTTTTTTCTTAATGAATTTTTCAATGAAGAAAGAGTTTCTGTAAGTATCATTAGTTCGTGACTTGTGCAGTCGGATAAAAGTTTGGAAATTTCTGATGAATATGTTAGTTCAGCTTTGATTAGTTCGTCACGTAATATTTCGTCAGCGGAACATGATAAAACATTAATTATTTTTATAAATATCTTAAGACTAGGTACACAGTTCCCAGTTTCAATGTGAGATATGTGGGTTGTTCCAACATCACAAAGCTCTGCTAATTTTTCTTGTGACATACCTTTTTCGCGTCGTTTTTCTCGTATTCTTGCACCTATAGTTTTGGAGTCAATCATCTAATCGCCTCTACTATTGCATTTTAATATTAAAGAAGATATAATGTAATAAACTATTAGTGCAAATAGATAAAATAATGCACATGATTCTGGTGGAGATGTAGGTGTATTATTAGAACAGGAGGGGGTCTATGGGTATAAAAAACATGTCATTGGGACAGAAGATTATTGGTTGTATTATGATAATACAGCTGATTGTTATGACGGGGTTAGCTTTTTTTGTTATCAATACTATTACGGAAGATAATAAAGAAACAATAACTGACAATTTGGAAATTATTGTACAGGAAAGAAGTCAGATAATTCAAAATTATGTATCAGAAACAGAAAGTACATTGCTTGCATATAGTAGAGCAGGTGAGATTTATGATATAATGCAACATCCTGAGGATCAAGCAATTGTAGAAAATGCGCAAAAATATACAGAGACATTTTCTGCGGATATTAATAATTTGGAAGGTTTATACGCGAGTGAATGGAATACGCATGTTCTTGCGCATACAAATGTCAATGTAGTTGGTATTATTACAAGAGAAGGCGATCCTTTGGCGGCTCTTCAAAATTCGTTATTAGAAGCTGGTGATGGTGTGTATAATACAGGAATTATTATTTCTCCGGCAAGTGGTCAGCAGATAGTTTCATTATATAAAGCTGTATATGATGAAAAAGGTAATCCAATAGGTTTGGTTGGCGGTGGTGTTTTTACAAACGGCTTAATAGATATACTTGATAATCTAAGCTTAAAAGGAATGGAAAATGCACAGTATTGTATGGTTAATACTAGAACCGGAGAATACATTTTTAATGCAGATGAAGAAAAAATTGCCATTCCGGTTGATGAGTCATATATTGTTGACTTATGCGAAAAGGTGAGTAAATCTGATTCAGATGCGAGTGGTTATATAGAATATAAGCAGGATTCAAAAGAGTATATAGCTGGTTATTATTATATGTCAGAATATGGTTGGTTATTCCTTCTTTCTGACAGCGAAGATGAGGTTTTTGCAGAAACAATTTCATTGAAGAGAACATTGGTTATTATTTGTGTTATAGCAGTTATTGCACTTTGTGTTATATCATATTTCATTATTCAGATGCTGTTAAAACCTATGAAGTTTATAGATAAGAGTATAATTGAATTAAAAAATCTTGATATATCCGAAAAGGATTCAATGAAAAAATATTCTGGAAGAGGAGACGAAATTGGAGATATCTCACAGGCTACAGAAAGCTTAGTTAACTCTCTTAGAGAAATAACAGGCACACTTCAGGAATGTGGAGATATTTTGGATGAAAAAGCAGAACAGATGCATACATCTGCTTCAAAACTAGTTATGAATGTTACAGATGATTTGGCAACTGCAGAAGAACTTTCTGCACAGATGGAAAGTACTAATCAGTACATGAATGAAGTTGCTAGGGAGATAAAAGTAATAAATGATATTGTTGGGAATATAATGAAAAACATTCAGGAATCTGTTCATACAGGTGATGGAGTTCTTTCTAGTGCTTGTGATATGAAAGAACAGGCATCGGCTACGTATGAAAGCGGAAAGGATGCATTGTATAGAACAAGAGAGTCTGTTGATGAGGCTATAGAAAGATTAGGAAGTCTTAGTAAAATCAATGATTTGGCATCAGGTATTTTGAGCATTTCTCATCAAACAAATTTGTTGTCGCTTAATGCTTCTATTGAGGCTGCACGAGCAGGAGAAGCAGGTCAGGGATTTGCTGTTGTAGCAAATGAAATTGGTAAGCTTGCAGAAGATTCCCAAAATACAGCAGCGACAATCCAGGTATTGTGTGCAGAGGCAAATGGAAGTATTGATGCAGTAAATGATTGCTTTGAATATATAATTAATTTTATATCAGAGGATATGGATAAGTTTAAAGATTTTGCAGATAAATCATTGCATTACAGCGAGAATGTAAATGAAATTATAAGCGAACTTATGGAGGCTAAGGGTAGCGTTGATGCATTAGGAGTATCATTTAATGGAATATCTGAGCATATTTCTAGTGTAGTTCAAATTACAAATGATAATAGATGTGCTATTAATGAATTAGTTTCGAAGAGTGAGAATACCTCTGAAATTGCTGAGGATATTCAAAAACAGTCTGAACAAAATAAAGAATTGGCTGAACGTTTGGATAATGTTTTAAATCAATTTGCCAAATAATATATAAGCAAAAAGTGTAGTTTGTGCTACACTTTTTGTTTGCATTAAAAACTTGTATTCTTTTTCGTAATGTATTAAAATTAATGTATCTATGTAAAAATGCCTATATTGTGTATTTTTATAAGTATACTACATTATGAAGAGGTACTCATGGCACTAAAGCACGTTATGATAAATGACATAATTGCAGAGCATAGCGCAAGAATGCAGAATCTTAAAAAATATTACCCATTCTTTGTGTTAAATGAAACCACATTTTCCCAATATAAAGACGGAAAATATGGTTTTCTTGACATGGGTTATATTACGATGGCATCCTTGCGTTTTTTGATTAACGAAAATAATTTCCATGAGAAGGATATTACATATGAAGAATATGAGGGTTTTATGTCTGAACTTTTGCGAAGGGACTTCGATTTGGAAGAACCAGCTGAAGATGAAAAACAGTTAATCTTATATATTTTTGATAAGCTTAAAAATGATGGAAAAGCATTTGAGTTTAAATTTTATGACCCTGAGAACAGAGCAAGTAAGGTGGCAAGAATAAAGCTTATTGAAAGTAGAATAGAAAATGGTCAGGTTCTTTATACAATTACCTCTGATGGTATAGAATTCTATCTTGATACTAAGGAAATAAAAGATGAAAGCAAGATAAATGTGTCTCAGCTCCTTCTTGAGAAGATGATTAGCTCAAACAATTTTAAGGGTGGAATTGATGTAGTAAAAAGAATTAATAGTCAGGTTATTCAACTTAAGCTTGAAAAAGAGCAAGTTTTGAAACTTCTTGGAATAGATATTTTTGAAGGTGCTAAAGCCTACGAAAAATATATGGACACAACAGCAAAATGGTTTAGTGAAGAGCAAAAGCTTTTTGCAAAAAACAAGGCACTTGTGGATAAGGCTATAGAGAAGGCTTCCTTTGAAAACGGTAATGAGGATGGTGTGCCTACGCTTAAGTCTAAAGCGTTAGAAGATATAAGTAAGCTTGAAACTGAACTCAAAAAGACAATATATAATCATAGTCAGCTTATTGCTGAAACAATGGAATTACAGCAAATTTCAGATAATATAATTAGCAGGGCAAAGTTAAGAAAATTAAGACCTATATTTGACTTTAGACAGACTCTGCTGAAAATTATGGCAGAGGATGAACCATCTAAAATGGCTCATGTTGTTATGCCTCTTTTTTCACCAAGGCTAGATAAAACATTTTCTATGAAATCCATAGACAATATGCTTACTTTAAAATCAGAGGACAAGCTTAAGGGTGAAAAAGTAGAGAAGAATAAATTAGACTTAGATTTTGAATATGAGGATGAAATTCTGGACAAGAAAATTGGTGCCAATTTTGCGAAGATATTTTATGAGTTGCTTGACCAGATTAACAAGTGGAATAGGGTTACCTTAAAAGAGTTAAATGGAATACTAGAGATTAAATTTGGAGAAGAAATATTTGCCAATAGAGATTACTATTCTTTCTTGGTGCATCTTGCAGGTAAAAGAGAGTACAGTATGGCTCGTATGTTGGAGAAACAAGACACTCTTCTTGAGGAAATGGTTATCCGAAATATGGCAGAGGATGAAAAGGAAAAATTCAAGGATATGGTATTTGATATTTCTTTTGGAGAGGAACAGGTTGAGTTAGTTTCATATCTTTCATACAAAAAAGATGACGAAGACGAGGCAACTGTCAAACCAAAGGAAATAGAAAAATTTACAGTTACTGATATGGTTTTTGAAAGGGGGAAGGGATAAATGGAAGAAAGAAGCTTAGATAAGGCACTTGATATATATGCAGCATTAATAACTGGAAAAGAAATATCCCGTTCAAACCCTGACACAAGAGATATGTATGAAGAATTTTATACAAACTCAGCAGTGTATGATATTACAACAAAATTAGTTAAAAAGCTTAATCTTGATATATATGAGTATAATGATGCAATATATGTGACAGCAGGTGAAGGTAATAGAATTTTTGGGTACACAAATGATGATATGAAGCGTCAGCTGGGGTTACGATTAAACAAAGAACTTTATATGGTGTACTTCATAATGTACAACATTCTTTTGTCCTTTTATCAGGATTCAGCATCATATCAGGTTAAAGAATATGTGAAATTGGAAGATATTTTGGAACAAATTTCTACATATCTTTCTGCTATAACTTCTGATTTGTCTATATACTCAATGGACGAACTTGAAGAGGATAGTTTTAAAACTATAGCGTTGCTTTGGGATGAACTTCCTGTAGTGACATCTGACGAGAAAGATAAAAATAGAGCTTCACGAGCATCAAGAACTGGCTATGTTAAGCTTACATTTAATTTCCTTATGGAACAGAAACTTTTTGTTTCTGTAGAGGACAGATATTATCCTACAGACAGATTCAAGGCAGTTGTTGAAAATTATTTTGAAGAGTATAAGGGTAGGATATATAAGGTGTTAGGAGGTGAAGTGGATGCCTAGTATTAACAGAATAAGAGTTAATAATGTTAAATACAATTTTGGCACTCAGTATTATGATGACTTCACCATGAGGATGCATGGAAAAAATACACTTTATGACTTGGCTAATGGTGGTGGTAAAAGTGTACTTATGCTTCTTCTTTTACAGAATATGATTCCTAATTGTACCTTGGATGAAAAACAGCCTATAGAGAAAATGTTTAGAACAGGTAACGGAAATACTACTATACATTCTCTTGTTGAGTGGAAGCTTGATGAAGCAGACAGTACAGATGGCTATAGGTACATGACCACCGGATTTTGCGCTAGAAAGGCTAAGGATTCTGAGGGAGATGTTGAAGAAAAGAAAGATGTAGCATCCATAGAGTATTTCAATTATTGTATTTTCTACAGAGAATTTAATAAAAATGATATTATTAATCTTCCTCTTGTTAAGGATGGAGAAAGAGTTACTTTCCAAGGCTTGAAAAATTATCTTAAAGACTTAGAGCATAGAGATATGTCTCTTATGGTAAGGGTTTTTGACAGAAAGGGTGAATATCAAAGATATATAAGTAACTATGGTATTCATGAGAGCCAGTGGGAAATAATTAGAGGAATCAACAAAACAGAAGGTCATGTAAGAACATATTTTGAGAATAATTATAAGACCACAAGGAAGGTTGTTGAGGATTTACTTATTGAGGAAATTATTGAGAAGGCATTTCTTGTTAAGACAGAGAGAGATGAGGATGGTTCAGAATCCATGGCAAAGATGCTTATGGATATAAAGGAACAGCTTACTGTACTTGCGAAGAAAAAGAAAGATATTTCCGGATATGATCATCAGATAGAACTGTTGGGTGTCTTGTCTGACAAGGTGGAATCCTTCATGGATTTATACAAAGAAAAGAGTCGTCTCACCAAGGTGCTTGCTGATATATGTGTTACAGGCGAGGAATTTGCTAAAAATGATGAGGCTCGTATGGAGGAACTTGCTAAGGCAAGAGATGATAAGCATGCGGAGAAGAACAGACAAAGAGAAAGAATAGAATGTCTTAAGGTGTCAAAAGACAAGAAGCAGCTTGAGGAACAGAAAAATGATAGGGAATCTATTTTATCAAAGATAACTGAAGCTAGAGCAAGAATAGATGAACTGGAAAAGGATCTCAATTTAAAAGAGGGCATTAACGAGTATTTCGAGTATATGGAGGACAGAAAAAAATATCAGCAACATGATGCAGTTGTAAAAACAATGATGGCTGAGTCTTCCTTTGACGAGAACATGCTTTATACATATGCCTACAATATAAAAATGCGTACAGATGTCGTTCTTACAGATATTCGTAGGCAGATTACAGCAATACAGGAAAAACTTAATGCAAACAGATTAAAAAATGAATATGACCAAAGACTTTTGCATGAAGCGAAAATCAACATCGCTGTTGCTGAGAATTCAAAGAAAACAGCTGATGATGAAATTGTAAAACTCAGTGAAAATTTATCTGCAATAAGATTATCTATGAACAACATAAAGTTTACTGAAATATCTATGCAGATGGAAGATGATCAGTCGGAACTAGAATTGATTCAGAATAAGATAAGAGAGAAGGAAGAAGAAACAGAGGAAAATAAAAAGCTTCTTGGGGAAGAACAACTTCAGCTCTCAATTCTTCACAATAAAAAAACTGAGAATGACAGGGTTATAGATAATATTTCCAGCAAGGAAAAGGAATATAAGGAAGCTTGGGATAAACTTGAGAATATTAAGGCTGTTTATCTTGCAAAGGATGAAGGCGAGCTTTCTGAGATAATAAGAGAAAGAATTACTCAAGCAGTATTAGATAAATCTGCTATTGAAAAATCTATAGCCAAGAGCGACAAATATGTAGAACGTCTTAAGGAAGGCAGAATTGTAGGAGCATCCAAGGCTGCTCAAAAAGTGCTTGATTATATAGAGACACGACATGGTGTAACAGCTATGACAGGAATGGATTATTTGTCTGCACTTAAGCCTGAACATCAAATGAAGGTGCTTACTGTAAATCCAGAGATACCATATGGTATTTTGGTAAAGGATTACGAAAATATAAAAGCTGATCCTAATATAACAGGTATTGATACCGGCGATGAAACAGTTACCATATTTGATATGGATGCAGTTGAGGAAAAAGCTCTTTATTTTGGAGAGAATGCCTTTGCTGTGCATGCAACAGGTGAATATTTGACGGATGCGGAGACTATTCAAAAACTGATTAAGGCAGAGCAGGATCGAAACAAAGACCTTCATATGCAGCTTGAGGTAAAAGAGGAAATGCTTCAGGCTTATAGAGAGGATCAGGAATTTGTTCTTAAAATATCTGACAGTGAGTTTATAACTGCTGGTGATAGATTGATTAAGGCAAGGGAATTATCAGAAAAGCTTGGTGAAGATATAAAAGAATGCGAAGAAAAGATAAGAAGATATAGGATTGCCATAGAAAAGGCAAGGGAAGCTATAGCTGATTATCAAAACAGATATGAAACATGTCTTTCTGATATTAATAAGCTTTATACTGCAAATCAGCTTTCGGAGTTGATTAATCAGCAGGAGGTAATAAGTCAGACTGCAAAAGCAAATATGGAAAGGCTGGAAGAAGATATAAGACAGCTTGAGGCAAAGGCCGATGACAACAACATGGACGTTGCTGAAGAAGAGTCAAAGCTCAAGGCATTGGAGAGAAAGCAACAAGAAATTGCTGATGAGTGGGATTCCGTATATAAAGCCTATTATAATGTGGATGGAGATTACGACAATCTTACTTTAGGTGATGATGAAATTAAAGCAAGATTTACGGCTATGCTTTCAGCAGGAAAAGATGATGCGAAGGCAATAGAGGATAAGAGACTTCTTATGGAGACGCTTAAAATATCTATGGATAGAAGTCTTAAAAGTATTGAAAAACGAGGGGTTTCGCTGGACAAACTCAGAGAGTTGGAATATGAAAATAAGCTTTTTGTATCTGATGAAAATGTTCTTGAAATTGGAAGAAAGAATATAGCTGATGCAAAAGAACAGTTTTCAGAATATGAGAAAATACTTCGTGACAGAGAACAATCCATAAGTAGATTAGAGGGAAGTATATCTTATGCCATAAAAAATATCGAGGATGCTTTTGGTGCTTATGTGGAGGAAGAAGCCTCGCTTTCAGAGATAATTGCCAGTCTTGAAAGTGGTGAAGAAATTTTGGCCCGTCTTGACAGGGAAGCAAAGGAATGCGATGAAAGCTACAAGCGATATTTCAGACAACAGGGCTATATGGTGGATTTATACAAGGATGTTAAACGTATAATTACAACCAATGACATAAGTCTTGATGGAGCAACTCCATTAGTTGAAGAAAAAGATAAGCTTAGAGACATATTTGAAGAAAATCTTCTTAAATTTGATAAGAGTAACAAGAGCCTTGACAAGGCTAAAAATGAGCTTATTAAATTCAAAGGAAATACCGCATCATCATTGGACCGCATGGAGGTGTTTGAACTTGCAAACACAATACGAGATGATGTTGTAATCCCTGAGGACTATGAAGAAGCAAAAGCTCTTATGGAGAATTTAAGGACGATTGTGGAATATATTGCCCTTGAGAAAGATAGAGTTGAGAAGAGTCTTTCGGATATGGAAACCATCAAAGCTAATTTTGAGGAACAGTGTTTACAAAGATGCCTTGATGTTAAGACAGAGCTTGACAAGTTGCCTAAGCTTTCTCGTATTATTGCTGATGGGGAAGCTATACAGATGGTCGGTCTCACTATACCGTATGTAAAGGATGAATTTTTGAAACAGAAAATGTCAGATTACATAGATAAGGTTGTTGCACAGGCGGATGACTATGAAAATGATAAGGATAGAATTAAGTTTATAAGAAACAGCCTTACATTGAAGAAGTTATTTGGTGTAATAGTAACTGACATGAATGGAATCAAGTTGAATCTTTACAAACGTGAGCGTATTAAAGAGCAGAGTAGATATCTCAGATATGAGGAGGCTGTTGGTAGTACTGGACAGTCTCAGGGTATATATATACAGTTTTTGGTTTCTGTAATAAATTATATTTCAGGTATGTATCAGACTGGTAATGAGGATATACGAACAAAAACTATATTCATAGATAATCCATTTGGTGCGGCAAAGGATGTATATATATGGGAACCAATATTTGCTCTTCTTAAAGCTAATAATGTTCAGTTGATTGTTCCAGCCAGAGGTGCAACACCGGCAATAACAGGAAGATTCGATGTGAATTATATACTTGGTCAGCAGATGTCAGGGGGAAAACAGCTTACTGTTGTTACTGATTATACAAGCAAGGTTGACCAGGAAGAGTTGGAGTATAAGGATTTAGAATTTGAACAGGTAAGTTTCGACTTTATCTAGAAAAGGACGGAGCATATGCATTACAAAGAGGTAAAAGCAATATTATCTCCTCAAAATGGAATGAATTTGTATAGAGGCTGTACTCATGGATGTATTTACTGTGATTCCAGAAGTAAATGCTACCGTATGAATCATGATTTTGAGGATATTGAAATTAAGGCAAGAGCCGAGGATATTTTGGAGCATACTCTCAAGAGAAAGAGAACAAAGAGTATGATTTCAACAGGTTCTATGACAGACCCATATGTGCCAATTGAAGAAGAACTTCAGATAACAAGAAGATGTCTCAATCAAATAGAAAGATTCGATTTTGGTCTGGTGATTCAGACTAAGTCAAATTTAATTATGAGGGATATAGACATTCTGGAGAAAATCAACAAAAAAACAAAGTGCGTCGTGGCTATGACATTGACTACTTATGATGAAGAACTTTGTAAAGTTATAGAACCAGGTGTATGTACTACAAAAGAGAGATTCGAGGTTCTCATGGCTATGAAGGAGAAAGGGATACCTACTATTGTGTGGATATCACCTATCTTGCCGTTTATTAACGATACAGAAGAAAATATAAGAGGGTTGCTTGATTATTGTGTTAAGGCAGGAGTGTACGGAATTATGTATTTTGGTGCAGGACTTACCCTTAGAGATGGAAATAGAGAATATTTCTATGAGCAATTGGATAAGAAGTTCCCAGGCATGAAGGAAAAGTACATTGAAACCTATGGAGATGCTTACGAAGTAAATAGTCCTAATAATCAAGAACTAACTAGAATAGTTACTGACACCTGTAAGGAACATGGAATAGTTTATGACAGAGAAGAGTTGTTCAGATATATGAGAGAGTACAAAAATAAAACTACAGGTACTCAGCTTTCAATTTTTGATTTTATGTCGTAATTGTTTTTTAGTTGTGATATAGTGTACTATAGTTAAATTAATTTATATGAATTATAAGAAAGAGGTGTAATTTATGAATTGTCCAATATGTGGAAATATTTCTCCTGACGGAATGGAATATTGTCCGGTTTGTGGAGCTAGTGCAGAATCTTTCTCAAATGTAGCACCTGAGCAGGTTATTAATCATCAGACCCCTCAGGAACATGAAAGATTAGGTGATGATTCAAGAACTATTTTAATACCAGGAAATTATGAATCAGCGGTTGGCGATGACTCTAAAACAGTCTTAATACCAGAGAATTATGAAACAGCAATTGGCGATGATTCAAGAACAGTCTTCCTTCCTGAAAATGGAATGGGTACTTCTTCTGGTCAGCCATTAGAATTTACAGAGAGAGCACCAAGTTCTCAGATGGGAATGGCTCCTGCGCAGATGAACTATGGTCAGCCAGGGATGGCGCAACCGCAGATGAACTATGGCCAACCTGTGATGGCACAACCACAGATGAGATATGGTCAGCCGGCAATGGCGCAACCACAGATGGGTTTTGGCGGTATGAGAGCACCAGTTGCAGTAAATAATACAATGCTTAAGATTTTTTCGATTTTAACAGGTACATTCGCTTTGCTTACAATAATTTTTGCTGCTGTATTTAATTCTGATCCTGTATATCATATTTATATGAATTACTGGGGAGATGTGGGAACTAAGAATATTTGGAAGGATGCGGCAGAGGAAGCATATGAGGCTAGTCCTGAAATATCAGGAGTACTGGGTACATTTACAATATTAATTATTGTAGCTTTTGTTATAGTTTTGATATTAGCTGTTGTGGGCTTTGTTACAAGTGTTAATAAAACTAAGAGACCTAATGTGGTATGTCCTGTTTTTGCTATGTTGGCTAGCTTAGGCGGAACAATTGTTATGGCTTTTTTGAAGCTTGTGTTTGATATATCTGTAAAAGAAGTTTATGATGAATCAGATTTATCTGTTGAGGAGATAAATATTGCTGAAGCAAGCGGTACATTTGGAGTATATGATTGTATTTTGCTTTTTGCCGTGATAGCATTTGTTGTTTCTATAATTAATTTAGTGGCTGCGGCTAAAACAAGCGGTGAGTGGAAGAAATCTAATATTCCATTCTAATTAGGAGGAAATTATGGCTAAGAAATCCAGAGCTGAAAGAAAAAAAGAAGCAGAAAAGAAAAACAATGGAACAGCTTCTGCAAATAATAGTGTAAAAGAAAATAAGGAACAGAAATTAGATAAAAAAGTTGTTGCCAGCTATGAACCACAGCCTGCACCAAAGCTTACTGTTTACACAGTATCAGCTATGCTTGCTCTTCTTGGGGCGGCTACGGCAACAGTTATGTCTATGATAATGATGGCTAAGCCTGTTTCATATGTTGTGGATGGATATTATGGTGAGATTGCTGATTTGTATTGGTTGGATGCACTTCAAAATTACGTCTTATCTGAAAAGGCTCAATCACATATAACAACAATGTTTACAATAATAGCAGTATTAATAATAGTAGCTACTATACTTACATTGGTGGATATTGTTAAGGCTTTAAATCCTAAAAACAAGCCTGCACTGCTTCTAAGCATTGTGTCTTTTGTAGCTAGTGTTGCAGCAGTAATAATATACATTTATACATATGGCTATGCAGATGAAAGATTTGAATTGTCTGTATACGAATATGGTGAGTATTTTGGAATATATAAAATACTGTTTATTGGTCTTGTGGTAAATGCAGTATTTATGCTTGTAAATGTAATCGGAAATGCAGTTGGTTTTTCCAAGTGGAAAAAAACCCGCAAAGCATATTAGTGAGGAACGATGATGGACTATAATGAATTAAGCCTAAAAATGCATGAGGACAATCATGGTAAGGTGGAAGTTGTTTCTAAGGTTAAAATAAAAGATAGAAACGATTTAAGTACAGCATACACACCGGGTGTTGCTGAACCATGTAGAAAAATTAGGGATAATAAAGAAGATGTATACAAATACACCTGTAAATCTAATATGGTAGCTGTTGTGTCAGATGGAACAGCAGTGCTTGGTTTAGGAGATATAGGACCTGAGGCTGCTATACCAGTTATGGAAGGAAAAGCAATTCTCTTTAAGGAGTTTGCTGGTGTAGATGCTTTTCCTATTTGTCTTGATACTAAGGATGTAGATGAAATTGTAGAAACTGTAAAGCGTATTGCTCCTGTTTTTGGAGGAATAAATCTTGAGGATATTTCAGCTCCAAGATGTTTTGAAATAGAAAGAAGGTTAAAGGAAGAACTTGATATTCCAGTATTTCATGATGATCAGCATGGTACAGCTATTGTTGTATCGGCAGGCCTTATAAATGCACTTAAACTTGTTAGAAAAGATTTTTCTAAGGCAAATGTGGTTATCAATGGTGCGGGTTCTGCAGGAATATCTATATGCAAATTGCTTTTACAACTTGGTATTGGAAATGCAGTTTTAGTTGATAAAAATGGTGCTCTTTGTCCGGGAGAAGATTGGATGAATCCTGCTCAGGCAAAGATGGCAGAAATAACAAACAAAAACAAAGAACAGGGTAGTCTTGAACAAATCATTAAGGATAAGGATGTATTTATTGGTGTATCGGCGCCTAATATAGTTACTGCGGATATGGTTAAGACCATGGCGAAGGATGCCATTGTATTTGCTATGGCAAATCCTACACCAGAAATTATGCCTGAAGAGGCTAAAAAGGGTGGAGTAAGAGTTATGGCTACAGGTCGCTCGGATTATCCAAACCAGATTAATAATGTGTTGGTTTTTCCGGGTATATTTAGAGGTGCCCTTGATGCAAGAGCAACAGGCATAACTGAGGAAATGAAGATGGCAGCAGCAAAGGCTATTGCCTCTATTGTTTCAGATGAAGAATTAAATGAAGAATATATTATTCCGGGAGCTTTTGATGAGCGTGTGGCGAAGGTTGTGGCGAAGGCTGTGGCTGATGAGGCCCATAAACAGGGAATAACAAAATAAGGAGCAGTTGCTCCTTTTTTGTTTGGTAGAGTTAGTTTAATATTTGACTAATTATGTTCGACATATGCCATATGATTTGTTATTATATATGTATGTTCAAATAGTTAATTGTATTGGATGGGAGAATAACATGAAACAAAAATTAGATGCAGTTCAAAATGAAGTAAACAAAGTTATAAAAGGTAAATCTGATGTGGTAAAAAAGGTGCTTGCTGCAGTTATTGCAGGAGGACATATTTTGATGGAGGATATACCTGGTGTGGGAAAAACAACCCTTGCAACAACATTTGCAAGAAGTATGTCTATGAACTATAAGAGGGTTCAGTTCACTCCTGATGTACTGCCTAGTGATATATTAGGATTTTCTATGTATAATGCATCTACTAAGGAGTTTGAATATAAAGAAGGTGCAGTTTTCTGTAACTTATTTCTTGCAGATGAGATAAACAGAACTTCCCCTAAAACTCAGTCAGCATTACTGGAGGTTATGGAAGAGGGAACAGCCACTGTGGATGGTGTAACAAGAAAACTTCCAGATCCTTTTGTAGTTATTGCAACAGAAAATCCATATGGCTCGTCAGGTACGCAGATGCTTCCAGAGTCTCAGCTTGACAGATTCATGATTTGTTTATCTATGGGGTATCCAGAACATGAGGATGCGGTAGAGATTCTTAAAGGCAATGCTCAAAAGCCAATAGACAAAGTTGTAAGTATAATAAGTGTTGATGAGCTTATTAGTCTTCGTACAAAGACTAATGATATGTTTGTTCATGATGAGATATACGAATACATTGTAAATATAGTTGAGTCAACTAGAAGCTTATGGCAATTTTCCATGGGAGCAAGTCCAAGAGGTACAATTGCACTTCTTCGCATGGCTAAGGCCATGGCAGTTATTGATGGAAGAGATTTTGTAACAGCAGAGGATGTGCAAAGTGTTACAAAAGATGTACTTGGACATAGAGTTAAGCTTTCAGCACGAGCAAAGGCTCAAGGAATAGGTATTGAACAAGGTATAGCCTTGCTTTTGAAAAGCGTGGAGGCTCCAAGAAATTAAGCTATTCTAGTATGTGATTTTACAGGTGAAAATATGGAGAATTTTTTTAGAATAATTGCATATGTAATCCTGCTTGTAATTAATGGATTTGTGTTTTATTTTCTTCACAGCCATTTCCATTTTTTGCTGTTGGTGATAATGATAGCTGGCCCTGTACTTTCTGCTCTGTTAGCGATTTACTTGCGAAGTAAGATTAGGGTTGTGGTAGAAAATAGAACAGTGAAAGACAAGTATGCCTATCAAAATAAAGAGGGATATGTATATATAAAAATAATAAATCCAACATGGGCTATGTCCCTAGATGTAAAGCTTTGTCTAGCTATAAGAAATCCTTTTTTTGAAACAGAGGGAGAGAGAATAATTTCCATTCCTGTGTATGCAAAAAAAGGATATGAGCTTGAATTGCCTATAGTGGCAACCTTGCCGGGAATTATTCAGGTGGAAGTAAAAACTGTAAAAATAAAAGACTTGATGGGATTTATGTTCCTTAAAAAGGATATAAATGAGGTTGGTGAAATTACAGTTATGCCTGAAAAAATCGGAGAACTTGATTTTGAGTCGGCGAATTTGGATCAGGGAATGTTAGAAAGTGAAGAGAGCAGTAAGCGAGGCAATGATTTTTCTGATGTGCATGAAATTAGGGAATATATACCTGGAGATAAGCTTATGAGTATTCATTGGAAGCTTTCTGCAAAGAGAGATATTCTAATGGTAAAGGATAGAGTTAGTATGTCAGATAAACAGCTGGTTATATTGCCTGAACTGTGTGGTATTGTTCCTCATAACTTAGAGATTATTCTTACCACTACGTACTCTATAATAAGTCAACTTATTCAGGATAAGACCACTGTAAGACTTATGTATTGGAGTGCTACTCGTTTTGAGTACGAAGATATAAGAATTGATTATGCTGAGGAATTAGATGATGCATTTGCAAAAATGTTTTATGAGAAAACATATATGGATATGAATGAAGCTGCATCACATATGGCTAATGTCCATCCGGAAATGAGAGCATATTTACATGTTACAGCTGATGGTAGCAAGGCAGTTGTTATGGTTAAGGAGAATGGCTAGTGGCTAAGTCGAAGGAGACAATTGAAGATAGACAGCTGTGCGAAGGTGTTATGCTTGGTAAAAGCTTTTTTGAGAAGAAAGAGAATAGAATTCTTACACTCTTTTTAAAGGGCTTCGTAGTATACCTTTTATCTATGGGAAGTATAGGATTTTATCTTTCTGCATTTAACATAGAGTACAACACAGTTATTTGCCATGGTGTTATATTTATCATGGCTATTTTGTGTGCTTGTTTATATTACAGATTGCTGGTAGAAAATCTAGGCTATTTAATATTGCTAGTGGCATTTGGCGGTTTAGTCATGCTTTTTAGAACATACATAAACAGTGGTTTTTATGCCATCGTTAATATCACTACTGATAAAGCATCCCAATATTTTGATGTGGACATACAACGTTTGTATAATGAGCAGATAGGTAACAGATACCTTACTGTGTCTTGCGTTGTTATTTTTATAGGAATAGTTCTTGACATATTTTTGAATGTATATATTTCAAGACGAATGCAATATGTTACTGTGAGCTTTTTTATCATGGGACTAAATATGATTCCTCTTTATCTTGTGGCTGAGCCAGATATGATATATTCAGTTATGTTAATAGCAGGTATGGCTATGGCGTATATATTTAAATCAGGAAGGCATTACAGTCCGCAGGTTTCTGTAAGACGATATAGCTATGTGTTTGAAGAAAAGGGAAGACGTCATAAAACCTTATCTGGCAAAGTGAAAGAAAAAGAAATCGCATATGTTTACGATGTAAAGGCAATGATTCAGGCGGGAATAATAGGATTTTGTTTTGTATTTGTTGCGATTGTAGTTGCCAGTGCATTTAAACCTAAAGAGAACTTTAATGCTGGATATGAAGGAAATAAATATAAGCAGGTGACAATGGCAGCTGTTAGTTCATTTCTTATAGATGGATGGTCAGCTTTTTACAGACGTAATCAGGATACAGGAGGTATGAGTCATGGAAGACTTGGAGATGTTTCTACTGTGTATCTTGATTATGAAACAGATTTAGTTGTACAGGTGGCACCTTATAGCTTTGATACAATTTATCTGAAATCTTTCACTGGAATTAGATACAATCCATACGATAATTCTTGGACAAGTATGGATATTATGAATGGTTACGATGTAGAACAAACACCTGAAGCCGATGCCCTTTCCATGGCTTATATGAATGGGGAGCAGAATACATCCAAGGCTAAAATGCGAATTAACAATGTAGGTGCAGATGCCAGAGAAAACTATTTGCCTTACTATTATTATGATGAGCCAATATCTAGTGCACAGGGATTTGTTGATGTTATATTCTATCCTAGATTAGATGGTAATGAGGCGTGGGTATATGAAACGGATTATACAGATTGTATGCCATATACTGATGCGGATTTGTATGTGCCAGAGGAAAACTACGAGGCTGTGGAGTATGTTGTTTCTCAGTTTGATTGGATAGGAACTAATGAGGAAGTTGTGAGAGAATTAGTGGCATATTTTCAAGCTGAAATTCCATACACCATACGTCCTGGAAAAACTCCAAAGAACGAAGATTTTGTTAATTACTTTATTTTGGAAAACCAAAAGGGATACTGTGCTCACTATGCTACAGCGGCTGTGTTGGTTTTAAGATATATGGGAATTCCTGCAAGATATGTTGAAGGTTATGCCATAGATTACAACCAGATAACAGATGGTGAATTAGTTGAGGGTGCCAGGTATTCTGACTACTACGATGGATATTCGGAACTCGGCGAAACCGCGTTAGTAGAGGTTAATGTAACAGATGCGGATGCCCATGCGTGGATAGAGATATACGATTTTGAAAATGGATGGATTCCAGTTGAAGTAACTCCTGTTGGAGAGGTGGAGGAAGCGGAAGATTTCTGGACAATGTTTGAAAATATAATGGGATCTGGTGACACTTCCGGTGAAGAAGTTGAAATAACACAAGGAGAAGGATTTAAGATATCTGATGAACTGGTGCGCAATATTTGTTATGTATTATTGGGCTTGTTGGGAAGTATAACTTTAGTTTTTGGTAGCGTGAAGGGAATTAAATTTGCAAGATATTTTATAAGGTTTAATAAAGCAGATAACAGCGATAAGCTTATTATGAAATATGCTTCTTTCTGTAAAAAAATAAGAAAACGGGATAAAGATTTTAGAGATAAGATAAACTACAAAGAACAGGTAGAATATTTATATGCGAAAAAATATGATGCAAATAAAACCGAAGAGGAAAATGTAGAAGTAACGTCGGATAAAGTAAAAGAAGATACTGCTTATATAATTTGCGTACTAGAAAAAGCAGGATTTTCAGGAAAAGTCATATCCCAAGAAGAATATAATATAGCAATAGAATGGTTAAAAAATGCCGGAGCCTAGTTAAGTAGCTGCTCCGGCATTATTCCTATACCGTAATGTGTATCTGTGGAATATTGATATATAATATATTTTTCTGAGATGGCAGAAGATTCTCTTACAACAATGGAATATGCATTAATTATTGTAGCGGAACTTAAATCAACATTCGGGTATATGCCATATATTTTTGAGTGATATGCATATATTTTTTCGTCATTAATTGTTGCAACAGGATTGCCAAAAATTATATCAACATTGCTGGTATTGTAGGAGAGCAAAAGGGATTTTGCTTCGTAAGTATTTTCGTTAACCCTTGCATCAAGTATAGTGCCGCTTTCTGTCATTAGAATAGTGTGTATAATAGAATTATCGTATTTTGTAAAAGTTATTTCCCATAAGTAAGCTGTGTATGTGTTAAATGTAGCATCTTTATAACTATAGACCTTTGTCTCGTAAGAATACCAGTTTTTATAGGATGATTTTATAGAATAAGGATAAGATTTGTTTTCTACAAAAATTTCTATTTGTTCTTTCGCCAAATCTACTGCTTCTGCCTCTGTTAAAAAAGCCTCGGAGATGGAACATTCAGAAAAAGTACTTTCCCATGTGCCAGATATTAGATTTATTCTATCTGTTGCAGTAAGCTTAGAGGATGCATCAATTGCTATGGCTGTGGCGGAAGCTAGATAGTATTCTTCGGGAGCAATTGTAGTTATGGCAGTTTTTTTGTCTGCTTGTTTTTTGAGTAATATTTCAGGGAGGAAGACAGCTGTTAAAACAACAACGACAGTAAATAAAACAAGGATTATGTTTAAGATGGTTGTTTTATTTTTCATGGTTGCCCTCCTTTTCTTCTTCGATGTAAAGGTCGAAAGAAATTTTCATGGTAGTGCCTTCGCTCAGAATACTGGATATTTTAAAATCAGCATCATGAGTTTTGAAAATTAGGCTTGCAAGAGAAAGACCTAATCCTGCACCGCCTTCCTTTCTGGAACGAGACTTGTCTACCATATAAAATTCATCGCATATACGATTTAAGTGTTCTTCGCTTATTCCTATTCCGAAATCTTGGATTGTGATAACAAATTTTTCCTTTTCGATAGCGCCTGTAAAAATGATTTGAGAGTTATCAGATGAAGCTTTACGTGCGTTGTCTATTATATTAATAAAAGCAGATTTTAGAAGCTCTTTGTCACCTGAAATAATTGCATTTTCACAAGAATCCACAAGGGAAATATTCTTTTTGTTAAGGGCTGGAGTTACACTTTCAATAACATCAGACATAAGTTTTACTGTGTTTATCTTTGAAAAATTAACCTTGTTTTGCCCTGTGTATATTAAATCAAAAAGCTTCATGGACATGGCTTCAAGTCGTTTGCCTTCGGAAAAAATATATGATGCAGCCATTATTTGGGTTTCCCTTGGTAGTTCCATGGAACGAATTGTGTCAGCATAACCAATGATAGAGGTCATTGGTGTTTTCATCTCATGAGTAAAATCAGCTACAAACTGTTCTCTTCTGGCAACCATATCTTTTAGTTCATCCATATGGTTGGAAACTGCCGTTGCCATGTCGTTGTATGTTTTTGCAAGAACTCCTATTTCGTCGGAGGTTGTGATTGTAACCCGGGCGTCGTAATCACCTTTGCCGAACTGTTCAGATGTGTTTTTTAAAGTTTCTAAAGGTTTTGTAAGCATAAAACTAATGGCAGTCATAGAAACACCACATACCATAAGAACTATAATTAACAACATTCTAAAATAATCCTTCTGCTGCTCCATAAGTTTGTAAATGCTGGTAATATCTTTTTGTGTGATTATGTTTAGAGGTTTATCAAAAACATCATTTCTTGATGATGTATAAATATAGTATTTATCGTTAAGTGATTCGATGGAATATACTTTTTTTCCTACAACTGTCTGTTGCCAAAGAGTGTCTGGGTAGGCAATTTCGTTATTAGCATTTGAAAATATCAATTCACCATCATAGACAATGTAAATAATAGTTTGATTTTGAGGAATTCCTGTCAAGGAAGAGTTAAATGCTTCGACCATCTGGGTTATCATATTTGTGGAATAAGAAATATCTAATAAATCATATTCCATAGTAGATTGAACTAAATTATTTTCCTCTATTGCACTTTTGATTTGAGAATCTAATGCCAAATCAAAATTTTTTTTAATCATAAAATAACCTACTGTGCTTATGGCAGTGGAGAGCAATATTATATTTATAATAAGTACCTTGGTTCTAAATTTCATTATTACTCACTTTCAAGTCTGTATCCGACTTTGTAAATTGTTTTAAGTTTCTTATCAAGTCCAGTTTTTTTTCTCAGTCTTTGAATATGTAAGTCGAGAGTTCTTGTGTCTCCCAAATAGTCACTTTCCCAAATACTCTCGTAAATTTTTTCTCTGAATAAAGTTATATTTATGTTTCGCACCAACATAACTAAGAGCTCAAACTCTTTAGGTGTAAGTTCAATGTTTTGACCGTTTTTGGCGACAGTTTTATTATCAGTATCTATTGTTAAATCTTCGAAGGTAAGGCTGGATGAGTTTTTGTTATAGCGTCGTAAAACCACATTAATTCTTGCCAGAAGTTCAACTATTTCAAATGGCTTTATAATGTAATCTTCAGCACCTAAAGTTAATCCCTTTACTCTGTCGTTTATATCAGATTTAGCTGTTAAAAAGATGACTGGTATTTTTAGCGGTTTGATATACTCAAGTAGTTCGTAGCCATCAACTTTAGGGAGCATAATGTCAAGAAGTATTAAATCGAAGGAATTTTCTTCTAGCATGTCTGCTGCTGACATTCCGTCATATGCACAGGTGCAGTCATAACCTGCAGCTGTAAGGTTTAGTTTTATTAAATCAGAGATAGGCTTATCGTCTTCAACGGTTAGTATTTTTATCATATGAACCTCCTTTGTGTTTTAAAAGGGTGCAAAAAGTCCAATAATATTATAAAAACAAAATTCATCAAATTTGTATCATTTGTTTAATTTTATCGTAGAGAATAAAAAAAGTAAATGCGAGCATTAATAATTTAATAAAGGTAAAAAGTGTCAATAATATTTTGAAAAGGCTTTAATAATTTTATTAGTTATAGTACAATGAAGATTATGATGAAAATTAGTCGTTGTATGACTGTTTGTATACAATAACTGGGAGGATGTAACATGAAAAGAATACATTTTATGATTGCTTTTTACATAGGTAAAGCAGTTATGGCAATCACAAAAATATTACCTAAAATTTCAGGAACTACCTGGCCGGGTGGAATTGCCAATATAATTATGAAAAATTTCATAAAGTATTTTGAGTACAAACCTGAAACTAGAATAGTTATGGTTACAGGAACTGGAGGAAAGACTACTACAACAGGTATGTTAGCTCAGCTTGTAGAGAGTGAGGGCAAAACTGTATGTACTAATGCCATCGGTGCAAATATGGAAAGAGGAGTTGCTACTGCGCTTATTAGAAGTGCAAACAAATCCGGTGTGGTTGAGTGCGACTATGTAATTCTTGAGGTGGACGAAAGATATTTACCTATAGTTTCATCTAAGATTACACCTCATGTAATTCTTGTTACCAATGTATTAAAGGATCAGTCTCAGCGTAATGGTGAACCAGGTGTTATAATGCAGAAAATTAGTTCTGCAATAGGAAGAGATGTACACCTTATACTTAATGGTGATGAACCTAATGCTACATCTCTTGGTATGGGTAAGCCTTCTGTAAGTTATTACAGTGTAGCAGGAGAGAAGGATGAGGATAGAGACACTAATGAATTCACTGTTAATTGTTCTTGTCCGGTTTGCCATAGCCCAATTACTTATGAGTACGAAAATCTTCTTAACATAGGTAAGTTCAAATGTACAGGATGCGATTTAAAGAGTGAGGAGGACGCTACAATAGTAAGCGTAAATCCTACAAAGAATTATATTACTGTAGATGATAAGAAATTTGATGTAAAATATATCAGCAAGGATTTTATGTATTGCTATTCTTCTATGATTGCATTTGCTAAGTATGAGGGTATTTCTGATGCAGGAATTCAAAAGTCTATAAATGATTTCCAAATTCAGAGTGGACGAGTTGAGCAAATGTACTTTGGTGGTAGAACTATTAATTATCTTAGAATCAAACAGGAAACTCCGGTTACTCTTCAAAGTGCCATCAATGTAACAGCGGCTGATAAAAAGGAAAAGATAGTGGTTCTTGATTTAAGTGAGGTTGTGGATTTTACTCCGAACTACACAGGTATGTATTATGCTTACGATTGTGACCTTACTAAGCTTATTAAGAGTAATGTAAAAAAATATATTTGTATGTCCAATGTTATTGCCTATGACCAGGCAACAAGACTTATTCTTGAAGGTGTGGATAAAGAAGATATTTCTGTTCTTCCTACAAATAGTTATGATAAGCTTCTTAAGGAACTTGAGAATTATGATTGCAACAGTATATATTTGCTTACATGGATGCACTCTTATTATGATTGCTTGAACAGTGTAGAAAAGTATAAGAAAGGAAAGGGTATATAATTATGAAAATGAATCTTGTTTGGTTATATCCTGACATCTTAAATCTTCACGGTGACAGAGGCAATGTAATGGCGTTTAAGAAGATTGCAGAGGCAATGGATATTGAGCTTAATATTTTAAAGGTCAGCACTTATAAGGATATACCTGATTTCTTTGGGGTTGATGTAGTTTATATGGGTGCTGGTCAACTTCGTGATCTAAAATATGTTGCAGAGGATATGGCACATTACAGCGACCAGTTAAAAACCTATGTGGAAGAAGATGGTTTTGTTCTTTGCACAGGTTCTACAGGTTGTATCCTTGGCAAAGAGACTAAGCTTGTTAATGGTGATAGTATCCCTAGCTTAGGTATTCTTGATATGACTGCAACTGAGTTAAACAGAACTAAATCACCGATGCTTACTAAAGAGGTTTATGGTGATGATATTTATTGGAAGACCTCTGACGGTCTTGAAATAGCTGGTTGTCAGATTCAGCGTTTTGATTTTAAACTTAAGAGCACAAAACCATTTGGTTCACTTTTGTACGGATATGGTAATAACTGTACAGACCCTGTAGAGGGTGCTCGTTACAAGAATGTTTGCTTCACAAACACTGTAGGTCCGCTTCTTGCAAGTAATCCTTGGTTAGGTGTAAGAATCCTTAAGGAAGCTGCTAAGCGTAAAGGGAAGAGTGTATCTGACCCAGGGGATAGTCTTTCTTTTATGGAGTATGCAAAGGAGGGGCTTGCTCTCAAGAAGAACTTCATCAGAGAAAAAAATAAACAGGATGGAATAATCAATAATCCATTTTAGGGACTAATAGAGGATGGCTTTAGAGGATGCATGTCTTTTGCCAATGGTAATATATATTTTGCGCTGACAAGTAGGAAGTTACAAATACCTTGATTTTCAAACATGGGATAAATTGTGCTGTGAAGGAAGTGTTTGAGCTGCGCGGCAAAAATAAAAGGATACTGCTGTCTAAACTGTAAAGTTTAAAGACAGTAGTATCCTTTTGTTTTTACGGGCTGTGAGTTTTCCGAAGCAGCACATAATCAAAAATCCCATGTTGAAAATCATAGTTATTTGCAACTTCTGTAGCTTGCAAGCAAAATATATATTACCATAGGACAAGAGACATGCCCTCTAAAGCCATATACTGCGTATTTGCTAAATGTATTTTTTGTTTATAAACTGTCCTGCAAAGGCAGTCATCAGTGCGCCATATTCTAGCATGAATTTAACTGTGTCGCCTGATTTGTATTCTGGTGCATCTGTTAAGTCAATGACGCATTCGTCGGAACAGGCACCAAGTATTTTGATTCTAGTATCTAATGGTATGATTTTGTCTGTTTGTAAATCCTGTTTGCCTATAGAAAGCACACCACGCAACATAGAAGAACCATCTGATAGATTCTTTTTGTGTACTTCGATAATAGGAACTTCCAGTGTAAAAACATCTGTAGCATAGCCATCTATAAATGTATTGTCTGCTGGGTCACGTCCAAGCATGATAGCCTCTCCCATACGGATTTGGCTTATTTCGGAAGGGATAAATAAATCCTTGTTAGTTAAAAGTGATACTGAGCTTGAAGTTCCGCCAGATAATATAGGATTATCCACATCGTATAAGGCCTTGAGAGAATTGAATACTTCTGCCAATGTAGTCATATTATCTTTGTCAGGTAAGAGACCAAGGAAACAGTTATAGTTTGCGGCAACTCCAACAAGTCTAAGGTGTTTGCTTTCGTGAACATAGGAAGCTGTTTCGTAAATCTTTGAAGTATCAGTATATTGAATACCATCTCGTAAATCACCGATATCAATCATTAAGAGCACATCGTGAATCTTGTTTTGCTTTGATGCTTCTGTTTCGATTTTCTTGATTGTCCCCAGTTCAGTTTGAAAGCTTGCATCGGTAAACTTTACAACTGCTTTAGCTTCGGCAGGAACAGCTGGGCGGATAAGCATTTTAGTTTTAGTAGTGTTCATTTTGGCGAAATTATCTAAACGGGAATCCGCAATTACTTTGACAGGGGTTTCTTCAACTGCTGCCATAATGCTTTCATCGCCACATATGCTTTTTGAAACAAAGGCCAAATCTATAGATTTGGCTTTGCATAATTCAAAACTATGTTGTATATTATATTTCAGTTTATCAAGATTTATGGTAATATTGACTGGACTGAATGAATTCATTATAATCATCTCCATATGGTATATAAATTATTATTTACAGTTAATAATCTTACTAGATAAAATGATAAAAAGCAAGTGTATAAAGGCAGGTTATTATGCAGGAAAGCAGAGTGGGAAATGCATCCAGAAATGTTGTTTTTGGAATGCTGCTAAAGGGATATCAAATATTGTTGCCGTTTGCCATGCGTACAGTAATGATGTATTTCATGGGCATGCAGTATCTTGGACTTAACAGCTTGTTTGGTTCTATTCTTTGGGTACTTAATTTAGCTGAGCTGGGTGTTGGTTCAGCTATGGTATACAGCATGTATCAGCCAATAATCGACGGCGATAAAAAGCAGATATGCGCTCTTTTAAAATTATATAAAAAATACTATAGAATAATAGGTCTTGTAATAGCAGTAGCAGGTATTATTCTTACTCCGTTTATACCACATCTTATAAAGGGAGATGTGCCAGCGGATATAGACGTATATATTGTGTATTGGCTTAATCTGTTTTGTACAGTTATGACTTACTGGTTGTTTGCATATAAGAATAGCTTGCTCGTAGCTCATCAGAGAAATGATGTTGCCAGCAAGGTTACTATAGCAACGAATACAGTTCAGTATCTTATACAGTTTGCAATTGTAATTTTCCTTAAGGATTATTATTGGTATTTAATTGCTTCTATTGTTACTCAGGCATTTACTAATGTTATAATTGCCCATTTTGCAAATAAAATGTATCCTGAGTATCAGCCTGAGGGGGAAATGGATAAGGAAGTAGTTAAAAAGATTAACCAGAGAATAAAAGACTTATTCACAATGAAGCTTGGTATGGTAATTGTGTCCTCTGCTGACTCCATTGTTATTTCGGCGTTTTTGGGTCTTACAGTTGTTGCGGTTTATAACAACTATTACTATATTCTCACTGCTGCTATGGGTATCATAAAAGTTGTATTTAATTCTTGTACGGCCGGTATTGGTAATAGTATTGTTGTGGATACACCGGAGAAAAATTATGCAGATTTAAAGAAACTCACCTTTATAATAAGCTGGTTGTCGGGATTTTGCAGTGTGTTGCTTCTTTGTCTCTATCAGCCGTTTATGAAAATATGGCAGGGGAATGAATCCTTGTTTGGTTTTAATGTTGTAATATGTTTTGTGATATATTTCTTCGTAGACCAGATTAATCAGTTGTTTATAACATATAAGGATGCTGCCGGAATATGGCATGAGGATAGATTTAGACCAATAGTAACAGCCTTTGTGAATCTTATTTTGAATTTAATTCTTGTTAATTATATTGGTGTATACGGTGTTATTCTTTCAACAGTTATATCTATGGTTGTAGTAGGGATGCCTTGGATTTTACACAACATGTTCACCTGTATATTTAAGAGAGGTATGAAGGACTATGTTTGTAGAATTCTTTATTATGCAGCAGTTACCGTAGTTGTTTGTACGGCATGTTATTGTATATGTTCTCTTATTCCAGATACTGGTTGGGGAACAATGTTACTTAAGGCAGTCATAGTAACTGTTATATCTAATGTGTTGTTCTTGCTTGTATATTGTAGAACGAAGGAGTTTGAACAGACCAAGGAAATAGTAAAACGAATTATAAAAAGATAAAAATTTGACCATTCTTTTTTAGAATGGTCTTTTTTGATACAAATTTGATGTTTTTTAGTAGTATAGTTTACTGTATAATGACAAATAGGGAGAAATTATAAGAATGTTGTCTGAAAGGAAGAAAGTATGAACAAGAAAAATAGATTTTTAATTTTGACAACGATTTTATGTCTGCTTTCTGGTTGCGGAGATGAAAATATGAAAATTCCTGCTCAGGTAACCATAAATGAGTACGAGCAGAAGGTTTATGAAACCTTTGATGTAGTTAAGGGAGATTTGCAACCTGTACTTGAGCTTACTCTTGAAGCAAAGGATATGGAGAATGTGAGTTACTTTTCAAGATACGATGAGATGAAAATAAATCAAGTGTATGTGGAAGTGGGCGACATCGTATCTAGGGGAGATGTACTTATATCATTTAAGTCAGGAGATATAGAGGCTCAAATAGATTCCTATGAAGCTCAGCTGGAACAGCAACAACTTTTACTGGATCACTATGAGAATTTGGCGACTATTGATGCAGGTACTGACTATAGCAAGGATATAGAAATGCTTAAGGAAGATATTGAGGTGAGTAGGCTTTATATAGAGGGCTTAAATGCAAAACTAGATAGCTATAGCATTGTTGCAGAAGGCGATGGAATGGTGTCATATCTATCGGATATTTTAGATTACGGAACCGTTAACAGTAACGACAATTTAGTGACCGTTGTGTATGATGACGGAGAGTATTTTGCGACTACCTCTGACGACTATAATTTTGTGGTGGGGGATATTTATACTGGCACGTACGGAGTTGCAGAATATGACATGGAGTTAGTTGGAATAACAGAAGAAGGTAAGGATGCAGAGGGTAATGTAATAAAAAGTTTATGCTTCAAGGCGGTAATGGAAGATGGAGCATTGCCAGGTGTCAGCATGATGTTCATGGCTGTTAGCAAGGGAGAAATGAAAGATGTAATATATGTGCCTAACAATTCGGTAAAAGAACTGGATGGGAAATATATTGTATATCTTTTGGATGATAATAATTGTAAACAAGCGGTCTATGTAAAGACAGGTGTTTCTATGGATGGTTACACAGTGATTACGGAAGGACTTAGTGAAGGAGATAGGGTGGTGATTAAATAATGCGAAAAGTGAATATATTATTAATCCTTTCCATGCTTCTTGGTTTGCTAAGTGGATGTGGTAAAAATTCTATTGATGCACCGGAACTCATTGCGCCAGTGGCCACTAATGAATCGTATAGAACAGTACAATATGGTGATATCGGTGATTTTCAATATAAGAGAGGTAAAATTGTACCTACGGATTATTGCCATTTTTGGAAAACAAGCACAGATGTGTCGGAAATAAAGGTTGATATAGGACAGTATGTAGAAAAAGGACAAGTAGTAGCGGTTGCTGATATTGAGTCGGCACAAGAAACAATAGATAGTATAGTAGCCCAAAAGGATTTATGTGTTGAACAATATAACTTGAATTGTGGCATATATGATGCTAAGAAACAGGAACTCAGCTACAGATTAATGGGATATCAGGAAGCTGCTGATGATGAGAATATAAATGCTACACGATTAGAAATGTCTATACTGGAAGAAAATCACAATTATGATACTTTGCTCTATGAATATAACATTAAATCATACAATGAAGATATATCTAAATATCAGGAAATTGTGACAGATGGAACACTTGTAGCTAAAGAAAGCGGATACGTTACATATATCAAAGATTTATCAGGTGGAAATGTTGCTGGTAACTTAGAAAACGTTGTAATTATATCAGATTATGAAAGTTGTTATGTTGAGTTGGATGATACTTGTATTGATGCTGATATTATTCGCTATTATCCAATTTGTTACACTGTGCTGAATGGTGAGAAGTATTTTCTTAATCAATACGAATATACTCCTGAAGAGTTAGTTGTATCAGGGAGTAGAGAAAAATATCCATATTTAAGATTGTCTTTCGAAAACCAATCAGTTATGCCTGAACTGGGAAGCACTATACCTATATTTTTTCAAAAGCAAATAACAGAGAATGTTCTTTTTGTAGGTAATGATTCGCTTTATCATGATGATGAAGGGGATTTTGTGTATGTAAACAACCAAGGGAAGAAAGAAAAAAGATATGTTGAATTAGGCGTAACAGACAAGTTTAATTCGGAAGTTGTTTCTGGCCTTAATGAGGGCGAGTTAGTTTTTTATTCTTCCGAATCAGTTTTGCCAGAAAATTATAAGGCTGTGGAAGCAATCTGTATGGATTATGATGTGATTGAGGATGCACCTAACTGTAATATTTCTAATACAAGAACAACCATATATCTTTCTGAATACGAAGGTAATATTAAAAATGTGTATGTGAAGACGGGGGATGTTGTAAATAAGGGGGATTTAATTTGTACTATTGAGACTAATGAGTCTAGCGCTGCTTTAGTTGAGATGGCAAATCAGATTGAAAATTTCAAGTCAGCTCATGTAGATATGATTGCTGGTTATGATGCTCAAATAACAGATTTAGAACAGCAAAAAACTCAGGCTATTCAGGCAAGGGACGAAGAACAGGCAGTTCCAGAAGAAACAACCCCAGAGATAATAGCGGCAACGGATGTCCAGTCCGAGGTTGCAACTGACACAGATGCAATACCTGAAGAAAATCAAGACACCCCAAAGCAAAGAGCATATTTGCCAGAGGAACTTGCGTATCAGATAGAACAGGTAAAATATCAAAAAGAACAGGCTGTGCTGAATTATGAATATCAACTTGGGCTTATGGAAAGTGCATATGCTGAGGCAAAAGGAAAGGATGATGGCACAGGTGCGTCAAATATATATGCAGAGGTATCAGGAGAGGTAGCATATATAAAAGCTGTTGGAAGTGAAGTTGAAGTGGGGAATCGAGTTTTCAATATAAAGAGTCCATCTGAAAATAAAGTTGTTGTAAAACACACT
This sequence comes from Lachnospiraceae bacterium, assembly GCA_015057525.1. GTDB lineage: Bacteria > Bacillota > Clostridia > Lachnospirales > Lachnospiraceae > Coprococcus_C. The sequence goes on along the minus strand of SVEE01000006.1, from coordinate 44,119 downwards.
GATGGAGCGAGTATAAATCAAATTATAGAAGTCACAAACAAAGACACGGGTGAGGTTTATACGGGAAGAGTTTCTGCTTTGTCAGGCAGTAAGACGGAACAAAAAGTGTACTTATTTACAGAAAACGGAGAGGTGTATATTACATATTGTACTAATAATTCTGGAGAATTTTATGTATCCATGGATGATGAAAGTTTTTATGAGGTTGAAGGAGAGTATGTGGCAAGCTATGCAACATGGTCAATAAAACAACCAATCCTTATTCCCAAAGAAGGTGTACATGTGGAGTATGCTACCAACGGTTTAGAACTTTATTACGTATGGAAAATAGAGAATGAACAGCTTGTGAAAAAATATGTGGAACTTGCTGGAAGCACTAGAATACAAGGCGAAGATATTAATGAAGATCTTTTAGTTGGGAATTATGTTTCCTGTGTTGTAAAGGGATTATCCCCAGGCGATGTAATTGCAGTTGAAGTTGACGAAGAATAGGAAGGGAGACACCCATGTTTAGATTTGTAACTAAAAAAATAAAAAATAAAATGTGGCTTACTGTTTGTCTCATAGTAGGTATATCCTTTCTTGTTGCAACTTTGTCATCTCAACCAATGTTTAAGGCTGGGTCTTTAGATAAATTATTGGAAAACATTTTCCAAGACTATATAACAGAGGTTAATGAATATCCTACTGCAATAGGAAGAAGTGGTGGATATGCTAAGACAGAAGATGTCACAACAGATAACGTAGAATTTCAGTTGGAAAAATTGCAATCTGGTTGGATAGAGGGAATGGGCATAGATGTATCTATGACTCAGACAATGCTGTTTTTTGATGTGGAAATAATAGAAAGTAGTTTTGGTAATTCTGGTAAGTATATGTCTGTTAGTCATATGCCCAAAATGGAAGAACATATTCAGATGCTTTGTGGCGAGGATTATTTAAATTATGAAAGCGAAGAAGATGTTTATCCATGTATAATTTCACAGCGCATAATGGAAGACTTTAACCTGGTAGAAGGTGAAGTTATTGATTTCGTGAATTGGGAAGATTCAAATGGTAAAACTTTAAAGCTGGTAGTTGCGGGCATTTTTAAGGAAAAAGAAAGTGTGGATAATTTTTGGTATATTGAACCATGGGAATTTGAAAACAACCTGTTTGTATCAGAAGAGACATTTAATTATGTGATGAAAAATTATGAAAGCAAATACGTTTACTTTAAGCACAATGTTCTCCTTGATTATAATCAGATTAACTACAAAAACGTCTATAATCTTCTTGATAAAACAAAAGCTGTTGTTGCTCAGGATGAAAAAGTGATGGAAACCTATAGCGGTCTTTTGGATGAATTTAAATCAAGTGAAAAGACTGTAAATATTATTTTGTGGGTTCTGGAATTTCCTATACTTGGAATGATACTGGCTTTTATTTATATGGTATCAAGGCAGATTATACAGGGCGAAAAAAATGAGATAGCTATGCTGAAAAGTAGAGGAATTAACAGATTGCAAATCATATCCTTGTACCTGTTGCAGTTTATCATCCTTTCAGTAGGCGGATATATTATTGGAATTCCCTTAGGATGTGTTTTGTGCATTTTGGCAGGAAGTACAACGGATTTCTTGACCTTTACAGGAAACAATATGGGCGTTTATAGGTTTAATGAGTCCATGCTTTTATATGGCTTATTTGGTGTTATATTAGGAATAGTATTTATCCTGATTCCTGTGGTTGCATCAACTAAGGTTTCTATTGTGGAAGCAAAATCTGATTACAGCAATAAGAAACCTGTATGGGAGAGATATTTTCTTGATATATTGCTGTTGTTAGTATCTATATATTTAGTTTACTCAGAAAATAAGAGCATAGAACAATTACGACTGGAAGCTATATCTGGTAACAAAATGGATCCAATGATATTTATTAATTCTGTGCTGTTTATAATTGCTCTTGGTCTTGTTACATTGAGAGTTACACATTGCATTGTCAAATTGGTTTATCGCATAGGACGAAAAAAATGGAAACCAGCAATGTATGCCTCCTTCTTGCAAATTACAAGAAGTTTTGGAAAACAGGGATTTATATCAGTGTTTCTCATATTGACAGTTTCTATGGGTATTTTTAATGCGAATGTAGCTAGAACAATAAACCATAATAATGAAGATAGAATTGAATATGAAAACGGTGCAGATGTCACTGTTCACGAAAAATGGGACATGAAAATGTACTATCTGGAAATGTATCAATTGGATTACGACTACATTGAGCCTGATTACATAAAATATGAAAATCTTGTGGACGAAGGTTTGTGTGAAAGTGTCACAAGAGTTATATATGACGAAGAAACTATTGTGTCAAAAAATGCAATGAAAGTAAATGACTGTATGTTACAGGGTATTTATACTGATGAGTTTGGTAGAACTGCTACCCTGAAGGATGAACTTAATCAGGATGAGCATTGGTATAATTATTTAAATGCTTTGGCACAAAATCCCAACGGAGTAATTATTTCAAGTAGTTTAGCAGAAATGTTGTCTGTTGTTGTTGGTGATATTGTAGTTGTTTCTCGAAATGGAGATATCCCTCAGCTTGAGAGTGAGACAAGAGGTGTGCTAAGAGCAAATGTTGTTGCCATTGTAGATGCATGGCCAGGATATGAACCATACTATTATGAGGATGGGGAAGAAAAACAACGTCACCTTGTAGTGGGAAATTACGCAAATATAGTTAAGGCATATAAAATATCTCCTTACGAGATATGGATGAAAACCGCTGAAGATGTAACACCGAATGATATTTATAATAATTTGGTTAGCAAAGGTGTTGAAATAGAATATATTTCCAGCATAGAAGAGGATGTAACCAGAATGAAGAATACGCCTCTTATACAGATTACTAACGGTATGTTTACTCTTTGCTTTATAATAGCTTTAATACTATGTGCAGTTGGTTTCATGATTTATTGGATAACCTCCATACGTCAAAGAGAGCTATTGTTTGGTATATATAGAGCTATGGGTATGTCGGTTAAGGATGTAAATAAAATGCTTATAAATGAGCATGTATTTAGTACGTTCTTTTCAGTACTTACAGGTGGAATAGTGGGAATAATTTCCACCTTTGTTTTCTCAAAATTATATGGAGTAGTATATTTGCCTAAAAAACATATAATGGATATTTATATCTATTTTGAGGCAGCAGATATAATAAAACTTGCTGTAGTAGTAGCGTTGATGATATTTGTATGTCTCATGGTAATTAGAAGAATTATTAAATCCATGAATATAACACAGGCTCTTAAGCTTGGGGAGGAATAATATGGAAACAATAATTTCAGTAAAAAATGTGGATAGATGTTTTAATGTGGGCGGAGAAGATTTTTACGCTTTAAAGAATGTGAATATGGATATTCAAAAGGGAACCCTTACTATATTAAAGGGACGTTCTGGAAGCGGAAAAACAACTCTTCTAAATATTATCAGTGCCCTTGATGAGCCAACAGCTGGCAAAGTGTTTTTTGACGGCTGTAACTATGCTGATATGAGCGATAGTGAAAAGGAAAGATTAAGGCGTAAAGAAATCGGATTTGTCTTTCAGTCAGTAGCTCTTATTCCTATTATGAGTGCATATGAAAATGTTGATTTTGGAATGAGACTTGCTGAGTGTGAGGGTGAGTATGAGGAAAGAATAATAAATACACTTAAGCTTGTTGGAATGGAAGAGCGAATGTCTCACATGCCTGGACAGATGTCTGGTGGTGAACAGCAAAGAATTGCCATAGCAAGAGCGGTGGCGCATAGACCTAAAGTAATATTTGCAGATGAGCCAACCGGTGCCCTTGACACTGAATCAGGAATTAAGGTTATGAAGCTGTTTAAACGCCTTATCGATAAAGAGGGCATAACGATTGTTATGACTACCCATGACCCTAATCTTATGGAACTTGGAGATGTAATATACGAAATGGAGGATGGTGAACTTGTTGAAACAAAGCGAAACAATTGATGAAAATAAAAATCCTTTTATCGTATGTGATGGATTGGTTAAAATCTTTAAGACAGATGAAATAGAGGTTATGGCTCTACAGGGTCTGGATATGGAAATAGAACAGGGAGAAATGCTCAGTGTCATTGGTAAAAGTGGAAGTGGCAAAAGTACCTTGATGAATATTATTGGCGGACTGGAAAAACCTTCTGCAGGCAAAATAATCGTGGATGGAAAAAATCTTTCTGATATGACAGAAAAAGAAATGGTCTTATATAGGAAGAAAAAGGTTGGATTTGTATGGCAAAAGAGCGAGAGGAATCTTTTTCCGTATCTTACTTCTATAGAAAATATAGAGGCGGCTATGAATTTTACAGGTATGTCAGCCAAAGAAAAAAAAGAGTGGGCCATGGAACTTCTTGAGATGGTTGGGATGAGTCATAGGAAGGATTCATATCCAAGAAAAATGTCGGGAGGAGAACAGCAAAGAATTGCCATTGCAGTGGCACTTGCTAATAAACCTGTAATTTTGCTTGCTGATGAACCAACGGGTGCAGTTGATTCTAAAACATCAAATATGATACAGGACTTGTTTAGAAAGCTTAATAGGGAGATGGGTATAACAATAATAATTGTAACTCACGATATGAAACTGGCAAACAAGGTAGACCGTGTTGTTATGATTTCTGATGGCAAAATCAGTACTGAAAAAATCATGAAGGATAAATATCGGGAACAGATTGACAGCATAGAAAGCGAAGAGCTCGGTGATGACTCTCATGAAGAATATGCTGTAATGGATAAGGCACGAAGAGTACAGCTTAATGAGGAAATGTTAAGGGAAGCTGGAATAGATACAAACAAGGTAAAAGTCAAGGTTGAGGACGGAAGAGTCATAATAGAAGCAGAAAATAAATAAAATTTAATATTTTTTACTATTTTATTTGAATATGTACGCCATATTTTGTATAATAAATATCGAAATATACAAAATAAGGAGTCATTATGGAGAAAACTCACGAAAAAAGAATATACAAATTAATATTGTCTCTGTGTATGATTCTACTTACCATAAATCTTTCAGCATGTGGTGATGATGCAGAGCTGGTTCTTATCACAACCGAAAGTGGTGTTAGTCAGGATTCAGTAGTAGAAACAGGTACTAACCTTGACACTGCAGTTGAAGAAGTTGTTGTCACTGAAGAGGCTGTTACAGAGGAAGCTACAGATGAGGAAAAGAGTGTCACTTTGGAAGATGTGTTTTATGCTAACAGAGGAGATGTTCTTTTGTCTGGCGGAACAGGCTGTAGTATAAATACAGTCTACTATTCTGATGGTACGGAAATATATTCTGAATACAGCTATTTGGGATTTGATGAGGAAGGTAATTATATTCAGGCATATGAGGATTCGGATGGCGATATGGAGGTTCTAGATATAACTAACCAGTATTGGTATGTTGTAGAGGATGGACAAACATATATTAAGATTTATCCTGAAGAAAGTATGTCAGGTGTAATTATTGATATTAATCATAATCAGTTGATTATGCCGGAACCCCAGTCTGATTCAGGAGAAGTAATAACTGATATATATAGAATGGGCGGAATGCTTAACATTGAGACGGAATACACCAACAATGTTGATGAGGTATTTTCTTATAGATATGTTGTGGATGATGCGTTGATGATTCAGGAAATATATTGCTATGACCAATTTGGTACACAAATGTCGTATGCGTGGATAACTAAGGATGCCGTATATAATATGCCGGAGAGCCTGATTAATCTCAAGTCCGCTACAGATAAGCGAATTATTAGATTTTCTTATCCTGATGGTTCAGGGTATGATACAATGTACGAGGTACCTGTAGGAATAACGATTAATCTTGAATTGTTGAGCTCAAGTGCGTATATAGATGCCAGTTGTTCTACACCTTGGATTGGTGCTGGAAATGTATCGGAAGATGAGACCATATACATAAAATATAATCAGTAAAAAGAAAGAGCGATGCTCTTTCTTTTTTTGTATATAAAATAAGATTGAAAAATAAATATATATATGTAATAATATTAATAGATACGCCGATATTTAATATAATAGGTGTATTATTGTAACATGAATTTAATGACAAGGATGTCGAGGTAGATTTTACTGATTTATTCAAGGAGTGATGAAATATGTTTAACATTGATACTACAAATACATATGATTATATGAATAATTTCTTTGGGGGGCTTAACTCAAACAATGGAGTTTCAGGAACAAGTAGCCTGCTTGGAGATTATTATGCAGTGCAGAATGGTTCTTATCTCAAGTTGGCCAAGAAGTTTTATGCTTCTGAGGAGGCATCAGCTTCTGCAGATGAGAAGTCTCTTGATATGGCTAAAAGTGCAGCTGAGGAAGCAGTTGGCTCTATAAGTAAGCTTATGGATAGTAAGCTTTTTGAGAAAGTTGAAACAACAGACGAAGATGGCAATACTACCATAGATTATAAGAAAAAAGAGATATTAGATGCACTTAAGTCATTCACAGAGGATTATAATTCGGTTATTGAAAATACAGGTGAACTTGATGATAATTCAACTCTCAAGAATGGAGTAAGACTTGTTGAACAGACAGATGTATATGGAGCAGCTTTAGCAAGAGTAGGTATTACAATAGGTTCTGACAATAAACTTACTATAGATGAAGATGCATTTAACAAAGCAAATATGACAGATGTTAAGTCTTTGTTTACAGGTGGAGTATCATTTGGCAAGAATATCCAAACTAAGTTATATCAGGTGTATAGTGCGGCTAACAACTCCCTTAATTCATTTGACAGCCTTTACTCATCTAACGGAACAAAGAGTTTGTCTACTGGCAATATGTTTGATAGCTTGTTTTAAGTGATATATAATTTGTATTAGTTTTATTAGGTTTTCTAATTAGAAGTATTTGGGGTTCGCAGAAACTGTGAACCCCTTTGTTGATTTGTTGGAGGTAATATGGCACATATTAGATTAGATAAATTTCTTGCTGATTCGGGTGCAGGAACAAGGAGTCAGGTGAGAGAAATAATAAAAAAAGGCAGAGTCATGGTCAATGATACTGTTGCCAAAAAGGGGGATATAAAAGTAGATACATCTGTGGATATTGTCTTAATGGATGGAAAATCTATGAGCCATGAAGATTATGAATATTTTATGTTAAATAAACCACAGGGAGTTGTTTCTGCGACTACCGATTCGGAGCATAAAACTGTAATAGAATTAATAAAGGATGCAAAACGAAGAGATTTATTTCCTGTTGGAAGACTTGACAAGGATACAGAGGGATTCCTTCTTATAACTAATGATGGCCCCCTAGCTAATTCCCTTTTGGCACCAGGAAAGCATGTTGATAAGGTGTATGAAGCGAGAGTAACAGGTGTGGTTACGCCAGATGATGTTATATCCTTTGAGAAAGGGATTGACATTGGGGATGATAAGCTCACAGCTCCAGCTAAATTGGAAATAATAAAAGGGATAGAACTTGAAGATGGTGAAATAGGTAGTCTTGCAAGAGTAACTATTACTGAGGGCAGATATCATCAGATAAAACGAATGTTTCATGCTATTGGCAGGGAAGTTGTATATCTCAAACGATTGTCTATGGGTCCTCTTTGCTTAGATGAGAATTTATCTGTTGGTGAATATAGGCGTCTTAGTGAAGAGGAAGTTACCTTATTAAAGGAGGTGCATAAAAATGGATGAAAATAAGAAACTTAAGGAAGCATTAAAGGTATTGTATGAATGGACAGTACGATTATGTGAATGTTCAGGGCATGGTATTGAATATGCAAATAATTTTTGGGAGAAACTAAAGGCTAATACTGATATTTTAAGAGAGTACGCATATTACTATGACAACAGAGAATTTCTGTGTGAATTTAAAGTTGGAAGATTTACGGTAGCTGATATTTTGGTGTGGCAGATGGACCACTTTAGAGCACATTTGGACAGAGGGGACAGTGTAAATCGTTACGACAAGGATAGGCTTTTGCTGAGTACTTTTGAAACTCTTATAGAATTAAAAGAAAATCCAGAATATATAATGGAACAATATGCGGCAGAAACTGGGATAGATTTAGCAGAGGGTTGGAACATACATTAGTTCCAACCCTCTTTGTAGTTTAAATATGTTATGCGTAATTGTTGTATATTAATCCACTGTATACTGATTGGGTGTAGGCTGTGCCTAATTTGTTTTGAGTGTTAGGGTAGCTTACAATTAATCTGTTGATGTATGACATAGGATCGAGGGTAAGTCTTTCTGTAGCATGGTTTACATCCTCTTTAAAGGAAGATATATCTGTAAATAATTGAGCAAAGTTTCCATTCAAAAGACTTTCTGATACAAGCTCCTTATTCTTGACCAACTTGTTGGATTCATCAACGGTTATGCCTGCCATCTCCAATTCGATTTTGTGTTTATCCACGATACCAGAAATATCTCGTAAAAGATTACGGCTTCCTGTATAGTTGTTAGAACTATCCTCAGATAAATCAACAAGATTATTGTATGCCTCAATAAAGGAATCAATTTGGTCTTCTGCTATTTCTGTGTCCGGCACAAGGCTAATTTTGATTGGTGCATCAGATACCTTGTGGAAATCAAGCTCCAAAACCTGATTAATGGAAATGTTGTTAGAACTTGAAGTGTGTTCATTACCGTTTATGGTAAATGTAGAATCAGCAGGTTTAGTAGTTACATTGTTCATTCCGAAAAATTCCACAATATCCTGACCAGCTGAGTCGTTGGTAGCTTTGAAATGCAATTCACTTCCTACGGATGGGACGCCTGTTGATGAAGAAGATAATAGTAATGCACTTGTGTCTTCCTTAACATCTACGTAAGCATTAACTCCAATTATTCGGTTGTTAATAAAGCTGGCAAGTTTATTTTGTACATCAAGATTGCTTTCTTTTCCTGAAACTGTCAGGTTAAAGTGGGCGCTTCCTTGAGAAGACTCGATTGTAAATGGATGACTGCCAGTTTTTATTGAATTGGCAGAGGAATCCACGTAATTACCTGTATTAATCTGTGATGTTGCCAAAGACTTTACTTCTATATTAAGCTCGTCAGGAAGAGAAGTATAATTATGGGTCTTAAAAGAACCAGATATTACTTCGTTGTTCTCTGAGTGAATCATCTTCTTTGAATAAATGGTGCTATCTGTATTAGAGAAACTTTCAACAACGTCTCTTAAAGTAAGAGCAGCTTCCTTTATGTTAATCATGTGTGATTGCTTTGAATTAGAAAGTGACATCATATAAAGAGGAGACTTTTTGTTGTAACGAGCCATATTGTTATATAAGGCCTTAAGCTCGGAGGATTTGTGGGTGTTGACACGACGTTTAGGTACAAGCTCAGTGCTTAAATGATTGTAAATATTACCACTAACTAACATACAAAGTCCTCCTTTCTAAAATCTCTTCTATATTATATATATTTAATCTAAGGTTTTACTATATATAAAGATAAATATAGTTATTTTAATTATAAAACAATTCTTTTCAATAGTCTACATAAAACTGGACAAAAAAATAATATATTTTCCTTGACTTTGCAGAACGCATTTGATATTCTATACCTTGCGATGGAAGAGGTCTTTTTTTTATGCCTTAAAATCAGAAAATAATATGGAGGTGGAAAGTTGTGCGTGTTAAGATAACATTGGCATGTCAGGATTGTAAACAGCGTAATTACAATATGACAAAGGATAAGAAAACACACCCAGACAGAATGGAAACAAAGAAATATTGTAGATTCTGTAAGGCGCATACAATGCATAAGGAAACAAAGTAATCGGCATTATTTAAAGATTTGTGATATGTCATAAATCTAAAGAAGGAGTAGTATATGTCAAAGAGCAAAGAGACATCAGCATCACCTTCACTTAAGAGAAGCTGGTTTCAGGAGTTAAAGGCTGAGTTTGCCAAGATTATTTGGCCTTCAAAGAAGTCTTTAGCTAAGCAGTCAGTAGTTGTTTTGATAATTGCTATTATATTAGGATTTATCATTGCAGGTGTTGATTGGTTATTGCAGATCGGTTTAACTTATATAATAGGTTAGGTAGGTGAGTTGTATGTCAGAAATCGTAGAAAACGAAGCTACTATTAGCGATGTTGCTTCTGAGAAAGTTCCAAGTAGCAGCGAAGCTAGATGGTATGTAGCGCATACCTACTCAGGTTATGAGAACAAAGTAAAAAAGGATATCGAGAAAACTATCGAGAACAGAAAGCTTCATGACCAGATTCTTGAGGTGGCAGTGCCAGTTCAGGATGTGGTAGAAGTTAAGAATGGTGCCAAGAAGACAGTTTCCAAAAAGTTGTTTCCAGGTTATGTACTTGTACACATGTATATGAACGATGTTACATGGTATGTTGTACGTAATACACGAGGTGTAACTGGATTTGTAGGTCCTGAATCAAAACCGGTACCTCTTACAGAGGCTGAAATGAGAACATTAGGAATTAATGTTAAGGAAGTTCAGATTGATGTAGAGGTTGGAGATATGATAAAGGTTGTTACCGGTGCTTGGGAAGGAAATAGCGGAGAGATTAAAGCTATTAACGAAAGTAAGCAGACAGTTACAATCGAGGTTGATATTTTCGGACGTGCTACATCTGTAGAGATTGGTTTCGTAGATATTCAGAAGATTTAAGAAATTTTTAAGTGGAAGGGTATCCCCCGTTATACCACAATATTTTTAGGAGGTACGCTATAATGGCGAAGAAAGTAGAAGGATACATTAAATTACAGATACCTGCAGGTAAGGCAACTCCTGCACCACCTGTTGGTCCTGCACTTGGACAGCACGGTGTTAACATTGTACAGTTCACAAAGGAATTCAATGCAAGAACTGCAGATCAGGGAGATATGATTATTCCTGTAGTTATTACAGTTTATGCAGATAAGAGCTTTAGCTTTGTAACTAAGACTCCACCAGCAGCAGTATTACTTAAGAAGGCGTGCGGTCTCAAGAGTGGTTCTGCAGTACCTAACAAGACTAAGGTTGCAAAGATTTCAAAGGCTAAGATTCAGGAGATCGCTGAGCTTAAGATGCCAGATTTAAATGCAGCTTCATTAGAGGCAGCTATGAGCATGATCGCTGGTACAGCTCGCTCAATGGGAATCACTGTAGAGGACTAGGCAATAGTATTGAGTAAATATATTAGATAGTGGGAGGGTCGCTCCCGATAATACCACAGGAGGTTTATTTTTAAATGAAAAAGGGTAAAAGATATACAGAAGCTGCAAAGCTTATTGAAAAGACTAATTTATATGACTTAGAAGAGGCTGTATCTTTAGTTAAGAAGTCAGCTAGCGCAAAGTTCGATGAGACTATTGAGGCTCATTTAAGACTTGGTGTTGATGGTCGTCATGCAGATCAGCAGGTTCGTGGTGCAGTAGTACTTCCTCACGGAACTGGTAAGACTGTTAAGGTTTTAGTATTCGCTAAGGGAGATAAGGTTGATGAGGCTTTAGCTGCTGGCGCTGATTACGCAGGCGGAGATGAGTTAGTACCAAAGATCCAGAATGATGGTTGGTTAGATTTCGATGTTGTTGTTGCTACACCTGATATGATGGGTGTTGTTGGACGTCTTGGACGTGTACTCGGACCTAAGGGATTAATGCCAAACCCAAAGGCTGGTACAGTTACTATGGATGTTACTAAGGCAGTTAACGACATCAAGGCTGGTAAGATTGAGTACAGACTTGATAAGTCAAACATTATCCATGTGCCAATTGGAAAAGCTTCTTTCTCAGAGGAGCAGTTAACAGACAACTTCCAGACTTTAATAGATGCTGTTATCAAGGCTAAGCCATCAGCTGCTAAGGGTCAGTACCTTAAGAGCGTAGTAATCGCTTCAACAATGGGTCCTGGCGTTAAGCTTAATACTGCAAAGTATTAATAGCTGGTAACGGTTATACAAAAAGAGGGTAATTCCGATGCGATTTTGCTGAGGGGTTATCCTCTTTTTTGTTATCTATATTTTTGTTCGAATAATATTTGTGAACTTTGTCGGAAGATATGTATTCATACTTGATTTTCATTGTGAATAATAGTAAAATAAATACTGACTTGAAAAAATATTTAGGGGGTACTTTTAATGGAAAAAGCGCAGATTATAAAAAAACTTGAAGAAGTAGTACAAGAAGTTATGCCTGATATAGGAGAACTTGATTTAAATGCTTCTATCGTTAACGAGTATGGGGTTAATTCAGTATCAATAATTAAAATAATTGTTGAGGCTGAGAAGAAATTTGATGTATCGTTTACTGATTATGAACTTGCATTATCATCATATGATACATTCGCAGATTTCGTAGCTACAATAGAAGAGAAATTAGCATAATTGAGTATTGGAGGATATATAAATGGCAGATATGAAGAAATTACCTGTAACTTACCCAATGATTACATCTTGGCAGTGGCATGCTACTTTATTCTCAATCCTTTCTGATGATGAGAATGCTAAGAAGTGGATTTTCAGTAATTACATACAGTTGCGTTGTTATGATATTCAGGAGATATGGACTGGAGAAGATATTCTTCTTACAGATATGATGCCTGGTAGTAGCTCACTTAAGCAGTGTCCATACCTTGTTTTCTCCCTTCTCACTAAGGAGCAGATTGAAAGCTACTGTGGTAATGTAATTGATTTCATTATCAAGACTATAGATCTTAATGGTTATGTATACGGTGTTTTTGATGAAGCTAAGATTCTTTGTGATGCAGAGGTTGATTACAAGTTCCCTCACGAGTTATTTATTTATGGATACGATAGAGATAAGGAAGTATTCTATGTAGGTGACTTTACATTCCAGGATCACTACTCATATAACACAGTTTCTTTTGCTGACATTGAAAGAGGTTATGAGGTTATTACAGCTAGTGAAGACCATGTATTTAAGGATGACCACAAGGGTGGACGTGGACTTTATGTAGTTATAAAGAACAGCGAGAATTTAACTTATGAGCTTGATACAGAGCTTATTAAGGTTAACTTAAGAGAGTACTTAAACTCAATGGATTCTAAGAACCATTTCCGTATGATGAGAAACAGATTCAACGACACAACATTTGGTATCAAGGTTTACGATAGAGTGTTAGCTCAGATTGATAAGCAGCTTCATAAGGATGAGCCTGATTTTGATATTAGAGCATTACATGTTATGTATGATCATAAGGTTCTTATGTATGAGAGAATTAAGTATCTCATGAACAATGGTGTAATTAAGTACAATCAATCAATATTAGATGAGTATGCTACAGTTGTAACTAATATGCTTACAGCAAGAAACTTACTTGTTAGAATTTCTATCACAGGTGAGATTGCAGCTTGTCCAAGATTTAAAACTTATCTTGATGCGGCTAAGGAGAAGGAAATCGGAATCCTCTTCAAAGTTTTATCAGAGATGGAAGACAAATAATTATTTTTAATAATAACAATTACACCTTGCAGGGAAACCTGCAAGGTGTTTTTTTACAGGGGATATATGGGTAACATAAAAGTCGTTATAAAAAAAGTTAATAGTGAGCTGGTTGATAATCGTTGGGAAGAACTTGTTGATGGCCTTTATGAACAGCGTAAGGAGGCTGTAGAACGATTAAAAAACAAAAAGGCAGCTTGCGTATCCATAATGGCGGGATATTTGCTTATTGAGGCTGTTAAAGAGCTATATGGCATAGATAAAGATAATATTAGAGTTCTTAAAACTGAATTTGGTAAGCCATATTTAGAAAACTATAATGATTTCAAATATAACATATCCCATTCAGGAGATTATGTTGCCATTGCATATGGTAAAGAAGATGTTGGGATTGATGTTGAACAGATAAGGGAGACAGACTTAGAGATTGCTAACAGATTTTTTCATAACGACGAAATAAATTATATTACTGAAATCAACAAAGAACAAAATAAAAGGTTCTTTGAAATATGGACAGGTAAGGAAGCATATTTAAAATATACAGGTCAAGGTATAAATGTTCCTCTCGATTCCGTTGTGGTCAATATAGAAGAAAAGAAAATACAAAATTTAAATATTGGGATTGCTGTTAAACAGGTGGATGATTTGCTTGTTACAGTATGTGCTTTAGATGTGACAGATATAGATTATAAGATAGATGTTTATGACACAAAATAATCTTGACAAAGAATATTATATATTGTACAATTACCACTGTTGCGAAGTTTGTTTCGCGTATACGCAGTAGTAGCTCAGCTGGATAGAGCATACGGCTACGGACCGTAGTGTCGGGGGTTCGAATCCTCTCTGCTGCATAAGACTCCGGATTTTTTCGGAGTCTTTTTTTGTGCAATTTTTTTGTATCGTAGGTTTATATAATGTAATTAAAGTTGAGATAAACAAGTGCATATGTTAATATATTTAACGATATAGTGTTAAAAACCATTATATTATACAAAGGAGGTAATGCTATGGGATTGTTTAGTGTAGTTCGTTTTGACGGATTAAGAGATAGAGATTGGATTGTATATAAATATCCTTCAGAAAAATTAACTTCAGGCTCGTCGTTGATAGTTCAAGAAGGTCAGGTTGCTATTTTTGTAAGAGGTGGAATGATATGTGATATTATGTATCCAGGCTCTTACAAGCTTAACACACAGAATCTTCCGGTTTTGGCATCAATAGTGAACATACCTTTTGGAGGAAGCACACCATTTCCGGCAGAAATATATTTCTTAAATGCGTTAACTAAGTTAGATATATATTGGGGAACTTCGGACCCGATTCAACTTATAGATCCTAAGTATCAGATTAAGCTTAGATTGAGAGCTTTTGGTCAGATGGGATTGAAAATTTGTGACTTCGCAACATTCTTCCGCGAGTTGATTGGAGGAATGAATAAGGGCGACTGGATAAAATATGATAAGGTTCAGGAATATTATAAAGGTGTTGTTATACTTAAGATTAAATCTATTTTAGCAAACATAGTAATTAATGAAGGTATATCAGCATTGGAAATTTCTACTAGATTGGAAGAAATTTCAGATAAGGCAAAGTATGCAATTTCCGATGAATTTGCTAAATATGGTATGACAGTGGTGAATTTCTATGTTAAGTCAATCAACTTCCCTGATGAAGACTTTGACAAGATTAATTCGATTCTTCAGGATAAAGCAGCCTTCGATATTATGGGCGATTCTCGTTATGTTGCAAAACGTTCGTTTGATGTTTATGAAACAGCAGCAGGTAATGATTCTGGTATTGCTGGTGCATTTGTGGCTGGTGGAATTGGATTTGGTGCAGGAATGAACATGATGCAGAATGTGAACAATCCAAATTTTAATGTTGGTTACAATAATTCAGTTTCAATGACAAGAACTTGTCCATGTTGTGGAATTGTAGTTGTAGAAAATAGTCGTTTTTGCTCTAATTGTGGAACAAGTTTTATGAGTAAAATGTGTACTTGTGGTCAGGAATTGCAGCCAGGAGCTCGATTCTGTCTCAATTGTGGAAAGAAGGTTGATTAGTTATGGGTAAGAAAAATATTAATCCAATGAGTATTGTTGTATCCTGCGTGCTTACGACATTCTTTGCAATAATATTTACATTTTTATGGTTTGATGTGCTTGAACTTAGCGGTGAAGACAATTTTGCAGTGGGAATGATGTTTTGGTTTATAAATGTCATCTGTTTATTACTTACAATAGTTGGATTGGGATTTGTTGGAGAGAGTTTTCCTTTCCCGTTCAAGGTGTCTGTTATAATGGTAACAGTTGTTTATACTATTGTTGATTGTTTGTTGCTTGCGTTTGGTCTTGCTAATATGGGAAAAGCCATATATGTGTTTATTAATTTGATTATACTATTTATATATTTGGTTATAGTTTGTCCAATGTTACTTGCAGGCTCAAACAAAAATAATGGATAAAAGGGAGAGAGATTATGGCAAATGTATGTCCACAGTGTGGGGCTGGATTAGATCCTACAGCTACAGAATGTAAATATTGCGGAGAAAAAATTGTGCCTGCGTTTAATGCACAGTATCAACAATCGCCATATGGTCAGCCAATGGGTCAACCGCCGTATGGCCAGCCACCGTATGGTCAACCACCATATGGTCAGCCAGTATATCAACAACAACCAATGTATCCAAATGGTGTTGTTCAACCTTATCATAGAACTGGTATTGACGCTAATTGGCCAATTAAGAGCAAACTGGTTGCAGGATTACTTGGTATATTTCTAGGTGGTTTAGGAATACATAAATTTTATCTTGGAAATGTAGGTGCAGGAATAGTGTATTTGCTTTTTTGTTGGACCTATATACCTGCATTGATTGGTTTCTGTGAGGGTATCGGATATCTTTGTTCCAACGATATGAATTTTTGTCTAAGAAACCATTGTAGAGTTGATTAAAAATTAGCATTATGATACAATATGCGTATTAGTTTATACGCTAAAATATAATTATAAGAGAAAAGCGAGGAGACGAAATTATGAAAACATGTCAGCAGTGTGGAGCTCAGTGTGACGATATGTCAGTATCATGCCCAAGTTGTGGTTCACCACTTCCACAGGGACAGCCAATGGGTCAGGCACCTTACGGACAGCCAATGGGCCAGGCGCCTTATGGACAGCCAATGGGTCAGGCACCTTATGGCCAGGCACCTTACGGACAGCCAATGGGTGGTTATGCAGGAACAGGTGGAATTGTACAGAGAAACATAGGTATGGCAATCTTATTATCCATTGTAACTTGTGGTATTTATGGAATTTACTGGATGATTAAGTTGAACGACGAGATTAACTATTTATCAGGTAATCATACAGCTACTACAGGTGGTATGGTTATTCTTCTTACACTTGTAACTTGTGGTATCTATGGATTCTATTGGATATTCAAGATGGGTGAAAGAGTTGACCAGCTTAAGGGTGCACCAGGAAGCTCACCTATTCTTTTCCTTGTCCTTCAGTTATTTGGACTTGGTATCGTTAACTACTGCATTATGCAGGATGCTATTAATAAGTGCGTATAATTTCGTAAGAGATATACATAAAAAGGCAACCTTATATGGTTGCCTTTTTTATTCTATAGAAATAGCTTAGGAAGTTTTATAATTTATTAGGGGAATATATATGATTACAAAACAAAAAAAGCAACCATATTTGGTTGCTTTAAGCTGGGCTACAAGGATTCGAACCTTGAAATGCTGGAGTCAGAGTCCAGTGCCTTACCATTTGGCGATAGCCCATCACAAGGACTTATTATATATGATGGTATAAAAAAATGCAAGCATTTTTTAAAAAAATATTTGTATTTGACAAATATATAGAAATGCTATAGAATTTCACGTGTTGTTAGTACTTATGTGCTTGGTTACATATCTTTTGGAGGAAATATAATGAGTAACATAATTTATGTAGTGCCTTGGGCAATCTGTCATACTGATGAGATTTATATAAAAAAAGTTAACAGTGATTTGGTTCCAGCACCTGAAAAAGGAGCTGCTATTGATGATTGGTGTATTAGAAATGTTATGGCTAGCCCGGATAGAAGAACAAAAGATGTGTATGCCGTTGTTGATGTATATAATGGATATAAAGAGAAATTAAATGAGAAAGGTATGTCTGTGTTTTCGTTGAATAATTCTGAGGAGAAGTTAAAAGAATTAGGATATGAGGTTGCAAACGAAGCAGAGGTTGCTTTTATTAGACAAAAGATACTTAAAATAGATAAGCCTGCAAAGGGCAAGAAGAGCAAATAACAAATAGACCACTTATGTGGTCTTTTTGTATAATGTAAGAGAGGTTTGCAGGGCAAACCTTGGTATAAACAGGAGGACGGATATGATAGAAATAGGAAAATGGAACACGTTAAAAGTAATTCGCTCAAAGGATTTTGGAGTGTATTTGGGCGAGGAAGATAGTAAAACTGCAGAAACTATACTTCTTCCACGAAAGCAAGTTGCTGACAATGTTAAAGCTGGTTCGGAAATAAGAGTTTTTATATATAAAGATTCGCAGGATAGACCTATTGCAACCATTAACGAGCCATATATTACTATGGGTGAGATTGCAAAGCTTCGTGTGAAGAATGCCACATCCATCGGAGCATTTATGGATTGGGGACTGGAAAAAGATATTTTACTTCCTTTTAAGGAACAGACTACTAAGGTTCAGGAAGGAAAGGAATATCTTGTTAGGATGTATGAGGATAAGTCAGGCAGACTTTGTGTTTCTATGAAATTATATAACTATCTTGTGCCAATAGAGGGATACGAGAAGGGACAAAGTTTTACAGGTACAGTTTATGAATACAAAAAAGGTTTGGGGGCATTTGTTGCCATTGATGATAAGTATTCAGGTCTTATCCATGAAAATGAGATGTTCGGAAAGATATTTCCGGGAGATGAAGTTAGTGGAAGAATAGTAAATATTCGTGAGGATGGGAAAGCAGACCTTTCTATGCGAGCTCCTGCATATAAGCAGATGGAAGACGATAGTCAGATGGTATATAATATCATTAAGAGTTATAAAGGAGTGTTACCTTTTAATGATAAGGCAGATAAGGATTTGATTAAGAAAGAATTTGGTCTTAGTAAAAATGCTTTCAAGAGGGCTGTTGGCAAGCTACTCAAGGATGGCAGAATCAAAATTACAGAGAAGACCATAGAAATTATAGATAATTAGGAGGAATTTTATGAAGACTATTATTTCAACACCAAAGGCACCAGCGGCGATAGGACCTTATTCTCAGGCAGTCGTGGTTGGAGATATGATTTATACATCAGGTATGATACCAATTATTCCTGAGACAGGTGAGCTTGAGACAGGGGATATCAAAGCTCAAGCTAAGCAGGCAATTGGAAATCTTATTGCTCTTTTAGAGGAAGCAGGTTCTAATGCAGATAATGTAATTAAAACAACAGTTTTTATAAAGGATATGAATGATTTTGCATCAGTTAATGAGGTGTATTCTACATTTTTTAAGGAAAACTGTCCTGCACGTTCTTGTGTTGAGGTTGCAAGACTTCCAAAGGATGTACTTATAGAAATCGAAGCTGTAGCTTTGAAGGCATAAGCTATGAAAGAAAATTTGGTAATTGGTTTTATAATTATATTTGTTGTATATAATGCTATAACATTTTTAGTATATGGCTACGACAAAAGATGTGCCATAAAAAATAAAAGACGTGTGTCTGAAAAACAGCTAATAACAATGGCATTTTGTTTTGGTGGTTTAGGCGGTTTTTTAGGTATGCAGATTTTTCGACATAAGACGAAGCATTTGAAATTTCAGATACTTATTCCTGTGTTTTTGTTGATACAGATAATTATTTCTGTGATATTGGCAATTTACGTTTAATATTAGATTATTCTTAACTTTTTTCTTGCATAATTATTCCATGGTGGTACAATGGGAGTATATGTTGAGACTAACTAGGGAAAGGGAGTATATATTATGAGTAAGAATATTGACTGGTCGAATTTAGGATTTGGCTATATTCAGACTGACAAAAGATTCGTATCTAACTACAAGGATGGTGCATGGGATGACGGTATAATCACTGATGATGCAACAGTTACTATAAGTGAGTGTGCTGGTGTTCTTCAGTATGCACAGACTTGTTTTGAAGGCCTTAAGGCTTATACAACTGAGGATGGACATGTTGTATGTTTCCGTCCTGATTTAAATGCACAGAGAATGGCAGATACTTGTAGAAGACTTGAGATGCCAGTATATCCAGAAGACAAGTGGGTAGAGGCAATTGTTAAAACTGTAGAAGCTAATATTGATTGGGTTCCACCATATGGTTCAGGTGCTACATTATACATCAGACCATACATGTTTGGTAGCAATCCTGTTATTGGTGTTAAGCCTGCTGATGAGTATCAGTTTAGAGCTTTCTGTACACCTGTAGGACCATATTTCAAGGGTGGTGCTAAGCCTATAGTTATTAGAGTTTCTGATTTTGACCGTGCAGCTCCTAACGGAACAGGACACATTAAGGCAGGGCTTAACTATGCTATGAGTTTACATGCTATTGTAGATGCACATAACAAGGGATATTCTGAGAACTTATACCTTGACCCAGCAACTAGAACAAAGGTTGAGGAAACTGGCGGAGCAAACTTTATTTTCATTACAAAAGATGGCAAGCTTGTTACTCCTAAGTCAGACAGTATTCTTCCTTCTATTACTCGTCGTTCACTTATGATAGTTGCTGAGAAGTATCTTGGTATGGAGGTTGAGCACAGAGAAGTATACTTAGATGAGCTTAAGGATTTTGCAGAGTGTGGTTTATGTGGTACAGCAGCTGTTATTTCTCCAGTTGGTAAGATTGATGACCATGGTACAGAAATCTGTTTCCCAAGTGGTATGAATGAGATGGGACCTATAACTAAGAAGTTATATGATACTCTTACAGGTATTCAGATGGGTCGTATTGAAGCCCCAGAGGGATGGATAAAGGTAATTAAATAATTTAAAATAAAAAACAAGGTCTAATGAACTGGTTTCATTAGACCTTGTTTTTTATAAATGATTTGTTAAAAACAATAACTTAAATATAAAGTTATCAAGTTTGTTTTGCCTAAAAACATATTTTCCGAAAAATCCTTTAAGACGATATTTGGTAGATGTTTTGTGCTTTAAAATCACATTAACAGATGTTATTTTGTCGTCTGGAACAGTGTAAATTCTGTTGAAGGCAAGAATTTGTTTCTCAATATGGCCTTTGTTGTCCTTACTTTGTCTTAAACGTCTTCTGAATTTGTTGAAGAAGGAAGTTGAAGCACCTAGAACATTACCTTCGTGCTGTCTATATTTGTAATGGGCCTCCGGGTCATGTATAACTGTACCAAAACAGGATGCGACAAGATACAGCCACCAATCGTGCATATATACACCATTAGGCATAGCTATTTGCACGCTGCGCATAAGAGTTGGATTAAATACACAGCTGCCACCTCGTGCTATATTTTCTATTAAGGCATTTTTAAAATCCGGAGTGATTTTTGATTTGCTATCATTGTCAATTGTTCCGATTGGATTCATCTCGCTATCTGTAAGGACAGCTTCACAACAGTAAAGAGATGGCTCGTCCTTGCTATCAAGCTGATCCAGTTTAGAACACGCTATACTAAGCTTATCTAAATCCCAAACGTCATCCTGATCAGCTAGAGCATAGTAATCAGCTTCAGGGTCAGCTAATTCAAATAGACGGAAGAATGATGCTACCACACCACAGTTTTTTCCTCGAATGTAGGTGATGTTTTCGTAAGTATTGGCATACTCCCGTAAAATCTGAGGTGTTGAATCGGTAGAACCATCGTCACGAACGAGAATTTTAACGGATACATCCTTTTGTTCAAGTATGCTGTTAAGCTGATTGCATATATATTCTTCTCCGTTATAAGTGGAGACTAAAACTTGTACTGTGTTCATAAGTATACCTCGTAAGTTAATTGTTTAATAAATTTTCGTATATGTTTTTCATGGCTTTATGCACAATACTTATATCAAAATATTTTTTGCAATTTGAGTAGTTTTCACTGCCGATACGGCACATTAACTCTTGGTCTGATAAAATGGTATCAATGTGATTAGTGAAACCTTCAATGTCATCTACTGAAACAAGGTAATCCTTGGATAGAGATTCATCGTATGGTTTTAACAAATCTCTGTTGCCACGTATGTCTGAGGCAACAATAGGAAGCCCTGCTGCCATAGCCTGCATAATAGAAACAGGAAGCCCCTCTTGACGACTGGTAAACAAAAATAAATCGCTGATTTTGTAGATGTCTAAAATATCAGTTCTATAGCCTAGAAAATGTACTCTGTCAGAAATATCTAATTCCTTGCTTAAGTCTTTAAGCTCTTTTAATAAGACTCCTTTACCACAGATAACTAATATTGAGTCATTGTGTTTTGACCCAGCAAAAGCTCTGATAGAAGCTTCTATATTTTTTCTGTGAATAAGCTCAGCTACAGTAAGAATGATTTTTTTATCGGCTGGAAGCTTAAGTTCTTTTTTCTTTGCATCAGCGTTTACGGATAAAGAATAAATCGATTCAGTATCTACGCCTACCCCTGGAACATAAGAAACATCCGTGTGTTTAAAATGGGTAGAAGCAGCTTCGAAATCTTCATGGTTAAGTGTGATTAATGTGTCAGTATATTTTGATAAGTATTTTTCGATGTTGTAATAAATCAGATAATTTTTCTTAGGTGCCCCTTTGAAGAAATGAAATCCGTGGGCAAAATAAATAACTTTAGTATTATCTGTTTTTCTAAAATGTTTTGCTGCAAGTCGTCCAACGACACCGCCAAATGGTGTTTGTGTATGAATAAGCTTACATGGATTGTTACGTAGATACGTTTTAAGTATAGAAATAGAACGCATAGTCTTCCCTAACTGAGTTACTTTTCTTGGAATAGGCAAATCAATTACATCTATGCCACTATCGGTAAGCTCGTTTTTGAATTCCTTTACGCGGGCTTTTGAACTTGAATTACCTTCCTTAAAATTGGCGGCAACTGTAATTTCACAGCCCATAGATTGCAAGATGGAAATATTATCTCTATTAAAATGGTCTATCATTGACGCTGAATTAGCAATCAACATAACTCTTTTGTTCATATATTCCTCCATGGTTGACTCGTTGCAACAAAAAAATTATACTATATTTTTCCTCCCAAAACAATTCTTTATTCCCTGTCAGATGAATTTTGCTTTTTATTCAATATAAATTTATATTCTTAATAAAAGTTCTAAGATTTATGTTATAATTGTTTTGTTTATAAAAAATGAAAAAGGATAGAATGTCAATGAAATTTTTACATATTGCGGATGTACACTTAGGCAAGATGCCCGACGAAGGCACTTCCTGGGCAGAAGATTCGGCTAGAGAAATATATGATGGATTTACTGAGTTTATAAATTATGCAGAGCTTAATCCGGTGGATTTTATTTTTGTTACGGGGGATTTGTTTGACCATGTACCTACCACTAAGGATTTGTTCTATGTTGACAAATTATTTTCTCGTCTCACTAATACTAATATTATATATATTACAGGTGAAAAGGATTATATTACCAGAGGTTCGGACATATGGGATTATAATTTCACATCAAGATTTTATTTGCTTAATGGTGAACATTTTAACAACCCTGTGGATGTTGAAGAAAAAGCAGACAGGTTGTTTTGCGATGGCATCGTAGATTGTATCAGATTTGAAAAATTTAATTTAGATATATATGGGGTATGTCAATATAATTTTAAGAATGAAAGAAATGATATTGATGGTATATTCATAAGAAATCTAAAAAGTGTAAATATACTTTTATGTCATGGCGGTGGCCCTGATGTTTCACCTTTTGAACCTGAGGAATTCAAAGCTAAGAAATTTAATTATGTTGGTGTAGGGCATTTGCATAACTACATGTGTGAGCCGGCGGGCAAGGTGTATTATCCAGGTTCTTTGGAACCTATGGATGTGGATGAAGTTGGTCCACATGGGTTTATAAAGGGATATGTGGATGAATTTATTACTAATGCAAAGTTAGTTCCAAATTCCTATAGACAATATAAAGAAATAAACATAAACGCAGATGAGAAAACCACACAGTTAGAAGTAGAAAAACAAATTGAAGACCAGTGTAGTAGCAAAGGACATATATTGACAATAAATATAAATAGAAGTAACAAGTGCTATACAGATTTTGATTTATCATCATTTAGAAAAAAATATAGAGTTATCAAAATAACAGGAGAGAAATTTCCTAAAGCAGAATTACTTAAGCTTGAAAGTATGAATCTTGGTAATGTTTTAGGCCAAACTTTAAAGAGAATAAGAACTAAAAAAAATGAAAATGATTTTTCTGCTATGAAAAAATATGCTGATTTTATGTCGGAGAAAATATGGGGAAATACTAACTTAGGATTAACCCCTGTAGTTACAGATGAGGAGACTGCCAGACTAGCGCATAATGAGCTTATGAAGGAACTTTCTGGGGAGATAGATATTCTTACAGAAGGTTTAGCACTTTGTCATAATGAGGAAGCCAGAATAAAAATGAATTTGCCTAAATATCCTGATTGTACAGGAGAATTAAACAGTACGAGGGCTAAGCTTAAAGAGACACAAAATTCACTGGAGGATGTGAAATTTAAGGATGTGCAGGTGAATAAAATATATAGTAGAAATAGATTAGCGTTTGTATTGCTTATTGTGGCACCTTTGTCTGTGGTTTTGGCACTGACTCTTTCCTTTGGTTTCTTGGAAGCGTTATTTTGGCGTGCTTTGAATCGTTGGCTGAAATTTACCATTATTTTGATAATAACTATGATGGTAGGAGGACTGCTATTCTATTGGATATATAACAATACAAAAAGACTTCGAAAAAAGCTTTTTGGAACGCCTATTCCAGCGGAGAAACATTCTGAATATGGAACGAAAATTAAATCGATTGAAGTTGAGATTGGTCAGTTAGAAAATCAACTTGAGGAATATCAAAATATTCACGAGAAGCACGTTCAGCTTGTTAAAAACTTGGAGGAGATTCATAAAAGGCAAGAAAAACTTCGTTATAAACTTGAAGATATAAGAACAATAGTTGATGCGTGATTCTTGCTTTGTTTCGTTGACTTTTATTTGTGCTTATGGTAATTTATTTAATAGTACTTTAACGGGTAAAAGAGTTAAAGTTTTAAAGTGTAAAATAAAAATTTAATTTACGCAAATTACTATATTGAGAAAGGAATATAAACATTATGCCAGTAATGGAATACTTGGAGAGAAATGCTAAGCTTTACCCTAACGAGGTTGCTTTAGTAGAGCTTAATCCAGAAGAAAAAGATACAAGAAGAACAACTTGGAAAGAATACGAATTAATTCAGCCTACAAGCTTTGAACCATATCGCAGAGAGATTACATGGAGTGTATTTAACGAAAAGGCAAACAGATTTGCCAATATGCTCATTAACAGAGGTGTTAAGAAGGGAGATAAGGTTGCTATTATCATGTACAACTGTCTTGAGTGGTTGCCAATATATTTTGGTGTGCTTAAGACTGGTGCAATAGCAGTTCCTTTTAACTTCAGATATGATGCAGACGAGATACTTTATTGTGCAGAGCTTGCAGAGGTAGATATCATTGTGTTTGGTCCTGCTTTCATTGGGCGTATTGAAGCTAACGCAGAAAGACTTAGCAAGGGACGTCTTCTTATATATGTAGGAGACAATTGTCCAAGCTTTGCAGAAAGCTATATGGAGCTTGTTGCAGACTGTTCAAGTCAGACTCCTGAGATTGAGATAACAGAGGAAGATTACGGTGCAATTTACTTTTCGTCAGGAACAACAGGGTTTCCTAAAGCTATATTACATAAACATTTAAGTCTTACACAGGCTGCTGAAATGGAGCAGAAGCATCATGAGACAGGTAGAGAGGATAATTTCCTTTGTATTCCACCACTGTATCATACAGGTGCGAAATTCCACTGGATGGGAAGCCTTGTAGCAGGAAGTAAGGCTGTACTTTTAAAGGGAACAAAGCCAGAGCATATTTTAGATGCGGTATCGAAGGAGCATTGTACAATAGTATGGCTTTTGGTACCTTGGGCTCAGGATATATTAGATGAAATAGATAGAGGAACACTTAAGATAGAGGATTATGAACTTTCACAGTGGAGACTTATGCACATAGGTGCTCAGCCTGTACCACCATCCCTTATTAAGAGATGGAAGTCATATTTCCCTAATCACGCATATGATACTAACTATGGTCTTTCTGAGTCAACAGGTCCTGGATGTGTACATCTTGGTATGGAGAACGAGCGTAAAGTTGGTGCAATAGGTGTTCCTGGCTACAGATGGGAATGCAAGATTGTGGATGAGAATGGTACAGAGGTTGCACAGGGTGATGTTGGTGAGCTCTGTGTTAAGGGACCTGGTGTCATGACTTGCTATTATAATGACGAGAAGGCTACAGCAGATGTACTTAAAGATGGCTGGCTCTATACAGGAGATATGGCTATGCTTGATGATGACGGCTTTATCTTCCTTGTAGATAGAAAGAAGGACGTTATTGTCAGCGGTGGTGAAAATATCTACCCTGTACAGATAGAAGATTTCCTGCGTAAGCATGACAAGATTAAGGATGTAGCTGTTATTGGTCTTTCAGATAAGCGTCTGGGAGAGAAAACGGCAGCTATCATAGAGATAAAGGATGGTATGACTTGCACTAGGGAAGAGATAGATGAGTTCTGCATGGGAATGCCAAGATATAAGCGTCCAAAGGAAGTTATTTTCGCAGATATACCACGTAACGCAACAGGTAAAATTGAGAAGCCAAAGCTCCGTAAAATTTACGGTGCTGATAGTCTTATTGCAGATCAGAATATGGGTTAGAAAATAAGATTAAATAAAAACTTCGTCTCTATATATTTAATTGTATAGAGACGAAGTTTTTTGTTTTATCATTATAGTGTTATAAAAAAGTTTTTATTTTCCTAAAGCTGTTTTCTGTGCAACTTCAGTTGTTTTCTCATAACATGCAAATGCGTTATCAACAAGCTCTTTGTCAGGCTTTGGAGTTATAAGGCTGACAATTGGTACAATGACAAGTCCCGCCATCATTACTACAGCACCACAGTTGATAGGTGACTGAAGAATTGTTGGGAATGATCCTCTGAAGAAAATGTTTGCAGTCATAACACCTGCACCGAATATGA
Source organism: Lachnospiraceae bacterium (assembly GCA_015057525.1). GTDB lineage: Bacteria > Bacillota > Clostridia > Lachnospirales > Lachnospiraceae > Coprococcus_C. Next base: position 17,399 of record SVEE01000006.1, on the reverse strand, counting down.
AACAGGCCCAGCAAGAAGCCTTAGTAACTTTCTTAGAGTAGAGTGAGTATAGGAATGGAGCGAGGAATGCACCTGCTAAAGCTCCCCATGAAACACCCATGAGCTGTGCTATAAATGTAACGTTGCTCTTGTACTGGATAAGTGCAAGTACGCTTGATATTGCGATAAATACAACGATGAAAATACGGATAACAAATACCTGCTTTTTATCACTCATTTTTTTAGCAAAGCTACCCTTTATTAAGTCAATAGTAAGAGTTGAGCTTGAAGTAATAACAAGTGATGAAAGTGTTGACATTGATGCTGAAAGAACAAGTATTACAACAAGTGTAATAAGTGCCGGACTTAAATTTGAAAGCATGGTTGGGATGATTGAATCGAAACCATCTTTTGCGACGTCAACCTGGTCGGAGTAAAGTCTTCCGAATCCGCCGAGGAAATAACATCCACCGGCAACAACAAGTGCAAATATTGTTGAAATAATAGTTCCTTTTTTGATTGATTCCTCATTTTTAATAGAGTAGAACTTCTGAACCATCTGAGGAAGTCCCCATGTACCAAGTGATGTAAGTATTACGACAAACATAAGGTTGAGAGGGTCTGGTCCTAAGAATGAAGCAAATACACCAGGAGTAGTAGATACAGTCTCATCTGTAATCTGTGCAAGACCATCTAAAGAACCCATAAGTCCACCGTGACTCTTTAAAACTGCTGCAATAACAGCTACAATGCCGACGAGCATAATAATACCCTGAATAAAGTCGTTAATAGCAGTTGCCATATAACCACCGGCGATTACATATATAGCAGTAAGTATTGCCATGATAAGAATACAAACTGAATAGTCAATATCAAATGCCATACCGAACAGACGTGAAAGTCCGTTGTAAAGTGAAGCAGTGTAAGGGATAAGGAAGATAAATATAATTATTGAAGCACCTATTTTAAGAGCGTTGCTTCCGAATCTGCTTCCGAAAAACTGTGGCATGGTTGCTGAGTCAAGATGCTGAGTCATAATTCTTGTTCTACGTCCAAGAATTACCCATGCAAGAAGTGAACCGATAATTGCGTTGCCTATACCAGCCCATGTTGCTGCAACACCGTATTTCCAACCAAACTGTCCTGCGTATCCGATAAATACTACGGCTGAAAAATAAGATGTACCGTATGCAAAGGCTGTAAGCCAAGGTCCTACTGAACGACCGCCTAAGACGAAGCCGTTAACATCTGTTGCATTTTTTCTGCAGTAAATGCCTATTCCCACAAGAACTGCAAAGTAGAGGATTAAAACTGCTAATTTCATGATTTGTCTCTCTTTCTCTCAATAATGAATTTAGTGCTTTACTGCATAACACTTCAACGCAATAAAGCGAATGATGACAATATATCACATTTTTATCTGATGTGCAACATTAATTTTTAAAAATTATAGGAAATAAAAATGCCACTCTTTTTATTTCTTTAAAATTATGTTAAAATTATCGTGTAAAAAAAATGAGAGGAGGGATATCGTGGATTACATTATTCATTATGATATTGCTGGTTTTGCAGTTGTTTTAGCTATACTGTTTCATTATTTGGCAAGAAAAAGAATAAAAACAAAAGTTACAAATGTTTTTCTTATGCTTACGTTTTGCCAGGCTATAGCCACAGTGCTAGATGTTGTTACGGCCTTGATGATAGACGATGTGATAAATGCAACAATTCCAGAACTGTATTTTTGGAATATGTTATTCTTAATGGCATGTAATACCATTGCCCCTCTTTTTTTATGTTATTTAATATACACTACTAAGGTTGACAGAAAGTTATCTTTTAAAGAAAGAATGGGAATATGGTTGCCATTGTTTGTTGATTATTTGCTTATATTGACAACACCTTTGACAAAAACTGTATTTTATATAGATGCAGATGGTAACTACAAGCATAATTCCGTATTTTTTGTTTTGTATACTATATCAATATTATATCTTATTATGGCTGTTATCTTGGTTGCAAAAAACAGAGATAAGCTTGTTAATATGCAGCAAAATATAGTGTATGTATATATTGGTGTAACTATAATATCTGTTGTTGTACAGGCATTTATTCCGAATCTTTTGATTATACAATTTGCGGCATCAATTGCCTTTTTCTTGGTATATCTTTCGTTGGAAAATCAGGATGATTATGTTGACAAAAAATTAGGTATATATAATAGGGATGGTTTTAATTTAAGCTTGTCGGTAGCTCTAGAAAGTAAAAAGAAATTTAGATTAATTGGTGTATATGTTCAGGGCTTGAAATTTCTAAATGAAACTATAGGAGTGGAAAATAAACAATTAATCATACATGATATTTCGGAATTTTTATGTACTCTTAACGGTTCATATAATGTATATAGACTTTCTAATACCAAGTTTGTTGTAAAGTGTGACGATAATCCTGAAAAAGAAAGGAAAATTATAGATAAAATCATAGAACGTTTTAATGAGTCATTTGAAGTAAACAATGCTACTATTCCTCTTGTTCCGGCAATGGCAATTCTATGCTGTCCAGAGGATGCAGACACATTGGACAATATTGTTGATTTGATGGATTATTCTTTAAATGAATTAGTAGAAAATAGTGATATATTACTACTTCGTGCCAGTGAAAAATCAGTATCTAAAAAGCAAAGAGAAGGTCAGGTTTTGCAGGTACTTACTAAGGCAATTCATGAGGATGGATTTGAGATATATTATCAGCCGATTTACGAAGTTGACAAAAAGAGGTTTACATCTGCAGAAGCATTAGTAAGAATGAAAAATACTGAAATTGGATATATCGGTCCAGATGAGTTCATACCTTTGGCGGAGAAAAATGGTATGATACTGGAATTGGGAGAGTTTGTATTTAGAAACGTTTGCAAATTTATCAAAACAAATGAGATTTGGAAATATGGCATAGAGCAAATACATATCAACCTATCTGTTGTTCAATGCATGCAGGAAAATCTTGCTCAGGATTTTATTGATATAATGAAAGAGTTGGAACTTCCAAGCGAATGCATAAAATTAGAGGTTACAGAAACTGCTGCAGTTGTTTCAAGTGCTTATTTAAGTATGAATATGAACACCTTAGTTGGCCAGGGAATCAAGTTCGCATTAGATGATTATGGAACCGGCTTTTCCAATGCCGTGAGTCTAATTGAGTATCCATATAATACTATAAAAATTGACAAGAGTGTTGTATGGGCAGCTATGGACAATGAAAATGCCAAGAAAGTTCTCAGACATTCCATATCTATGCTTAAGTCTCTTGAGATGAATATTGTAGCAGAGGGTGTTGAAACTTTAGAACAGGCTAATGAACTTGAGGAAATGGGTTGTGATTTCTTTCAAGGTTTTTATTACAGCAAGCCTATATCTGCAGATGCATTTATTGCATTTATGCAAAAACAAGTTAATTAAAAAAATGCTATGGTGAAATACACCATAGCATTTTTTATGAGTTATTTACATTTCTTCATATCGACGCAAGGAGCGACTTTATCAAAGTTTGGATTAAATGCATAGAAATTCTTTTCGTCTAATTTATCCTGAACAAGTCTTAAGCATTCCCCAAATCTTTGGAAATGCACAATTTCCCTTGCACGCAAGAATTTAAGTGGCTCGTAAACATCAGGATAGTCCTTAGTGAGTCGGAGAAGATTATCGTAGGTTGAGCGTGCCTTCTGTTCAGCTGCCAAATCCTCATATAAATCGGTTATAACATCACCCTTACTTTGAAATTCACATGCATTGAAAGGAACACCACCTGCTGCTTGAGGCCAAAGTCCTAAAGTATGATCAACATAATATTTATCAAATCCTGAGGCTTTGATTTCTTCCATGGATAGGTCCTTGGTTAGCTGATAAACGATGCTTCCTATGATTTCCAGATGACCAAGCTCCTCTGTTCCTATATCGTTTAACGTTGCCATTACCTCTTTATATGGTGTTGAAAAACGTTGTGAAAGATAACGCATTGATGCTGCAAGCTCTCCATCAGGTCCTCCAAATTGGCTGATAATTGCCTGTGCCAGCTTAGCGTTGGTTTCCTTTATATTAACTGGACATTGAAGTCTTTTTTCATATACCCACATTAGCAGCCACACTCTCCTTCCCAAGGCCAAGGTTTATTAACCCAATCCCAATAATTTTCTGTGTTTACATCATATCTGCAAATCGGACCATACATTTCAGTATAATCTTTTATTGCCTCCTTACGGATGTGCTTGTAATGTCTATAAGCCTCTAATGCATCAGCACAGTCGGGGTGAGTATTAAGGTATAGAGTAATATCATCAAGCATGAAGGAAACCTGGTTTATAAGGTCGAAAAGCTCTTTTTTATTTATATTTCCCATTACATTTTCCCCCTTGAACCACAGAATATAAGGTTTAGTTCAGGGAAAGCGGTGCCCTGACATATGGCAGTTTCGGGGTCATATAGTTCACCCCATTTTTGCATTGGTACATATGCCATTGCCACAGGCATATGATGCATGTGATGATTGCTGTCATGACAATCTGAATCACAATTGCCAGATAAAATGTTGTCGATTGCGGTGTGGCAGGATGAATTTGCTCTTGGCTGATTTGAGCCGCAACTGCGGTTTGAAGCATATGGACTATGATTCATGTTGCGTGGGTTTTGCCCACAAGAACCATTTCCACGACCGCATTGTCCACGACCATAAGATTTATATGGTTCCAATATGATTACCTCCTGAAGTTTCATTTTAAGAATATAATATTCTTATTTATATTTTTAATTATTTTATATATTTCATTCTATGTGATTTATGGAATTGTGTTACTTGTGGGCAAATTATTAATGATTGGTGAATTTTTTGATTACTATTGAAAATAATTAACAATGATAATAAAATTATTGATACAAAGTTTAGGGAGAAAGAATATGAACGAGCTTATTCAGGTAGGTGAAAATACATTTTATTTATCAGGTCCCTTTCATGTGGGAGTATATGTGCTACAAGATACAGATGGCTTTGATAAAGATGATATATGCGCGGGAGATGTTTGTTTGATTGACTCAGGAGTGGATAAGGTTGTTGCTAGAGTTTTGGACAAGATTCTCCAAGAAAGAAATTTTAGAGTCAAATATATAATAAATACACATTATCACGCTGACCATTGTGGTGGAAATGCATACTTTAAGGAGAAGTACAATTGCAAAATATATTCCACGAAGCCTAATGTTGCTCTTATATCTAATTTTGATATATGTCCTGCAATAATATGGGGAGCATCACCAATAAAAGAAATTTTGAATAATTATTTTTATGCCACATCAACCAATGCCGAAAATATTGAGGATGTGGAATTGCCTGAAGGTCTTTCTTATGTTGAACTTACAGGGCATGCCATGTCGATGTTATGTGTAAGGACTAAAGATGATATATTATTTGTTGGGGATGCAGTGGTTAGCAAAGAGACTATTGATAAACATCCTATAGTATATGAGTATGAGATTGGTTCTTATCTTGACAGCTTGGATGTTCTTAAAAATATAAAGGCATCGCTTTATATTCCGTATCATGCTCAGCCGGTTAAAAATATAAAAAATTTAATTAAAGTTAATCGTCAGAATGTACTTGATAATATTGAAACAATTAAGAGAATATGTGGGGAACCACGACATATTGATGAAATAATCAGTATGTTTTTTAATGAGAGAGGATTAAAGCTTAGTTTGTATAAGTACGCAGTAGAAGGTGGGATTATGCGTACCTATGTAACATATTTATACAATAATGGAGAATTGACCGCAGAAAATATAGATAATTATATAAAGTGGAGAACAGTGTAGTGACTTTGTTTGGGGAATACAAGGGGAATATTTATGGGAAAAACGCAAGAGAACAAGCTGGCAAAAACAGCTAGAAAAAAAGGAATATATAAAAATATTTTTAAGTGGATGCTTATTATAGGTCTGTTGACATTTGCGTTTTTTAAAAATCAGGAATTCATGCTTTCGGCAATAGGTGAGGTTAAAAAGACAGCTCTGCCTAAGTTGTTGCTGTGTATGTTGTTTGCAAATCTTTATTTTGTTGCGGAAGGAAGTATAATAAGCAGTATGACTGCATCTGGGGAGAAGAAGTTAACATTATTTCAGGGGATGAGTTGCGCATATATGTGTGCATTTTATAGACTTGCCACCCTTGGAAGTGGTAATGGAATTGCACAGCTTTATTACTATAATACTAAAGGTATTACGGTAAGCCGTGGCACGGGAATGGCATTGTCCCAGTACACATTTCAAAAAATAACAATTGGTATAATGGGAGTTCTTTCCTTCTTTATTTTGTTGGCATTTGGAGAAGCTAAGCTTTTAAAATACATATGGTTTATGTTTGCCGGTGTATTGGTCATATCCTTTATTTGTATTTTCTTGTTTGTGATAACAGTATCTAAGAAGATATCGGATTTATTGATGAAACTTGCAAGAAAAATAATAAAAGAGAAAAATAGATTATATAAAAAATTAGGTGAGGTTCAGCATGCCATTGACAATCTTCAGGAGCAGGGGAGAATTGTATGGAAGGATAAGAAACTTTTTATTCGTGTTGTACTACTTAATATAATAAAATTCGCGTGTTGGTATGTTATACCAGGTGTTTTGTTTTCGGAGACATACTCCTTGAATATATTTTTCTGTCTTGCACTAATGGCAGTGTGTAATATGCTTGGTTGTGTCATGGTTGCCCCTTCTGGAGTGGGAACGCTGGATTTTGTTTTTGCCCTGTTTTTTGGAAGTATTATTTCACAGGCGAAGGCTGTTGCAGCAGCAATTATAATATACAGATTTTTCACCTGGGTTGTGCCTTTTATAATAGGGCTTATACCGGCTGCTTTCTTAAAAAGAGAGAATCCAGTATAAGCAGGATAAATTTAATAAAATGTTTTTGTTTCATCTATGATAGTATATTTCCCATTATTGTAATCAAGGATAATAACGTTACAGTTTCTTTGCAGACCGCCTGACCAAAAATGTTCAAGTGAATGTTTTTTTACATAGGACATAATTCCTTTGTTGATTGCACCGTGGGCAACAATCATAACTCGCTGACAATGCGCTTCCAGAGGTTCAATTACATTTTGCATAAAGTTGCCGGCACGTTCTATGAGCTGAGTAAGGCTTTCCCCATCATGGGTTGGTTCATACAAATGTGGCTCGTTAAAAAAATATTTAAAAGCGGTGTCATTTTCAATGAGCTCTGCATAGCTTTTTCCTTCGAAGGAACCAAAGTTAAGCTCTCTGATTCTTTCGTCGGTTATAATTTCTATATCACGTCCATTTCGTATTAAGTCAGCTGTTTCGTAGGCTCTTTTCAAAGGACTGGAATATATGATGTCGATATTAGTATCCATTAGATTTTCGCCAGTTTTTTTCGCAAGCTCACGACCTGCTGGGGCAAGCATAATATCTGTGCTTCCCTGAAGTCTTTTCTCTTTATTCCATGGTGTTTCGCCGTGACGAACAATATATATTTCCATTATTAGTTTCCTTTCGATTCAAGTAAAAAATTAAAGTTTTATATATTAGATTTTAGATTTTCGATTTGCCAATCTATAGGTGTAATTCCATTAGCTTTAAGGAATTCATTTGCCTTGCTAAAATGTTTACAACCATAGAAACCTCTGTATACAGAAAGAGGCGATGGGTGAGGGGCTTTCAAAATAAGGTGTTTAGGATTGTTTAGCATAGCCGCTTTTTTCTGGGCAAAACCACCCCAAAGCAAGAATACTATTGGTCTATCCTGTTCGTTGACGATACGAATGGCGGCATCTGTAAATTCTTCCCAACCTTTGTTTTGGTGAGATGCAGCCTGATGAGCACGAACTGTAAGTACAGCGTTAAGCATTAGCACGCCCTGCTCGGCCCATTTGACAAGATATCCATTGTCTGGGATGTAGCATCCTAGGTCGTCGTGCAACTCCTTGTATATGTTTACAAGTGATGGAGGAATTTCAACCTCGGGTTTTACAGAAAAACACAATCCGTGTGCCTGTCCTACGTTGTGATAAGGGTCTTGTCCAATAATAACGCATTTTACGTCTTTAAGTGGGGTGAGGTGAAAGGCGTTAAAAATATCATCACCAGGTGGGAAAATTTCGTGTGATGCATACTCCTTTCCTATAAAGTCAAAGAGTTTTTTATAATATTCTTTTTTATATTCTGGCGAAAGAGCTTTCGCCCAGTCGTTGGAAATTGGTGGCATATATTTTACCTCTTTTGTTATTTTTTATTCAACTTAAGTGTATTATATAGTATATATATAAATAAATTACTACTACCTTATCACAATTTTCGTTGACACTCAATGATAAATATGTTAAGGTTATGCTGTAAATGCAGAGAAGAGGAATAGTAAAGACTCGGAAGGTTACAGAGAGCTGTCGGTGGGTGCAAGACAGTGCAGGAAGAGTTTTGAACTCGCCTCAGAGCAGCCGGTTGAACGGTGATTATCATCAGTAGACGCGGACGGGTCCTGACCGTTATAACAGGAGGATATAAGGCTTTAGAAAGTCCGTATCTGTGAGAGGGCATACATATTATGTATGAATTAGAGTGGTACCGCGTAAGAACTTGCGTCTCTAAGATAGAGGCACAGGTTTATTTTTTTGTATCATGCACAAAATACGCCGAACCTTCACATATATCACAGATACCACATAGTTGATTTGGTATCCCACAGATCCTCTGTGGAAAGTACTAAAAAGGAGGTAATCATTATGAGAAATTTTGAACATTACAAACGTGGATATTACATGCCACCTGTACAGAGCACAAATTGGGTTAACAAAGAGTATGTTGATAAGGCACCAGCTTGGTGTAGTGTTGATCTTAGAGATGGTAATCAGGCTCTTATTGTACCTATGAGTCTTGAGGAAAAATTAGAATTTTTTAAAGAGCTTGTAAGAGTAGGCTTCAAAGAAATAGAGATAGGTTTCCCAGCAGCTTCAGAGACAGAATATGAATTTTGTCGTAAGCTTATTGAAGATAATTTAATTCCTGATGATGTTACTATCCAGGTACTTACACAGGCTAGAGAACATATTATTAAGAAAACATTTGAAGCAGTTCATGGTGCTAAGAATGCGGTAGTGCATTTGTATAATTCTACTTCTTATGCCCAGAGAACACAGGTGTTCAAGAAATCTAAGGAAGAAATATTAAAAATTGCAACAGATGGAGCAAAGCTTTTAAATGATATGGCAGCAGAGCATGGAGTTAATTATCAGTTTGAGTATTCTCCTGAAAGCTTTACTGGAACAGAGGTTGAGTATGCATTAGAGGTTTGTAATGCTGTTATTGATATATGGAAGCCAACACCAGACAGAAAGGTTATAATTAATCTTCCTGCAACAGTTGAAATGTCTCTTCCACATGTATATGCAAGTCAGATAGAGTACATGAGCAACAATCTTCATGACAGAGAGAACATTGTTCTTTCATTACATCCACACAATGATAGAGGATGTGGTGTGGCTGATGCTGAGCTTGGATTACTTGCAGGTGCAGATAGAATAGAAGGAACTTTATTTGGTAACGGTGAGAGAACAGGTAACGTTGACATCATCACTCTTGCCATGAATATGTATACTCATGGTGTGGATCCTGAACTTGACTTAACAGATATTCCACGAATAACAGAAATATACGAGAGACTTACAAGAATGCATGTTTATGAGCGTTCACCATATACAGGTAAGCTTGTATTCGCTGCTTTCTCAGGTTCTCATCAGGATGCTATTGCTAAGGGAATGAAGTGCAGAGAAGATGACCCTAGTGGCATGTGGACAGTTCCATACTTACCGCTTAATCCAGAGGATATTGGAAGACAGTATGATGGTGACGTAATAAGAATAAACAGCCAGTCAGGTAAGGGTGGTATCGCGTATATCCTTGAACAGAAGTATGGTTTTGATCTTCCTGCAAAGATGAGAGAGGATTTAGGATACGCAGTTAAAGGTGTTTCAGACCATAAGCATAAGGAATTATCGGCAGAAGAAATACTTGAGATATTCCAGAGTGAGTATGTTAACAAGGAAGAGCCAATTAAGCTTCTTGAGTGTCACTTTAAGCAGGTAGATGGTATTGAAGCTGAGATTACAATTCTTGTTGATGGTTGTAAGAAAATTTACCATGGACACGGTAATGGTCGTCTTGATGCGGTAAGTAATGCAATAATGAAGCATTTTGATATTAAGTTCTCTTTAGTGACATATGAGGAACATGCTTTACAGGTTGGTTCAAATTCTCAGGCTTGTGCTTATGTTGGTATTGATGCTGAGGGTGTTGAAGGCACAACTTGGGGAGCTGGTATAAAGACAGATATCATTGATGCATCTGTATTTGCGTTAATTAGTGCTTTAAACAGAACTGACAAGATTCATAAATAATAAGCTAAACAAAAGGTAACTACAGTAACAACCATATGTAGTTACCTTTTTTGATTTTTGGTTGTATTATGTGGTTTTATGTGTTAAAATGCTAATAGTTATGTTACATTGAGCGAAATGTTTTTTATGGGAGGTTGAAGTATGATTTTTGTTAGGTCGGAAGACTTGAAATACGGTATGAGACTGGCAAAACCTATATACAATAAAAACGGCGTACTTCTTTATGAGAGAAATACCAGACTCACTATGCAGGGTATAGAGAGTGTTAAGAATTTTGGCCTTCTTGGTTTGTATATTCTTGAGCCGGCAGAACCTGTTCCTCCTATGACTGATGAGGATTTGGATTTCGAAAGATTTCAGACTATGGCAGTATTCAGTATAAGAGAAGAATTAGATGGTCTTATTGCTGGAAGAGAACCTGGAAATTTAAAGAGGTTAGCTAATGCCATTATTACCAACTATGGCAGACTGGATCACAAGATTGCATTTACTCAGAATCTTAGAAGTACAACAGATTATATTTATAAGCATGTTATTAATACAGCAATTTTGTGTGCGCTTATTTCTTCGCAGGTTTACTATACACCTGTTGAGCAGGAAGAACTTATACAAGCAGCGTTATTGCATGATATAGGTAAACTTTTATTACCTGCGAAAATAAAAGAAAAATATGACGATTATGACACTAATGATTTAATTATCGTCAAGAAGTTCCAGAGTGACGGTCTTGCACTTATCAGACCAGAGATGGGAATTGACAGTGGTGTAAGAAGAATAGTGTCACAAATACATAAGATAGAGTATGGTGAGAGTAGAGAAGATGAAGGCAAGATTCTTAAGAGCACAAAGATTCTTAAGGTGGCTAATCTTTTTGATACTATGACAGCTATGAAACTCAAACAGGAAGCTGTTTCTGAGATAGCTGCAATTAAGTATCTTCTTCTTAATAAGGATGAGTTTGACGAGGAAATAGTTGGTGCTCTCATTAAGACTATAAAGATACTTACACCTGGTGTTTGTATAGAGCTTACTAATGGAGAAAAGGGACTTGTTATATCAGAGAATCCACAGAACATTTTACGACCAATTGTTCTTAGTTTCTCGTCTAATAAGGTATATGATTTAAGTAACAATGGTGTATATAGAAGATGTCAGATTATTGATATCATGAAGACTATGGATAATCGTATTAAGGTTGACCGAGAACGTCTTGAGGAGTATATGAACCAGAGATAACATTTACAAAAGGGGATTTGATTATGCCTGAGAATGTTTTTAATGAAAATGTAGATTATTTAATTTCAGCTTTAAAGGATGTAGAAAAGCGAGATGCTATGTCAGCTGAATTAAATAAAATGAAAGCATATCAGAAAAAACTTAGCAAGAATATTGCCACAGAAGAGAAATCTATTTCTGATGAGATTGCAACAACAATAAAGAAAAGAAAACAAGAAATTTCTGATTCTTATGATGACCGTCTTGATGATAATAGAGCTAGAAAGAAAAAAGTAGCTAATAAGAGGGACAAGAAAAAGAATCAGCGAATGAATGAGAGAATTAGTGATGAGACTAAAGACATCCGTAAGAATAATCGCGAGTTGGAAGTTGAAATGAAAACTGTTCTCAAGAAGAACAAAGTGCCTACAACATGTGCGTCTTCTTTGTATTTCATTATGTTTGCTGCAAAAGGGGCATCAGAAATTGGATTAATGCTTCTTACCTACGTTATTTATTTTGCAGGTATACCAGCAGGTGTTATGATGCTTGTTAAGAAACTTGTTCTTGAGGATAAGAAAGATATTAACATGGCATTTTGGTGCGTGCTTATTGTAGCTGTGTTGGTAATACTTCAATTTATCATTTATTTTGTGGTATATAACATGACCAAGGTTAAACATGGCGATGTTATAAAACAAATCAGAGCTATAAGAGATAAGATTAAGGCTAATGATAAGCAGATGAACGCTATTAAGAATTCAATCAACAAGGATAAGGATGAGAGCGTTTACAAGCTTGATGCTTTTGATGAGAAGTTAGCTGACTTAGATGACGAAGCAGACGATATTAGTGAAGAAAAGAAATCTGCTTTAAAGGTCTTTGAGAATGAAACAAAGCAATTAATTATTGATGAAATTAATGGAAGACGTCTTCAGACCGTTGAAGATATGAAATCCGAGAAAAAAGAGCTTGAAGATAAAATATCCAACGGTGAGAAGAAGTACTCTGATAAGGTTTTACAGATTACTAATCAGTATGCACCTTATTTAGGTGAAGATTTGTGCAAGCAAGATAAACTTTCTGATTTGATTGCACTTATGGAGGATGGACAGGCAGAAACAGTTTCAGAAGCTATTAGTCTCTACAAAGGACAGAAATCTTCCAAGTGATTTATTGAATATATTAATGCATCTGTAATACAATTTGCTAATTGCATAACAGTATAAAGTCTTGTGCTTTGAAGCACAGAGGGATTTTGACCAGAAATATTTACAATACCGGTAATAGACAAGTCGCCTATTGCCGGTAATTTTTTGTTTACGCCTTTTCCGGGAAAAATAGGGCAGTCACTAACGGTGATATTTCCCACATGTGTACTGGAACCAAGAGAAGCATCTATTGCAATTACATATGGGTTATCATATGCCTTTTGGATGTGATTTATAACGTCTCTTATATTTAGTGCATGAACAGGTGAAGAAAGATTACCAAAGATTTTATATTTTATGCCAAGTTGCTGTAATTGCTCTCCTACAAGAGGGCCAAGACAGTCGCCGGTAGCCCTGTCTGTTCCTATACATAATATAATAGGGGTTTTGGTGTAAAAATCTTGAGTTGATATATGCTTCAAAATACATTCACCAAGCTCGATGTGGGAAGCATCAGTATCAATGTCAAAATATTCTATTTCGCAGTTTCTCTGTGTTAAAGGATTCATGTTTACCTCAATTGTATAGTCTCATTAATATTTTATGCAGTGATTATTGCCATGTTAAAATATAATTAATCAATGGTGTTTATTGCGATGGAAAATGATGAATTATCGACAAGTTTTGATTAGGAAATAAAAATGCCAATGTTATTCTTTCAATAGTTATGAATAAAACAATATGAAAGGGTGAAGAGGTATGATAGAAATAATCTATGACAAGGACAAAGACGAAAAGGAAGAAAAGACAAATAGGGGTGAGGGAACTTATGAAAATATTGGAAATAAGCTTCCTAAAAATATAAGACAGATTGGTAATCCAACAGGCAACAAAAGAATATACATAGAAGATTATGTTGTTACATATTTGAATTATATTGCAAGACCTGGAAGTACATCTGCTAGGGGAGCCATACTTTTGGGAGAAACAAAAAAATCTGATATTGGTGATGTTGTATTCATAAGTGGTGCAGTTGATGCGGAAAATCTTGAGTTTGATATGGATGAGAGTGAATTCACACAAGAAGCATGGTCGGAAATATATGATAAGGTAAAAGATTTTTTTCCTGATTTATCTGTAGTTGGATGGTTCCTTTCTAGAATGGGCTTTTCAACAGCTATTAATGATAAGATAACAAAGATGCATGTGGATAATTTCCCGGGTAAAGATAAGGTGCTTTATGTAACGGATTCTCTTGAGGCAGATGATGCATTTTATATGTATGAGCATGGACAGCTTGTAAAGCAGAAAGGATATTTTATATATTACTCTAAGAATGAGTCAATGCAGAATTATATAATCACACAGAAAGGTGGAACATCAGAAGAATCTGATTCTGAGATTCACAGAAAAGATGAAGAACTTATAAAACATTACAGAGAAAAAAATGTTAAGTCTCAAGGGACAAAAGGAAGTGGCATAAATATGGCGTACATGGCGAGCTCCTTTGTAGTGCTGGCTATTCTTGCTATGGGTGTATCTTTGATAAGTAACTATGATAAAATGAAAGAATTAGAAGTTTCTATAAATAGACTAGAGCTTACAGCGGAGAGCAATGATGACATTGCGGAGGTGATTTATACTGACCAGATAGAACCTACACCTGCATCTGTAACTGACCCAGTTAAAGAAGACACAGAAGATGCTGTTGCAGGAACTCCTGTTGTTGATAATAATACAGAGGATGTAACAACTGAAGAGGTTTCAGAGGATGTAAATGACATATCTACAGAGCAAACACTTCCAGCTATGACGGATGGAAATCCTACTTACTACACAATTAAGTATGGGGATTCTCTAGGGTCTATTGCTTATGAATTTTACGGAGATGTTATATATGCTAAGGATATAGCTTTGGCTAATAATATGGATGTAGATGATCCTATATATGAAGGAGAACAACTTATTATACCATCCATAACTCCTTAAATTCCTGGCTATATGTAATGTGTTTTTAGGATGATGTAAAATACACATAGAATAATAAAAAGAAATATGATATACTAGGAACACTTGTAAAGAGTAAACGGTATTGATTATTTTTTTGGAGAAAACAATGAGAGATAATATTGATAAAACCACAAAGAAAACAAGTCAAAAAGGGACAATGAAGGTAGATAAAACCAAAGACAATGTTGTTTATGTTAAAACATCAGAGGAAGCGGAGGAACATAATAAGGAAGTTCAACGACAGGTGCAGAGTAAGAAAACTGCTCTTTGGATTCTTGTTATTATAGGTATAATTGCCGCAGGAATAATTATTTATTTTCAGGTTAATAAAGAATATACAAGCTATAAGATTGTTAAAAGTAATGCTACTGATTATGAAAATACAGCTAATTATATTCAGTTTAGTGGCAACCTTTTAAAATATACTCCTGATGGTGTTTCATATATTAATAGTAATGGTGATACAGTTTGGTCGGCAGGTATTGATATGAAGATGCCTATGGCGGTTGCTAGTGGAAATTATGCTGTTGTAGCAGACATGAGTGGTAACTCCGTTTGCGTATTCAGTAATGAAGGACAAGAAAGTAATCTTACTATGCCATATTCAATATGTGATGTTGATGTTGCTAATCAAGGTGCCTTTGCGGTGGTTCTTGAAAGCGAAGAAACAAATTACATTAATTTATATAACAAAAAAGGTGAGATTGTATACGAGATACAAACAACTATTGACAAGAGCGGATATCCTTTGGATATATCTATATCAGATGATGGGGAGAAATTATTTACAAGCTATTTAAACATACAGGCTACAAAAGTTCAAAATAATTTGGCGGCGTATAATTTTGGTGATGTAGGACAAAATAGTAATGCTGACCGTATGGTGGGCGGATATATGTTTGACAATCAAATTATTTCTAAGGTTGAGTTTGTTGATAATGATACAGTTGTAGCATTCGGCACAAAAACTATAAGTGTATATTCTATGAAGGAAAAGCCAAGTGAAAAAGCAAAGCTTGAATTTGAGCAAGAAATAAGAAGTGTGTTCTACAGCAGTGAATATTTTGGTATTGTTCAAGAGCTTTCTGGTGATACAGAACACTTATATGTTATGAAAGTGTACGACATGAATGGTAATTTGGAATTTCAGGAGTACATAGATTTTGCTTACGATAATATTTACGCGGCGGACAAAGAAGTAATAATAACAGGGAACTCTAACTGCTTAATTTATCGTGCTAACGGCAAAATAAAGTTCAACGGAAATCTGAATGGAAAGATAGTTAGTATGGTGCCTAGTGGTAACAGATTGGAATATGTTGTCGTATATGAAGATTCAACAGAAATTATAATGCTTAACTCGGGTGAAGAAAGCACCTCATTAACAAGTACAGAGGAAGAATAAATGAATACATTTTCTATTGTTGTAATAGTTTTTATATTAATATGTATGATTTTGGGATATAGAAGAGGTTTTGTAAGGTCGATACTTAAAATTGTATTTACAGGCTTATCTCTTCTGTTAGCTTATTTTCTTGCGCCTATGGTAGGTAATATTCTCATGAATAAAACACAAATAGATGATGTGGTGGAAGAAAAAATTTATTCTTTTATAGAAGCAGAGGCAGAGAAACAAGTTAAGGAAGAATTAGAGGAGTCCCTAGACGGTTATGTGTCTGAAGGATTTACTGATGGGATTTCAGAGGATGTTATGAATTCGCTTGTAGAAGCTGTCTTAAACAAAGAACCGTCTAAAGAGGAGCAAGAGGAACTCATAAACAGTCTTGATTCTCCGCAGTTTATTAAAGATATGCTTTTGTCTAACAATAACCAAGCTACCAAGGAACAATTGGGGGCAACAACATTTTATACTTATGTATCAAGCTATATTGCTTATATGGTGACTAATGCTGTAGCTTTTTTTGCTACCTTTGCGATTATGGTATTATTGTTTAATGTAATTATGCTTATTGCCAATGTTGCGGCAAGTCTGCCTGTAATTAATACAATTAACAGACTTTGTGGGATGTTATTAGGTGGATGCGAGGCTGTTCTTATTGTGTGGATAGTTTTTGCGGTTATTATGGTCGCAGCAAATACCGAGGTAGGTGAAAGCTTGGCTAATCAGATATCCGAAAGCCCAATTCTTCGTGTATTAAGTGATAATAATATATTTAATAGTTTGATAAAAAATATTACAAAGGTATAAGTTTTATATTGATATTAAAGTGCCATTAAAAAAACTCCTAAAAAAATAAAAAAAGGTGTTGACATTAAAATGGCACTATGATATATTCTAATAGCTGTCGCAAAACACGGCAGACGAAAACTGATTGAAGTCAAAATTGAATATTGTCATAGACTTTATTTTTTTGACTTAAAAATTGGTAAGAAAAGAACATTTGACAACTTAATAACATGTTAACCCTGAAAATTCTTTAAGAGATTTTCAGAGGATTTTACGAAATCCTTATTCCAAGAATGGAAACACAAAACAGTAAGTAAGGACAGTAATTATAAGCTAGAGTTTATAAGGAGCTGTTTGGATTACAAACTTTTATTTGAGAGTTTGATCCTGGCTCAGGATGAAC
>SVEE01000005.1 GCA_015057525.1 Lachnospiraceae bacterium | reverse complement strand
ATGAGTGAAAGTAAAGTAAAAATGATGTTGATGCGGTTGAGAAATGATTTTCGAGTATATTTAGAAAAGGAAGGAATATCTGTATGAGTGAAAAAAGAATATTGGAATTATTCAATAATGTAGATGAGAAATATATAGATGAAGCATCTCCTCAAAATGTGAAAATTCATAAATTTAAGTTTAGTCCGATTATTGTAGCGGCTTGCCTGTGTCTTTTGTTAATTGGTGGATGGGGAGTATCTCGTTTTATGCAAGCACCCGTTGAAGAGAAATATTATACCACGAATATGGACGAGGTCTTGGCTGCTTATGATGGAGAACTTCTTGCTGAAAAGATATCTTATGAAGATGCAAGTGATACGAATATTCTGTTGTGCTATACTGGAAATGATTTGCCACTGAGCAGTGACGAGTGGAAAACATTGTCCATTTCAGCCAGTTATGAAGATTACGACATGACACTGAATTGTGCTTTTAATGGAGAAACCTTTACCGCCAACGGAGAAAAGGCGATTGATACAATTCAATATGGAGATACTACCATACAGATTTATCAGGGTGAAACCACGCCAGAGTTTGAGTTAACATATTATGCGGTCTTTGAATATCAGAATGTTTTTTATGAGTTAAAAACTTATTCCAATGACAAAGAATGCATTTATGAGATATTACAGGCTGTATTGGGTGCAAATGAGGAGAATCTTGAAAGTACTTCCAATGGTGAACACAATTTTACTGAGGTTTTAGGCTATAGTGATTATTATGTTACGGTGGAGCAAACCATGCCAGGATTTATTATTCAAAAATATTATGTAGAAGTAGATGGTGTAGAGAAATGTATTGCACAAGTATATGGTTATGCTGTGCCGGAACCGGAAGTATATAGCAGAGATTTGGATGGGGATGGAATAAGTGAATTGATATGTAATTGCATGGCTGGTACCGGAGCGGAGAGAGTTAACATTTTCCGTAATCGCGATGGTGTAATAGAAAAAGGGAAGCTTTCTTATGATTTGTGGGATGAGACAATGTTTCCCGGTATCACCAATAGAGGTTCTTCTTATATTCAAGAAAATTATATAGCCGAAACGAATACTTTTGAAATTGTGTATCCGACAGAGACAGGTTCTGAAACGATTGTCATAGAAGACATGGATATGTTTGAGTTTGAGGAATTTGTAGAAGAATTTTAAGATTGCAGGAGCAAAGTAAAATTTCAGTTTACTGAATTATTGAATACTTGAAATTTACGATTAAGAGCAGAGCTAACAACTCTGCTTTTCGCATTCTACACGATATATTAGATAATGAGTTTCTTCCTATTATAAAGTAATGGTAGAGTAGTGGAAGTGTCGAGGTGCCCAAGAAGTGCCCCAAATTGGGGAAGAATATTTGCTGGAACTCCTTGCCCTGCTATGCCATGCTGACACTCACAAGCTTGCGCTTGTTCGTTGTCGCGGCGTTCGCCGTATGCATCTTCGCTCAAATATGCCTGATCATGTGCAAGCTCCTGACAGTCATATTCGGCTCATCTGCGCATGGCTCATTGCTCGCGCAAAATTCAGAAATTCATTATATTCAAAGACTCCCCAAGGACTTCCTAGATGTAAAACTAAAAAAAAGCAACCATTTAAAATGATTGCCTTAAGATGCGGGTAACAGGAGTTGAAGCTGTGGAACATAGAAAAACAGCGAATTTTACGATGGGTTGACGGAAAAGGAAGTCCTGCCCACGACCAGAGACATAATAATTTAATAATAAAAATTGTAGTGAAATAAGTGCCCGAAAAGTGCCCTAAGACTTGGTGTACTACTATAATAGTTTATAATATATGTGTTGTATGTTGATTTTCAAACTGATAAAATTATAATTAACTATAATGTTAATGTAACTAATGATGCATTATATTCAACTATTGAATTAAACAGTATTCAAACGAAAAATCAGGTGATTAGATTATGACAGAAAAGAAATATGTAATCGATAATGCTAAAATGATGGTGGAATGGGATTGGGATAAAAATAATTCTGAAGGAAATGATCCAAAGAAAATAACGATAGGTTCCCATAAATATGCGTATTGGATATGTGAAATACATAATGTGAGATTTAAACAAGAAATACGAGCAAGAGCTAAAGGAGAACGCGGTTGTCTACAATGCTTCGATGAATGGAAAAATTCAATTTCTCGAGAGAGATATATTAAAGGAAAGGCAGTTTTGGCAGATACACATCCTGACTTACTATTAGAATGGATTAGTAGTGATAATCCGAAGTTTACTCCATATACTTGTGTAGCAGGTTCTAATGTGAAAGTAAAGTGGAAATGTCAAAAGTGTGGAGGTGAATATGAGTCATATATATGCAATCGTGCGCTAAGAGGTTCGGGGTGCCCCTATTGTTCAAATCAAAAAGTTCTAGTAGGTTATAATGACTTACAATCAAAATCACCTGACTTAGCTATCGAATGGAGCAAAAAAAATAATATAAAACCAACTGAAATTACAGAGTATTCAAGTAAAAAAGTTTATTGGGTTTGCCCTTTAGGGCATGATGATTATTTGATGTCCGTAAAACAACGAAGCAATAGGCAGGGATGCCCAATTTGCGCTAAGCAAAGTCAAACATCGTTTCCAGAGCAGGTAATTTTATACTACTTGAAACAAAAATATCCTGATGCTGTTAATAGATATAAATATAATGGACGGGAAATAGATGTGTTTATTCCATCAAGAAATATTGGAATAGAGTATAATGGTAATTATTCTCACAAAAATAAGAAAGACAAAGATTCTATTAAGAAAAAGTATTTTGAATCAGTAGGTATTTCTTTGTTTATTGTAGAGGAGTACAAATGTTATGAAGAGAAGAAACAAGCAGATTTTTATATTCATGAAAGAACTTCTTTTGATGATTTGAATACGCTTGTTAAAGAAATATTTAAAACTTTAGAGGTTAATGAAGAAATAGATGTAAATTGTGCACGAGATGCTATTGCAATTAAAAATCAATATATTGCATTGAGAAAAGATAATAGTATTGCTAGTGTGAGGCCTGATTTGATAAGTAGGTGGGATTATGATAAGAATGGAACTATTACACCAGATATGGTTTCGCTTGGTACAGGTCAGCGATTCTATTGGAAATGCAAACTATGTAATAAGTCATATTTAGCGTTGCCAAGTAGAATTGCACAAGGTAGTGTGTGCGCAAAACATCATGTTATATTAAAAAAAGATATCAATGATTTGGCAACAAAATATCCCGAATTACTTAAATATTGGGATTATGATAAAAACGAAGTAAAACCAAATGAAGTATATGCTGGTGGTGAAAGCGTAATATATTGGGTATGTGAAAAAGGACATAGTTATTCGAAAGTATTGAGAAAAAGAATTGCTGGAGAGGGATGCCCTATATGTTCGGGGAAAAAAGTGTTAGAGGGATTTAATGATCTGTCTACTATATACCCTGATGTTGCTAAGTTTTGGAATTATGAAAAAAACGGAGAAGTATATCCTACGCAGGTTACCGCACATAGTAACAAAAAGATGTGGTGGAAATGCGATTTGGGTCATGAATGGCAAGCAAAAGTTTGCAATAGGGTAAATGGAAGAGGATGCCCAGAATGCTACAGAGTACAAAAAGGGAAACGAAAAATTAATATGTATGATGCAAAATCTCTTACATTTATTGATAGTTTTGAAAGTGTTAAAGATGTTTGCGAATATTTAGGATTGGATTATGAAAAAGCAAGTGGAACAATTTCAAATGTTTGTAGAAGAAAACAGAAAACACTAATGAAAAAGTATATTTTAAGAGATGAGAATGATGATGAATTTTTAAAAGGTTAATGTTGATGTTATCATAAATTATAACGTTTGCCTAATAATATAGGTCAAGTAGTGAAATAAACAAACCAGTCACTACGATGATTTTCAATCTATGAGGAAGGAGTTAATACGAAAACTCCTTCCTTTTTACATATATAAATATAAACCAAGATGAAAGGATGGGAGTAATATGGAAGAATTTTTAAGAGAGTTAGTTGAGAGACTAGAGGAACGATTAAGTGTTGAAGGAGAGGGATATTCTGTCAGTAAGTATAGTGTTTGAGGAAATTGCCTTTTCATTTCCTTAGACATTCCTATGCTACATTACTTTTAGCAGCAAAGGTTGATATGAAAACAGCACAAGGTTTGTTAGGATATTCATCAATTCAGATGACAGATGATATATATGCATCAAGTCTGATGTCTAAGAAGAAGGAAGCAGTAGAATCTCTTGATAAGTTGTTAAAATCATACGCATAATAATTAAAAATTAAAATAATTTCTTTAAAATGATTAGTAAAATAAAATTTGTAAGTAAAGCTCTTGGGATGACGGACACCTTTGTCGGCACTTCAAGAGCTTTTATAATGATAGTTGGACTGGGATATGTTGTAAATAATGAAGATGTGATTATGCGTGTAACAGGTACAGAACCTGTGTATACAAGATTTTTTGAGAGGATACGAGAGTGGGATTGAGAGAAACTTGATTTTTGTATGTTCTGTGAGTATAATTCTCTTATGAAAATTTGAAGTTGATGGTGAGTTTAAATGAAAGTAAAATTATTGAAAGATGTTTCAAAAAGTGAATTGGCAGAAATTAAAAAAATGGTTGGTGAAGCATTTATTACTAATGAGCTATTTCATGAATTTGGAGATATGAGTGATAGAAAAGAGCTTGTGATGAAATATATGGATATATATACAGATTATGTGTATGAATCAAAAGCACTTTATGTAACAGAGGACCATAAGGGGGCAGTTGGTTTCGTACATAGCAAAAAAGCACCAGTATATCCACAGATGAAGATGTTATTCCGATTGCTAAAAGTTATTCCATTCAAGACATTAAAAAGGTATATGTCACACATTAAGCAAATATCGGATTCCAACAAGCAGTATGCCATAAAACCACATATTGATATTTTGTTTGTTTGCGTTGATAAAGAATATCAGGGGAAGGGCTATGCAAGGTATTTAGTAGAAGCTGCGAAGAAATATGCTGAAAGTGAAAAAGTGCCATTGTTGTTTGATACAGACATGAAGCAGTACGCACAGATATATCAACATTACGGATGCGAATTATATAATCAGACTTTGGCAAGTAATGGTGTTACGCGATATAATTTGGTTTGGAAGAAAGAAATGTAGTAAGAAAAGTAAATTTGAAGTTGAGTGAGGAAGTATTATGGACATAACTTTATATCATTGTGAAAAAGGAAACAAAGAACCTTTTATCCTTTTACACGGAAACGGTGAGGATGGTACGTATTTTAAACATCAAATAGATTATTTCAGTGATAAATATAGAGTGATTACGTTAGACACGAGAGGGCATGGCAAATCGCAAAGAGGAAATGCTCCTTTCACAATTAAGCAATTTGCTAAAGATTTGGATGGATTTATGAATTACATGGGGATTACAAAAGCAATTATTCTTGGTTTTTCCGATGGAGCTAATATTGCAATGGAATTTGCATTAAAATATCCACACAGAGTGAAGGCATTAATATTAAATGCAGGAAATCTTAATCCAAAGGGTGTCAAAAAAATAATACAGCTTCCCATCGAATTAGGATATAAAATAGCAACAAAATTTTCTTCAAAATCACAGAAGGCTAAAGCAAATGCTGAAATGTTAGGATTAATGGTTAATGAGCCATATATTGATTCAAGAGAATTAATAAAAATATCAGTTCCTACACTTGTTATTTGTGGAACTAGAGATATGATTAAAGAATCTCATACAAAGGAGATTGTAAAAAGTATACCTAATGCGAAATTAGCCATTGTTAAAGGGAATCATTTTATTGCAAATAATAATCCTAGGGCATTTAATAAAGAGGTAGAAGATTTTTTGAGGAGGCTTTTAAATGATAATTGATATCTTAAGCACGCCCAAATTTCAGTTTACTGAATTGTTGAATACTTGAAATTATGATTAAAGCAGAGCTAACAACTCTGCTTTTCGCATTCTACACGATATATTAGATAATGAGTTTCTTCCTATTATAATACAATAGTAGAAGAGGAGAAGTGTCGAGGTGCCCAAGAAGTGCCCAAATTGGGAAAGAATATTTACTGGAACTCCTTGCCCTGCAGACCGTCCGTGATTTTGAACCAAATTTCAGAAATTCATTATATTCAAGGACTCCCCAAGGACTTCCTAGGGGTAAAACTAAAAAAAGCAACCATTTAAAATGATTGCCTTAAGATGCGGGTAACAGGGCGCTAGTCGCCAGTGGCGACTGTTCAGCGTGGACCGAGGCGGGAGCCGAGATATGTAACCTCAGGTTCAATGACACGCCTCGGTAATAAAAATAAGTAGGATGTTTATCATCCTACTTATTTTTATTAATGCGGGTAACAGGAGTTGAACCTGCACGGGTGTTCCCACTAGAACCTAAATCTAGCGCGTCTGCCAATTCCGCCATACCCGCGTATTAACTATATAAGATTTGATTAGGGCAAGCCTTGCCCCTCGCAAGCTTCGCTTGCTCAGTCACGGGCTGTCGCCCTATGTATCCATGTCTTAAAATGTCGATACGAGAGCAAGCTCTCATCGGCATTTTAGCCATGTCTACGCACGGCTTATAGCTTACGTGTAAATTCCGCCATACCTGCGTATTAACTATATAAAATTTGATGAGAGCGTGCCTTGCCCCTCGCATATAATATAAAAAATTTCAGATATAAATATCCGAAATCCTTTGTATTCTTTATAAATAAGTGAGTCACGGGGGAATCGAACCCCCGACAACTTGATTAAAAGTCAAGTGCTCTACCGACTGAGCTAGTGACCCATATTTTTTTGATAAGCTGGGCTAGTTGGATTCGAACCAACGAATGCAGGAGTCAAAGTCCTGTGCCTTACCGCTTGGCGATAGCCCAATAGTAAACTTGCCTCTTGCAAAGCTTATAATGAGGGTGGATAGAGGGATTCGAACCCTCGGCCTCCAGAGCCACAATCTGGCGCGCTAACCAACTGCGCCATATCCACCATATAAATTATAGTAAAAAAAATAATGTGCCCGAAGGGATTCGAACCCCCGACCCACGGCTTAGAAGGCCGTTGCTCTATCCAGCTGAGCTACGGACACATTTAACTTTCGCTAATTGCGAAAATAAAGAGCGGGTGATGGGAATCGAACCCACGTATCTAGCTTGGAAGGCTAGTGTTCTACCATTGAACTACACCCGCATGAATAATGCATATAAGTGTTTTATAAGTCGGGGTGACAGGATTCGAACCTGCGACCTCCTGATCCCAAATCAGGCGCTCTAGCCAAGCTGAGCCACACCCCGATGGAGTAAAAATAAGTCTTACTATGTGGTAAATATGTACCCCATCGCTTAACGCAAGACCTATTATATAAGAATGAGTTGTTATTGTCAACATCTTTTTTTAAAAAAATTGAAAATGTATTTTCTTTGGTAAAAAACCAAGTATTTTACAAGTTTGACAGTTTGTGATAAACTAATCGAGTTGATGAAAAGAGGTATATATATGGATAATTTTATTTTTAGTTTAAATGCAACAATCCCTATATTTTTAATTATATTATTAGGCTATATTTTGAGGAAAGTAAATTTTCTTACAGATGAATTTGCAAGGGTGACAAACAAGTATGTTTTTGCTGTGGCTCTTCCTGTTATGTTATTTGTAGAAATATCATCTTCGGACATAAGAGAAGATATGGATATAAAGTTTTTCCTTTTTTGCCTAATTGTTACTATAGTAATGTTTGCCTTGGTGTGGATTATTGCTAAACTCACCATAAAGGATAAAACTATGGTAGGTGCATTTGCTCAGGCAGGTGCAAGAGGAAGCGCAGCTATTCTTGGTGTAGCCTTTGTGGAAAATATATGTGGTGAAATTGGTATGACACCATTAATGATAGTGGCTTCCGTACCATTTTTTAACATGTTATCTGTTATAATTTTAACCTTTAATGCTAATACTGATACAAAGGATTATGGTAAAATAAAAAATGCATGTATTAATATTGCTAAGAATCCTATTATAATAGGAATTCTGTTAGGATTGCTTGCTTCCCTAATAAGATTTGATATGCCCACTATTCCGGCGAGAGCTATGAATTACATTGCTCAAACTGCAACGCCATTGGCGCTTTTAGCAGTAGGGGCAGGCTTTGATACTAAGCAGGCTATTGTAAGACTGAAGCCTGCGTTAGGTGCTTCATTTATTAAACTAATTGGATTACCTATGTTGTTTTTGCCTATAGCATATAAGATAGGGTTTGGTTCCAGTGAGATGGTTGCCATATTAGTTATGCTTGCAGCACCAACAACAGTAAGTTGTTATATTATGGCTAAAAATATGGATAACGATGATATACTTACATCAAATGTTATTGTTCTTACAACATTACTTTCATCCGTAACCCTTACTATGTGGATATTTGTTTTAAGAAGTTTAGGATGTATATAATATGGCTTTAAAAGTTATATAAAAAAACTATAAAAAATTAAAAAAATGTCTTGACATTTATTTCCTTTGCCTTTATACTAACAAAGGTGCTGGTGAGCACAACATGGGATCTTAGCTCAGCTGGGAGAGCATCTGCCTTACAAGCAGAGGGTCACAGGTTCGAGCCCTGTAGGTCCCATTTTAAATTAAATATGGCGGGATAGCTCAGTTGGCTAGAGCACACGGTTCATACCCGTGGTGTCGAGGGTTCAAATCCCCCTCCCGCTACTTAGAGTGGCCCGTAAGGGCCTTTTTTATTTCATAAGAATATGCTTTGCATATTCTTTTTTTATTGTGATATTAATTGAAGGTTTATATAAGTGGTGTTATTATTATGTAGAATGGGGGAATAAAAATGAAAAATAAAATTATATCTTTGATTTGTATATTTATAATTTGTCTTTTTTATTTTGATGCTGTGTTGGCTGATGAAAGTAGTGTTCATGAAAATATCGTTTTTGTGGGGGATGACAATGAAAGACTTGAAATGGAACACCTTCTTTTTGCGAAGCTGTCATATGATTATTTAGATGAATATGAAGGAATGAGTATTTCTGATTATGTGAACGCGTGTCCAGAACTGTATAATAAAGAAATATGGGAGAGTTCTGGTATATATTATGATACGTTGTATTCTTCGTTAATAGGTCAGTGGCAAATATACAAGGTGTTTAATTTTAATGATACAAGTGGATTATATGCCGTTGGATTTAAAAATGAAGATAAGATTATCCTTGCTTTTCGTGGCAGTGAAATGTTTACAGATGAATTTAGCCTTGATGAAAGCAATGACTGGATTGGTACAGATTTTAGAGTTGCAATTCTAAATGAACTTAGTCCACAATTTGAGGATTCCACAAAATGTTATGAAGAGCTTATGGCTATGCTGTCAGATGCAAATTTAGAATATAATATTACATTTGCAGGTCATTCTCTTGGGGGAGCCCTTGTTTCATATCAATCAATAATCACAGGACATTCTGGCTATTCCTTTGATGGAGCCGTAGGTCATGTTATGGATTTGGTGTATTTCTATAGCTATTTAGATATAGAAAATTTTGAGGGGATAGATAAAATACGTTTTTGTAATTATACAGATACTACAGGTTATGTTGTTGCGGACCTGATACAGCATAATTATGCTGAAAATATGTATCAGATTGACAGGGAGACCAACGTTGAAGGTCTTAATGAAGATAATTTGATTTCGGCAGGTCTTGATGCTTCGTCTCATATTATATGGTCATGTGTGGGACATGAGGACAATATAGTATTTCTTAATCCAAAGATTGAAAGTGTTTCTACTCCTCTTGATGCTCAAGGTTGTTATACATACACTCCAGCAGCCAAAAATTATATGGATATAGAGGAAAATATTATATCCTATAGTATTGAAGGTTTTGAGTTTGGATTTCCATGGAACAACCCTGAGAATGAAGAGATTGAATACGAGCATATGCTTGGGTCTCTTGCGGGAGTTATTGTTGATGGTCGTGTGGTTTTAGGAGATTCATCTGGAGAAGTAATATGGGGTTGCGATGAAATTGGCGTCAGCGGTGCATTTGATGTTGATATTGTTATGTATGGTGGCTTGGGAGAAGATTATTTATATGGATATACGGCTGATGATGTTCTTATAGGCAATGGCGGAAATGATATTCTTGATGGCAATTTAGGAAACGATACTTATATTATAGATGTGTCAGAGGGTAGTAGTATTCTCATAAAAGATTCTGGAGGCAAGAAGACCACGGTTATATTTAGAAATATGAATTTGGATAGCATGGAAGAATTAGAGTTCAATTATGATGACAGCATATTGAAGGTTCTGAATCAAGAAGTTCAATTTCATGTTTCTCAAGATTATGCAGGTGTGGAGCTTTATAGCTATGATGAAGGAAAGCTTAGTTTGTTGGGAAGATTATCTGATTTAACGGACCAGGTTAATGACTCTGAAAATAGTGAGTTTAAGTATATTGTATTGCTAGAGGGCAAAGGGACTATGAATCTTTTTGATGAAAGTGATGAGTTAAAATATACATTTACTAATGTTGTTGATGCAGGCGAAGAAGGCATTGAGTTTATGTCAGTAGAATATGGAGATGTGTATATTAATTCGGAAACTGGTGATGAAACTATTATGCTTATACTAGATGATGAAATGCATGTAGAGGTCACAAACGAAGATGAAAGAGTAGATATGGCAGTTGGAAAATACAGTGACGAAGATGGTGTTTTTTGTTGCAAGAGAAGATATGACAGAAATTTCACTGATTATGAAATTAATTTTGCGGAATCAGCACTTGATGATGGAAACGGAGGGCAGATAACTTGGAGCGATATTCTAAATGGCGATGTTAGTCTAATGGATATATTACTTCAGTTAATTGGTATGTAGGATATAAATAGAAAAGCTGTGGGATTAAATCCCACAGCTTTTTTGATTACTGAGTTGTGTTATTGTTTGGGTCGTCGTATTTTTTAGCAAGGTCATTAATATCTGAACCGAAGGTTTCGAGAGGAGTGTTTAATGTTCTCTCTAAGTCTGCCTGTTCCTTGTTGTCCTGTGCTTTCTTAGCTTTCCACCACTTGTATAATACATTTACAACGATGATTAATACAATACAAATAATAACTGTGATTATAATGCCTTTGTACTTTTCGCCGAAGCTTCTTTCTTTGTACATGATTCTGTCCGCTGCATCAGATAATCCCTCGCCGAAGATTGCTCCAAGATTCTCGCTATCACGAGACCATTTTGCTTCTACATAGTCATAAATGATATCGATTGCCTCGTTATCGATAGTAGTAGCTATTTCGTAACCGCATGCATCATACATAGCAGCATTCATGTAATCATATAAAAGAAGAATGTGACCTTCGTCATCGAAAAGCTCTTCATAAAGTTCAGTTGCTTTTTCTTCACCATCTACTCCAGGTGATAATTCTTCAACTAAGTATACATGAGCAGCAACGCCTGTCTTTTGGTAGAAGTGCTTAAGACCATCTTCTATAGGTTTGATTTCGTCATCGTATAAGAGGAAATCAGGGTCGCTGTAGTAACCATTTAAGTGAACCTCACCCTCGAATTTCTCTCTTTCAATATTAGAATAATTATCGTTATAATTTTGGAAAGCACCATTTCTTCCAGCAGATGCAAAGCTTGATAATATAGCAAATAATATTATCATCACTATAATTGTTGAAAGACATGATGAACATCCTACACCGCTACTGCGACGATAGTATGTGCGTCTGCCACCATAACAATTATTATGATAGTGATGGTGGTGATGACCATGATTGTATCCATGGTTATATCCGTGATTATATCCATGATTATGATATGATGAGCTACTATGATGGTGTCCCATGCCTGGATTACCATATGAACCACCGCCGCTATAGCTTCTTCCAGCACCCCTTACTGAACTTCCACCTGAACGTCCTGTGCCAAATGAACGGCTAGAACTACTACGGCTACTTCCTATTGAACGGCTAGAGCTACTTCTACCTCCGCCAGAACTACTTCTGCCTGAACGACCACTTCCGCGACTACCACCTGAACGGCCACCGCCTGAGCGTCCGCCTCCCATTGAACGTGCCATTGAAATACTCCTCCTTATATGTAAATATATTTCTGTACCATTCTAGTGAAGAAGCAAATCTCCACCTAATAATTCTATTCTACTATGAAACTTAAAAACAGTAAACAGAAAAATTCCTACATATAGGTATGTTTTTCTCTAAAAATAGAAAAATAATGAACGATAAAATAAGATTATAAATAAATTGAAACAATTATATAAATATGTTAGATTTAGTACAGTTAAGTTATAAAGAATGGAGGTTTAGAGAATGAGAGTAGGAATGGGATATGATGTCCATAAGCTTGTGGAAGGAAGAAAGCTTATTATAGGTGGAGTTGATATACCATATGAGAAAGGTCTTTTGGGACATTCTGATGCAGATGTTCTTGTTCATGCTATTATGGATGCTCTTCTTGGAGCTGCAGCATTAGGTGATATAGGTAAGCATTTTCCAGATACCGCTGAAGAATTCAAGGATGCAGACAGTATGGTTCTTCTTGAGGAAGTAGGTCACTTAATTGACAAAGAAAATATGTTGATTGCTAATATTGATGCCACAATAATAGCTCAAAAACCAAAGATGGCACCGCATATTGAAGGTATGAGAAAAAATATTGCGGACAGATTAAAAATAGATATTAGTCAGATAAACATAAAGGCGACTACTGAGGAAGGTATGGGCTTTACCGGAGAGGGTAGAGGTATAAGTTCACAGGCAATTTGTCTTCTTGAAACAGTAAATAATTTTGATTATAGAATGAGTGTAGATGTGGAATCTGTAAGTGATAAGTGCTCAGGTTGCAAAGGCTGCCAGCATAATAAGTAGGTGGGATAAAAACATGATTACTTATGATTTTTACTCGGGAGATTTATCCTGCATAAAATGTATCTGGGACGAGATTTTTGCAGATCCGGAAGAGTTTACTGGATATTATTTTGATGTAATCTGTAAAAAAAATATTATACTTGTGGCTTGGAATGAAGATGAGATTGTGGGCATGGTTCACCTTAATCCATATGATGTTTTATATGAAGGAAGAAAAGAAAAATCCTATTATATTGTTGGTGTATGTGTTAAGGAAAAATATCGTTTTCATGGCATTATGAGAGAAATGATGAAATATGTCATGGAGTTCATGAAAAATGAAGGTATTAAATTTACATTTTTGATGCCTAAGGATGAGGCATATTATGTAGGTTTAGGTTTTGAGAATATATACAGTAATATTGAAGTGAAATATAATAAGCTTGTTTTAAAAGAGGATTTAAAAAAAGAAAACTTATCTTTCGAAAATATTTCCAAGTATTCAGATGAAAATTTAAGTTATATGGGCAGTGAGCTAAATAGAATTCTTGGTGAAAAGTTCTCTTATTATTCTAAACGTGACATTAAATATTTAAGAGAATTTATAATGGAACATGAGTGCCAGTCTGGTGGAGTCATGGCAATCTATAATCAAGATATGCTTACAGGTTATTTTTCTTATGATATTTACGTACAGCAAGATAAAAAGGATATGTATGTAGAACGCTTCTGTACGAATGATACTGATATAGAGAATGTGTTGGAGCATATAAAGGAATTTGCTATTGGGAATGAATGTGATACTTTATGTGTTACAATTCCTAATGATACAATAAAGCCTAGCAATAATTTAAAAGAAAAGTTAATCGAAATTGAAGGTAAAAACATAAAGATATACAAGGGAAAGGGTATTATGGCATACTCATTCATTGAAGGACAAGATGTAGGATTCATGAAAAATAAATCTTTTTTTGATGAAATAGTATAATATAGGTAGACTTTTCAAGAAAAATGTTTTAAATTTAGTTTTATTGTGATATAATAAGGCGATTTGCGTATGCAACGGTAATTAATTTGAATGGGGGACAAACTCATGTACAAAATTTTGAAAAAAGAAGTATTAAATTCAGCAGTTATTATGATGGAGGTTGAGGCGCCTTACGTGTCAGCCCGTTGTGAAGCTGGTCAGTTCGTTATCGTGAGATTAGATGATGAGGGCGAAAGAATTCCTCTTACCATCGCTGATTTCGATAGAGAAAAGAACTCAGTTACTATTATTTTTCAGGTTGTGGGATACTCTACAAAGCTTTTTGCAGCTCTTGAAGAGGGTGACGCATTCCTTGACTTTGTTGGTCCTTTAGGACAGCCTGCTCCATTTGGCAACTGGAAGAGAGTATTAGGTGTTGCGGGTGGTGTTGGTTCAGCACCTCTTTATCCTCAGCTTAAGAAACTTACAGAGCAGGGTGTAGAGTGTGATGTAATTATTGGTGGACGTTCAGCAGAGTTTGTAATCTTAGCAGAGAAGTTTGCTAAGTTCTGTAAGAATGTATATATCATGACAGATGACGGTTCTCTTGGTGAACAGGGTCTTGTAACTAAGAAGATTCAGGAACTTCTTGATGCAGGTGAGAAATATGATCATGCTATAGCAATTGGTCCACTTGTTATGATGAAGTTCGTGGTTGCTACAACTAAGCCTGCTAATCTTCATACTACAGTTTCTTTAAATCCAATTATGATTGATGGAACTGGAATGTGTGGTGGATGCCGTGTAACTGTAGGCGGTGAGACTAAGTTCGCTTGTGTAGATGGCCCAGATTTCGATGGTTTCCTTGTTGATTTTGATGAGTGTATGAAGAGACAGACATTCTACAAGGAAGAAGAGCACCAGTGTATGATGAAATTAGCAGAATAGGAGATGTAAACTATGCCAAATATGAGTCCAACTAAGGTTCCTATGCCACAGCAGGATCCTAATGTAAGAAATAAAAACTTTGAGGAAGTTGCTACAGGTTACACAGCTGAGATGGCTATGGAGGAAGCAACAAGATGTATAAATTGTATTAATAAGCCATGTATGACAGGATGTCCTGTTAACGTGCCAATCCCAGGATTTATCGAGCAGGTTGCTGCAGGTAATTTTGAGAAGGCTTACGAGATAATCACAAGCGAGAATGCACTTCCTGCTATTTGTGGTCGTGTTTGTCCACAGGAGAATCAGTGCGAGGGTAAGTGTATCAGAGGAATCAAGGGAGAGTCTGTTTCTATCGGACGCCTTGAGAGATTTGTTGCTGATTATCATATGCAGCATGGAAATAAAGTAGAACTTAACATAGAGAAGAATGGCAAAAAGGTTGCTGTTGTAGGCTCTGGTCCTGCAGGTATCACATGTGCAGGAGAGCTTGCTAAGAAGGGCTATGAAGTTACTATTTTTGAAGCTTTACATAAGGCTGGTGGAGTTTTAAGCTATGGTATTCCTGAGTTCAGACTTCCAAAGTCACTTGTTGCTAAGGAATTAGAGAATATAACAGATATGGGTGTTAAGCTTGAAACTAACGTTGTTATTGGTCGTTCTCTTACTGTAGATGATTTATTTGAGAGAGGATTTGATGCTATTTTCCTTGGAACAGGAGCAGGTCTTCCTAATTTCCTCAGAATTCCAGGCGAGAATCTTCTTGGTGTTTATTCTGCTAATGAATTCCTTACAAGAGTTAACCTTATGAAGGGTTACAAGAAGGGTGAGGTTCCAACTCCTATTAAGGTTGGAAAGAAGGTTGCTGTTGTTGGTGCTGGTAATGTTGCTATGGATGCTGCAAGAACAGCTAAGAGACTTGGAGCAGAAGAAGTTTATATCGTTTATAGAAGAGGTGCAGAAGAGGTTCCTGCAAGAGCAGAAGAAGTTGAACACGCTAAGGAAGAAGGCATAATCTTCAAGCTTCTTAATAACCCAGTTGAAATTCATGGCGAAGATGGATGGGTTAAGGGTATTGAAGTTGTTGAGCAGCAGCTTGGCGAGCCTGATGCATCTGGAAGAAGAAGACCAGAACCAATTGAAGGTTCAAACTATATTATAGATGTAGAAACAGTGGTTATTGCAATAGGTCAGTCTCCAAATCCACTTATTAGACAGACTACAGAAGGTCTTGAAACTCAGAAGTGGGGCGGAATTATCGTGCAGGAAGAAACTAACGAGACAACTCGTAAGAATGTATATGCTGGTGGAGATGTTGTTACAGGTGCAGCGACTGTTATCCTTGCAATGGGTGCAGGTAAGAAGGCTGCAAAGGCTATTGATGAATCTCTTAGCAAATAAATTTGGTAGGTGAATTTATGGATAGTTTTACAGAACAGATTCTAAAAGCCAAGCCATCTGGTAAGCAGTTATTTGCTATGGCAGGTGCTATTTTAGTAACTGTAGTAGGCGTTTTTACATTGCTTTTCATCTCAGGAAGTATAGGTATTGCCCTTGTTGTTGTAGGTGCATTTCTTATATACTACTTTAAAACAGGACAAAATTTAGAATATGAATATTCATTTTTAAATAGCGACTGTGACATTGATGCAATTATCAATAAGACAACTCGCAAACAGGTATATTCCTTTGCAGGAAGCGATGTATCTAGCGTGATGTCTTATAATTCTGAAAAGTTTCAGAATGAATTAGAGGTAAATGCTAAACTTACAGTTAGAAATTTATCTTCGAGAGATAAGAGTAATACAGATAACTGGTATGTGTTTATGGTTAATTCGGGCAACGGAACAACAGGTGTTGTTTTGGAACTCAACGAAAAAACCTTAGAACATGTTAAATCTGCATACAATAAATCAAAACTTCAATTAGATTAAAATAAACCGGTTTGTTATTTTAGATATATAAGATAACAAACCGGTTTTTTAATTAATTAAATTTTTTTATTGAAAATTTTATGATGTTTGTTGTGTGATAGATTAATATGAGATGATTTAAATAAAAAGACAAAAATAAGAACACCACTTAGAATAAGTAAAATCAATATGTAACCAAGGAAAGATGAATCGCCGGTTTTGGGTGAGTCTGGAATGGTAGGAGCATTAGGTTCTAAAGGGACTTCAGGATAATCAGGATTTTCAGGGATTTCTGGCAGAATTGGAATTTCTGTTGTTGCAGGTTCATCAGGAATTTTTGGCTCTTCTGGGATTCCTGGATTTATTACAGGTGAAATAAAATGTAGGGTTTGTTCCTCGCAATCATAATCATTATGGCAAGCTATTAGTTTACCATCACAATATATTTCTTCGAATACAACAATGTCTATGTTTCCAAGCTCTGATGAATTAAATTGAAATGAAACATCAATAAAGCCTGACGAATCTTCAGGTGTAAAAGTTAATGACGATGATACTTCTGTATTATCTATATATACTTTTTGTTTTGTACTTTTGTTCATTAATTTACCGTAAATTGTATATTCAGTTCCAGGAATAAGATTTTCATATGAGACTTTGTCAATAATCTTTGTATTTTCTTTAGTTGGGCAGTATTTGTCGTTGGTTTCCTCGTTTGTTGCATAGGTTGTTATCGCTGGAATTTTAAGCTTGTTAAGTATATCAACGCTGTATACAACAAGTTTTCTTGAAGTGTTACCAGTTAGGGTTTCTATAGTATTATTTTCGGATGATAATTCTATGATGATACTATCTTCAGGAAAATATATATTTGGTGTGTTTTCTTTTATTTCATATTTACCAAGGGGTAGAGTATCAGAGGTTTTTGCACAGCCGTTGCTGTCGGTAAATATGCTTTCTATCAAGGTACCAGATGAATATATGATATCTCCATGTCCGTCAGATGAATATATATTTTCATAAGCGTATACATCGAATTGTATATTTTCCAAAGGATGAGTTTTTAAATCAAAGGTTACTGTTTCTTGGTTCCATTCTTGATACTCGCCCTTTTTGTTTATTATGATTTGTCCTGAAAGAGGTGTGTTTTCTATTTCTATCTCACATACGTCGATTAAAGTTTCTTCTCCTTCAGGTGTCACATATTTTTCGGTAGCATTGTCTTCGCTTATTTCGATATCATATTTTGATGCTGAATTACTAGTGTAATAGCCTGTGGGATTTTCTGTCTCTTCTATACGATATTTTCCTTCAGGTAAGTAGCTGGGTGTTATTAAGATTCCCTCCTGATTTGTTTTAGCTTCACATATATATTTTTCCGAAGAATATGACCAAATTTTAAATGTTGCTGTATTGTTTATAATTGTGTTACCTGTAGTTTCATCTTTTTTGATGATTTTAAGATATGCTTTATAAGGCTCTTTTTGGTTGACAATAGTAGGAACAGCAAAGACGTTCAAAGTCTCCGAATTACCAGATGAAGTAATTTGTTGAATGTATATGTTATCTGATTTTGTGTACGTCCATTCTTTGAATGTGTCATTTTCATAATATCCGTTTGGGGCTTTTGTTTCTTCTATTGTTATTGTTCCCAATGGAATTCCGATTTTGTTATCACTTGAATAATAGAATTCATCTCCTGAGACAAGGTAATCAGGACTCAATTTTGATATACCGTTTTTATCTGTTTTGACGGTCCAAATACGTGTTGGAGTAAGTTCGTCTCTGGCAGGGTCGTCAGAGATGGTTGAGTAATATCTTATTGTAAATTCGGCGTTTGCCAGTGGAACATCAAAGTTATCAGTTTTTGTTAACAATATATCTATGATATTTAATTGAGGAGTCTCTTCTATGGCAACCACGGTGACTTCGGATGATGTTACTGAAACAGTATAAATGGAGTGATCTAGTGCATAGCCTAAGGGTTCTTTGGTTTCCTTGACATAGTAAGTTCCAATATTTAGATTAGAACTACTTCCCTTACCCTGTTTATCTATGATTATCTGACCACAGGAATTTTTTTCTGATTCCGCATCTTCCTTTGATTTATATATTGAGTAAATTGCTCCATCAAGTGAATAATTTGGATTGTTATTTGTAATATCAGGGTTAGAAGATGATTTTTCTAGAATTATTTTTCCAAACTTATTTGACATATATAGATAGGTGCTTGTATACGAAATTGTTGAATTTGGTGAAGATACAGCTACGTTTTGATAATTAGGTGTTTGGAAATATCGTACACCTAGGCTGTAAACTCCGTCTTGATCTCCGTCCCCATAGGCGTCAGTTTTGCATGAACCATTTCCTGTAGTTATTGATAGGCTTAAATATTTACCTTCGTTAAGCTGGTTAAGGTCTAACGCTATGGTTGCATCTTGACAAAAGGATATGCCGGAATGAGAGGAGCAAGGAATATCGTCGACTGTAAAATAGTTGTTTTTTAGTGAGCCGTATGTCACGGAAACATCCACCTGATTTTCTGGATTGGATGTAATTCTGAAATAATCATAATATCCGTTTTTTGTAGAGTCAAAATCAACAGTTGTTAAGTTTTCGTGGGTAAAAACGATGTGTTCTTCGGAACCGGATTGTGAAGAAGAGAGAAGTTGACTTTCCATATATTTCGATTCATATGAGATTTTTATGTATATTTTACCGCTAATAGAGTAAGGACTCCAATCTGTGACTGTGGAAGTGTCTGGAAGTGGAATCCATCCAGATTTGGGATGATTAATTGTAGCTGAAAAAATATGTTCGCCCCTATTTAAAGAATTTAATGCGTCGGCTGCATGCCATATGCTACCACCTGCAACACCCCTCTCGTATGTCCATGTGGAAATGTTTTCTAGATATGTTGCAGCTGCAGCAACTTCCGTACTGGAAGTGAAGCCATTTTCTATGACACTTCCGGTGACAGTTCCCACATCAGCACCGTTGACCTTATGGACAAGGGCGGCAGTGAGACCGTATGCTTCGCTAGAACTCATAGGAAATAATACACCGTTAATCAAAAGTCCTCTTGTTATTACCCCGTCTACTGCATAATAACCGAAGGAACCGCCTTGCTGTGGATTTTCAGGATAGTTATTTAGAAAACTGTTGCAACTTGCTTCGTTGGCTCCAAAGCCATAAGTCAAGATTGGTAAAGTTTTCGCCTGTTTTATTCCTTCCTCGCTGTTAATGTCTTCGAGATAGTAATCAGAATATTCTGTAGATGTTGTGGGAGCAGGCCTGGTTGGTTCTGTGCAATAGCACATCATTGTATTGCCACTGTCGTCTGTGCAATATAAGAAAGAATTATGTTCAGAAAAATAGCTTCCTGTGCCAGTAATTACATCTTGGATATAATGATACTTTCCCATGATTGGATTGGGGTGTACCGTGAGGCTTGATGAGTCAAGATCATAAACCTGCGGAATACTTTCGATATCTGTGGAAATTGCTTCTTTGGCAGATGTCAAAGTGGAGAGTTTTATATTACCTATAGATAATATAAAAATTAAAATAAGTGTAATTAGTTTTTTGTATTTCATTTGAAATACCTCCTTTATATTTTTTTATATAATTAACCGCAAAAGCGGATTATTTTTGAATAGGAAAAACAAAAGATAAGATACTAATATCAAGATAAAGGTAAGGTGATATGTTTGAATGAATTAAAAATGAATTTGAATAATTATTTTGTTTTATGGTTAACAGGTGGAATTGTATATTATTTTGCAGAAATATTTTGTAGAGGTTATTCGCATTTCTCTATGTTGATTTGTGGTGGATTATGTTTTTTAGTTGTGGGTGTTTTTGGAAATAAGATAATACAAAATGAAAAAAGACTTATTTTGGGAATTATAAAAGTAATGATATTTGGTTCCATGACAATAACAACGTTAGAATATATAACAGGATTAATAGTCAATATAAGATATGGCTTGAATGTTTGGGATTATTCAGATATGAAATATAACGTAGATGGACAGATATGTTTGCTGTATTCGTTGATATGGGGATTGATGAGTTTGATATGTGTTTTTATGAATAACATGATAGAAGATAAGATACTAAAAAATAACCAGACTTAAAATGATAAGTCTGGTTATTAACTTGTGTAAAATATATGTACTAAATAAACTATGGATCTAATGGCTCCATCTTAAGACCTTTATACATCTTAGTGTAAAGACTCTTTTCGTCTGTATAAAGCATGTGACCACGAGGACCATCCTTAACAATGTAAGCATACTTATTTTTTTGAACATTCATATAAAGAACTTCGTCAACGTTAAGCTCCTTAGCCTTAGCCTTAGCTGTGTATACGTTAAGGGGCTCCATTTTGTATTTTTTTACAGCCTGATCAACTGTCATTGTAATTACCTCCCGTCTGGAATTTCACTTAAATAACTTGATTAGATGAAAACAAATTATTATAATGAATTATACGATTTTATCTAACAATAGTATATTGTATATTTTAGACAAAGTCAACTGTAAAAAGTCAATAAAAAATAAAAAAATGACCTAAAAAAACTATAAAAATATT
Organism: Lachnospiraceae bacterium; assembly: GCA_015057525.1. Taxonomy (GTDB): domain Bacteria; phylum Bacillota; class Clostridia; order Lachnospirales; family Lachnospiraceae; genus Coprococcus_C. The sequence continues at coordinate 136,148 of SVEE01000005.1, read as the reverse complement.
GGTCAATATGCTGAAAGGAAAGGCAATGTCGCATTTGGTTGAACAAAATAAGAAAAAAATACTTTTACATGTGTGTTGTGCACCATGCAGTTCCCATGTATTACAACTTCTTGAAGAGGAATATAATATTACAGTTTTCTTTTATAACCCTAATATAACAGCTGAGGAAGAATACATAAAAAGAATAGAAGAATTAAAACGTTTTGTTGCCGTAGCACCATTTACGAAGGATGTTATTATTGAAGAAGGTAAATATGAACCAGATGAGTTTTTTGTAATGTCAGAGGGTCTTGAAAATGAACCTGAACGGGGCAGTAGATGCTACAAATGTTATGAAATGCGTATGAGAAAAACCGCCTTATATGCTAAAGAAAAAGGATATGATATTTTTACAACAACATTATCTATAAGTCCTCATAAAAATGCGGCATGGTTAAATGAGATAGGGCAAAGGTTGTCAGAGGAAATTGGGGTTAAATATCTATACAGTGATTTTAAGAAAAAGGATGGATATTCAAACTCTATTAGATTATCTAAAGAGTACGGTTTATATAGGCAGGATTACTGTGGATGCATATATAGTAAGCGACAGGCTGAAGAAAGAAAAAAGAATACATTGTAGCCTTGTTATAATTTGAAAAATATAGTAAAATTATTATATAAGTTTTGAAAGGAGGAGCTGTTTATGTTTATAGGCGGAATGAGCAACAATTATACAATTCCTATAAGTAATCTATCTAGGGTTACACCAATTAATACGGATAATTCTGTTGACAGTGCGTCTAAGGTACCTGGTACTACAGAGTGCCAAACCTGTGAGAACAGGAAGTATGTGGACGGCTCCAATGAGAATGACGTTTCATATAAGACACCAGGTGTGATAAAACCTGAGGAGTCTTACGCCAAGGTAAGCTCTCATGAAAGAGAACATGTTGCCAATGCAATTGCTAAGGGAAATAAGCCAGGGGCTAAACTTATTAGTGCATCTGTTACATTGAAGATGGGGATGTGCCCTGAATGTGGTAAAGCATATGTCTCTGGAGGTGTGACAAGCACAGCAATCAAATACTCGGAAGAAAATCCATATGAGAAAAATCGTAAGAGTTATGAATCTGGATTTTTTAAGGGTAATAATGTAGATGTTTCCGCATAAATTTTATTTTTGGATAGAGATTGCATTAAGTTAATGATTAGATTTTGTTCTTGTATATCTAAGGAATTGAATGTAGTAACAAGGAGCTTGTTTTTTTGTTGGATATTTGAATATCCGTAATGTAAGTTCTGTAGAGGAAGATATATGTCTACAAGATATTCGGGTGGTATTAGTGGAGCGATAAAATCTAGGGGATTCATTTTATATAGTTGAGCTATTCGTACGAGTACTTCTACAGGTGGAGTTCGCTCTCCTTTTTCGTAATGATTATAAGTGGAACGTGTAATGAAGAGTAAATCAGCAGTTTCTGACTGAGTGTAACCGAGCGCGTTCCTTTTTTCTTTTAATATTTCTGGTAGGGTATAGCTGTACATTAGTGAACCTCTCTTTCGTTTGCTTCATACAGATGTGAGAGTAGGTCTGTTCGCTTTTGGATAGATAATTTTGAATAAAGATAAATCAAAGAATCAGATTCCACATCTGTCAAATTGTAGTTACATGCTTTTGGGATATGTTTGTCGAAAGCATCTTGAAAAAATAAAATAAAAAGATTTGTGTTAAGAATTATTGATAGTGACGCTAGAATATCTGGTGAAGGGTAGCACCTTCCTTGTTCATAGTTGCTATAGGCTTGTCTAGAAATATTAAGTTGTCGTGATATTTGCTCTTGGGTAAGATTGTGAGAACGACGAATCTTTTTTAGACGAGGCCCGAATTCCTTATGATTCATACGGATTCACCTCCATATGTTCATATTAACATATTTTTTTATTATTTCAATTTATTTTTATTTTTTATTTGTGAAAGGAGATAAAAAATGAGCAAAGCTGATGAATTATTTATAAGTATGTGTAAAGATATTATTTATAATGGGTTCAGTACAGAGGGAGAAAAAGTTAGACCAAAGTGGGAGGATGGTACGTATGCGTATACTCTCAAACGTTTTGGTGTTGTAAATAGATATGACCTTTCTAAGGAATTTCCGGCTATAACATTGAGAAAAACTTATGTTAAGTCTGCCATTGATGAAATGTTATGGATTTGGCAGAAAAAGTCTAACAATGTCAATGAACTTAAGAGCCATATATGGGATGCTTGGGCTGATGAAGAGGGGTCTATCGGTAAAGCTTATGGTTATCAGCTAGGTGTTAAGCATAAGTATAAAGAAGGAATGATGGATCAGGTTGACAGGGTAATCTATGATTTGAAAAATAATCCCTATAGTAGAAGAATAATGACCAATATTTATGTACATCAGGATTTGTCAGAGATGAATTTGTATCCTTGTGCCTACAGTGTAACTTTCAACGTAACAGGGGACAGACTTAATGCGATTTTGAATCAGCGTTCTCAAGATGTTCTTGCGGCTAACAACTGGAATGTTGTGCAATATGCAGTTTTGGTTCATATGCTTGCACAGGTTACAGGTTTTAAACCGGGTGAACTGGTTCATGTTATAGCAGATGCACATATTTATGATAGACATATTCCAATTGTTAAAGAATTGATAGAGAGACCTACTTATCCGGCACCAAAGTTTTGGATGAATCCAGAGATTAAAGATTTTTACGAGTTTACGTTGGACGATTTTAAAATTGAGGATTATGAAACTGGACCACAGATTAATAATATACCAATAGCGGTGTAAAGAGGAGAAAAAATATGGAATTAATAGTAGCGGTTGATAGTAATTGGGCAATAGGTAACAAAGGTGATTTGCTTGTATCCATTCCTGAGGACCATAAATTTTTCAGACAGACAACCATGGGGAATGTAGTTATTCTTGGAAGAAAAACTCTTGCGGGTTTTCCTAACGGATTGCCACTTGCGGGAAGAGATAATATTATTTTATCTACTAATAAGGATTATAAGGTTAAAGGTGCAGTTGTAGTTCATTCAAAGGAAGAACTATTAGAAACATTAAAGGATTACAAAGATAAAACGATTTTTGTTATTGGCGGAGGAACTGTATACGAAATGCTCTTGCCATATTGCAAATATGCCCATGTAACAAAAATAGATTATAAGTATGAGGCGGATACCTATTTTCCTAACCTTGATAAGTTGGATAATTGGAGAATTGTTGCCGATAGTGATGAACATACATATTTTGATTTGGAATTTTACTTTTATAAATATGAGAATGTTTCGCCATTGGAATACTAACCATGGGATAAATTGCACAAAAAAGATTGTAAAAACACAATAAAATATACAAAAACACTTTAAAATATAGAAGTAATATGGTATAATTTGTTTATTGTTTTGCGAAATAAAATTATTGGAGGATTTTGATTATGGGAGACATTATGTTGACGTCGGGTTTTAATTTTGAAGGATATGAGATTGTTGAGTATTTAGGCTTTTTAAATGCTCAGACAGCCCTTGCTTCTAATATTTTTAAGGGAATAGCATCAGGTGTTACTGAGATGTCGGATGCAGAGAGTGAAAAACTTACTGGTAAGCTTGAGCAAGCTAATGAACTTGCAATGGAAAAATTAAAGAAGATGGCAGCAAAGCGTGGCGCGGATGCAGTCATTGGTCTTCAGTTTAATTATACACAGTTTGCTAACAATTCAGTTGGTACAGTTGCGTCAGGCACAGCTGTTAAATTGAAGAGAAAAGAAGAAACTGTTAAAACTATAACTAAAGAGCTTTATGTTAGTAACTATTACAACAGACTTGTTCCAAGACCTGTTAAGGTAACTTTGACAGGTGTAGGTAATGAAGTTAAGATTTCAACTAGCTTCTTCAATTACAATATGGATGATATTAAGGCCGTTAGAGCAGATGTAGAATTAACTAATCTCTATGAAGAAAAATTATTGCTTAAGAATTTAGACTTTGTTTTCGAAAGAGGTAATGTAACTCTTATTACAGCTAATGACATAGACTGTAAGCTTCCAGCTAAGGATATTCTTCTTATTAAGGATTCTAAGGTTACAATTTCCAAGTATGTAACAAGTAGAGGTGTATTTGCATGTAATGATTTACCTATTAATGTTACAATGCCGTTACATAGACTTGCTGCTCTCAAGGAGAACAGGGGTATTGATGCTGTAGAGAAGTACAGAACAGATGGTATGATTTGGACATGTAACTGTGGATATGTTAATGAAGCAGGTTCAGAGGAATGTATGGTTTGTGCTCGTAAGCAGGAAGATATGAAGAGTACATCTAAGTTTAATCCTGATGAGATGCTTGCTAAGATGCAGACTAAGGAATATGTTATCGAGATTAAAGATGTTCTTATGGAATACATTAAGGATATTGATAATCAGTATAGAATGGAACTTCTTGAGATTATGGAATCTGGTTTACAGTATGAGAAGACAAGAGGTAACATGAAAGACACAGTTATTGAGAAGGTTGAAAAAGTATTTGAGGGACAATAATTATTGTAAAAGACCAAGCTGTGTGATAAACTTAGAATATTGATTTGTTTGAGGTGAATGATATGGGCTCAGGTCTTAGCATGTCCAGTGTAAATAAAATTAAAGAATTGGCTAATTCAAGAGAATACAGCCTTGCATTAGATATAATTGACAGCCAGGATTTATCCAAGTCTCTTAATCCTCAGTTTTTAAGATTATGTGGAGATGTATATATAAAAACAGGCAGATATATAGATGCGAGAGAAATTTTGCTTATGGCGCATAAAATTGCGCCAGAAGCAAAGCGAGTAATGTATTCTCTTGTTGATTTGTATTTAAGAGTTGGTTATTTTGATTTGGCTAAAACATATTACGATATATATATGTTTGACGCTGATGAGTATAACGAAGAGACAGTACAGCTAAAGTATATATACGATAAAGCTAACAAGGTAGATAGCAACGTATTAGAGGAGTATTTGTATCCGAGGTATGTTCAAAGTCAAGATTATGATTGGAGCTTTGAACTTTATCTATTATATAAGGTTATGGGTAAGGATGAGGATGCTGAGTCTTTGGCTCGTGAGTATGCAGCTACCTTTAAGAATATAGATAATTTAAATCGTATAGCTGATATTGAAGATAATAAATTAGATATTAATGAGCTTTTCTATGTGTATGCTTCCGAACAAGAAAGTGATGATAATCCTGAGCAAGAAGAACTTAGACTTGTAGAACAAAAGCTGCTTGAAGCAGATGAATTAAGAATTCATCCTAAAGAAGCAGAAATAACTATTATGGTTGATGATAATGAGGAAGCAGAAATAGGTTCTAAGAGAAAACTTAAAAAATTCTTGAAAGAACAAGAAAAAATTGAAAAAAAGAAGGCTAAAGAAGAAGCCCAAAAGGCGGATGAAGATAGTACGTCAGAGGATAGTGACTCAATTACTGAAAATATTTCGGATAAGAATGAGTCAACAAGTGAGGAAGTTGCTGAGACTGCAGATGATGAATCTAGTAAGGAGAATCTTTATTTTGATAATGTATTAGAAGGAAATAATGCATCAAGTTCTGATTCTCAAGATGAAGTTAAACTTGAGGATGAATCTGTTGAGGAGTCTCAAAAAACAAAAATGGGATTCTTTAAAAAAGTGTTCCAAAAGAAGAGAAAAGATTCGGATGTTGAGTTTGAAAATGAAGGTGAATCATCGCTTAGTGATAATAGTAAATCTGAGGAAGAACTGGTATCTGAAGATGAAATAGAAGAAATTTCAGGTGCTGAAAACAGTGTGACATCAAATAATGATTTAGTTGAAGAAGTTGTTGAAATATCAAAAGACAACGATGACAAGCAGTCAGATGAAGAATCTAAAGATAATGAATCTGATAGTGAAGAAGAGCCGGAAGATAGATATAACAAAGAACTGTTTGAACTCACTGATGCAACAACGGAAGAAGATTTGAATAATGTTGATGAAGAAAATCAAGTAACAACCGATTTTTCTTATGACACAGCTAAAAATAATAAATCTAATATGAATTCTGCCATATTTGTAGATTACGATGATGACGGCTTTGAAGCTGAAGCGGAAACCATAGATGGATTAAAAGAAACATTTGTTGCACCTCCTAAAGCTAAGGAAGAAGTTGTTTTTGAAGAAGCAATTTTTGCTGAAGATGAAGAAGATGAATTTGAGGTAGATGATTTTTCTTCTGATGATGATAGTGAGTTTGGTGTCATGGCTCAAGAGGATTATGATGATTCAACTGATGATGATTATGAATTCAAATTGGATGAGGATGAGTCAGAAGAGATAGAAGAATCAGAATATCAAATTGAGGAAGCTGAGCTTGCGGAAAATGATGATGAGTTTGACGTAGATGATTTCTCTGCCGAACCGGAAGATGAATTTGGAAAAATGTCTGAATCGTATGAGGATGAATCTCATGAAGAAGAGTCTTATGCAGAGGAAGCAGAGATAGAAACAGAAACTTACGAGGAAGTAGAGAAAGAAGAAACTGCTGTCGAGGAAGAAGTTTTTGTTGAAGAAGCATATGTTGAAGAGGAAACATATGTCGAAGAGGAAACATATGTTGAAGGAACTGTGGAAGAAGAGTCTTATGTGGAAGAATCATCTGTAGAAGAGACATATGAAGATGAATCTCATGAAGAAGAGTCTTATGAAGAAGAGTCTTATGAAGAAGAATCTTATGCAGAGGAAGAAGAGATAGAAACAGAAACTTACGAGGAAGTAGAGGAAGAAGAAACTGCTGTCGAGGAAGAAGTTTTTGTTGAAGAAGAAACATATGTTGAAGAAACTGTAGAAGAGGAGTCTTACGAAGATGAATCATCTGTAGAAGAGACATATGAAGATGAATCTCATGAAGAAGAGTCTTATGTTGAGGTAACTTATGCCAAGGAGCATGAAATAGAAACCAAGGAATATGAAAAACAGGAAGAACAGGAAGAACAGGAAGAACAGATAGAAGAGATTCCTAAGTTTGAGATTCCTAAGAAAAAAATAGATTTTCCTGTATTTAAGTCATCCTTGTTCCCTAATTACAACAAGGAAATAACAACTGTTGAAAATAATTTCAATGAGATTATGACAGAGGCTAAGGATAAGATACAAGAAAATAACAAAAAAGAAGAGCAGATGTTGAAAGAAGCAGAGGCTTTGCTGGCATCTCTTGGTATTGATTTGGGAAGTGTGGCACCTACCACAACAAGTTATGCTCAAATCAATGAAACATTATATGAAGGACCTTCACGAGATGAATTAAAAGCATCTTTGAAGATAGATTCTGTTAAGAAAAATATCTTAAATAAGTTGAAAGAATATAGATAATTCTTGACGAAATCGTGTTACTGAAAGGAGGCAAAACTAGTGGCTATTGATCAAAGAGAAGCATTGATTGCTGCCGTTAGAGCACAAGTTGAAAAAGAAAAAGCCGCTAAAGCTGCACAGTTAAAAAAAGAGCAAGAAGCTGCACAGCTAGCTGGGGGAAGCAAATCTACTAAGACATCTTCCGCTGATGGAGAAAAACCTAAATATAAAACTTTATCAGCAGATGACTTAGCAAAGATTGAAGAGAAAAAACGACGCAAACAAGCTGCTGAGTTGGGTATCGAATTTGAGGAAACACCTGTTAAGGAAGAGGCTAAAGCTGAAGAACCTAAGACAGAAACTCCAAAAGTTGAAGAGACCAAAAAGACAGAGGCTGCTAAGTCTGATACTGCAAAGAAGACTGATAAAAAGGAAGAGAGCAAGTCTACTTCAGAAAGTCTTGGAATGAGTGTTGGTATACAGGCAGATAAGTCTGGTAAGTCTTTAGATAAACCTACTGGTGGTGGATTAGGTAGTACATCAGGCCTTGGTGGTCTTGGTGGAACAGGTGGGCTTTCAGGTTCATCAGATAAGAAGTCTGGATTAGGTTTAAATCTTAAGGTAGATAATAGTTCTACATCTGAGACTGATAAGAAGGATGTTAAAAAACCAGAAACAGTTAAATCTGAAGCTCCTAAACAGGAAGAGAAAAAACCTGAATCAAAAATTAGTCTTAAGACTACAACTAAACCTGATAATAGAATTAATGAGGAGAAGGCAAAACTCCAGCCTACAAAGATTGTTGGTGGAAGTGGAGATGTTAAGATTATCGGTGGAGAAGAAAAGGAAACTGATGATGTTACTTTCTCAAAAGATGGAGACACAACAATTATTTCAGATAGTGTTGCTTGGCAAGAGACAGAGAAGTCAGTTGCTAAGGACAAGAATTCTGATGATATAATAAGTATCGTACCAAATAGAACAACTCCTACAAATGATGTTAAGAGCATGTATGACATGGGCGATGATGATGAAGATTCGTTAGGTGCAGAAATTTCTAAGCTTGCTAATTTTGATGATTCGGGAGATAAAAAGACTGAACCTGAAAAGACTGTCAAGGTAGATCCTACTAAGAAAGCTGTTGAAGAGGAAGCTAAGAAAAAGGCTGCCATAGATGAGGCTCGCAAGAAGGCCGCTGAAGCAGAGGCTGCAAAGAAGAAAGCTGCTGCTGAAGAGGCTATGAAAAAGGCTGAGGCTCAGAGAAATAAATTAAAAGAGGCTGAACGTCGTGCGGACGAACAGCAGAGAAGAATTGCAGAAGCTCAGGCTAAGGCAAGACACGAAGAAGCGGCTAAGAAGAAGGCTGAAGAAGCTGAAATACGTAAGGCTGAAGAAGAAGCTAAGCGTAAAGCTCTCGAAGAGGAGAGAGTTAAGGCTGCTGAAGAAAGCAGAAAGAAAGCTGAAGAAGAAGCTAGAAGTAAGGCTAAGCAAGAAGCTGAAAAAGTTCTCAATGAAGCTAAAAAGAAGACTCAGGAAGCGACATTACAGCTCGAAGAGGCAGAAAAGGCTGAAAGAGAAATTGCTAAGCGTATAGAAGATGACAAGCAGAAAGCTTTGGATGATGCTAAAAAGGCATCGGAAGAAGAAGGTAAGTTAAAAGCTACAGCTGATGCGGCATTGAAAGCATTAGAGGAAGCAGAGAGAGAAGTTAAAGAAGCAGCATCTAAGGTAACTGAAAATGCTAATAAGAAGGTTGCAGAAATAGAGACTTCAAGCAAGGTAACTATTGATGCAAAGAAGAAGGAAGAAGAGTCAGCTAAGAGGACTGCAGATGAGGCTCATAAGAAAGCTGAAGATGCTATGAAGGAGCATGATGCAGCTAAGAAACTTGCTGATGAAGCTACTAATAAGGCACAGGTTGCTAAGAAAGAAGTAGAAGAAGCTACAAAGAAAATAGAAGAGATAGAGTCTAAAGCAAAGGCTGAGCTTGATGTAAAGAAGAAGGCCGAGGAAGAGGCTAAGAAGCTTGCTGATGAGGCTACTAGAAAGGTTGCTGAAGCAAAGAAAGCATTAGAAGAGGCTGAAAACGCTGAGAAATCTGCTAAACAGAAAGTGAATGATGCTCATGTGCAGGTTGAAGAATTCACTAAGAAGTCAGAGTCCGAAAGTGCTCAGGCAAAGAGTAACCTTGAGACTAAGAAGGCTGCTGTAGTTGATGCAGATAAGCAGGCGGCAGATTCAAAAAAGAAAGCAGAAGAAGCGCTTAAGGCTCATGATGCGGCAAATAATGATGAAAAAGCTGCTTTAAGTAAGGTTGAAGAAATTAAGAAGGCTATTGCCGATGCAGAAAAGAAAGCTGCTGATGATATTGCTAAGATTAAGTCTGATGCAGAAGTCGAAGCTAAGAAGGCAGAGGAAGACGCAAAGAAGAAGGCTGATGATGCTAGAAAGATTTCGGATGAGGCAGCTCAGAAGGTTTCTAATATTGCTTTAGTTGCACAGACATCTGCTGTGGCAAGAAAGAAAGCTGAGGAAGAAATAAACGAGTTAGCTGCTAATGCAGCTAAGAAGGTAGCTGATGCTAAGAGTGCTGTAGCTGCAGCTAAGAAAGCAGAAGAAGCCGCTCTTAAGGCAACAAAAGATGCTGAGAATATCAAGATTGATTTAACTAAGCCAGCAGAGAACGGAAAACTTCCACTTGCTGCATATTATCTTGAGAAGTTTACAAAGGTTGAATCTGTTTCATCTAATCTTATCAAGATGTTTAATAAGATTTCTAATGCTCCACAGGGTACTAGAAATGTAGTACTTCTTGGCGAGCACGGATTTGGCCTCACAAGTATGGGTGAAGACTTTGCTAGAAGTTTTTATGACATGGGTATTTGTAAGGCGAAGGCAATTGCTAAGATAAAAGCTCAGGCATTAAACAAGGTTAAGCTTGAGGATGCTATGGTTAAGCTTAAAGGTGGTTGTCTTGTAATTGAAAATTCAGGTCTTGTAACTCCTGAGAAATTGACTGAATTAGTTTCACTTGCCGATGTTGCAAAGAATGACGTTGTAATAGTACTTACAGGTGAGAAGGAGAGCATAAACAGATTGATGACTAATGCTAAATCTGTTAGTGATAAGTTCCCTCACAAGTTGGATGTTTTAAATCTTTCTAATGCAGATATGTTGGCTATTGCTAAGGGTTATATTTCACAGAGAGGATTTAAGGCAGAAGAGTCAGTTGATGGAACTATCAGAAATCTTCTTATGGCTATGGAATCAGGTAACATTGATAGAATGATTAAGGCTATTGATGATGGCATGATTAAATGTGAAGAAAGAGAAAAGTCAAAGGGTCAGGCTGGCAAGAAATATTTGCTAAGCGAAGATTTGAAATAATTATTGAAAAAAATAGTGTCCATGCTTATAATCAAGTATTGTAAGCAGGCACTATTTTTTTGCCTTTTTATACAATTTATGATGCGTTTATGTGATTTACAAATTAGATGAAGGAGTATATTGTGGTTAATATTGATATAGGAATAGATTTAGGAACCTGTAATACGGTTATTTATATTAAAGATAAAGGGATTGTTGTTAATCAGCCCTCAGTTGTGGCTTATGAAGTTAGAAGCAAAAAGATTATTGCGGTGGGCAATAAGGCAAAAAAAATGTTAGGTAAGACACCGGAGGATATTGATGTTGTTAAGCCAATAAAGCATGGTGTTATATCTGACTACACCCTTACAGAGCGAATGGTTAAGGCATATGTAAAAAATGCTATTGAACAGCGTAGAATTTGGGGACGTCCAAATATTTGTGTTTGTGTACCAAGTGGTGTAACAGAAGTTGAAAGACGAGCCGTGGAGGATGCCGTCTATAGAACAGGTGCAAAAAATGTTTATATACTTGAGGAGCCTTTTGCAGCTGCGGTTGGTGCAGGAATTAATATTAATACTCCTTTTGGATATATGATAGTTGATATAGGCGGTGGAACTACAGATATTGCTGTGGTTTCCAAGGGAGGAATTAACGAGAGCAAATCTATTAAAGTTGCAGGAGACGATTTTGATGATGCTATTATTAAGTACATGAGAAAACGTCATAATATACTTCTTGGTGATGTTTCAGCAGAGCAACTTAAACTTGATATTGGCTCAGTGTATCCAAGACAAAAAGATGCTGTGGGATATGCAAAAGGTAAAGAACTTGTGAGAGGTTTGCCAGCAAAGATTCCAGTTAAATCTTCTGAGATGATTGAGGCGGTAAAAGAGGTATCCGACCAAATCATAGAGGCTATAAAGATTACCTTGGAGGCAGCTCCTCCTGAACTTGTTTCGGACATCTCTGAGCACGGAATTATTCTTACTGGTGGCGGAAGCAAAATATTTGGAATGGATAAGCTTATTGAAGCTAAAATTGGAGTAAAAGCTGTAAAAATTGATAATCCGGAGTTGGTTGTAGCTAAGGGTGCAGGTACTGCAAAATCTTATATTAGAGATGGTTCAACTCCTACAGCAGAATAATAGGTGAAAATAAAACATGAACAATTTAAATTATGAATATGACAGTAGATTTTTGCCACTCAATAAAAACGAAATGGAATTAAAAGGTTGGGATAGACCAGATTTTGTTTTTGTTATTGGAGATGCATATGTAGATCATCCTTCTTTCGGACCTGCAATAATAAGCAGAATGCTTGAACTGTATGGATATAAGGTTGCAATTATTGCACAACCTGATTGGAAGAATGTGGAAAGCATAGATATATATGGTGAACCTAGATTGGGCTTTTTAGTTAGTGCTGGGAATATGGATTCTATGGTTAATCATTATTCTGTTTCTAAGAAGAGAAGAAGTGTGGATGCATATACACCAGGTGGTGAAATGGGTAAACGTCCTGATTACGCCACAATAGTTTACTGTAATTTGATTAGAAGAAAATACAAGAAAAAGCCTATCATTATAGGTGGAATTGAGGCAAGTCTTAGAAGATTAGCACATTATGATTACTGGTCAAATAGATTAAAACATTCCATATTAGTGGACTCACAAGCGGATATTCTTATTTATGGTATGGGAGAGAATGCCATTGTTGAGGTTGCAGAGGCTCTTGAGGCAGGAATTGATGTAAAAGATATTACGTATGTAAAAGGTACTGCGTATAGAACAAAAAATACTGATAATCTGGATGAATTTACTGCGTTGCCTGAATTTGATGATCTTGTAAGTGACAAGATAAATTATGCAAAAAGCTTTAAAATTCAATATGATAACACAGATTATTTTACAGGCAAGGTGTTGGTAGAAAAATATAATGACCATCAATATGTTGTTCAAAATCCACCAGCGAAACCTTTATCTGAAAGCGAAATGGATAGGGTATATTCTCTTGACTATGCAAGAACATATCATCCGAGTTATGAGCCTTTGGGTGGGATTCCTGCCATATCAGAGATAAAGTTTAGTTTAGTAAGTAATAGAGGGTGCTTTGGTGGTTGTAGCTTTTGTGCATTAACATTTCATCAAGGGAGAACTTTGCAGACAAGAAGCCATAAATCTATTATAAAAGAAGCAGAAAAAATGATTTGGGAGCCGGACTTTAAAGGTTACATTCATGATGTGGGAGGACCTACAGCTAATTTTAGAGTTAAGGCATGTGAAAAACAGAAAAAATATGGTGTTTGCAAGGATAAACAATGCTTGTTTCCTAAGCCGTGTCAGAATTTGAATGTTGACCATTCTGATTACTTAGAACTTTTGAGGAAACTGAGAGAGCTTCCAAATGTTAAAAAAGTATTTGTTAGATCAGGAATCAGATTTGATTATCTCATGGCTGACAAGGATGATGAATTTTTTAGAGAACTCTGTAAATATCACATAAGTGGACAACTAAAGGTGGCGCCTGAACATGTGTCAAACAATGTTTTGAATAAAATGGGAAAACCAGAGAATTCCGTTTTTAAAGCATTTTGTGATAAGTACAAAAAAATAAATGAAGAACTTGGCATGAAACAGTATATGGTGCCTTATCTCATGTCGTCTCATCCAGGTTCTACCATGAAGGATGCGGTTAAACTTGCGGAATATTTAAGGGATTTAGGCTACATGCCTGAGCAGGTACAGGATTTTTATCCAACTCCATCCACAATTTCTACCTGTATGTATTATACAGGTGTTGATCCGAGAAATATGGAGCCGGTTTATGTTCCTATATCTCCTCATGAAAAAGCGATGCAAAGAGCTTTGATTCAATATAGAAATCCTAAGAATTATGATTTGGTGCATGAGGCTCTGGTTATTGCAAAAAGGACTGATTTGATTGGATTTGATAAAAAATCTCTAATACGCCCCAAAAAGAACGATGGAGTATTTAAACCAAAGAAAAATGATAAGAATTCAGGACAATCTAAGTCAAAAAAAACAATAAGAAATGTCCACAAAAAGAAGAAAAAGTAAATCGTTATAATATTGCGAAAGCGTATTAAATATGGTATTATAGGACTAACAATGTCGAGAGGTATGCTCTTTAGACATAAAATTTTAAAATGGAGGAAATTTTAATCATGTCAAAAAAAGTAGTTTTAGCAGGCGCATGTCGTACAGCAATTGGTACTATGGGTGGAACATTAAGTAACACTCCAGCAGCAGAGCTTGGCGCAATCGTAATCAAGGAAGCTTTAAACAGAGCAGGAGTTGCTCCAGAAGCAGTTGATCAGGTATATATGGGTTGTGTAATCCAGGCAGGTTTAGGACAGAACGTTGCACGTCAGGCATCTATCAAGGCAGGACTTCCTAACGAGGTTCCAGCTGTTACAATAAATGTTGTTTGTGGTTCAGGTCTTAACTGTGTGAATATGGCAGCTCAGATGATTATGGCTGGTGAGGCTGATATCGTTGTAGCTGGTGGTATGGAGAACATGTCTATGGCTCCATATGCTCTTGATAAGGCACGTTTCGGATACCGTATGAACAATGCTGTTATGAAGGACTGTATGGTTAATGATGCTCTTTGGGATGCATTCAACGATTACCATATGATCAAGACTGCAGATAACATCTGTGAGGAGTGGGGAATCACTAGAGAAGAGCTTGATGAGTTTGCTGTAAAGAGTCAGCAGAAGGCTGAGGCAGCTCAGGCATCAGGTGCTTTCGATAAGGAAATCGTTCCTGTAACTATTAAGACTAAGAAAGCTGAAATCGTATTTGCTAAGGATGAGGGACCAAGAGCTGGTACATCTATGGAAGGTCTTGCAAAGCTTCGTCCTATTAACAAGGATGGTTTCGTAACTGCTGGTAACGCATCAGGTATTAATGATGGTGCTGCAGCTATCGTAGTTATGTCTGAGGAGAAGGCTAAGGAGCTTGGTGTTACACCTATGGCTACATGGGTAGCTGGTGCTCTTGCTGGATGTAGACCAGAGGTTATGGGTATTGGTCCAGTTCCTGCTACTAAGAAGGTTATGGATAAGGCTGGAATGACTATCGATCAGTTTGATATTATTGAGGCTAACGAGGCATTTGCTGCACAGTCAATCGCGGTTGGTAGAGATCTTGGTATTGATGTAGACAAGCAGCTCAATCCAAACGGTGGAGCTATTGCACTTGGACATCCAGTTGGTGCTTCAGGATGCCGTATCCTTGTTACACTTCTTCACGAGATGGAAGCTAAGGATGCTAAGACTGGTCTTGCAACACTTTGTATCGGTGGCGGTATGGGTTGTGCAACTATCGTTAAGAGAGATTAATCATTAAGGAGAATTCAGATGGAATTTATAACTTACGAGCAGGACGGATACGTTGGTATCGTAACAATTAACAGAGAGAGAGCGCTTAATGCTCTTAACAGCCAGGTTCTCGAGGAACTTGATGCTACATTTGATGCTATCGATTTAGATGCAACTAGAGCAGTTATCCTTACTGGTGCTGGTGAGAAGAGTTTTGTTGCTGGTGCTGATATCGGAGAAATGTCAACTCTTACAAAGGCTGAGGGTGAGGCTTTTGGTAAGAAGGGTAACGATGTATTTAGAAAGATTGAAACATTCCCTATTCCTGTAATTGCAGCTATTAATGGTTTTGCACTTGGTGGTGGATGTGAGATTTCTATGAGCTGTGATATCAGAATTTGCTCTGATAATGCGGTATTTGGTCAGCCAGAGGTGGGCCTTGGAATTACACCAGGTTTTGGTGGAACTCAGAGACTTGCTCGTCTTGTTGGCGAGGGTATGGCTAAGCAGATGATTTATTCTGCTATCAATATTAAGGCAGATGAGGCTTTAAGAATTGGTCTTGTTAATGCTGTTTATACTCAGGAAGAGTTAATGCCAGCAGCTAAGAAGCTTGCAGCAAAGATTGCTCAGAATGCTCCTATAGCTGTACGTAACTGTAAGAAGGCTATCAATGATGGTATGCAGGTTGATATGGATGCTGCAATTGTTATTGAGGAGAAGCTTTTTGGTGATTGCTTCGAAACAGAAGATCAGAAGGCTGGTATGGGCAACTTCTTAGAGAAGGATAAGGAAAAGAAATTAAAGGTAGTTCCTTTCCAGAACAAATAGTTATATTTTAATATGATTTTAGCACATTAGGGTGGCCAAGCATTGACCATCCTATATGTGTGAAATAAGGATGACTGTTTGAACGAAACGTATATGAATTCAAACAGGATATTCAACAAATATATTTTAGGAGGACATTAGAATGAAAGTTGGCGTTATTGGTGCAGGTACCATGGGTCAGGGTATTGCTAAGGCATTTGCTATGGTTGACGGTTACGAAGTAGCTCTTTGTGACATCAAGCAGGAGTGGGCTGAAGGCGGTAAGGACAAGATTGCTAAAGGCTATGCAAAGCTTGTAGAAAAAGGTAAAATGACACAGGAGAAGGTTGATGCAATTCTTAACAGCATCACTCCAGGTCTTAAGGAAGATCTCTGTGCAGATTGCGATTTAATCGTTGAGGCTGCATTTGAAGATATGGGAGTTAAGAAGACTACTTTTGGTGAGTTAGATAAAATCTGTAAGCCAGAGTGTATCTTTGCTTCAAATACATCATCACTTTCAATCACTGAGATTGGAAATGGTCTTACTCGTCCTATGATTGGTATGCATTTCTTCAATCCTGCTGATAGAATGAAGTTGGTTGAGGTTATTGCAGGTGTTAACACTCCACAGGAGACAGTTGATACTATTATTAAGATTTCTGAGGAAATCGGTAAGACACCAGTTCAGGTTAACGAGGCAGCAGGTTTCGTTGTTAACCGTATCTTAATTCCTATGATTAATGAAGCAGCATTCATTAAGATGGAGGGTGTTTCTGATGTAGCTGGTATTGATGCAGCTATGAAGCTTGGTGCTAACCACCCAATGGGACCACTTGAGTTAGGTGATTTCGTTGGATTAGATATTTGTCTTGCTATTATGGATGTTCTTTATAACGAGACTGGTGATAGCAAGTATCGTGCATGTCCATTACTTCGTAAGATGGTTCGTGGCGGTAACCTTGGTTGTAAGAGCGGTAAGGGATTCTATATCTACAATGCTGACCGTACTAAGACACCAATGGATGCTCAGTAATTAAGAGCACATAATTTTATAGGAGGAAAATTAACAATGGATTTTACTTTAAGTAAGAAGCATGAGATGGCAAGAACTCTTTTCAGAGATTTTGCACAGAATGAAGTAAAGCCTCTTGCACAGGAAGTTGATGAAACAGAATGCTTCCCAAGAGAGACAGTAGAGAAAATGGCTAAGAGTGGATTCTTAGGAATTCCTGTACCAAAGGAGTACGGCGGACAGGGTTGTGATCCTTTAACATATGCTATGTGTGTTGAGGAGCTTTCAAAGGTTTGTGGTACTACAGGTGTTATTGTTTCTGCACATACATCACTTTGTGTTGATCCAATTCAGACTTATGGTACTGAGGAGCAAAAGCAGAAGTATTTACCAGACCTTTGTTCAGGTAAGAAGTTAGGTGCTTTCGGTCTTACTGAGCCAGGTGCTGGTACAGATGCACAGGGTCAGCAGACTAAGGCTGTTCTTGATGGAGATGAGTGGGTTCTTAACGGATCTAAGTGCTTCATCACTAATGGTAAGGAAGCAGATGTATATATCGTAATCGCAGTTACTGGTATCGTAGAGAAGAAGGGTCGTCCTTTCAAGGAGATTTCAGCATTTATCGTAGATAAGGGAACTCCAGGATTTACATTCGGTACTAAGGAAAAGAAGATGGGTATCAGAGGTTCTTCAACTTACGAGCTTATCTTCACTGACTGTAGAATTCCAAAGGAGAACTTACTTGGTCAGAAGGGTAAGGGATTTGCTATCGCTATGCACACACTTGATGGTGGACGTATCGGTATCGCAGCTCAGGCTCTTGGTATTGCAGCAGGTGCTCTTGAGGCAACAGTTAACTACGTTAAGGAAAGAAAGCAGTTCGGTCGTTCAATCGCTCAGTTCCAGAATACTCAGTTCCAGTTAGCTGACATGGCAACTAAGGTTGAAGCAGCTAGAATGTTAGTATACAAGGCAGCTATGAAGAAGGCTCAGTATCAGATTGACCACAAGACTTCATATGGTGTTGAGGCTGCTCAGGCTAAGTTATATGCTGCAGAGGTAGCTATGGAAGTAACTACTAAGGCAGTTCAGTTACATGGTGGATACGGATACATCAGAGAGTACGATGTTGAGCGTATGATGCGTGATGCTAAGATCACAGAGATTTACGAGGGTACTTCAGAAGTACAGCGTATGGTTATCTCTGCTGACTTATTAAAGTAAGGAGGTACTTAACGTGAAGATTATAGTTTGTATTAAGCAGGTACCTGATACTAAGGGTGGAGTTAAGTTCAATCCAGATGGTACATTAGATAGAGGAGCAATGCTCACAATCATGAATCCTGATGATAAGGCTGGTCTTGAGGCAGCTCTTAGAATTAAGGATGAGACAGGCGCAGAAGTTACAGTTATCACAATGGGTCTTCCAAAGGCTGAGGACGTTCTTCGTGAGGCTATGGCTATGGGTGCAG
Source organism: Lachnospiraceae bacterium (assembly GCA_015057525.1). Taxonomy (GTDB): domain Bacteria; phylum Bacillota; class Clostridia; order Lachnospirales; family Lachnospiraceae; genus Coprococcus_C. The sequence goes on along the minus strand of SVEE01000005.1, from coordinate 117,781 downwards.
ACAAGGGAATCCTTGTTACAGATAGAGTTCTTGGTGGTGCTGATACTTGGGCTACATCAACTACTCTTGCAGGTGCAATTAGAAACTTAGAGTATGACTTAATCATCACTGGTCGTCAGGCTATCGATGGTGATACTGCTCAGGTTGGACCACAGATTTCAGAGCATCTTAACATTCCAGTTATTTCATATGCTGAGGATATTAAGATTGAGGGTAACAGTGTAATCGTTAAGAGACAGTATGAGGACAGATACCATATGGTTAAGGCTCAGATGCCATGCCTTGTAACTGCTCTTGCAGAATTAAATGAGCCACGTTACATGACTCCAGGTGGAATCTTTGATGCATGTGATGCAGAGATTACAGTATGGGGTAGAGCAAATCTTGTAGATGTAGATGATGCTAACCTTGGTCTCAAGGGATCACCTACTAAGATTGCTAAGGCTTCTGATAAGGTAAGAAAGGGTAGCGGCGAAAAGGTTACTCTTGATCCAGCTGAAGCTGTTGATTACATCGTAGGCAAGCTTAAAGATAAGCACGTAATATAATATAAAGGAAAAGTGGTGAATAAAATGGGTTTAGAACAATATAAAGGAGTATATGTCTTTGCACAGCAGGTTGATAACGAGTTAAGCGGAATCGCATTTGAGTTACTCGGTAAGGCAAAGGATCTTGCAAAAGACTTAGATACAGATGTTACAGCAATTCTTATCGGATATCAGGTTAAGAATCTTGCTGACGAGCTTGCAGCATATGGTGCTGACAAGGTTATCGTTGTAGACGATCCAGAATTAAAGGAGTACAGAACAGAGCCTTATACACACGCTATGGCTTCTGTAATTAACGAGTACAAGCCAGATATCGTATTAGTTGGTGCTACAGCTATTGGTAGAGATCTTGGCCCTCGTGTTTCAGCAAGAGTTGCTACAGGTCTTACAGCAGACTGTACAGTTCTTGAGATTGGTGATTTCCCAATCAACCCAATCCCTAATCAGGAGCAGAAGCACAATCAGCTTCTTATGACTCGTCCTGCATTTGGTGGTAACACAATTGCTACAATCGCATGTCCAGACAACAGACCACAGATGGCAACTGTACGTCCTGGTGTTATGCAGAAGATTGATAGAATTGATGGTGCTAAGGCAGAAGTTATCGAGTTCAATCCTGGATTTACTCCAGATAACAAATATGTTGAAATTCTTGAGATTGTTAAATCAGTTAAGGATACAGTAGATATCATGGATGCTAAGATTTTAGTATCAGGTGGTCGTGGTGTTGGTTCAGCAGAGAACTTCAAGCTTCTTCAGGATCTTGCAGAGGTTCTTGGTGGAACAGTAAGTTGTTCAAGAGCAGTTGTTGATTCAGGCTGGATGGAGAGAGATTACCAGGTAGGACAGACTGGTAAGACTGTACGTCCTAATCTCTACTTCGCAATCGGTATCTCAGGTGCAATTCAGCACGTTGCTGGTATGGAAGAGTCTGATATCATCATCGCAATCAATAAGGATGCAGATGCTCCTATCTTTGATGTAGCAGATTACGGTATCGTAGGCGACTTAAACAAGATAGTTCCTGCTCTTACTACAGCACTTAAGGCTGAGATAGCTGGAAAGTAAATTTATCGAGCTCACTATATTGAAATAATTACAGAGGTTATTCCTTGCTTGAAGGGATAACCTCTTTTTTGTTCTTATAAATAAATATAAAGTGACGAATATGAGCGACAGTGGTATAATAAATGTATTGGATGTGAAAAACAAAAGGGGGAGAATAACAATGGGCAATGTACTTGATGATGGATACAGTAAGCTGTACCCAACTCCATTTGAAAGATTCATAAAAAAGTGGATTATAGATAATCTTGAAGACTGTATGGCAGACGCAGGTTTATTTGAGTAAGAGTAAAGCCTTTAAGTGAGCTACTTAAAGGCTTATATTAAATGGGCCTGTATTTATGAGGAGTTGAACTTGGGATTTATAACAATTAATAAAAATCAAGAACTGTATTATGGTGGAAAACAGGGCTGGTGGAAAGAAGATGACAGCATATTCAGTGAATATGGATGTGGAGTTATTTCTATGTGTAATATGGAAATATTGTTATGGAATAAATATGTAAAAACAGATGATACAGAAGAAATATTTTATGACATAAATAATATAGCCTATGATGATTATAGAAATTATGTTAATAAAAGATACAAGGATTCGTATTTTTTTTCGCGTTTTAAATTTTTAAGCAAATTAGGATTGTTGCCTTGGACTATGAAAAGCGGCTTAAAAACTTTTATGAGACAGCTCGGTATGAAATCTAAAATCAAGTGGGCACCTACAATAAGGAAAAACTGTATCATGTCGTATATTGAGGATATGTTAAATAAGGATATTCCTATTACCACATCATATTTTGTGTTTCTTAGAAACAGACAGTTGGATTTTTATACATATGAGAATTCAAAATTATGTAAGAGTACAAGCTGTACCTCACATTATTTTAATATTATTGACGTCGTAGATATACCTGAGAATGATGAAAAATATTTTGTTGTTTCATCATGGGGAAAGAAATATTATATAAAGGTTGTGGATTGGATAAATAAACTTAGTTTTTTCACTAATATACTTTATTGTAGTTTGTAAATATTGTAATAAATATTCAAAGTGATATACTAAAGAGAGACGTTTTAGCTTTATACAGGGGGACAAAATGGAGATAAAGACTAGTAATATTATGAAAATTTTACAATGTATTTTAGGTGCATTCTTAATTGTATCGATTGCATATTTTGTCATAGGAGAGTTATGGGCAGAAAAAGAATCCTATTTCAAAGTAGGTGGAAGTAGGTCTTTTAATGATGGTTGGGAGATGGTTATGCCTGACGGAACCAAAACTCCGATAACTGTGCCTGGCTCTTGTAATGTAAAGCCAGGAAATGTGCTCATTATAGAGAAAAAAATTCCAGAGAACATGAATGGCACATGGATATGTATCAGAAGTTCCCAACAGGATATTAAGATAAGTGTTGATGGTGAAGTAAGAGAGAATTACAGTACTAAGGGCACTAGAAAATTTGGTAAAAATAGTGTTAGTGTGTATATTTTTGCCGAACTTTTTCCTGAGGATGCAGGTAAAACACTTACTATGGAAATAGTTAGCAACTCACCGTATTCAGGATATGTTAATGATATATATGAGGGTGATAGAGAGCAGATTTGGACAGGATTCTTCAGAACATATCTTCCTGTTACTATACTTGCTTTGTTTATGCTTTTGTTAAGTGTCATGGTTGTAGTATATACAATTATAGTTCGATGTGTTTATAAGAATAGCATGGATATTTCATATTTAGGTGTAGGTCTTCTTGTATCTTCAGTATGGATTATTGCAGAGTCAAGACTTAGACAAATTTTCTTACCAAACAGTACAATTGCAAGTGATGTTGGATTTTTCATGGTAATGCTTTTACCGTTTCCTTTCATGTCATATATTAATCAAATACAAAAAAGACGTTATGAAAAAGGTTTTATACTTATTGCAATATGTTCTGTAATAAATTTTATTATTTCTACTTTGCTCCAATTAAGTGATGTTAAAGATTTTTCTGAGACAATGGGAGCATCGCATATTATATTAGTTGTGCTTATTGTTATGATTTTTGGCACTGTAATAGCAGATATTAAGAGTGGATTCATAAAAGAATACAAAGAGGTTGCTTTTGGATTAGCAGGACTTATGTTTGCTGGTTTATGCGAGATATATCAGGTATACGACAGAGCTGCATTGTATAACGGAATAGCTTTGTGTCTTGGATTAGTATTTCTTTTCTTTATGGCTGTTATAAAGACAGGAAGAGATTTGCTTCAGCTTGAAAAGGAAAAGCAAATTGCTGTGGCAGCAAGTGAGTCTAAAGCTTTATTTCTTGCAAATATGTCTCATGAGATTAGAACGCCTATCAATACAATTGTAGGAATGAACGAAATGATTCTCAGAGAGAACCACAATAATGAAACCAGAGAGTATGCAAAAAATATTGAAAATGCAAGTAAGATGCTTATTGGGCTTATAGATGACATTTTGGATTTTTCAAAGCTGGATGCAGGCAAACTTGAAATATGTGAAAATTCATACAATGTGGCTTCTATGCTTAATGATGTAATACTTGGTGCTAGTGTTCGTCTTAAAGGGAAGGAAATTGATATTAATTTAGATGTTGACGAGAAGTTACCGTCAGTTTTGGTTGGAGACGAAATTCGTATTAAACAGATATTTAACAATTTACTGTCTAATGCTGTTAAGTATACAGAACAGGGAAGTATAACTATAAGTGCTAAAGGGATAACAGAGAAAAATAAATTCCAATTAATGTTTTCTGTTACTGATACCGGTGTTGGTATACGTGAAGAAGATATGTCAACCTTGTTTGACAGTTTCCAAAGAATGGATTTAAAACGAAATAAATACATTCAAGGAACAGGTTTAGGTCTTAATATCACAAAACAGTTGGTTGATTCTATGAAGGGAACAATTGATGTAAGAAGTGAATATGGTAGTGGAAGTTGTTTTACTGTTAAAATTCCTCAGCAGGTGGAAGACAATACACCTATGGGTGACCTTATGGTTGCTTATGCGAATTTGGTACAGCAAGATGAAGTTAAGTCAGAGAGATGTTTCTCATCAGAATTGTCTGTTCTTGTTGTTGATGACAACGAGATGAATCTTATGGTAATGAAAGCACTTCTAGGAAAAACAGGTCTCAGTATAGATTATGCTGAAAGTGGTAGTAAGTGTTACGATTTGTGCAAAACAAAAAAATACGACCTAATATTTATGGATCATATGATGCCTGAGCCAGATGGTGTGGAGACTCTTCATATGATTAGAGATGATAGAGAAGGATTAAATAATGATACAAATGTAATTGTTCTTACGGCTAATGCCATAAAGGGGGCTTCAGAAATGTACGAAAAAGAAGGTTTTACTGATTACATAACAAAACCAGTAGAGTATAATATGTTGGATGAAATGTTAAGTAAGTATCTTAGTGAGGAAATTAAGTCTCAAGATAAGGAGATAACTCTTAACAAAGAAGAAGGAATTAAATATTGTGGCGGAAGCAAAGAATTATATATTGAAATATTAGAAACCTATGTAGAAAAAGGCAAACAATATGAAAATGAGATTGATGAATATTTTAAACAGGAAAACTGGAAAGAATATGCGAGAATTGCTCACACATTAAAAAGTACGTCTCTCACAATAGGTGCAAGCGATTTTTCGGAGATATCGAAGACTCATGAGCTTGCTGCAAAGGGTGAAGATGTTGAATTCATAAAGAACTCATATGATGATTTTAGGAAAGAACTGAAAAATATTTTAAGTATCGTGGAAAAAGAAATAAAAAAAGCATAATATTATTTCGTATTCATATGATACGTGGAGGAATAAAATGTTAAGAGAATGTACATTAGAGGAAATATCTGATGGAAGAACATATGGATTGAATGACATGGTTAAAGCTGATACAGGTAATTGCCAAGGTTGTCACAAATGTTGCACAGGGATGGGTAGCTCAATTGTGCTTGACCCTTATGATATATGGCTTATGAAAAATCATTTATCCATGAGTTTTCAAGAACTTTTGAATGCTGGTAGAATTGAGCTTAACATGGTAGATGGGCTTATTCTTCCGAATCTAAAAATGGGTGTAGATAACAAGTGTACATTTTTAGACTCAGAGGGTAGATGTAGCATACATAGCAGTAGACCAGGAATATGTCGTATTTTTCCTCTTGGCAGAGTATACGATGAAACAGGTTTTAAATATTTTCTTCAGAAAAATGAGTGTATAAAAGAAAATAGAGCAAAAATCAAGGTTAAGAAATGGATTGATACCGCTAATATAGACGAGAATCAAAACTTTATATTAGAATGGCACATTTTTATAAGAGATATTGGAAACAGAGTGATTGCACTTAGGGATTCTGGTAAAGGTGAACGGATAAATGACATTGCTATGTTTGTTTTAAATGATTTTTATGTGTCAGATATTGTAGGCATGGATAAGGATAATTCATCAAAGGTGTACGATAGATTTATTAATATGATAAAAATATCAAGGGATAGTATTGATAAAATAAGTGGATAAAAGGAGATGTAGTATGTTAGGTATAATAGGTGCAATGGATGAAGAGGTTAGTAAGTTAAAAGAAATAATGGATGATATTGAAATTAGCACAAGAGCATCCATGGAATTTTATAAAGGAAAAATGTGTGGAAAGGATGTAGTTGTTGTACGTTCTGGTATAGGTAAGGTTAATGCAGGTATTTGTACACAAATTTTAGTTGATATATATGGGGTTGATTCTGTGATAAATACAGGTATTGCTGGTAGCTTAAATGCAGATATAGATATAGGGGATATTGTACTTTCAACAGATGCACTTCAGCATGATATGGATGCAACAGGATTTGGGTACGAGCCAGGTGTTATACCTCGTATGGAAACTTCTACATTTATTGCCGATGAGAAATTAAGAAGAGTGGCTAAGGAATCTTGCGAAAAAGTAAATCCGGATATAAAGGTGTTCGAAGGTCGTGTTGTAAGTGGAGATCAGTTCATTTCGGATAAGGGCAGGAAGACTTATATAGAAGAAAACTTTAAGGGCTCCTGTACAGAGATGGAAGGTGCGGCCATAGCACAGGCGGCATATCTCAATAATATTCCTTTCCTTATCATAAGGGCAATATCTGATAAAGCTGATGATAGTGCAACGGTGGATTATCCAACTTTCGAAGCAAAAGCAATAGAACACAGTGTTAAGCTTGTTAAAGAAATGGTATCAAGGTTATAGGAGGAAAATATGAAAAAAATAGCTAGTTTTACTATAGACCACACTAGATTACTTCCTGGCGTATATGTATCAAGAAAAGATAACATAAACGGAAATGTAATTACCACTTTTGATTTAAGAGTAACTAGACCTAATTATGAGCCTGTTATCAATACTGCAGAAATCCATACTATAGAGCATTTGGCAGCTACATTTTTGAGAAATCATGATGTGTATGGTGAAAAAATTGTATATTTTGGCCCCATGGGATGTAGAACTGGGTTTTATCTTATAATGGCAGGTGATTATGAATCAAAAGATATAATTGATTTAATGATAGAATTGTTCGAGTTTATGTCTTGTTTTGATGATGAAGTTCCAGGAGCAAGTGCAAAGGATTGTGGAAATTATCTTGATATGAATCTTCCTATGGCAAGATATGTGAGTAAAAAATATCTTGAAGAGGTTCTTTTAAATATCACTGATAAACAATTGATTTACCCAGAGTAAGTAAAAAGTCGTTATGTGTATACATGACACATAACGACTTTTTGTATATGTAAAGATTACTATAGTTTAGTTGCAGAATAAAAAATGAGCTAATTTGTTGCATTTTGAATAAGATATTGACCACGGTAGGAATATTGGATATTCTTAATATATCAGTATCTGTAAAGTGGGCCCATATAAGGATGGATACGTAAAATTCAAAATTATAAGGAGGTGATAGGTATGGCTCATATGTCAGAATGCGATAATCGCGAAGAACCTAAAGACGAATACACAGAATACTATGATAGTGTTTTGGTTAAAGAACAACCCTTTTATCGTGCTGGTATGACAACAGAAGAAGCAACCAAAGAAAGAGAGTATCTCAATGATAATCTACAACAATTCTATGAAGGTAAATACATTCCACTTTGGCGTCAGAATTTTCTAAAATAATCCCAAACAAATTTATTTTATGTCTTTATTTCAACTTTTAATTATCCGATATATCTATATAAGAGTCTTTTAATCATTTCAGATTAATGCTCAAGTACGAAATATGCGAATTTTTTACAAGTATATCACAATATTTTGTAAAAAAATGCTTAAAAACTATTTTCAATCTTGTTTATATGTGATAAAATGTAACATGATTATGAATAACTATGGGTTTTTGTAGTTATTTGCTTTGTAATGATAATACATATTATAAATATAATTTATTTAGGAAGGCCCTTTAGGATATGGGGAGTTTGAGGTGAATGAAGATGAAGTTGAAGGACAAATTGATTCGAAAATTGCTTGATACCGGAAAAAAGCATAGGATTTTGGTATATCCAACACTTGCACTTGTAGCAATAATTAGTGCAATATCTCATGCTGTATATTGGGGAAGAGGTAATGGCAAGAAGCTTGTAGCATCCATTATGGTTATGACAATGCTTATTACTCAGTCGTTATTTCTTACTTCATCGGCTGATGTAGGCGATAGTCCAATGGTGGGAACAGATGCTACACCAACAGATGCATTTACTTCGGATGAAATTTCTTCTTTTTCAGAGGAACCAATATTAGGTACAGTGGTATACCTGTATCGTATTGATGAAGGAGGACATGGACATAAGCTTAGTTCATATCCTATAACTGTAGATTCTTCTAATCCGGTAATAACTGTACCGAGTGCAGCAACTCTTTCAGAGTACTTATTTGGTGCAGATCAGACAGCATATGTTGATTTTACTGATGTGTGTACAGATATGTCACTTTCTCAGAGTGTATCTGGTACACTCGATGTTTCTACACTTGCACCGACTGGTGGCGAATACAACTTATACTTCAAAGCAACAAGACATTCATATCCTATATATATAACAGACGACGAAGACAAAGCAACAAAGAGTGGTATGGCACTTGATACAGTTACAATATCTGCACCTGCCACATACACACCTGATTCGGGAGATATTTATCCTGCTCTTAGCTACACAATAGGTGATGCTGCATCTTATGGATTGTACAGATATGGTTACGATTTTTCAGGTGTATCATTTAATAATGGTGCCTATGCTATAGGTAGTACTATAGAGATTAACACTAGCGAAAGCAACGCTATGGATGTTTACGGAATTACAACCGTGTCTACATGGTCACCTATGAAATTTGAAGTTACATATAATGCTACACCAGCAGGGTCACCTGCATCCTTGGTTGTGGATTCTTCTGTGAGTACAGATGGCACTGATACATATGAGTATGAATTTGGTAAGGATTACAATGTAGTGTCTTCATCAGAGGTGTGGGCTTCTAATGAGGCATATGTGTTATCTGGCTGGAAAGAAGATGGCTCGGATACAGTATATGCAGCAGGAGATATGGTAAATTCAATGTATCTTGCTAACAAGAACGACGAGGTAGGTACAGGTGTTAATATAACAGGTAAGTCTTATTCAGCAATTTGGTCATATAAGAATATTCAGCTTAAGGCACAGCAGGGAACTGTAAGTGAGGACGGTCAAAATCTTTTAGTTGAAGCGACTTATGGTGACACAATAAACTGTAATGTTACTGCATTATATAAAGATGATGCAAGTTCTGCTGGTTCAAGATTCACATATGAACTTCCAGATGGAATTGGGGAACTTGGTAGCTACGGACTTGGAATTAGACAGGAAGCAGACGGTTCATATACAATTTTTGGTACACTTACAGATATTACTCCAGAAGGTGGAGTTTCAATAACACTTAAGGTTACAGATGGTAATGTTAATGAGGGTGAAGCAGAAAGAGTATCTACTCATGTTATAACATTTGTCTCTAAGCAAAAGGAAGTTAAGATTTTCCCAGGCTCTATAGTTGACTTAAGTGGTAATCAGCCAAATAAGATATATGATGGAACAAAAGATATAAGTATTGCTCCTAAGGCTAACGTTACAGGAACAATAGGTAATGATCAGATTTATGTAGAACTTGGAACAGCGGCATATCTCGACGATGATAACGCAGGTACAAGAAGCTTAACGGTTACTGTAGTAGGGTTAAAATGCGACGCTCTCAATGGAGCAGAAATAGCAGAAAGATATTTTATTTCAACGGATGAAAATGGTCAGCTTACTTTCGAAAATTCGGCTGTTGTTGAAAGAAAACCAATTTCTGTCGAGATTGTACTTCAGGCGGATCAGGATTCAACAGTACTTTTTGGAGAGAAAACTCCAGATTACTCACTTAGAGTTACAAGTGATTCAGTTGGTAAGTTAGTAGGTACTGATGCTGAATCATATAATGGAATAACTACTGAATCAGGTTATATTTATTACATGGAGAATATATTAGGATTCTCTTCATGGAATATTTCAAGAAGTATATATAGTTCTACAGGAACCTATACAGTTGGTGCATCATTTATACCTGATGGAAAGAACTATGCAGTTACAGTAGTTAACGCTCCGACATTTACAGTTACAAGAGATGCGGGTGTTAAGTTCACAGGAAATAATGGTGACAGTGCTAATTACAAATTTAATAAAGAAAAGCTTCCTAATGGATATTATCCTGGTTTAACAATCACTGCTGATGGAACAAATTATAATGCTATTAGACTTGTTGGTGCTACTCAGGGAGACATTACTGTTGATATGACAAAGGAACAGGCAGAAGGTCTTTTCACACCTGCAATTGTCTTAGATGACATGGTTAATGGAACAATTTCTTTCCAGATGCTCAATACAGGAACTGGAGCTATTACTGAGGTTGTAACTTTAACAGGAATAAATGTTGATACATCAGCGCCAGTATTGAAGAACTTTATTGTTTCACCATACTTAGATTACTTTAATGAGTTTGCATTTGGTTCATATTTCCACTCACAGGTTATTGATGGGCAGGAAGTAAGTAGTATTAATATTAAAGTGCAGTATGATGCTACAGGAAGTAGACCAGATAAGCTTTATTACTACTTCGTTGATGAGAATGGAAATAGAACTGATGTTAGCGTATATGAGAAACCGTTAGTTCTTAATGATGCGTCAGGCTATTATGAAGCAAGCGTATTGATTGGACCAACAGTATATGGTCAGCTTGTTGTATATGCAAGCGATGAGACAGGCAACATGTCAACTCTTTCAACTTTGAAGATAAAAGATAAGAAAGAGGAAATAGAAGAATATTTGAATAGTGGTTCTGCTCAGTCATACTTTGAGTGGATGGTTGAAAATAATATACAGTCTACACAAATTGAGGCAACAAACCTTGCAGGAGAAATTGCAGCAGTATCTGGTTCGGAAGCTAAGGTTTGGTATAATGGAATTAATCTCAAGGCTGTAGCTGCTGATGATGCAGAAATTGATAGTGGTGTTAACCGTATAGAATGGACTATCACAAAGGCAGATGGAACATCTTATGATGTTACAGAGAATGCAGGTGATGTGGTTGCATCGGTATTAGATATTGAAGAATATGGCAAAATTCGTTCTTATGCATTCACTCATAGTATTCAGGATGCTAGCCTGCCTATAGGATATTATACTGTATCAGCAGTTGTGTATGATAATGCGGGTAACAGTGTGGAACTTACACCTGTAGGACCATTCCTTATTGACTGTAAAGCACCTGTAATTACAGACAATACTCAGGTGGGTGCAGAGAGTTATCTTTCGGGAGTGACACTTGAGTTTACTGTTTCTGATTCGGAGTCAGAGACTGTAGAAGATGTTGATGGAAGTGGTGTTAGTGGAGTACAGACAGTAACTCTTTACAAGAAAGACGGCACTGAGTTAACAGAGATTAGAACTTGGGGCGAGTTGGAGTCGTATGCATATAACATAACTAATAATGGAACATATGTAATTGAAGCTAAGGATGCTGCAGGAAATGTTTCAACATATGAGAAGACATTTACTGGAATATCAGATATTCCACCACTTGCACCTACAATTACAGTTACAGGTACTATAGGAAATAATGGTTGGTATATTAATGAAAAACCATATATTACTATTGATTCTACAACTGATATAGAAGGTATACCAGTTGTAACTAAGTACAGTACAGAAGTTGGTAATAAGTATATCCAGGATGGATTCTCTAACGACTTCTATGAATTCCAGCTTGAGCAGGAAGGTGTTGTCACAGTTAGAGCATGGGCAGTTAGTGCATCTGGCGTAACAAGTATAGACACCGATGTAGAAGAGGTCAAGGTTGATCTTCAGGCTCCAGAGGTATATGTGGTTGAATCTACAGTTGCTACTGATGGAAGTATGACAGTTAACTTTAGAGCAACAGATTCAATAAGTGGAGTTGAAACAACAAAAGTTTTATTAAATGGTGAACCTATAGAGGTTACAGAGGTAGATGGAGTTATATCAGGAAGCTTTATTGCACTTGAAGGTTCAACATATACAATAACTGTAGAGGATAAGGCCGGCAATGTCTCAGAACCATTAGAATTTTCTCCTCTTGCACTCATAGGATATCCTGTGACTGGAATAACAACAACTGGTGCATATGTAGAGGCAGAGGTTCATGAAGGAACATATCCAGTTTCTGATTGTTATGTTGCATACAAAAAAGCTTCTGATTCAGAATATACAGTTGCTTTATTTAATAAGCCTGAGACTGAATATGGTATGGATATTAACTGTACATTCATAAACTTAGAGGCTGATACTGTATATGATTACAAGATTTATGTAAAGACTGATGTTTCTGAAGAGGTAAGAATAATAGAAGGAAGCTTCAAGACAGCAAGTAAGACTGCAACTGCAGTTGTGTACGGAACAGCTGTTTATGATACATCAGATGCTAACATTAAAGATGAGTATCCAATTTATGTAACACTTTATGAAGCAAACACAGTTATTTCAAGTGAAAAATTAGTAGATTCAACAACAACAGCATATATGTTCAAGAATGTTCCAAATGGAACATACAGAATTGTAGCAACAGACGGATATTACACTAAGACAGCATCGGTTACTGTTGAAAATGGTGGTATAACATATCCAACTGATTACATTGAAACAGATGGTATTAATTTCGTATTAAATGGAAAGAGTACTAATGTAGTAATTGAGGATAATTCAATTAATATCACAGCAGATGAACTTGAATCTATATATGATAATACCCTTTATGAAGGTATAATTACTCCAGAGGATGAAGCTGTTGTAGCTGCAGGTGGTACAATTGATGTTACTCTTTATGCAAGTTATATGAATGTTTCAGATGTTTCAGCTGAAGAGCAAAGTGTATTTGATGCAAAGATTGGTGAAAATGCAATCATTGAAAGATATATTCAGCTTTATGTTGTGAAGGAAGTTAGAAATGCTGAAGGCACATTGGTAAATAACACACCTGAATATGTAACTGAGTTATATCATCCAGTAACAATAACATTCCCATTAGGTGAATTATCTGGTGAGAAGATATATGTTGCTTCCGTTCACGGAACAGGTAATAATAACTTTGTATTTAAAGATTGGAAGAATGCAGATGATGTGGTTCTTACTAATAATACAGTAACAATTACAACAAGATACTTCTCAGTATATGCGTTGTATAGAACAATAGATACACCTAAGTATTACACAGTTAAGTGGGTAGATGGTGATGGTAAGGTTATGAAGACTGAGCAGGTAGAAAGTGGAAAATCTGCTACACCTCCAACAGAGACACCAACTAAGAGTCCATCTTCTAAGTACACATATAAGTTCTCTAAGTGGGATAAGGATTATACAAATATAACGTCTGATACTGTTATTTCAGCATGGTTTACTGCTCATGAAATAAAAGATAACGATAGTGATAAACCGGACGACGGTAAAGACGACAACAATACAACAGACCCAGATAAGAATCCAGGAATAGATCCAGGAACAGACCCAGATAAGAATCCAGGTGACGGTTCAGGAGATGATACAGGTAAAGATGCGACAGTGACACCTCCAACTACTCAGCAACCACAGTACGGATACATGGGTTCTGCTGATTCTCCAAAGACAGGAGATGCAACGCCAATAGTTGTACTTATTTTGGCTATGCTTATGTCAGCTGCAGGTATGGTTGTTTTGAAAAAGAAGGCAGAGTAATAAAACATTTTTTTCCAGTAATATTTTTTAAGCTTTGATTAATAATAAGCTTAAGACATAAAGTGTCTTAATTATTATTGGAGGTGTACTAATATGTCAAATTCAAACAACAAGACTAGCGTTCCTGAAGCAAAGGAAGCTATGAACAGATTCAAAATGGAAGTTGCTAACGAGCTTGGTGTTAACCTTAAGCAGGGTTACAATGGAGATTTAACTTCTCGTGAGACTGGTTCAGTTGGTGGCGAGATGGTTAGACAGATGATTAAGAGACAGGAAGAGCAGATGTCTGGTAAGTAATCTGACTAACATCATAATTTAATAAAAATTAAGGGCTTGTTTATATATAAGTGATAATGTTAATAATTATTGCATAATATATAAACAAGCCTATTTTTTTGCTAAAATTATAGACTAAAATATTTTCTTATGATATAATCTAACGAATAGTGCTTATAGATATTAATAGACTAATTACAATTGGTACAAATACAAGGAGGAAAACATAATGAGTTTATCAGTTGAAAAATTAGAAGGTAATATGGCGAAACTTACAATTGAAGTACCAGCAGAGGAGTTCACAAAAGAAATTACTGCTGTATATAACAAGCAGAAGAGTAAGTTTGCTGTTCCAGGATTTAGAAAGGGAAAGGTTCCACAGGCATATATAGAGAAGATGTATGGTCCTGCAGTATTTTATGAAGATGCTGCCAACAATCTTATTAATAAGTATTATCCTATGGAGATTGAGGCTTGTGAGGAAGAAATCACTTCTAATCCAGAGATAGATGTAGAGCAGATTGAGAAGGGTAAACCATTTATTTTCACTGCTGTTGTTGCAATTAAGCCAGAGATTAAGATTGGTAATTATAAGGGTGTAGAAATCGAGAAGATTGACGCTGAGGTTACTGAGGATGAGGTTATGGCTGAAATCCTTAAGACACAGAAGGAAAACTCAAGATCAATTTCTGTAGATGATAGAGCTGCTCAGCTTGATGATGAAGTTATGATTAACTTTGACGGATATATTGATGATGTGGCATTTGATGGTGGTAAGGGTGAGAACTATAAGCTTACTCTTGGTTCACATTCATTCATCGATACATT
This sequence comes from Lachnospiraceae bacterium, assembly GCA_015057525.1. Classification (GTDB taxonomy): domain Bacteria; phylum Bacillota; class Clostridia; order Lachnospirales; family Lachnospiraceae; genus Coprococcus_C. The sequence goes on along the minus strand of SVEE01000005.1, from coordinate 102,776 downwards.
CGAAGATCAGATTGTTGGAAAGAACATTGGAGATAAGTTTGATGTTAATGTTACTTTCCCAGAGGACTATCACGCAGCAGAGTTAGCTGGCAAGCCTGCAGTATTTAAGGTAGAGCTTCTTGCTATCAATGCAATTGAATTACCAGAGTTAGATGATGAGTTTGCTGAGGAAGTTTCATCATTCGATACTTTTGCTGAATATAAAGAAGATGTTAAGAAGGTTCTTGAAGTTAAGAAGGAAAAGGACGTAACTCGTCAGAAGCAGTCTAAGATTGTTGAGAAGATTGCAGAGTCAGCAGAGGTTGAAATTCCGGAGGCTATGATTAAGTATAACCAGGAGAAGATTTTTGATGAGTTCGCTCAGAATATGATGTATCAGGGTCTTAATATGGATCAGTACTTGAAGATTACTAATTCGTCTAAGGAAGATATGCTTGAGAGAGTTAAGCCAGATGCTATTGCTAGAATTAAGACAGGTCTTGTACTTGATGCAGTTGTAGAAGCTGAGGGCATTACTGCTACTGATGCAGAGGTTGAGGAAGAAATTCAGGATATGGCTTCTTCATATCAGATGGAGCCAGATAAGTTAAAGGAATTAATCGGCGACAGAGAGATGGATTCTCTTAAGAGAGACATCGCTGCTAGAAAGGCACTTGATTTCCTTGTTGAGAATTGTAAGGAAGTATAATTAGTGTTTTGTCCCGCCGGTAAATATATTTAAAGAGGTGGCTACATGGCTAATCGTATTGACGATAGAAAAAAACTTAGATGTTCATTCTGTAACAAGAGTCAAGAACAGGTAAGAAAGCTTATTGCTGGTCCAAATGTATATATATGTGATGAGTGTATCGATATATGTGCAGAGATTATTCAGGACGAGTTTGATGATGATTTTCTTGATACAGACATCAATTTACTTAAACCAAAGGAAATAAAAGAGTTCTTGGATGATTATGTAGTAGGACAAGAGGCTGCAAAAAAGGTTTTATCCGTTGCTGTATATAATCATTATAAGAGAATTCTCGCTGAGAAGGATTTTGATGTTGAGTTACAGAAGAGTAATATTATAATGATTGGACCAACAGGTTCAGGTAAAACGTATCTTGCACAGACCCTTGCAAAACTTCTTAATGTTCCATTTGCAATTGCAGATGCTACTACACTTACAGAGGCTGGATATGTTGGTGAAGATGTTGAAAATATACTGTTAAAACTTATTCAAGCTGCTGACTATGATGTTGATAGAGCTCAGCGTGGTATTATTTACATCGACGAAATAGATAAGATTACAAAGAAGTCAGAAAATGTTTCTATAACAAGAGATGTTTCTGGCGAAGGTGTTCAGCAGGCATTACTTAAGATAATTGAGGGAACAGTGGCTTCAGTTCCACCACAGGGTGGAAGAAAGCATCCACAGCAGGAATTTATTCAAATCGATACTACTAATATATTATTTATTTGTGGTGGTGCATTTGAAGGTATGGAGAAGATTATCGAGAACAGAATCGGTAAAAAATCTATAGGATTTAATGCAGACGTAATCACAAAGTCAAACGATAATATTGGAGAAGTGTTGAGACAGGTTCTTCCTCAGGATTTTGTTAAATATGGTTTAATTCCTGAGTTTATAGGACGTGTACCTGTAGCAGTAACCCTTGATTTGCTTGACGAAGAGGCACTTGTTAAGATTCTATCTGAACCAAAGAGTGCTATTTGTAAGCAGTATAAAAAATTATTTGAACTTGATGGTGTAGATCTTGAGTTTGAAGAGGGTGCATTGAGAGCTATAGCTAAGGAAGCTAACGAGAGAAAAACAGGTGCCAGAGGACTTAGATCTATTATGGAAAATGTTGTTATGGATTTAATGTATGAAATTCCTTCAGATGATTACATTGAAAGCTGTGTTATTACAGAAGCTGTTGTGACTGAGGGTGCAGAGCCAATACTCACATATTCTGACACACCAATACAAAAGAAGAACAACTTTAGGAAGCATGTAAGACATAACGAGGACAGCATAGCGTAAATATATTATGATTTAAATGCCATATTAACATCGGTGTTATAAAGCTTAGTGTTAATATGGCATTATTTATGAGTATAGTTAAGTATGCGAAAGGAAAATGGATATGGTAGTTAAAAGCGCAGAATTAGAAACTGTATGTGGAATTACAAGTAAATTACCAGAGAATGAATTGCCAGAAATAGCTTTTGCGGGCAAATCAAATGTAGGTAAATCATCCCTTATCAATGGTTTGTTAAACAGAAAAGCATTAGCGAGAACATCTTCATCCCCTGGAAAAACTCAGACAATTAATTTTTATAATATTAATAATGCTTTATATTTTGTGGACCTTCCAGGGTATGGATATGCCAAGGTTTCTCAGGAAATCAGAAATAAGTGGGGGAAGATGATTGAAAAATATCTTCATACCTCCAATCAATTAAAAACAGTATTTTTGCTTATTGATATTCGTCATGCACCAGGTGAAAATGATGTTACAATGTATGACTGGATTGTTGCTAATGGTTATACACCAGTTATAATTGCAACAAAGCTAGATAAGATAAAAAGAAGTCAAAAAGATAAAAATATAAAGATAATCAGAGAAAAACTTGGGGTTACCAAAGAAACAAAAATAATCCCCTTTTCCGCTGTATCTAAACAGGGAAAAGAGGAGATATGGGATCTTATTCAGTCAACCATAGCTGATTAACTAGATATTCATATATACCAGAGCTTTTTCCTCTCCAGTTATTGCAGATTGTTTCTGCCTGTGACTTTGTTGGTACATCAAATTTCAAATCCATAAGGGTTTCTTTACGATCCTTTATGATACATTGAACAGTGTACCAATTGGAATCATTGTAGAAATAATCTGCATATATTTCTGATTCGTTCTTAACATTGATACGTTCTGCCTTAAGATATTCTAGTATATCCTGTTTTATTGTATAAGGAAGACGATTTTCAAAGTATGAAAGAGCTTCCTCACCAGAATTAGTAATCTTATAGTGTATGGTGTCTCTTACTGTGTCTGTAGAAATAAATTCATTTGTTATGAGTTCGCTCAATGCTTCGTGTAAGTTAAAAAGACTTGTGTACCCTTTTCCCACAACAAAATCAGATATTAATGAGTTTGTCATAGTATAATCTGTTCTATCAAGCATAAAAAGTATGATAAGCTTATATAGCAGTAAACCTTCCATGAGAATTCCTCCGATTGTGATATATGTAAAAATATACGCTAATGTATGTTAAAAATCAAGGAATTTGTAATTTTTGGTTTACCTTTTTTGTTATATGTGCTAATATTAATTCATTCTAAAATAGTTGACTAATCTATGGATTTCTTTAATCATATAGGATACCCATTTACATTAAAAAGGAGATATTATGGATTTTAAAAAAGCGTCTTTAGCAGAATTAAGAGAATATGCTAAGGAAAAAGGAATTAGAAACATTTCTACGTTAAAGAAAAATGAATTAGCTCAGTTACTTGAAAATGTGGCTAAAATGACATCAAAGAATAGTGAATCTGCATTAAAAGAAAAGAAGGAAATGAAAGCAGATGCTCCAACAAAGCCACAGACAGAAACTGGTAAAAATGAAAATGAACCAAGAGAGACTGAGAAAGCAGAGGATGCTCAAAAGATAGAGGGTAACATTAAGATATATGATGGACAAGAATATAATGCGGATTTAGACAGTGGAAATGAGGCTAATGGTATTCTTGAAGTATTATCTGAGGGATATGGATTCATAAGAAGTGCTAATTATCTTCCAGGTGATAGAGATATCTATATTTCACCTATGCAAATAAGAAGATTCGGTCTTAAGAAGGGTGATATAATCTGTGGACCAATACGTACAAAAACTCAGGGAGAGAAGTTTAGTGCATTGCTTTATATACGTCTTGTCAATGGTATTAAGCCATCAGAGGCAGCAAAAAGAGTACCTTTTGAGGATTTAACACCAATCTTTCCTAATGAGAGAATACATTTGGATAATCCTGGTGCACCTGTGGCAATTCGTATAGTGGATTTACTTTCACCAATTGGTAAAGGCCAAAGAGGTATGATTGTTTCTCCTCCTAAGGCAGGTAAGACAACTTTACTTAAGGCAATTGCAAAGAGCATAAGTGTTCACAATAAGGACATGCATATGATAGTTTTACTTATAGATGAGCGTCCTGAGGAAGTAACTGATATAAGAGAATCAATTGAAGGACCAAATGTAGAGGTTATATATTCTACATTTGATGAGCTTCCTGAGCATCACAAGAGAGTATCCGAAATGGTTATAGAAAGAGCTAAGAGACTTGTTGAGCATAAGAAGGATGTTGTTATTCTTCTTGATAGTATAACAAGACTTGCGAGAGCCTATAACTTGACAGTTCCACCTAGTGGAAGAACCCTTTCAGGTGGTCTTGATCCTGCAGCTCTTCATATGCCTAAGAAATTCTTTGGTGCGGCAAGAAACATGAGAGAGGGTGGAAGCCTTACAATTCTTGCTACAGCGTTAGTAGAGACAGGAAGCAGAATGGATGATGTAGTATTTGAGGAGTTCAAGGGAACTGGTAATATGGAACTTGTATTAGACAGAAAGCTTTCTGAGAAGAGAATATTCCCTGCTATTGATATATCTAAATCAGGAACACGAAGAGATGATTTACTTCTTTCTCCAGATGAGCTAGAATGCGTAAATGGCATACATAAAGCTATGTCAGGTACAAAGGCTGAGGAGACTATAGAAGAAGTATTGAAGCTTTTTGTTAGAACAAAAAACAATGAAGAGTTTATTGAATATGTAAAGAAATCTTTATTAAGAAAATAAAAACACAATAAATTCAATAAAAGTACTTGAAATTCCTTGTATGCTGTGATAAAATGTCAATCGTTGTAATTGAACAATTCATGGCAAAATCCATGGAAATATATTGAAGAGGTGAAAAAAATGAGAGAAGGAATACATCCAGAATATTATCAGGCAAAGGTTGTATGTAACTGCGGTAATGAGTTCGTAACTGGTTCAACTAAGGACGGTATCCACGTTGAAATTTGTTCTAAGTGCCATTCATTCTACACTGGTCAGCAGAAGGCTGCTCAGGCACGTGGTAGAATTGATAAGTTCAACCGTAAGTACGGTGTAACTCAGGCATAATAAACTGAGAATATATGTAAAATAGCTTGTTACGATTAGTAGCAAGCTTTTTTTACATAATGATATTAAGAATATTGATGGCATTTTAAATGCTTATTATAGAAAGGGACATAGATTTTGGGTAGAGTTAGTATAGGTGGTCAGGCTGTAATAGAAGGCGTAATGATGAAAAGTGATGAGAAATACGCAATTGCCGTAAGAAAGCCTGATAAAGAAATAGAAGTACAAATAAATAACTATACTTCAGTATGTAAAAAATATAGACTATTAGACATACCTATAGTGAGAGGTGTTACTAATTTTATTGAATCTATGGTTATTGGTGTTAAGACTCTCACATATTCTGCGGAATTTTATGATGAAGAGGAAACAGAGCAAGAGAGAATTAAAAGAGAAAAGAAAGAAGCAAAAAAAAGGGAAAAGCTAGAAAAAAAGTCTGGCAAGTCAGATATAGAAGTTCCTGAAAAAAAAGAATCATCAGACGATTTGCTAATGGCGTGTACAGTAATGTTTTCTATTGTTTTAGCCATTGGATTGTTTATGCTTTTGCCAGCTTTTCTTGTTACATTAATTGATGATTTTGTGAAAAATCACTTTTTGCTTGGTTTAATTGAAGGAATAATAAGACTTACAATTTTTATTTTGTATGTGTATCTTATTTCAAGAATGGAAGATATAAAAAGAACATTTATGTATCATGGTGCTGAACATAAGACAATCAATTGTCTTGAGGCAGGAGAGGATTTAACTGTAGAAAATGTAATGAAGCACACTAGATTTCATAAAAGATGTGGAACAAGCTTTCTTTTCATTGTTATGTTTGTCAGCATACTTGTTTTCATGTGCATAAGAACGGAAACTGTGTGGTTGAGATTATTGTTAAGAGTTTTACTTGTTCCTGTTATTGCTGGTATATCATACGAATTTATAAGATTCGCAGGAAGAAGTAAGTCAAAGCTTGCAGATATTATGAGCAAACCTGGATTATGGGTTCAAAGAATCACTACCATTGAACCTACACCTGATATGGTTGAGGTTGCGATAAAGGCAGTTGAGGGAGTTTTAGACTGGCAGGAATACCTGAGACAGGAAAGAGAAAAAGAAGATAAGTAGGTGCGTATTTTATGCAGTTAAGAGATTTAATAAAATACGGAAGTGATACCTTGCAGGAGGCTGGGATTCAGGAATATACAAGCGATGCAAAGTTGCTTGCCATGCATGTTCTTGGGTATGATTATACGGGACTATTAATGCACATGTACGATGAAATTTCAGTTGATGACGAGGAAGTGTACAAGGATGTTGTTTTACTTAGAACATCTCATTATCCCTGTCAGTATATTGTAGGTTCTCAAGATTTTATGGGATATACCTTTAAGGTAGAGGAAGAGGTTTTAATACCGAGACCTGAGACTGAAATTCTTGTGGAGACATCTTTGGAGTTAACAAGAGATTTTATAGACTGCAGAGCTTTAGATATGTGTTGTGGAACAGGATGCATTGGTATAAGCTATTATTTAAAGCGAAAAGAAGATGGATTTGATAAAGACAAGGTAACACTGGTTGACATTTCTAAAAAGGCAATAATGCTGTCTGAAGAAAATATGTTTAATCTTGGTGCCAAATGTGATATTATAGAGTCTGACTTGTTTGAGAATATAGATAGCAAATTTGATTTAATAATGTCTAATCCACCATATATTCCTACCTCTGATATTGAGGAGATAATGGAGGATGTGAGAGAGTATGAACCTAGACTTGCTCTTGATGGCATGGATGATGGATTGTATTTCTATAAGGAAATAATTGACAAGTCTAAGAAATACCTTGATAGTGAGGGATACCTTGTTTTTGAGATTGGATATGATCAATATGAGGATATAAGAAAGATTCTTCATGAAGCTGGTTTTTACCAGGTGAGTGTTAAGAAGGATTATGCAGGTCTTGACAGGGTTGTTGTTGCAAGAAGATAATTTATTTGTGTAAGCAATTAATAAGTTAGATGTAACCTAGAGGGATTTATAGGAGGATAATATGTTTGATAAGTTAGAGGATTTAGTTGCAAGATTGGAAGAGCTTGAGAGCATGCTTTCAGACCCATCTGTGGTGACTAATCAGGAGAGATTTAGAAGTCTTATGAAGGAGCAGAGCGAGCTTGCTCCTATTGTAGAAAAATATAAGGAATACAAGGAAGCTAAGCAGACTATTGAAGATAGTCTCGCCATGCTTGATGAGGAAAGTGATGAGGAACTTCGCGAACTTGCCAAAGAAGAGTTAAATGAGGCTAAGGCTCAAGTAGAGGCTTGTGAAAATGCATTAAAGATACTCCTTCTTCCTAAAGATCCTAATGATGACAAGAACGTTATCGTTGAAATTAGAGCAGGTGCAGGTGGTGATGAGTCAGCACTGTTTGCAGCTGAAATTTATCGTATGTATGTACATTACTGTGAAAGCAGACGTTGGAAGATAGAGACTATGGAAGTGGAAGAAATTGGTATTGGTGGTATGAAGTCAGTTTCTTTCATGGTAACAGGAAATGGTGCTTATTCAGTACTTAAGTATGAGAGTGGTGTACATCGTGTTCAGCGTGTCCCTGAGACTGAATCAGGTGGACGTATTCATACTTCAACAATAAGTGTTGCAGTTCTTCCAGAGGCAGAAGAAGTTGATGTTCAGATTGATGACAAGGATATTCGTATTGACGTTATGCGTGCGTCAGGTAACGGTGGTCAGTGTGTCAACACAACTGACTCAGCTGTACGTCTTACTCACTATCCAACAGGTATTGTTGTATATAGCCAGACTGAGAAGTCACAGCTTCAGAATAAGGCTAAAGCATTTGCACTTCTTCGTGCTAAGCTTTATGATATTGAGCAGCAGAAGGCACATGATGCAGAGGCTGAGCTTCGTAAGAGTCAGGTAGGAACTGGAGACCGTTCAGAGAAGATAAGGACATATAATTTCCCACAGGGACGTGTAACAGACCATAGAATCGGACTTACACTTTATAAGCTTGATAAGATAATGGATGGAGATATACAAGAAATAATTGATGCATGTATCGCAGCTGACCAGGCTGCTAAGTTAAGCAGAATGCAGGAACAGGGCTAAAAACCTTGAATTTACGCCATTTTCTCGTGATAGACGTTTTTTGATAATTGAATTATTTCGGTCAAAAAAGACGGTTTCGATAGTTGTATCCACCGTCTTTTTTGATTTTTGATATATTTAGATGCACTGTCGTACAAGGTTAGATGTGTTTTGATGTATGCACAGCAAGGTGTTGGTTTTGGCATATTATACAACTCTTGAAAGTATAAAAGTACTGTGTCGGAGGATTGAGACGAAGTGAGAGAAAATTTTCAAAATACAATACAAATATTGAAAAAATTATTATAATAAATTATAATATAAGTATATTTTTTACGGGGGGATTAGTAATATGACGCGTGAACAGTACATAAGATCTAATAAGGTGGCATATCCGCTGATTATGGTTGCCTGTGTGTTTGTTATAGGAATTCTTATGTTGTCTGGATTTGTTAATGAGTTTCATAGCAATTTGATTGCACAGATAATCAGTATTATGGTGGCTATGGTAATTTCAACAGTATTCTTTGTTCGAAAAAAGGGAGAAAAAATAGGAATGATAGTCATAGCTGCTATGGGTGGAGCTATGTATTTGATTCTTACTTTTATGAATAGACAGTCCTATATATTTATTTTTGGATTTATAATTCTGTTTATATGTATGGCTTATTTGAATAAGAGAATTATTATTGGTGGAAACACTATGATTATTGTAGGCTTTATAGTTCACTTTATGAGAATGAAGGCCAATGGTACTGTTGAAGCAGATTTCACTATTGCGGGGGCAATGACCATTATTATGTGTTGTGTTGGTTCTATAAAAGCTATTGATTTGTTGCGTAAATATAATCAAGAAAATCTTGAAGTTATTATGGGTAGTGCAGCACAGCAGGAGAAGGTGTCAGCTACCATTATGCAGGTTGCAGAAGAAATTGCACACCGATTTGATAATGCATCAGAATTGTTGGAGGCGTTAGAAGAGGCAATTAAATCCAATGATGAAGCTATGCATGACATATCAAGCAGTACAAATGGTTCTGCTGAAGCTATGCAACACCAGGCTAGTATGTGCGCAGATATTGAAAAACAAGCTGATACAGCGGAACAGAGCATCGAGAATATGATAAATTCTGCAGAAGTTGTAATAGGAAATATTGCAGAAGGGACTATGCGTGTTAATGAATTGAAGGAACAGGCGCATGAGGTAAATACAGTTAATGCTGCCACTATAGAATCTGTAAATAGACTTTCGAATAGAGCGTATGAGGTTAATGAGATAACTAATACTATCTTGGATATTTCCTCGCAGACTAATTTGCTGGCATTAAATGCATCTATTGAGGCTGCTCGTGCTGGTGAGGCAGGTAAGGGATTTTCAGTTGTAGCAGAGCAGATACGAAAATTATCAGAGGATACAAGAGAATCGGCTAATGAAATTACCAGCATTATTTCAGAGCTTATTATGGAAGTGGAAACAACCAATGAAAGAATGCAAGTTTCCAACAATACAATTATTAAACAAAATGAAATGATAGAGACAACTCGTCAAAGTTTTTCTGAAATACAAGCAGAAGTAAATGATTTGATTGGAAATATTCACAACACAGAAGAAACTATGAAAGTGATAATAGATGCTACTGATGTGATAGGACAACATATTACTAATTTGTCTGCTACAAGTGAGCAAGTGGCTGCATCTTCTATGGAAGGTGTAGTTATTGCAGAACAAGCTGTTGTGGATTTGCAAAATGTGCAAAAGGAATTTGAATATATATTTAAGCTTTCAAAGGATTTGAAGGAAAATGTGTAACTTCTGTGTTGGTTCTGCCTAGATGTGTAATAGCTGAGAAAGCTAAAGAACCTATGATGCATATGCTCTGTGCAGCAGACCAGGCAGCGAAACTCGCAAAGATGAACGAATAGAACGAGTGCAGAATAAAATGAAAGAGCGTTTGTACTGCTTACAGGACGAAACGCTCTTTTGTTTTATTCTATAAGAGGGCAAACGACACCGACTCGAAGCGGAGCGAAGAGGAGGTGTCGTTTGCGGCACTCGTTCGAAAGTATGAGTGTAAACGTGCTTGTGGATGCGAAGCATCCACAAGAGCGTTCGCCGTTTATGAGGTGATATTTGCAACATAGGTTTGTAAGTATGAGTGTAAACGAACGTTATCTCTTTAATGTGGGTCTATACTGAGAAAATTGCTTGTCAGACCCTTGAGGTTATGCAATAAATTGTGAAAAAGTTAGCAATTAAGAAAAAATGGGTCTGTAGAAAAAAGTTAGTATCTGTACCCACAGAACATTGCAAGCTTGGGTCCAAGAAAACATTTTTTCTACATAGACCCAATTATCCAAATTATAGATATAATTTATGATAATTTTGTTATAAAATGGGTCCGTACCAAAAATAATTTTATGGAGACCCAAATCATATTTTGATTATAAAAATAGGAAGAAATATATTGCTAGAGACAGGATTATACAATGTAATGCGTAGAAACCACATGAAAACAAAAGAACAGTTTAAAATTATACATAGATATAACTTGGAGCACATACATGAATAGATTTAACAATATGACAATTAAATACTCATTTAAAGCATCAATTCCTATTATGGCAGGTTATATAGTACTTGGCATGGGCTTTGGAATATTGCTTGAAAGTAAAGGCTATGGTTGGTGGTGGGCTTTTTTGATGAGCCTGTTCATATATGCTGGCTCCATGCAGTATGTTGCAATAGATTTGTTGGCAGGAGGAGCCAGCCTTATTTCAACTGCTCTGATGACATTACTTGTTAACATCAGACACTTGTTTTATGGGATAACAATGCTAGAGGAATATAAGAATACTGGTACTAAGAAACCATATTTAATTTTTTCTCTTACAGATGAAACATTTTCTTTAGTTTGTTCACCTAAGCTACCTAGAGAGGTACATAAAAAAGACTATTATTTTTATTTGTCGTTGTTTAATCAGAGCTACTGGATAATTGGAAGTGTGTTGGGAAATGTAATTGGAAATGTATTTTCTTTTAACTCTGCAGGTGTTGATTTTTGGTGCCTCTAATTTTCTTATTCCAGCAATGATTGCCATTACAATTTCATTAATTCTTGAACGAAAATGGCTTGAGGGAGGTGTAAAGGATGAATAACTTCACTCATTCTGTTTTAATTGTTGCCGTGGTTGCTCTTGTGACTATAGGGATAAGATTTCTGCCTTTTGTTTTATTTAGAAAGGATACACCTAAGATAATCTTATATATGGGAAAGGTATTGCCTTATGCTATTATGAGTATGCTGGTGGTTTATACTTTGAAAAATGTATCTTTCATTGATGGTTCACACGGAATTCCAGAGGTAATAGCAATAACACTTGTTGTTTTACTACACAAATGGAAACACAATACTTTGCTTTCTATACTTGTTGGAACATTAGCGTATATGCTACTTGTTCAAATAATTTTCTAATATTTGGTTAAAGCCCACTTTCGTTGATTTTTAATTATAGATATGATAAATTTGATTTATGAATTGCTTTAAGGAGGAAATTACTATGACAATAACTAATGATATTAAATACATTGGTGTAAATGACCATAAAATTGACCTTTTTGAGGGACAGTATATTGTACCTAATGGTATGGCATATAACTCTTATGCAATAATAGATGAGAAAATAGCTATCATGGATACGGTTGATGCAAATTTTACTGATGAGTGGCTTGGAAATATTAAGGATGCATTGGGTGACAGAACTCCTGATTATCTTATTGTTCAGCATATGGAACCAGACCACTCAGCGAATATAGTTAATTTTGTAAATACATATCCAGATGTTAAAATTGTAGCTTCAATCAAGGCTTTCGTTATGATGAAAAATTTCTTTGGAACAGACTTTGCAGATAAGCAGATTGTTGTAGGAGAAGGTGATACACTTTCATTAGGTAAGCATAATCTTACTTTTGTAGCTGCACCAATGGTACATTGGCCAGAGGTTATTGTTACATATGACAGTACGGATAAGGTTTTGTTTTCAGCAGACGGTTTTGGAAAGTTTGGAGCTTTAGATGTTGATGAAGACTGGGCGTGCGAGGCAAGACGTTATTATATTGGAATTGTTGGGAAATATGGTATTCCAGTACAAACTCTCCTTAAAAAAGCAGCAGACTTGGATATTCAGATTATTTGTCCTCTTCACGGACCTGTTTTAACAGAAAATTTAGGATATTATATTGATTTATATAATACATGGTCTAGCTATCAGCCAGAGGAAGAGGGAATTATGATTGCATATACCTCCGTTTATGGAAATACAAAAAAGGCAGTTATGCAGTTGGCAAAAGCATTAGAAGATAAGGGTTGTCCTAAGGTTGTTGTTAATGATCTTGCCAGATGTGACATGGCAGAGGCTGTTGAGGATGCCTTCCGCTATAGTAAGATTGTTCTTGCAACAACTACATATAACGGTGAAGTATTCCCATTTATGAGAGAATTCATCAATCATCTTACTGAGCGTAATTTTAGTAATAGAACAGTTGCATTTATTGAAAATGGTAGCTGGGCGCCTACTGCCGCTAAGGTTATGAAAAGTATGTTTGAGAAGAGTAAGGGATTAAACTATACAGAAAATAATGTAAAAATCATGTCCGCACTTAATGAAGAAAGTGAAGCACAGTTAAATGCACTTGTTGATGAGCTTTGTAAGTAATTAAATAAGGAGACAAATCATGTCAATATGGAATCCATGGCGTGGGTGTAAAAAATGTAGCGAGGGATGTCTTCATTGTTATATTCATAAGGGTGACTCAAAAAGAAACATTGATACAAGCACGATAGTAAAAACTAAGGATTTTGAGAAACCTATTGAAAAACTTAAAAACGGAAAATATAAAATGAAGTCTGGTCTTGTCTATACTTGTTTTTCTACGGATTTTTTGATTGAAGAAGCTGATAAATGGCGAGATGATTGTTGGAAAATTATGAGAGAAAGACAAGATTTAACATTTTTGTTTTTAACTAAGAGAATTGATAGATTTTTAAGTTGTATACCCAAAGATTGGGATGATGGTTATGATAATGTTGTGGTTTGTTGTACCATCGAAAATCAGAAAAATGCAGATTATAAGCTGTCAATATTTAAGGATTTGCCGATAAAACACAGATGTATTACGGCTCAGCCATTACTAGAGAGAATTGATATAGAAGATTATTTAGATGGTATAGAATTAGTCGTTGTAGGTGGTGAGTCGGATTATTATGCAAGACCTCTTGACTATGATTGGGTATTGGATGTAAGAGAGCAATGCATTAGAAAAAATGTTGATTTTGAGTTTAGGCAATGTGGAACTCATTTTATTAAAGATGGTAAGCGGTATAAGCTACAGACAAAGGATTTGTGTAAGCAGGCAAAGTTAGCTAATATAAATTATAAGGCATTAAATAAAAAAGAACTGTTTTAAAACAGTTCTTTTTTATAAATATATGATATTTAATTAAAACTCTTAACCCAAGTCACCAAAGAATTATGATATACATTTTCCATAACATCTTTTTTCATTTGATCTGTTACAGGACCGTTTTTTCTCATTTTCTCAAGAATAGCTTCCTGAAGTTCTTCAATAGACATTTCCTCATAGGATTTAGGCTTTTGTTTTGGTTCTTCCTGTATATCTTTTTTTATTTCAGTGACTTTTTCTTCATCTGAAATTTTTTCTGGTTGGGAAGTTTTTTCTTCCTTAACTTCTTTGATATCTACAGATTTACTTTCTTTTATCTCTAAAACAACAGGTTCGAAAATTTCAGTAGAAGCATCAGTAGGTATCCAAATCTCACCAGAATTTGCCGTTACATTAACATTGATGCAACCGTTGTTTACCGCAACCTTAGTTCCTGTGAGAGCACCCACATACTCAGATGAAGAGCCAGCAGGAAGTGTTAAGGTGCAATCGTTGTCGGCATTATTGACAGTTACCAAAACAGACTTGCCATTGTAATTTCTTGCGAAAGCAAAGTTTGTATTTGTTAAAATAAGCTCTTTGTATTCGCCGTAAGAAATAATTTTTGAATCTTGTCTTATCTTTCCTAAGGCTGATATTAATTTTGTACAGTCATTATTTTGCAATGACGCAGCGTAATCCTCGTATGAGAGCGATGGTCTTAAGGAGTCATCTGAGAATCTTTCCTTACGACCCTCTATACCAAATTCAGAACCGTAATAAATAGATGGAACACCTGGTAATGTATACATTAATATGTGTACAGGTACAAAATGTTTCTTGTTATTAAGCTTAGTATAGATTCTTTCTACGTCATGATTATCAACAAAGTTGTATAACTTAAGGCCGTCTGGTCTGTTGCCTCCCATTTCGTAAAGACGCTTCACTGTGTGGGCAATTTCAAAATAGTTGTGGTCGTTGTGCCCAGAGTATAATGCCTTGTGTAATGTATAATTTGTAACTGCATGTAAGGTGCCTTCGTTTACCCAACGAGTGTAATCGCCGTGAATAACCTCACCCATAAGCCAAAAGTCAGGTTTAACCTCATTTGCAACATGACGTAAAGCCTGCATGTAGTTAAAATCTAATACGTCTGCTGCATCAAGTCTTATTCCGTCAATGTCAAATTCCGTAACCCAGAAACGTATAACGTCGCATATATAATCTCTTACAGCAGGATTGTGCTGATTAAGCTTGGCTAAAAGATTGTAGCCACCCCAATTATCATAAGAGAAACCATCATTATATTCATTATTTCCCCAGAAATTCACATTACAGTACCAATCCTTATACTGTGAATTTTCTCGGTTTTTCTTTATATCCTGAAATGCAAAGAAATCTCGGCCAGTGTGATTAAACACACCATCTAAAATAACTTTGATACTATTTTCATGGCATTTAGCAACAAAGTTAGTTAGGTCTTCATTTGTTCCAAGTCTGCTGTCTAATTTCTTGTAATCAGTCGTCTCATATCCATGTCCAACGGATTCGAAAAGTGGTCCAATATAAAGAGCGTTACATCCAATGTTTTTAATATGAGAAATCCAAGGAATCAAAGTGTTTAATCTATGTTCCGGCTCACCATATGAATTTTCTTTTGGAGCACCAGTAAGTCCTAGTGGATAAATATGATAAAATACCGCTTCGTCGTACCAAGCCATAATAATACCTCCTAGTAAAAATACATCTATATTTTAATAAAAAAAATAAAGTGTGTCTATATAGTTTTATCAGGAAAATGGGTAAGAATAAAAATAAAACATATAACGTATTTATAGTTAAGATATGTAGGGAGCGTATTCTGTTGAAAAACATGAGAAATATATTGATGATTGTAATAAAAATGTTCCAAGGGATTTTGATTGGGGTAGGAGCTGTGTTGCCGGGAATATCAGGGGGAGTACTTTGTGTTGCTTTTGGAATATATAAAACGGTTATGGAATTGATTGCCAATCCATTTAAGAATTTGAAAACACATATTATAAGCTTAGCACCATATATTATTGGTGGTGCAATTGGTTTTTTAGGAATTGCAAATATTTTGTCTGTTTTTTTGGAAAAGTATCCAGCACCGTCAGTTTGTTTTTTTGTTGGGTTAATAGTGGGGTTGTTACCATCCCTAATTAGGGAAGCAAGAGAGAAGGGTGATAATAGAAACTCTGTGTTTGCAGCTGTGATTTCAATGGAAATCACCTTTATTATATTAATAAGCCTAAAGATATTATCAATAAAGCTAGTTCCAAATTTTATGTGGTATATTTTTTGTGGAGCATGTCTTGGATTAAGCATAATTGCTCCAGGTATGAGTTTTTCTACGTTGTTAATGCCTATAGGTCTATATGAGCCTTTCATAGCAGGTATAGGTAATATAGATTTAAATGTATTAATACCAGGAGGAATAGGTTCGCTTATTACATTGGTATGTTTATCTAAGGGGATAAATTTTTTGTTACAGCAATATTACTCTGTGACATTCCATAGCATAATAGGTATTGTAATTGCAGCAACAATAATGATTATTCCTTTTAGTAGTTTTCTTAATTCCTTTAGCAGTTGTGTAATTAATAATATTTGCATTCTTGTAGGAATGGTATTTTCATATATGTTAGATAAATTTAATCAAAAATTTTCCGTATAAATATCATAAATAATAGGTTGTGTTTAATTAATATGGCTGATAAAATTAAGAATTAGGATAGATATTGTACAATGTATTAGGAGGAATAAGCATGAATACACGAGTAGAAGAAACAATTGCAAGACACGATAAAGGATATAACTGTGCTCAGGCTGTAGCATGTACATACTGTGATATGGTAGGTGTGGATGAAGAAACTATGTTTAGAATGACAGAAGCACTTGGCCTTGGTATGGGGGGTATGGAAGGAACATGTGGAGCACTTTCTGGTGCTTGTGTGCTTGCGGGAATGAAGCAAAGTACAGGTAATCTTGATTCGCCCAACAGTAAGGCTAAGTCTTATATGTTATCTAGAGAAATATTAGCACGATTTGAAGAACAGAATAAATCTGTTGTATGCAAAACATTAAAAGGTGTAGAAACAGGAAAAGTATTACGTTCGTGTTCAGATTGTATAAAAGATGCAGCTAAGATAGCAGAACAGGTACTTTTTTCTGAAGAATAGAAATAGTTTTATAAAGCAGTCTAAAAGACTGCTTTTTTTGTTGACAAAAAATAGGTAATATGTTACTTTGTATAAAAGATAATATATTACCTATTTGGAGGAACTATGAATATAAAGGAAGTAATGGAACACGAAAATGTTGATTTTACCGGTATAGAAACACCATATTTTTTGCTAGGACTACTTAGTGCTTTTGATAACAGATTCCAAGCCATGGCAGACAAGGTAATGGAAGAAATAAGCTGGAAACAATTTTTTGCAATTATTTGTATTAATCTTTGTAAGGAGAGTCCTACAATAAAAGAATTGTCAGAGATTATGGGAAGTTCACATCAGAATGTAAAACAAATTCTTTTAAAACTTGAAAAAAAAGGATTTGTGAATATTTCGGTAGACGAAGATGATAAACGTAAGCAGAGAGTAATTCTTACAGAAAAGTGTATTGAATTTTGTAATAGAAATGATGAGAACAGTAGCATGGCAGTAAAATCTATATTTGAAGGTATATCTGAAAAAGAATTACTTATAACAATCCATACAATAATACATATGGAAGAAAATCTGAAAGCATTATAAAGAGGTGGAGGTTGATAAAATGAGCAAATTAATAATATATGGTAGTCATTATGGAACAACAAAAAGCTATGCAGAAAAATTATCTGAAATAACAGGTATTGAGGCTATAAGTCATGAAGATATAAAGGATTTATCTATGTATAAGACAATAATACATCTAGGTGGTTTATATGCTGGCGGAATAAAGGGGATAAAGGATACCATAAAAGCTATAGATAGTGATAGAGAGTTAATAATTGTAACAGTTGGTTTGGCAGACCCCACAAATCAAGAAAATACAAAGAACATAAAAGAAACTGCAAGTAGACAAGTTCCTAAAGAATTATATGATAAGGCAAGATTTTTTCATTTGAGAGGTGGAATTGATTACAGTAAACTTAGTTTTATACATAAAACAATGATGAAGATGGTATATAGTAAAGTAAAAAATATACCTGAAGATATGCTAAGAGAAGAGGACAAGGCATTTATAGATACTTACAATAAAACAGTAAACTTTGTGGATTTTAGTAGCTTAGAACCTATTGCAGAAGTGATAAGATAGAAAAAAGTTCGGAGAAATTCTCCGGACTTTTTTCATTTATATGGCATGATATTATTAAATGTTGTATAATTTTGAAGAAGTTACGAGTTAGATATTTTAACAGTAAATTATGGAGGAAACATGGAACATATAAAACTACAGGTAGGATGTTTAGCAGTTCTCACATATATTGCATTTATATATTTTAGAGATTGCAAACTATATAAACAGAAACTAAATAAAACAGTTTTTGATGAGCTACTTATTCTTGCAATGATAAGTGTTGCGCTGGATGGAGTGACTGCATATACGGTTAATCATCTTATTACTGTAAGTGATGGTATAAATAGATTTTTACATGCACTTTTTCTTATAGGATTAGATTCCGTTATTTTTGCTTTATTTGTGTATATGCTTAATGTTACAGGGGCATATCCTAAGTCTAAAAAGGGTAGGGTTATAATATTTTCTCCATTTATATTTAATGTGATTCTTGTTGTTATTAACATAGAGTCTCTAAGGTTTATAGAAGGTAATGTAACGAATTATTCTATGGGTGCATCTGCATATACCTGTTTTATTATGGTGGCAGTTTACATAACACTCACAATGATAACATTCTTCAGACGTTGGCATTATATCGAAAGTCATAAGAGAGCAAGTATTTTCACATATCTTTTAGTGTTGACATTAGTTACGGGCATACAGATGTTGTTTCCAGAAACTTTAATTACTAGTATTGCTGTTACCGTTTTCGTATTGGGTGTGTATATGAATATTGAGGCACCTGTTATTAAGCAGTTGTCAAATAACCACAAGGAGACAGTTATGTCCTTTGCACACTTAATAGAAAATAGAGACAACAGCACAGGTGGACATATAAAAAGAACAAGCATATATGTACAGCTTATTGCTGAAGAATTAAGAGCAAAGGGTAAACATGCCATATTGACTAAGGATTATATAAATAATTTGATTAAGGCAGCACCTATGCATGATATTGGTAAGATATCAGTTCCCGATGCGATTTTACAAAAACCAGGTAAACTTACAGATGAAGAATTTGCTACAATGAAGCTTCATGCTGAAAATGGTGGGAAAATAATAGAAGAAACCTTTGCTAATCTTGGCGATGATGAGTATAGAAAGATGGCCTACGAGGTTGCAAGATATCATCACGAAAAGTGGAATGGCAAGGGATATCCAGAAGGGCTTAAAGAGACTGAAATACCTCTTTGTGCCAGAATCATGGCAGTTGCGGATGTGTTTGATGCTGTTTCAGAAAAACGTTGCTATAGGGATGCTATGCCACTTGAAAAATGTTTTGAAATAATCAAAGAGGGAAGTGGTAGGGACTTTGACCCAGAGGTAGCAGAAACATTTTTGGCAATTAAGGATAGAGTTGAAGTAATTCATGAACAAATAAGTGGAGAACTAACAAAATAATTATAGGGGGGGAAATGATATGATTAGAATGGAAATAGCATGCTTTATGGTGCTTGCTTTCATGGCTACAATATACTTTGTTGCAAAAAGAGAAAAAAACAAAGTTCATAAAATATTTTCTGTCTTTCTGATTATATCAATGGTACATTTAGTTTTTGATGCCATAACAGTAAAAACAGTAAATAATATGCAACAGGTTCCAAAGACTGTAAATGATATTTTTCATAGATTGTTTATTGGAACAATGGTAATACTTTTCTATCTTATATATAGATACATAGTTGCTATCTTAGAGGAGGATATAAATGACAAAATAAAAATTTCTAAACTTAGTATTTATATACTTTTTATTGCTCTTCTTGGAATAATATGTTTGCCTATTTATTATATGGAGACAGGGGAAGGAAATTATTCATACGGTCCAGCACCATACATTACATACTTTTCTATTGCTATATATTTGTGTATGGTAATATATTTAATGATTAAATATTGGAATAAAATCAACTCAAGTAAAAGGATGGTTATAACACTATCTATGAGCATAGAGCTTTTTGTATCGTTATATCAGGCGATTAGACCTCTTTCTCTTGTGAGTGGAATGGGTATTATGCTCATAAATTTATCCTTTTATCTACTTATGGAGAATCCTGACATAAGATTGGTACAGCAGGTGAAAGTGGAAAAGAAAAAGGCTGAAGAAGCAAATGTTTCCAAATCTATTTTCCTGTCACATATGTCTCACGAAATAAGAACACCGATGAATGCTATTGTCGGAATGACTGATGTGCTTCTTAGAACAGATATAGATGAAGAGCAAAAAGAATATCTTGATAATATTAAGACATCCGGTCATGCTTTGATTGCCATAATTAATGATATTTTAGATTTGTCTAAAATTGAGACAGGCAAGATGGAGCTTGTTGAAACTGAGTATGACATAAAAAAAGAGTTGGATAATATCAGGATGATTATTAATAATCTTATAGGAGATAAGCCTATAAAGCTCTTGTATGACATAGATGAAAAGTTGCCAGTAATATTATATGGTGACGGAATAAGGTTAAGACAAGTTATTATTAACCTTTTGAATAATGCAGTTAAATTTACTGATGGGGGAAGTATCAAATTATCTGTAAATGTTTTGTCTGAGAAGGATGACATTGTTGAGTTAAAATTTTCTGTAAAAGATACAGGAATAGGCATAAAAAATGATGATTTAAAGAAATTGTTTGAAGCATTTGTTCAGCTTGACGTGAAGAAAAATTCTGGCAAAGAAAGTACGGGGTTAGGTTTGGCAATATCAAGTAAAATCGTTGAGTTGATGGGTGGAAAAATTTCTGTTAAGAGTGAATATGGTGTAGGTAGTGAGTTTTGTTTTATAATACGTCAAAAACTCGTAGATGAATCAATGTACCCGAAAGAAGAAGCACATGTTGAGTTTGTTGCACCTAATGCAAGGATATTAATTGTTGATGATGATGCAATGAATAGAAAAGTTTCTGTAAAATTAATTGAACATTTAAAGGTACAGATAGATGTTGCTGATAGTGGAAAAACAGCAATAGAAATGGTTAAAAAGAAAAAGTATGACGTTGTTTTTATGGATCATATGATGCCAGTGATGGATGGAATAGAAACGACAAGGTATATTAGAAACTTACCTAATGAATATTATAAAAATCTACCAATAATTGCTTTTACTGCTAATGTAATGGTTGATGCAGAAAAACTATTCTATGAAGTGGGTATGAATGGTGTTTTATCAAAACCAATTGATACAAATAAGCTTGAACAATTTATATATAAATATGTGCCTAAGGATAACATTATTATATCTGAAAAAACTGTGGAAGAATCAAATACTACAGATGTTGAGACAATAGAAGGTATTGATGTAGATGAAGGTATAAAAAATTCAGGAAGTGTTGATCTGTTTTATGAATTAATGGGAGATTTTCATACACTTATTGATTCAAAGACAAATAAACTTCAAAAATATATTAAGGAGGGAATGATTAGAGACTACACTATAGAGGTTCATGCCTTAAAAAATGCGTCAAGATTAATTGGTGCAATTGAACTTGCGGAAGAATTTGCAAAGCTTGAATATTATGGGAATAAAATGGATGAAGAAAACATTAACAAGTATACAGATAAAGTTTTGGAGTTATACAGTAGGTATAAAATATATCTGGAACCGTATGGAAAAAAAACATCCAAAGAGAAGAATGCTTTGCCTGTTAGCGAAATAAAAAATATTATAAAAACGATAAACTATGGTGTGGAAAATTTCGACCTTGATTTGGCTGATAAGGCTATGAATGAACTTGAGAATGTTAGGCTTCCAGACAGCTGCGATGCTTTAATGGTGGATTTAAGAATTTTTATGTCGGATGTAGCTATGGAAGAAATACTTGACTTAACAAGCAAAATGATAGAGATATTGGAAATAGGAGAATAAGGGAGGGTACAAAATGGCAAATATATTATTTGTTTCAGAAAAGAAAAGTTTTACTGTGATATCACTTGTAAAGTTGATTGAAGAAGAAGGGGATACTGTAATACATACAAGTTTTAAACCAAGCGACATAGAAAAACATAAAGATTATAGAGTTATAATAATTAATGCAGAAGATCAAAGCATGGAAGGACTTATATATATAAAAGATAAAGTGATTGAAGATGGAATACCTATTCTTGTGTTTGGTGATATTAATCAGGTTCAAGAAGTGGAAGAAGTGATTTCTGCTCAGTTTATTAAGAAAAGATTTGTACGTCCTTTTAATGTTAAAGAAGTTGCAGAAGAGATAACTAAGTTCGTAAAGGATGACGCCAGTCATTTAAAGAAAAAGATTCTTGTGGTTGATGATTCAGGTGCGGTTCTTAGAAGTGTTAAAGGATGGCTAGAAGAAAAATATAGAGTTATACTTGCGAATTCTGGTGCAATGGCAATAAAATATTTGGCTATGAATCGTCCAGATTTAATATTGCTTGATTATGAAATGCCAATCTGTGATGGAAAACAGGTTCTTGAAATGATAAGGGCAGAATCAGACTACTCTAGTATCCCTGTTATTTTCCTTACAAATAAAAATGACAAGGAAAGTGTATTGAGTGTTTCACCTTTAAAACCAGATGGTTATCTTCTCAAATCTATGGCTCCTGCGAAAATAGTAGAAAACATTGATGAATTTTTTGAAAAAAAGAAGTGGAGTATGTAATTGAGGTTATAGATATTATAGAAGAATTATTCGGAGGCAAAAATGACAGAGAGAGAAAAAGCTAAGGCAGGATATTTATACGATGCAAATTATGATGAATCTATAGTTAAGGATATAACTAAGTGCAAGGATTTATGCTTTGAGTATAATGCTTGCAGACCTTCTGATTCAGAAAAAAGGAAAGAACTCATTAATAAAATAATAGGTGAAGTAAAAGGTGACTTTGTCATTACAGCACCTTTTTGGTGTGATTACGGATACAACATTACAATAGGAGAAAATTTTTATACCAATCACAATTGTATTATTCTTGATGGGGCGAAGGTTACATTTGGAGACAATGTATTTATTGCACCTAATTGTTGCTTTTCAACTGCAGGGCATGCTTTTGATGTGGAGCAAAGAAATAAGGGTCTTGAAATCGCCTTACCAATTACAGTAGGTAATAATGTATGGGTTGGAGCAGGAGTGACTGTTTTGCCGGGAGTAACCATAGGAGACAATACAATTATTGGAGCAGGAAGTATTGTGAATAAGGATATTCCATCCGGTGTTATCGCTGCCGGTAATCCATGTAAGGTTATTAGAAATATTACAGAAGAAGATAGATATAAATATCCTGTTTATGGTCAGGAGAATTAATATATTTTTGTTTTAAATGACAGGAGTGTTTTAATGGCTAAGAAGAATGCAGATAAAACAAATGTAATGCGAATATTAGAACAGCATAAGATTAATTATGAAAGCTATGATTATAGCAATACAGATGCCTTAAGTGGAGTGGAGGTTGCAAAGGCTCTTGGAGAAGACCCAAATCAGGTATTTAAGACATTAGTTACTATAGGTAATTCTAAGAATTATTATGTGTTTATGATACCTGTACATAAGGAGTTAAACCTTAAGGAAGCAGCGAAGTCAGTATCAGAAAAAAATATTGCTATGATAAAATCCAAGGAACTTTTGCCACTTACTGGATATATTCACGGTGGTTGTTCACCCATAGGTATGAAAAAACAGTTTAAGACAGTTATAGATTCGTCTGCTGAAAATCTTAATACTATAATTTTTAGTGGTGGAAAGATAGGTTTTCAGGTAGAAGTTGCTATGGAAGACTTAAAAAAAGTTGTTAAATATGAATTAGGAAATGTTGCTATGTAGTTGAAAGGTAATATGTATGAAGATAATTAACTTAGTTGAAGACACAAAAGGTAATAAATTATGTGAGTTCGAGCATGGGCTGTCGTTTTATGTTGAAACTGAGAACCACAAGCTTTTAGTGGATACAGGTGCGACGAATATGTCCCTTAGAAATGCAAAAAAGCTAGGAATAGATTTATCCAAGGTTGATACAGTCATACTTAGCCATGGACATTATGATCATTCAGGTGGAATAATGCCATTTTCTGAGATTAATTCCTCTGCAAAAATCTATATGAGAGAAAACGTAGATGGGGAATATTACAATTTAAAAGATAATAAAGAAAAATATATTGGGATAGATAAAGACATTATTAAGTTACCACAGTGCGTTTTTGTGGCTGAGGATATAAAGATTGACGATGAGCTATATATTTTTACAGGAATAGAAGGAAATAGGTATCCAGCTAAGGGTAACCTTATGCTTAAGGAGAAGAAAGAAGATAGTTATATACAAGATACATTCTCACATGAGCAATATCTTGTGATTAGTTATGAATCGAAGAAGATCCTTATATCAGGGTGCGCCCATAAGGGAATTGTAAATATATTAGACAGGTACTATGAGATATACAAAAACTATCCTGATATAGTTATCAGTGGTTTTCATATGATTCAAAAAGATACTTATACAGATGATGATGTAGCTAGAATAAAAAATACCGCTGTGGAGCTGCTAAAGACAGGTGCAAAGTTTTATTCAGGGCACTGTACTGGTCAGGAAGCATTTGATATTATGAAAGAAATTATGGGAGATATGTTAATACAGATACACAGCGGAGATAGTTTGTTATAGTTAAGGTATTTCTATAATACCGCATCCTATTTTTGTACCAGCATTACCTGCTGGTTGTGATGTGAAATCATCGGGCATATCGTGAATAAGAATAGATTTATTGATTATTTCATCTATAGTAAATCGACGAGTGTAAAATATAGAATAGGCAAATCCCTGATTTCCTAGAAGTGGAGGCAAATCTCCCGAATGATTTGGATGTAGTGTTTTACTTGGGTTATAATGATTTCCTGTTTTTTGAAAATTAATTTCACAATTTCCAGTTTCGTGTATATGGAAACCATAGAAGTTGCTGGAATATAATTTAAATGCATTTGGTAATCCGAATATTTCTGCTTTCACTAAAATTCCATCTACAGGTGTATTATAAAATTGTACCATTCCGTGTAACTGTGGATTGCTTGGATTTCCAGTTATTTTTGCGATTGCATTAGGTTTATTTGAATTTAAAATTTGTAATAGTATTCTATCTGAGGTGTTTGTAAAATTTCTTTTTATATTCATAAAATATTACTAGACTTTTTATTATTAGTGTATGAATATATTTTTAAATTGTGAAATTTATTATATGTTGTTATATAAATTATATTGAGGAAAGAGAGTAAAAAATGAGTTTAGACAGTGATAAATGTAGAAAAAAATTTAAGAAAAATGATGATATAAGAGATGCAGGTCTTACCACTCCGGAGGACATAATTCGATATGACAATATAAAGTATGGTAATGATGATAAATGGCAGTTACTAGACGTATACAGACCTAAGGATATGGATGGTTATCTTCCCGTAATTGTAAGCGTACATGGTGGTGGCTGGGTATATGGTGACAAGGAAAGGTATCAGTATTACTGCATGAGTCTTGCACAGCATGGCTTTGCTGTTATCAATTATACATATCGATTAGCTCCTGAATTTAAATTTCCAGCACCAATTGAAGATACTCATAAGGTTTTCAATTGGATAATAAATAATGCACAGGAATATAAATTGGATATTGCAAATCTTTTTGCAGTTGGTGATTCTGCTGGTGCACATATACTTACAATGTTTGTTGAATCAGTGTTAAATGAAGAATGTAAAGCAATATTACAGAACTATGGTATGCAAGTATTTACCCAGGTGTACACAAAGTTTTTCTATGCAAAACAGCCAAACACTCCAATTGGTAAATGTCTCATGCTTAAAGGTATAGGGTTAAATTGTGGAATATACAAAATTGATGAGTCAGAAAAACTTATTAAAGATTATATGCCCTTAGGCGGAAATGAAGAGGAACTTAAGATTCTAGACGTAACAAGATACGTGACAGATGACTTTCCTGCTGTATATATGATGACTTGTCCAGGTGATTTTTTGTTTGAACAGCCTTTTTACATGTCAGAAAAATTAACCGAGAAAGATGTTAAGTTTAGGTTTACTGTATATGGTAACAAAGAAAACAAGTTGACTCATGTTTTCCATTGTGATATAAAGTCTGAGTACGCAAAAAAATGTAATGAAGACGAATGTAAATTTTTCAAAAGTTTGATATAAAAGGGGGATATTTTCTTGGAAGTAAGTTTAATAGAAATTTTAAAGGTTATAATTTTAGGAATTATTGAAGGTATTACAGAATGGCTTCCAATTAGTAGTACTGGTCATATGCTTTTAGTTGATGAATTCATTAAGATGGATGTATCGGATGAGTTTAAAGAAATGTTCTTTGTGGTTATTCAGCTGGGGGCAATTCTTGCAGTAGTAATGCTTTTCTGGAATAAAATGTGGCCGTTCCAGTTTAAGAACAAGGAAGAATCCTACATAAAGAAAGATATCTTCTCAATGTGGTTTAAGGTTGTAGTTGCATGTATACCAGGTGCAATAGTTACTCTTTTGTTTGATGATTATATTGAAGCACATTTACACACTCCAGTTGTTATATCTATAGCACTTGTTGTATATGGTATTGCATTCATTGTAATCGAAAATTGGAACAAAAAGAGGACACCAAAGATTGAAACTTTGGCGGACATAACTTATAAGACAGCTCTTATTATAGGTTTATTTCAGGTGTTATCTATTATACCGGGTACATCTCGTTCAGGAGCAACTATTATAGGAGCTCTTCTTATTGGTGTATCTAGAGTTGCGGCAGCAGAATTTACATTTTTCCTTGCTGTACCTGTTATGCTTGGACTTAGTCTTATTAAAGTTATCAAATTCGGTTTGGCTTTCTCGGCAGCAGAATTAGTTATTTTAATTGTTGGAGTAGTTGTCGCTTTTGTAGTATCTGTATTGGTTATTAAGTTCCTTATGAGCTATATTAAGAAGAATGATTTTAAAGTGTTTGGTGTATATAGAATAATTCTTGGTATTATTGTTTTGTTATATTTTTCATTAACATAATTGCCAATGTTTTTACAGTAAAGTCGTCTTGATATTTATGATAAAGTGATTTATCATGAATATCAGGACTTTTTTATTATGGAGGAATCATATGGCGATTAAGTGTTTTGATAGAGATATTAAGGATATTGTAAGTCGGATGACTTTAGAAGAAAAAGCAAATTTAGTAAATGGTGCCACATTTTTTGGGAGCTATGGTTTGGAGAGATTAGATATACCAAGACTTCAGCTTCTTGATGGTGGTACAGGAATAAATTATGAACAGCTTTTTGGGGATATGACAGAATATTACAACTGGAATGAGTTTTGTGAGGATGGCAGAAATGAAAGATTAATCGGAAGCACAAAATTAGTTAATGTAATAGAAAATTATTATTACCCAGAAAATCTTGATGAGGAAGAAACTAAGATATATCTTTGGATTAAGGATATTCTAGATAAAAGATTGAAGAAAGAAGACTATGCACCTGGATGTTTCCCACCAGGAATTTTACTTGGAGCGACCTGGAACAAGGAGGTTGTAGGTAGAGTTGGAGAGGCTTTAGGTATGGAGGCTTGTCTTTTTGGTGTGCATATTTTACTTGGAACACCTAATGTTAATATCCATAGAGACCCTCTAAATGGAAGACTTTTCGAAGGATATTCAGAAGACCCTACACTTGTTTCCAAACTTGCACCTGAGCTTGTTAAGGGTGTTCAAAAATATGGTGTTGCGGCCAATGTTAAGCATTTTGCAGCAAACAATCAGGAAACAAACAGAGTGGGAATTAATGAGACAATATCAAATCGTGCTTTGGAAGAAATATATTTCCCTGGATTTAAAGCCTGTGTTAAGGAAGGCAAGGTTCAAACTGTTATGAGTGCCTATAATAAGATTAATGGTGTACCGTGTACGGAGAACAGTTGGCTACTTAGAGATAAGCTTAGAGGTGAATGGGGATTTGAAGGAACTGTTTTATCAGATTGGGGGGCAGTATATAATCAGGATAAAGCCCTTATAGGTGGAAATGATTTAGAAATGCCAGGTCCAGGACATCCAAGCAAGGTTTTGGAGGCTGTAGAATCGGGTACTTTAAAGGAAGAAGTACTAGATAATGCAGTATGCAAAATTCTTCAAACAGTAAAATGGATATCTGATAACTATAAGCAGGATATGGATGCATCTTCGGCTAAAAGCTTTACAGATAAAGCAGCTTATGATGCGGCGGTAGAGGGAATAGTAATGCTTGAAAACAAGGACGTCCTTCCATTAGCAAAAAATGAAAAGGTTGTAATTGTTGGTAGTGGTGCAGAAGAATTTCTTGAATGTGGTAAGGGAAGCGCAGGTATAGATACTAACAGAGTGGGTGATTTTTATCAATCTATGTGTGAACGCATAGGTGGTGATAATGTTAGAATTTCAAAAGATGAAAACCCTGATGTATCCGCTGATGAAAAGATTATATGTGTTTGTAGCCTTGGAGGCATGGAAGGAAATGATAGAAAGAATCTTCTTCTTGAGGAGTCAGATATTAAGCTATTAGCATATCTTAACACTTTGGTTAATGACGTTATATTGGTGCTTAATACTTGTGGACCGGTTCAGGTGAGTGAATACAAGAATTCTAATGTAAAAGCTATTTTTGCCATGTTTTTACCTGGTATGGGAGGTGCTGATGCATTGGCAGATATACTTGTGGGTAAGGCTAATCCATCAGGTAAGCTTCCAATAACATTCCCTGAAAGATACGAGGATACACCGACATTCCTTAATTTCCCAGGGGATGGTTATGAGGTATGCTATGGTGAAGGTATATATGTTGGTTACAGATATTATGACAAGAAGAAAATAAAACCAGCATATCATTTTGGATATGGATTATCCTATACTACATTTGATATTGAGATAAAAGATGTAAAATTTGATTATAATAATGGCGAAATAAGGAACAAATGTGATATAATCGTACAGGTTACAAATACTGGTGCCATGGCAGGAAGTCAGGTGGTTCAGTTATATGTAAATGATCCTGCATCTACATTGTCTAAGCCAATAAAGGAACTCAAAGATTTTGCCAAGATATATCTTGAAGCTGGAGAAACTAAGGAAGTAATGTTCACATTGACTCGTGATATGCTTTCATCCTATGATCAGGATTTATCTGAATGGATATCAGAAGAGGGATATTATAATGTATATGTGGCAACATCATCTGCAGAGGATGATATTGTGGATAAGATACAGATTTATTTAAACACAAAAACTCCATATAGTTATGGAATAAATTCTACAGTAAAAACTATTGTTGAGAATAATGAACTTAATAAGTTGGTTTTTGACTTATGGGAATCCTATGGATGGGATAAGGGAATAATTAAAGATTGTTATCAGTATACATCAAACAAGCTATTAAAAGAGATGGTGCCAGATGTTGATACAGATAAATATAATAAGTTTATTTCTGATTTCAATTCTATGGCAGAAGGTATAAAAAAACAGTAAGGGAGACATAAATGGCAGTTTTAGAAGGGTTAGAACCTAAAAAAGTATATAAATATTTTGAAGAGATATGTGGTATTCCTCATGGCTCATATAACACCAAGCAAATAAGTGATTATTTGGTTGAATTTGCAAAGAATAAAAATATCAGATACATTCAGGATGAAGCTAACAATGTGATTATGTTTAAGGATGGGACTCGTGGCTATGAGAATTCAGACACAGTTATGATTCAGGGACATATGGACATGGTGTGCGAAAAGGATAAGGGTTGTGATATTGATTTTGAGAAGGAAGGCTTAAGACTTCGCTGTGATGGCAAGGCAATTACCGCTGATGGAACTACACTTGGTGGAGATGATGGAATTGCTGTGGCTTATGCCCTTGCAATACTCGATTCAGATGATATTGAGCATCCACCTCTTGAGGTTGTTATTACAGTGGACGAAGAAGTTGGAATGTTAGGGGCAGCAGCTCTTGATGCAACAGTGCTAAAATCTAAGATGATGCTTAACATTGACTCGGAAGAAGAGGGCGTTCTCTTGGTTAGCTGTGCAGGCGGTATGACATCGGAATGTAAGATACCAGCTGTGTATACTGAGGATATGCAAGATATGACAGGATACGAAATCACTGTGACAGGCTTGCAGGGGGGACATTCGGGAGTAGAGATAGATAAGAATAGAGCTAATTCCAATAAGGTTATGGGACGAATTTTATATATGCTATCTCAGGAGGATAATATTTGCTTATCATCAGTTAATGGTGGTTTGAAGGATAACGCAATTCCTAGAGAAACAAAAGCAGTAGTGGCATTTAAGGAATCAAGTGTTACTAATATTGAGAATAAAATTAAAGAGTTAAATAGTACCTTAAAAAATGAATATTTATTTAGTGACGGTGATATAACTTTAAATATTGTCAAAACTCAGGTTGATAAGGTGATGACAAGGGAAGTTTCAAATAATATTATAACAGCACTTTATTGTTATCCTAATGGAATTATGCGTATGAGTTCGGATATTGACGGATTGGTTCAGTCATCCTTAAATCTTGGAGTACTTTCCACTACTGATAATGAGGTGCTTTTCAGATTTTCTGTAAGAAGTAGTGTTGAGTCAGAAAAAAGGGACATTGGTTACCAGCTAAAATGTTTGACTGAGAGCTTAGGCGGTAACTATAGTGAGAATGGTTCCTATCCTGCATGGGAGTATAAGCAGGACTCAAGATTAAGAGACGTTATGAAACAGACATACAAGGATATGTTTGATGATATGCCTGAAATTCAAGCTATACATGCGGGCCTTGAGTGTGGTCTTTTTGCAGGTAAGTTGCCAGGGCTTGATTGTATATCATATGGTCCAAGAATAGATGATATTCACACCCCTGCGGAAACACTTTATGTAGATAGTGTAGAAAGAATGTGGAAATATACACTTGAGGTATTAAAGAAACTCAAATAATCATTTTATATTGACTTAATTTATACAAGGATTATAATCAGATATATTCAATTTACAGGAGGACAAACCATGACTTCTTGGGAGAAAAATATTAGAAAGGTTGTTCCGTATGTTCCAGGTGAACAGCCAAAGGAAAAAAATATAATTAAATTAAATACTAACGAAAATCCATACGGTCCATCAAAGAAAGTGATGGAAAAGGCGGTAGAATTAGAAAATCTCAAGCTATATCCTGATCCAGCGGCATCTATGCTTGTGGAAGCCATAGCAGATTATCATGGACTTAGCAAGGAACAGGTTTTTGTGGGAGTAGGTTCAGATGATGTACTTGCTATGTCATTTATGACATTCTTTAACTCAGATAAAAGCATACTGTTTCCAGATATAACTTATTCGTTTTACGATGTTTGGGCAGAATTATTCAAGATACCATATGAAAGAGTTGCGGTAAATGACAGCTTTAGAATTGTAGCTTCAGATTATTATAAAGATAATGGTGGAATTATTTTCCCAAATCCAAATGCTCCAACAAGTATCGCAGAGCCTCTTAGCTTTGTAGAAGACATTGTAAGCCATAATCAGGATGTTATTGTCATAGTTGATGAGGCATATGTAGACTTTGGTGGAGAAACAGCATTGCCACTTATTGATAAATACGATAATTTACTTGTGGTGAGAACCTTCTCTAAATCCCGTTCAATGGCAGGTCTTAGAATTGGTTATGCCATGGGTAATCCTAAGCTTATAAAATACTTAAATGACGTAAAATATTCATATAATTCATACACTATGAATATGCCTTCAATTGTTTTGGGAGTTGAAAGTATTGCAGATGATGAATATTTCAAGTCAACTGTTGCTAAGGTAATAGAAACTAGAGAATGGTTTAAGCAAGAAATCGAGAAAATAGGTTTTTCATGTCCTACATCTGCAGCAAACTTCTTATTTATAACTCATGATACAAAGGGTGCAAAGGAAATATTCGAGGCGGCAAGAAAAGAAAATATATATGTTAGATATTTTAATAAGCCAAGAATAGACAATTACCTTCGTGTTACAATTGGTACTCGTGAAGAGATGGAGAAATTCCTTGTTTTCTTGAAAAAATACTTAAATGTATAAAAAAATATACACCATGTAGCAAAAAATAAGCATTTGTATACAATTTGTATACAAATGCTTATTTTTTGAACTTGAATACAAAGATATTAGAATTTATAATCAAATAAATCTTACTTAGATTATCTATATTCTTAAAACTCTTATAAGATAATTTATTCAACGTTTCCCATTTTAAAATATTATATGAACTAAAAATTTTATTCAGAAAGGGTGTATTTTTTGTGTCAGATATTATGAAATTTAAAGATTTTTTAGATGAGGTAACCAGGAGACTGCCATTATTTCTCACTCAGTATGAGCTTAATAAAATTCATGTAGAGGAAGTATGCAAGAATAATGGAATAATATGTACCAGTTTGGTTGTATCCTTGCGCAATGAAAATATGTCACCAAGTATATATATGGATTGTTTTTATGAACTTTACAGACAGGGTACGTCTATAGAGAATATAATAAATAAAATAGTTTATGAATATGAAAACGCCAGAAAAGAAATGTCTAACAGTGATATTGTTTTGCCTAATAAAGATAATGTAAAAGACAAAATTTTTATGAGATTAGTTAACTATGAAAGAAATAAAACGCAATTTGAAGATTGTCCTCTTGTGCCATATCATGATTTGGCCATAACATTTAGATATTTAGTGAAAAATGATGAAAATGGTATTGCATCTGCTATTGTGAGAAATAAGGATCTTGAAGAATGGGATATTAGTAACGAGCAATTGTATGATATAGCAAAGGACAACACAAGAAGACTTTTTCCTCCTGAGTTAAGGCGATTGGATGACATGCTCAGAGAGTATGACGAAAATATAGATATTCCCGAGGATAGTGGATTACATATATTGACGAACCAGCAACATATAAATGGGGCTACATACATGGTGTATGAAGATATTATAAAAGAGTTTGCACAAAATAATAATTCCGATGTATATATTTTACCCTCAAGTATCCATGAAGTGTTATTGCTACCTGCAAAAGAAGATATAAATAAAGCTAATTTGGAGGAGATGGTAAAGGAGATTAATGAGTATGTTGTTTCGCCATTGGAATACCTATCTGATACGGTGTATAAGTATGATTTAAGGGAGTTTTGTGTCAAAATATAAATCTTGACTTCCGAGGTGTTGTATGCTATCTTTAATAGGCATTTTTTAAAACAAAATGCGAGTTTTATAGTTGGAGGATTTATCATGACAAAAGGTACAGTAAAGTGGTTTAACAACCAGAAGGGTTTTGGTTTCATCACTGATGAGAATGGTAAGGATGTATTCGTACATTTCACTGGTCTCAACATGGAAGGATTCAAGACTTTGGAGGAGAACCAGACAGTAGAGTTTGATGTTGTAGATGGCGAGAAGGGTCCACAGGCAATCAACGTAACTGTTATCTAAGAAAAGGTTTACTTGATTAAGTAACAGAGTACCTATTTTTATATATATTCTGCATCTTAGGTTGATCTGAATTATTAATTAGGAATTGTTATTATTGAGTTAAACAAAAAGGGAGCTGTTATTTATATAATAGCTCCCTATTTTGTTGACAAAAATGCCTAAATGACATAAAATTAACATATTAGTGGGGAAATATTTGTTATATAAGGAAAGGGTATTGCATGAATGATAGCTTTGTATCCAGAAAGGATAGAATTATTGCCTCTGCTATAGAGATTATCAGTGATTCTGGTTTATCTGCATTAACAACCCGTAACTTAGCATTAAAAGAAAATATGTCTGAAGCTCTTTTATATAAATATTTTGGGGGTATAAATGAGGTCCTTGTTGAGGTAGTTGATTATTATTCAAAATTTGACAAGGGAATTCGTCAGACAGTTAAGGCTAAAGATGGCACTAATATGCAAAAGCTTGTAGATTATTTTGAGGCTTATGCCACTTATTATGATAACTATTATGCTATCTCCACATTGATGCTTCAATACGAAGAGTTATTGCATAACATAGACACTAGAGATAAGATATCCTGGTGTATAGCAGAGAGAATGAACTTTATTGAGGATTTATTTAGGAAAGCCATAGAATCTAAAGAAATTATTGATAAGTTTACTCCTGAGGAATTGGCACTTAATGTGACAGGTGCAGTAATGTCACATATTTTAAGCAGACGTATTACATATCACAAAAAGACATTTAAGCAGGAACTTATGGGTAACCTGCAAAAATGGTTTGATTTAATTAAAATATAATCTTGGGTTAAAATCCATTATAGGAGGTATTAGAATGAAGGTTTTAATAGCAGAAGATGATATAGCGAGCGGAAAGTTTATGGAGAAGCTCCTTTCAAAATATGGAGAGGTTGTAGTGGCAAGAGATGGTATTGCTGCTGTTGACGAATTTGTTAATGCTGTCAATAACAATGCTAGATTCGATCTTGTATGCATGGACATTATGATGCCAAAGATTGATGGATATAAAGCACTTGCTTCTATAAGAGATGCAGAGAGAAAGCTTGGCCTTGCAAGAGATTCAAGATGTAAGGTAGTTATGATAAGTGCACTTGATGAGGGCTTTGATGCTAATTATGCAAGTGATGATTATGAAGAATACATATGTAAGCCTATAGATATAATTAAGTTTGATGGGCTTATTAAGAAGCTTGGTCTGGTATAAAGGATAAGTTATGGATTTATTTGATTATATGAGAAAAACAAGTATGAAGGACGAAGCACCTCTGGCGAAGAGGCTTCGTCCTACGTCTTTAGAGGAGATAGTTGGTCAAAAACATATCCTTGGTGAGGACAAATTGCTTTATAGAGTTATTAAAGCAGACAAGCTTAGCTCTATAATTTTGTACGGTCCACCGGGAACAGGCAAAACCACATTAGCTATGGTTATTGCAAATACTACCAGTGCTATCTTTAAACAATTAAATGCTACTACCGCAGGTAAGAAGGATATTGAGGAAGTAGTTAAAGAAGCGAAAGATAATCTTGGTATGTATGGTAAGAAGACCATCTTATTTATCGATGAGATACATCGTTTTAATAAGGCGCAACAGGATTATCTTCTTCCATTTGTAGAAGATGGAACAGTAGTTATGATTGGAGCAACAACTGAGAATCCTTATTTCGAGGTGAACAGTGCTCTTATTTCTCGTTCTACTATATTTCAACTTAAGCCTCTTAGTAGCGAGGATATAGAACAGCTTATTAAAAGAGCAGTCTATGATGTAGAGAAGGGAATGGGTTCTTACAATGTTGAAATAACTGATGAGGCAATACATTTTCTAGCTGACATATCAGAAGGTGATGCTAGACATGCCCTTAATGCTGTGGAACTGGGTATATTATCCACTGATAGAGATGAGACAACAGGTAAAATTATATATGATTTAAAAGTGGCAGAGGAATGCATACAGAGAAGAGCTATAAGATATGAAAAAGATGGGGATAACCATTACGATACCATATCTGCATTTATAAAGAGTATGCGTGGCTCTGATCCTGATGCAGCAGTATATTATCTCGCTAAAATGTTATATGCAGGAGAGAGTATTACATTTATTGCCAGAAGAATCATGATTTGCGCTTGTGAAGATGTAGGCAATGCTGACCCACAGGCCATTGTTGTTGCAACATCTTGTGCCCAGGCCGTTGAGAGAATTGGTATGCCTGAGGCACAAATAATTCTTGCACATGCAGCTATATATGTCGCTTGTGCACCTAAGAGCAATTCTATTGTTAATGCAATATTTGCTGCTAATGATGCAGTTAAACATGTAAATGACTGTCAGGTGCCGGTACATTTGAGAGATGCCCACTATTCAGGTGCTAAGAATCTTGGCAATGTGGGATATAAATATGCTCATGATTATCCTAATCATTATGTAAACCAGCAATATCTACCAGACCCGCTCATCGGGGAAAAATTTTACGAGCCGGGTGACAATGGATATGAAAAAGATATAAAAGATTGGTTTAATATTATAAAGAAGGATAATGAGAAATAAATAAAAAATAAGCGAAGGAGAATAAGATGGAAGAACAAAAATTCGAAGAAACGACTGAAGAAGTGGTTGAAGAAATAGTTGAAGAAACCACTAAGACAAAAAAAGAAAAAATCAAAAAAGAAAAACCAAAAAAGGAGAAAATAAAAAAGGATAAGAAGTCTGGTAAGAAGGTTCTTAAGATTTTAATTCCTATTTTGGTAATAGCAGTTGTTATTGGGGTATCAATTGCTATTTTGATGAAGAAAAAAGAGGATAATAAGGTAAGTGAAGAGCTTGTATATGTAGAATCTGTAGAGACAATTTTAGGATTAGATTTCTATGGTAATAACAGATACATGGGTATTGTTGAGTCTCAGGAGACAAAGGATGTTCAGAAGGATTCAGAAAAGACTGTGAAGACAGTCTATGTTGAAGAGGGCGATACAGTGAAGGAAGGTGACCCTCTCTTTGAGTATGACACAGATGAGATGAATCTTAAGCTCAGACAGATGGAACTTGAATTACAGAGCATATACAACAGTATTACTGTTACTAATACTCAGATTGCAGACCTTGCAGCAGAAAGAGATACAGTTCCAGAGGAAAATAAAATCGAGTATACAGCTCAAATCCAAAGTCTTCAGGCACAGGTGAATCAATATAACTATGATGCAAGTGCTAAGCAATTGGAGATTGATAGACAGAAGGCAGCAATGGATAATGCAATAGTCTATTCGCCAATGGATGGAATCATAAAAGACATCAATGATGGTACAGGGCAGAGTAATCCAGAAGATTATTACTATGGGGATACTAATACATCATCAGCGTATATGTCTATTATGGCTATGGGTAATTATAGAATAAAGGGAACTATAAGTGAATTAAATATGTATGACCTTTACGAGGGTATGGATGTTATTATTCGTTCTCGTGTTGATGATACAATATGGAATGGCACAATATCTCTTATAGATACTGAACACCCGGAAAATAATCAGAATGATTATTACTATTATGGTTCTGGTGAGACTGCTACTAAGTACCCTTTCTATGTTGAACTTGACTCTATAGATGGTCTTCTTTTAGGACAGCATGTATATATTGAAATGGATTATGGTCAAACAAAAGAAGGACTTTGGCTTGACGACTGGTACATCTTTAGTGAGGATGGAGAAACTTATGTATGGGCTGAGGACAAGGATGGTCGCATAGAGAAGAGAAAAGTTGAGCTTGGGGAATATGATGAGGAAATGTGGAGATATGAGATTATTTCGGGATTATCTGAATCTGATTACATTGCATTTCCTGAGCCTAGAATAAAAGAGGGAATGACAGCTACTCACAATTATGAAGATGTTATTCAGTACGAAGACGATATGATGTATGACGAGGACATTATGTTTGATGAAGACATTATGTTTGATGAAGACATTATGTTTGATGAAGACATGATGTACGATGAAGACATTATATACGATGAAGACATTATATACGATGAAGACATTATATACGATGAAGACATCATATATGATGAGGATGTAATCTATGATGAAGATATTATTGATGATGCTCCTGTAAGTGAGGAGGATGGTCAATGATATTAGAATTAAAGAATATATATAAGACATATATTCAGGGAAGTATGGAGGTGCCTGTACTTAAGGATATTAATTTATCTGTGGAGGAAGGCGAATATGTTGCAATTATGGGACCTTCAGGTTCCGGCAAATCTACTTTGATGAATATAATAGGCTGTTTAGATAAAGCTACAGAAGGCACTTATATTTTGGATGGTCAGGAAATTAATGACTACAAGGATAAAGAGCTTTCTTTTGTTAGAAATAAGAAAATTGGTTTTGTTTTTCAGACCTTTAATTTATTGCCAAGGCAGACTGCGTTAGATAATGTTGGTTTACCATTACAGTATGCTAAGGTAGCTCTTCGAGAAAGAAAGAAGAGATGTGAGGAAGTTCTTGATATGGTAGGACTTTCTGACAGAATGAACTTCAAACCTACTCAGTTGTCTGGTGGTCAGAAACAGAGAGTGGCTATTGCCAGAGCTATGGTTAACCAGCCAAAGATTCTTTTGGCGGATGAACCCACTGGTGCACTTGATTCTAAGTCCGGCTTACAGGTTATGGACTTGTTTGATAAGCTTCACGAAAATGGTGTCACAATAATAATGATTACTCATTCAGAGGAGATAGCGAAGAGAGCTGATAGAATTATTAAAATAATTGATGGCGAGCTTATTTGTGAAGGAGAGAGTGCGCAAGCCTGGACTGAGGAAGAAGCCTTATATGACTATGGTCAGGAGGTGGATTCCAATGAGTAAAATAAAGAAATTAATAATAGGATTATTAATAGCTGTTGTAGTAATAGGTGCAACAGTTGCAATTATAGTAGTTTTTAAGAATAAAAACCAAGAGAAGAAAACCGTAAATGTATTTTCTGTTGAACAGATGATGATGACTTCAGATATGGTAGGAAATTATAGCTATATTAGTGGTATGGTAACTGTTGATAAAGAACAGAAAATATATCTTACATCTACTGACTTAATTGATGAGGTATGTGTTAACGAAGGAGATGTGGTAAAGGCAGGAGATGTTATATTGGTATATGATGTAACTTCAAAAAGCCTCCAGTTGGAATCTAAGAGAGCTCAGGTTGAAGTTGCCAGAGCAGCAGTGGTTGTGGCTGAGAATGAATTAGAGAAATTAAACAATACAGTTCCTGTTCAGCCACCTGTGGTACCACCTGTTCCAGAGGAACCAACAACAGAGGTGCCAACAACAGAAGTTCCAGATACTACGGAAACACCTGAAATACCTACGGGAGGGGAGAGTGCTACCCCTACTGATGCAACACCTCAGGAGCCTACAAGTACAGAGGAGCCTACGAACACAGAGCAACCAGCGAGTACAGAAGAACCGGCAAACACTGAACAGCCTGTGGCTCCAGAAGCAGATGTGACTACACCAGAGGGTACGCCTGAGGATACTCAGTCAGAGGGAGAGCCTGAAGAAATCACATATACTGTGGAGGAACTTGCACTTGCTATAAAAGAGAAAAAAGCAGAAATTTCAAGACTTACTATTGACTATCAATTGCAGTTAATCGAATTACAGATTATGGAATATCAGTTTTCAACCGGCGAAGTTGTGTGTAATTTTGATGGGGTAGTTAAAAAAGTTGTAGACCAAGAAACTGCCATATTAAATAACGAACCGTTTATTGTTATAAGTGGAACAGAGGGATATACTGTTGAAACTGCAATTGGTGAGTTAGATTTAATGTCAATTCAGGAAGGTGATATGGTTCTTCTCAATTGTTATGATAATGGCATGGTTTACGATGGAACCATAACTCATATTGGAGATATTCCGTCTAGTGGATATAATTATAGTGCGGCTGAGGAATCCTTTTATCCTGTAACCATCACAATCAATGGTGGTGAAGATTTATCCCAGGGTATGTATATGGAGGTTATGCTCATGGATTCTTCGGCGGAAATGTCAGATTCATTTTACATTGAAATGGCAATGGTTAGAAAAGAAAATGGTAATTACTATGTAATGAAAGAATTGGATGGCAAGCTAGTTAAGACTTATGTGGCAACTGGCGAAATCCTTTGGGGTAGTATGATTGAAATTAAAGGAGGTCTTAGCCCTAATGATTACATTGCATTTCCGTATTCTGCCGATGCTGTAGAAGGTGTAAATACTGTGCAAGAAAGTATAGACGTACTATACCAATAGAAAGGAATATAATATGTTAGAAAATATAAGATTATCATTTCAAGGCATATGGGCACATAAGATGCGTTCCTTTCTTACAATGTTAGGAATTATAATCGGTATAGCTGCCATTATTGCCATAGTATCAACAATAAAAGGAACAAGTGAGCAGATAAAAGAGAATCTCGTTGGCTCAGGTGACAACCTGGTGGAGGTTCAATTATATGCAGGTGAATGGGAATATTACTCAGGTGACTCCATGACACCGGATGGGATGCCAATGATAGATGATGACATCAAAGAGGAAATTATGGAGATTGAGCAGGTTGCTGGAGTTTCTGCATATAGAAGAGGTGTAATGTATGAAGGAATATATTACAAGGATAAAACCTTATCAAATGCAACAATATTAGGTGTGGATGAGGATTATTTTTCGGTGACAGGATATGTTGTCACAAAGGGTAGATTCTTTAGAGACATTGATAGAGAAGAGTTTAATAAATTTGTAGTTCTTGATACAACTGCCGTTAGTACATTGTTCGGTGGTGAAAATCCTTTGGGAGCAACCATAGAAATAATGGGAGAAACCTATGTTGTAATAGGTGTTGTAGAGCAGCAGTCAGGTTTTGAACCTACCGTAGAATCCTACTATGACTGGTATACCTATTATGGAGAAGAGGTTTCAGGCAAAATATTTGTCACTGATTCTGTGTGGCCAATGATATACGGTTTTGATGAGCCATATAATGTTGTAATAAAAGCAAAATCTACAGAAGATATGACTTTGGCTGGAAGAGGTACAGCGGATGTACTTAATAGTCATATTAATATAGTGGATGATGGTAGTGAATCAGGACAAAGCTACACTTACAAGAGTGAGGATTTATTAGAGAAGGCAAAGGCTCTTCAAGAGGTTAGTGCATCTACTAGTCAACAGCTTATATGGATTGCAAGTATATCTCTTATTGTAGGTGGTATAGGTGTAATGAATATTATGCTTGTGTCGGTTACAGAAAGAACAAGAGAAATTGGTCTTAAGAAGGCGTTAGGAGCAAGAAAGAAAGTTATTTTAGCTCAGTTTTTGACTGAGGCAGCAGTTTTAACAAGCTTAGGTGGAGTATTAGGAGTAGGAGCGGGAATTGGC
This sequence comes from Lachnospiraceae bacterium, assembly GCA_015057525.1. GTDB lineage: Bacteria > Bacillota > Clostridia > Lachnospirales > Lachnospiraceae > Coprococcus_C. Next base: position 61,834 of record SVEE01000005.1, on the reverse strand, counting down.
CTTGCATACCTAATTTCAAATATTGCAGCTGTTCCTGTAGCAATAAGTGGAGCAGCAATTCTTGTATCAGTACTTTTTTCAGTGGTAATAGGAATTGTATTTGGATTTATTCCATCGGTTAAGGCTGCAAATCTTAATCCAATCGATGCACTCAGATACGAATAAGGAGAATTAATATGAGTGATAACAAATATATATCAAAGCTATCCAAGAAAAAAACAGCCAGAATTTTAGCGTGGGTAGGAATTATAATTATAATTGCATTAATTATTGCTACATTTATTACAGGAATTACTGGCAGTAAATATTTTATGGGATGCTTGTGGCTTTGTATAATCGTACCTATTTTTATGTATGTATTTTTATGGATTGGAAAGGTCCTTTCTTCAGTTAATGAAAATGAGGAAAGTGCTATTCAAGATGTAGATTTAGAAAAAGAAAATATTGAAAAAGAATAGATAGTTTGTTATACTCTACTACAGTGTAAATTTACAAAACTATAAGATAAATCTAATAGGAGTGAAATTATGAGTTTATTAAAAGATTGGAGAGATCATGCATATGGTCTTGATGACAGAACACCTGAAGGTAAAGAATTTTGGTTAGATTATTTCCAGCGCGAGAAGGCTATTTATGAAGAACTTCTCAGCAATCCAAAGGAAGTTGTTAAAGGTACAGTTAAGGAACTTGCAGAAAAGTACAATATGACTATTGAGTTAATGGTAGGTTTCCTTGATGGTATAGAAGAAAGTCTTGTACAGCCTAATAATGTAGATGACCTTGAGGAGGATACTCAGGTTTCTCTTGCTTATGATCCAGAGAAGCTTTACATGAACATGGTTGGATGTAATGCAGAGTGGTTATATACTCTTCCACAGTGGGATAGCATTATCACTGCTGAGAGAAGAAAAGAATTATACAAGATTGAGAAGTCATCTAAGACAGTTGTTAAGCCACCAAAGGTTGGAAGAAACGATCCATGTCCATGCGGAAGTGGCAAGAAGTTTAAGAAGTGTTGTGGAGCTAACTAATTATGAAACTTAGTGAGGAACAAAAAAGTGCAACCATGCATAATGAGGGAGCTTGTCTTGTAGTGGCAGGTCCTGGTTCCGGTAAGACAACAACCATAACTAGAAGAATTAAGTATTTAATAGAATCTGCGGGAGTTTCTCCCGCAGATATTCTTGTTATTACATTTACAAGAGCTGCAAGCCTTGAAATGGAAACAAGATTCAAGGAATTAACAAAAGGTCATGACTATCATGTCAGGTTCGGAACCTTTCATTCTATTTTTTTCTGGATTATTAAAACTGCTTATAATCTGCAGAATTCAAGTATTATTCAAGAAGAGGAAAAAAGAAAAATTATTAGCGAATTGATGGATAGAATATCTCTTTCTTATGACAATAAAGAGGATATTATATCTGATATTTTGGCGCAAATAAGCTTTGTTAAATGCGATATGCTTGACATTGAGGATTATTATAGTGCAAACCTTCCCGCTGATGGATTTAGAAAAATATATAGAGCTTTCGAAAGCGAGAAGAGAAGAAAAGGTTTAATTGATTTTGATGATATGCTTGTCATGTGCTATGAACTTCTTTCTTCCAGAAAAGACATTCTTGATAAATGTAGAAGTATATTTAAGTATATTATGGTTGATGAATTTCAGGACAGTAATAAAATTCAATATGAGACAATAAAGCTTATTGCAATGCCACGAAACAATATATTTGTGGTTGGAGATGACGATCAGTCAGTTTATGGATTTAGAGGTGCCAGACCAGAGATAATGCATAGATTTTTAGAAGATTTTAAGGACGCCAGAAAGATTGAGCTTGGAACAAATTATAGATGTGACAAGAGTATAACCTTTTTATCATCAAGAGTTATAGCAGGAAATAATAAGAGATTTAAGAAAAAACTTGTTTCTACCAGTTTACAGGATGGTATTGTCAAAATTATATCTACTAAAAATGTGGCAGAGGAAAATGCCATGGTAATAAAGCTGATAAAAGATAATGTGGCAGAGGGTATTCCATATGAGAAACAGGCTGTTTTGTATAGAACTAATATACAACCAAGACGCCTTGCATATAGACTTGACAGCTTTAATATTCCATATACAATAAGCGATTCCTTACCAAATATATTTGAACACTTTATAGTGTCAAATGTTCTCGATTACATGAGGATTGCTATGGGTGATAACAGCAGAGCCACATTTCTCAGAATAATGAATAAGCCTAGCAGATATATAAGCAGAGATGTACTTTTGGAAGAGAAAATTGATTATGACCAGATAAGATGGAGACTTCGTGATAAAGATTATGCTGTGGATAATCTGGACAAATTCATGGCTGATATGAAACTTATAAAAAAGATGAGACCATATCCTGCACTTAATTTCATAAGAAATGGAGTGGGATTTGACGATTATGTTAGAAAATATGCAGAGTATAGACAGCTTGATGCAGGTGAGTTGCTTGATGTGCTTGATGAATTTGCGGCAATGATAAAGGATGTGGAAAGTTACGAAGCTTTGTTTGAATTTATAGCTGATTATACTGAGGTTATGAAAAGGCAACAGGAAAAGAAAAAGACTACTAAGGGAATAAATCTTATGACTATGCATAGTGCTAAGGGGCTTGAGTTTGATTGTGTTTATATAATTGACGCAGTTGAAGGAATATGTCCGTATAAGAAGGCAAAATCTGATTCCGACCTGGAAGAGGAAAGAAGAATGTTTTATGTTGCTATGACTAGAGCAAGGCATAAGCTTTATATATTTACCCCTAAGCTTATTCATGAGAAAGCTAAGGATTCAAGCAGATATGTAAGGGAGATAAATAAATATTTTAAAGAGAATGATAGTTTGAAATAAAATTATTTTAATGTATTTTTGCTTTGTTTACATAAAATATTGTGTTGCAGTATTTTAAAATAAATATTATTATTAATACATCGAAAAAGATGAGGTTTTAAAGATGGTTTTTTCAAGTATTACATTTTTATTTGCATTTTTACCAATAGTTTTATTGGTTTATTATATAAGTCCAAGATTTCTTAAAAATTTTGTTTTAATGCTTTTTAGCCTTTTATTCTATGCATGGGGTGAACCAAAGTATGTATTTGTCATGATTGCATCAATATTAGTTGGATATATTGGTGGAATTATGGTTGATAAATTCATGTGCAAGGACAATGTAAAAATGGCCAAGCTTGCAGTTGTTATGTCAGTAGTGATTAATCTTGGTGTGCTGTTTTTCTTTAAGTATTTTGACTTCTTTGCGGATACAATCAACAATATACCAAGTATAAACATAAAGACTTTAGGACTTGAGCTCCCAATAGGTATATCATTTTATACATTTCAGATTCTCTCATATACGGTAGATGTTTACAGAGATAAGGCAAAATGTCAGAAAAATATTATAAATCTTGCAGCATATATTACTTTATTTCCACAGCTTATTGCAGGACCAATTGTCAGATATGAGACAGTTGCAGAGCAGTTAGATGTGAGAAAAGAAAGCATTGATGATTTTGGCGAGGGTGTAAGACGTTTTATCCTTGGACTTGGCAAAAAGGTACTTATTGCAAATATGGCAGGAGAAATAGTAGACAGTATCTCAAAATTATCAGCTAATGACAATACGGTGGTACTGGCTTGGATTTCGGCTATAGCATTTTCTATACAGATTTATTTTGATTTTTCAGGATATTCAGATATGGCAATTGGTTTAGGGAGAATGTTTGGTTTTAAGTTCCTTGAGAATTTTGACTATCCTTATATTTCAAAAAGCATTACTGAGTTTTGGAGAAGATGGCATATTTCACTTAGTACATGGTTTAGAGATTATGTGTATATTCCTTTGGGAGGAAATAGGTGTGGTAAGGTTAAAACATTAAGAAATATATTTATTGTCTGGCTGCTTACCGGTATTTGGCATGGTGCAGCATGGAATTTTGTTATCTGGGGGATCTATTATTTTGTCCTGCTTACAGTTGAAAAAATGTGGCTTGGAAAATGGATTGAGAAAATGCCAAAGCTTGTTTCACATATATATGCATTGTTTTTCATAAATTTAGGATGGGTTATTTTTGCATATGACAAGTTGCCTGCATTAAAGACTGCGGTATTTAATATGTTTGGATTAAATGGTTTGGCCTTTGCCAACGATACAACTATGTTCTATTTGATTTCCTATGGAATGTTTTTGCTTATTGCTTTTGTGGCAGCAACACCATTTCCAAAGAAGCTTGTAGCTAAGTTTATGGATAAGATGTCAAATAAATCAGAGGTTGCTTCAGGACTTATAGAAAGTGTTGTTTTAATTGGAATGGCAGTACTTTCTGTTGCTTTTTTGGCAGGAGAAGCCTTTAATCCATTCCTGTATTTTAGATTTTAGGAGGTAAGCACATGAGGAATAAAATTCTTACAATTAGTTTTCTTGCGTTTATTTGTGTGTTTGCCTTTGGCTCAGTTATAGCAAAGGACAGAGATTTTTCGGATATGGAAAATAGAAATCTTACTAAATTTCCTGAAATTACTGGAGAAAGCATAGTAAACGGAGAGTTTACAAAGAACTTTGAAAAATATATGAGTGACCAGATTATATTTAAGGATTTTCTCGTAAAGCTTAAAGTTACTGAGAATCTGGCACTTAATCAAAAGTATATCAATGGTGTTTATTTTGCGGAGGATATGCTTATTCAGGATTATCAAAATCCGTACAATCAGCTTGGAACTAACGTTTCCTATGTAAATGAATTTGCAGAGGCAAATTCTGACTTAAACTGCACATGGTTGCTTATTCCAAACGCTTGCTACGTGTATGAGGACAGGCTTCCTTCTTACGCATCCTGCTATGATCAGTCAGAGGTGCTTGCGTATATCTATGGAAGTGTATCAGATGAGATAGCAGTAACAGATTGTTTTGATGAGCTTATGGCAAATAAAGATGAGTATATTTATTACAAAACAGACCACCACTGGACAATGCAAGGGGCGTATATAGGATACGAGTCTTACTGTGAATTTGTGGGAATAGAGGATTCTTCTGAATTTGCAAATAATACTGATTTTGATTTGTCAGATGTATATGATATCGAAGTGGCAAGTGATGAGTTCTATGGAACACTTTATTCAAATGTTCCAACCTTTAGCGCAGAGCCAGATGAAGTATTGCTTTATCACAAACCTGATGGCGAATATACCGTTGAGTATTTAGACGAAGGTTGGACGTCAGACTCATTATATAATTATGAGAATTTGGAAATAAAGGACAAATATACAACTTATTTAGATGGAAATCACTCTATTATAAAAATAACAAGCAACGCAGTGTCAGAAGATAACGGAAAGCTTCTTGTTGTGAAGGATTCGTATGCTCATAGCTTTTTGCCACTGCTGGCAGATAATTATAGTGAGATAATAGTAGTGGATTTGAGATATTACCATGATAGTGTAAGCAAACTTGCTAAAGAGAATGGTATAGAGAATGTGCTGTTTATAAATAACATAGAGTTTTTAAGTACAGATAATAATTTTCTTTGGTTGTATTAGGGGAGAATGTATTTTCTGTTGCGGGATTATGGGATTTTACGGATAAAAACATATATGATATATGAATTATCCGTAAAAGAATAATAAAAGAGTAAATTTATTTGTTTAGAGATCATACAAATACGGAGAAATTGGTCAGTAAAGTATATTTCTACGTAACATATATTCGAAAAAATCTAAAAAATAAGATTGAGATGTAAAATAATACGTAGAAAACAATTAAAATAATGGTGTTATCCGTATAAAGATATGGAATGACAAAAAAATAGTGTATTATTTTACAGAAATCACGGATAATTTATAGTTATTGAATGATTTGTCCGTAAAATGCTAGTGTGCGATGAATGAAGAGTATGTGAGAATTTAAAATATGTGGAGGTGCATATGAGTACTCGAAATAGTTGCAATACATATTTCAAGATAGTTGGAAATTTTAATCCTGATGATGTTTCTAAATTATTAAATCTTACTCCAGAAAAGACTTGGAAAATAGGAGATTTGAGACGTAATGGTACGATGTACGATTTTGCCCTTTGGGAAATCGGAAGATGTACGGAATATGATGTGGAAGTTGAAAATCAAATGAGAAAAACTATCGCCCTCCTACTCGATAAAATACAATTGCTTAATCAAATAAGAGAGGAAAAGATTCATCAAGAGCATTTATATGGTGAGGAACATTATTTGTAGTTGTTGGACTTGTTTTGATAGGATTCAGCATTTTTTATATTGCCACATATGATAGGGTAGAAGGAATCATTGATGTTCGAAAAACAGGAGCTCACAATAGGAAAGTAGCATATATCACTTATGAATATGATGATGAGCTCTATGAGGATATAGGACTCTATGGTTTCAATGCATTTACAATGAAAGATGGAAAAGAATGTGCGGTTTACATTAACTCTGAAAAGCCAGATGAACCTAAAACTACATATTTTGGAATAAGCTTCTTTACAATGTTGATGGGGATTTTTTTGATTAAAGCATATTATATGCCAAATTGTGAAAGAGATAGGCTGTAATGAGGGGAGAAATTTATGAAAATGGAAGAACAAAACAATTTTTTAAGGATGACTATATCAGATCCAGAACTGGTGCAGAAGATTCGTGAAAGTGGAATAGAGAGTCTTAACCCAGATGATATCAATTCCTTAGGTATAGAGGTAAAAAACGGACATATGTCTTTGGGTGATGCGAGCCAGGCGAATTTTGGTGGAACTAATAGAATAGGATTGAACTCAGTTGTAGGCGGAAACTCAGGACCATCGCCACTCAATCGTGGGTTGGTAGGATTTTTTGCGATTTTGCTTGTCATATTAATTGGGTTAAGTACTATAGGTATTATCACCCGTAAAATATTTCTACCATCTTTAACGTATAAGGATATGATTTTTTTATCCCTGTTTTTTGTAGTAGGTATAGGTCTGTGTATGAGTGAATTTCGTACAGCATTTGCCGCAAAGAAATATCTGACGGAACGTGTTCAAGGAAAATGTATCTCCCACCAATCTGCTTCTGGGACTGGAAAATTAAATACAAAGAGGTCAATTTTTGAATATATGTATGGAGATAAAGTTTATCGTAGTTGTGAAAGTGTCTATGCAAATAAAGGATATGCAAAGCTAGGAGAAGTAAGAGAGATTATGATTTCACCGGAAAATCCGCGATGCATATATGACCCTATAGCTGGAAAAGCGAGAAAAATCGGTGGATTTAAGGTGGGAATGATTTTCATTGTTATCACTGCAGTTGTTGTGATTTGCGTATATGTGAATGGTTAATTTTATTAAAAAAACATGTAATGTTGTTTGGAGAAGTATTAGATGTGACGACGCTGTACATGATTCAAGATGATTTTTTATTTATCCTGTAGTAGATATCTCAATTTTTATACGCAAAAACATACTTTTTATACGCATGCTAATAATATTGAAAAAAAATATAGTATACTTACAGCTGAAAAATATTATATTAAAATATCTAATTAGATGGAGGTACTTAAAATGAAATTTTTGAAACATTCCTGCGTAAAGATTTTTTTGGTTGGACTGATGGCGTTGACTTTGACAGCCTGTGGTAGTAAGGAGGAAACAGGTAAAGTAACAGAAAAAGCAACAACCGCAAATGTTGTAACAACAGCGGAGACAACAACGGAGGCAAATGTTACAACGGCAGAGGAAACAACAGAGGAAACAACAACAGAGAGTGTTACTACGACAGTAGATTCTTCTACAACAGTAGACGTTTCTACAACAACTGAGACAACAGAAGATAGTGATACTTCGGAGGATGAAACAGTCATCACAGTAGATGAAGCAATTAATTTGGTTAGAGAAGAGATGGGAGACGATTATAGCTATATTCCTGCCGATGAACTTGAGGAAAGAGATGGCAGCCAGTATTATGTGATTTATGTTAAGATGCTCTTGGAAGAGGGTAATATGACAACAGTAACTACATATATGGTAAAAACTGATGGTTCAGAATTATTTGATATATATGCTGTGGATTATTATGGCGAGTATGTTAGAACCTATGATTCCGGTGAATCAACATTTATTGTATCAGAGGATGGTACTTTTGAGATGACTACAAGTGGAGAAGTAAATCAGGTGATTAGTGGATATTATGAGGTGGGAATTACTGATAATGCAAGCCAAGTGCTCTTGTACATATATCCTGATAAGATAGTTACAGACGGAGTAGAGGACGTGATGGAATACGTAGAAGGTACAGCAATAATTGAAAGTGGTGTTCTTACTTTAACAATGGAAGGCGAACCTATTGTATTTTATAAAAAATATTAATATGATAGGTTAAAACTATCTGAGAAAAATAAAGCGTGAGAAAACTTTAAGTTTCTAGAATTTATTAAAAACATAAAAAGTTCCTATACTTTTATATAAGGTATAGGAATTTTTTTATGTCGACACATTGACAAATATCTATATATCTGATACATCTATACATAGATAGATATCAATGTGAGGTAAAGCAGAATGAATACAATAGATATAGCAACCATGTGTAAGGCGTTGGGAGATTGCAATCGTTTGCAGATTGTACAAATGTTATCTGATGGAGAAAAGTGTGGCTGTAAGTTATTAGAAGCATTTGATATTACGCAACCAACTTTATCACATCATATGAAGATTTTGTGTGATTGTGGTTTGGTAAATGATAAGAAAGTGGGAAAATGGCATCACTATTCTATAAATGATGAAGTTTGGCGTGAATTTAGCGATTTTATAAGCTTGGTAGGGAAGGTGAAATAATCATGGAAGAAAGAGTAAAGAAGATTATTGAAGCATGTTTAAAGGAGAAGGGTACAAATCCTATAGATATATTTTATAATTTGGCTCAAATGGATTTTGTCAGGATACATGGACCGGAACATCATGTTTTAGATGGCGCTTCTTTGTTGACAGCGTTTTATAATGCAGGTGGAAATATTGATTTGCCTAGTAGTTTGAATGAACTTATGAAGAGAGGATTACAAATGCCAGGGGCAACTTGTGGCATGTGGGGGGTCTGTGGTGCTGTAAGTTCTATGGGTGCAGCTCTTTCTATTATTGATGGAACAGGACCTTTGACATCTGATGCTTCATGGGGAAAGCACATGGAGTTTACATCTAAGGCATTATATAGTTTATCGCAGGTAGGTGGACCTAGATGTTGCAAGAGGAATGCATTTCTCAGTTTTCAGAAAGCGATACAATACATAAATGAAAATTATGATGTTGAATTAGAATACAATAATATTGAGTGTTGTTTTAATGAAAAAAATGAGCAGTGTATTAAAGGAAAATGCCCATTTTATAAAAAGCCTAAAAAGAAAGTCGCATTTATATGTGTGCATAATTCATGTCGCAGTCAGATAGCAGAGGCATTGGGCAGACACTTGGCGTCAGATGTGTTTGAATCTTTTTCGGCTGGAACAGAGACAAAACCACAAATAAATCAGGATGCAGTCAGAATCATGAAAGAGTTATATGGAATAGACATGGAGAAGACTCAGTATTCAAAATTGATTACGGACATTCCAAGCCCAGATGTAGCAATTTCTATGGGGTGCAATGTTGGATGCCCTTTTATTGAAAGAGGTTTTGATGATGATTGGGGATTGGAAGACCCTACGGGAAAATCAGATGAAGAATTTAAAATAATAATAAAAGAGATTGAAAGTAAGATTTTACAATTAAAGGATAAAGAGAGTATGATATAATGACACATGTAGAAAAAGCAAATGATTTTTAATTTGTAGAAGTAGGGAGTAAGGTTATGAAATGTAAAATTAGAAAATGGAAACTGTCAGATGCAAAGGACTTGGCTAAAGCATTATCAAATAGAAAGGTGCAAGATAATCTCAGAGATGGTTTACCGTATCCTTATTTAGAACAAGACGCAAACGATTATATATCAAGCATGTTATCTGCAAATGAGAATGATACGTTTGCATTTGCTATTACGTTAGACGATAAAGCAATTGGTAGTATAGGTGTTTTTCGTCAGCAAAATATTCATAGACAAACGGCTGAAATGGGATATTATATTGCAGAAGAATATTGGGGAAAAGGCTTTATGACAGAAGCAGTTAAACAAATATGTGAATATGTATTTGAACATAGTGACATTATTCGAATTTATGCAGAGCCTTTTTCTTGTAATATGGGGTCATGTCGAGTTCTTGAAAAGGCAGGTTTCCAATATGAAGGAACATTAAGAAGCAACGCCATAAAGAATGGTAAAGTTATGGATATGAAAATGTATTCTTTGTTAAGGGAAGAAGAATAATAAGGTTTTAGTATTAGGTAGAGTCTGATGTTATACGGATAAAAACTATATGATGACTGACATATCTGTAAAACCATTGGAGAATAAAAATGATATTTTATCTATTGAGATTAGGATTACGGATAAATAATCTAGCATGTATGAATTTGTCCGTAAAATTAGGATAAAAAATTTCAAAAAATGCTATAAAGTCAAAATATATACGGAGAAATAAGAGAAAATGGGAATAATTATCCGTAAAGAAGGATGATTGTAGTACAAAAAGAACGTGTAAAGTTGTATATTTACGGATAATTTCTATGTATTGAGTAATATATATGTAAAAGCTTACATATGATCCATGTCGACACATTACTATGTGCAAAATTTCAGTTTGTAATTGAGATACAGAACAACTACTTAAAGAGTATATATAACTTACAGAGGATGGTATTATGATATGAAAGCAAAGGCTTCGGATTGGTATAAGAAGGATTGGACATTGGACATCAAGAATATGTCATGGGTAGAGAATACTTCTAATGAGGTGGACTACTTAATTGATTTGTGTAATTTAAATGGAACAGAACGGATTCTGGATTTGGCGTGTGGATATGGCAGACATGCACTGGAATTTGCAAAAAGAGGTTACGAGGTTGTAGGGGTAGACATTACGGAAATTTACATTGAAGATGCAAAAAAGAGCGCGAAGGAAATGGGTCTTACTAATGTTTCTTTTATCTGTAATGATATACGTGAGGTTAAATTTTGTGATGAATTTGATATAGTGTTAAATTTGGCAGATGGTGCAATTGGATATCTGGAAAATGAAGAAGAAAATCAGAAAATTTTTGATATTATCAGTAGAGCACTAAAGGATGGTGGTCAACATGTGTGTGATTTAGTGTGTGGGGATTATGCCTGTGCTCATTTTCCAGTGAAACTTTGGGAGGTAGGAGAGTATGCAGTCTCTCTTTCGGAGTTTGAGTGGAATCCGGATACGCGTATTATGATGTTTGGGAATCAGGATTTTACATATGGAGAAACTATGACAAAGCCAGAAATAGTAGAGGGTGACCCTACACGTGTTTATACGCTTGCTGAGATAAAAGAAATTATGGAAGAACGAGATATGGTGGTATTAGAAGCATTTGCGGGATATACGAATATTCCTGCAAGTCAGCATGAGTTTCAGATGCTTGTACACAGCAAAAAGAAACATTTATAATACCATACAAAAAATAACTTACGGACAAAAACGAATTTCAAATGACAAGATTTTATTTCTTCTAAGGTGTATCATCTGTTTAAACAGAAGAAAGGAAGATGAATATATGGAGTGGCTAACAGCAATCAGAAAATCAATTGAATATATAGAGGAGCATTTGCAGGAAAACATCAGTGCGCAGGATGTGTCAGAGCAAGTGTATCTATCTCCGTTACATTTTCAAAGAGGTTTTTTGATTATGACAGGTTACTCTGTTTCGGAGTACATTCGTAACCGAAAGCTATATCTGGCAGCTCTTGATATAAAGAAGGGAGATAAAAAGATAATAGATGTGGCTTATGACTACGGATATGATACCCCGGACAGCTTCACAAAAGCATTTACAAGATTTCATGGACTTTCACCTATGCAGATAAAGCAGGGTGGTTGTATAAGAACCTTTCTTCCGTTGAATGTCAAGATAACAGTTCAAGGAGGAGATAAGATGGACTATAAAATTACAAAAATGTTTGGTTTTAAGGTGATTGGTTTTGCGAGGGAATTCTCTTTTGATACGGCTTATGAGGAAATTCCTAAGTATTGGGATGAAATATGTGAGAAATATGCTGCAAATGTATACGCGGGCAATCCACCTGCAAATCCACAGGAAAAAGCTTTAATAGATAATTGTATTGGCGAATATGGAATTTGCATCGACGAGGGAGAGGCAGCTAAGCAAGGCAAATTTACTTATCTTATAGCAGGTAAATATACTGGAGGCGAAGTCCCAGAAGGAATGATGCTGTATGAGTTCCCACAGGGAGAGTGGGCAGTATTTGACTGTATAGGTGCGATACCAGATGCACTACAATCACTTAATACAAGAATATTTAAAGAATGGCTTCCGGGAAACCCTGATTACGAAATTAGCGGTAATGCAAATGTTGAATGGTATGACTGTGTAAATGGAGAGAAAACAGATTCTGATTATCACAGTGCAATTTGGATTCCAGTAAAAAGAAAGTAATTAAAAAATATGCGAGGTATTCAGATGAATGTGCAGGTACAGGAATATGTAAATAAATATCCCGATGAAATTATTGAAATGTACAATAATTTAAGACAGTTGATTTATGATAGTGTGTCGTGTAGCCTACAAGAAAAATTGTGGGCGAAATTACCAAGCTATTATGTGGGAGAATCATTTGTAAGACTTATTCCATTTAAGGATCATATCAATATTGAGGCAAATGCAGTAGCTAAGCATAAAAAAGAATTATCAGGTTATAAAATCTCTCCTAAAGGCATGTTACAGATATATTTAAAACAGGACATACCATATGAAACGTTGAAAATAATATTTAAGGAAACGTTGGGAAGTTTGAAATATATTAGACAAGCTACATTTGATGATTTATCAAGAATTGCCGAGATGATTGTTTTTAATTACAGACTGAATTTTTATCCAATATTTCAAGATGATGAGTTTTATTTTAATGAGATGCAGGTAGAAAATCTTGTAGATGCATATAGGGAATCTGTTGAAAGTATGTGGGTGTATGATGATGGCTCAATTAAAGGTGTAATTGAAATAAAAAATCATGAGATTAAAAAATTATTTGTTGAACCTGTACTTCAAGGGAAAACAATAGGAGCTACTTTGGTGAAATATGCTATCAATGAACATCATGTAAATTATTTGTGGGCATTGGAAAAGAATATTCGAGCGATTTCTTTTTATGAAAGGCAGGGTTTTAATGTAACAGGAGATAAGAAACTGGAAGAAGGTACAACAGAAAATCTTGTGCGATTAGAGAGAGAAGATTAAAATTATGTATGTTGGGGTCTGAGAGGAAGAAATTTTGCATAGACCCAAAGGTATGCGAGAACATATAACTTTCTTGGGTATGAAGAGTATTTTAATGCATATTTCAAATAAAAAAGCCAGAGCAGGTTGTCCTGTTCTGGCTTTTATTAAGCGTAAAGCTTGCTTTTTACTCATCCGCAAGCTCGTTAAACTCTTCCTCATCTAAAAGTTCATCGAATGCATCTGCAACAGCTTCATATTCCTCCTCAGACTCTATCTGTGAGAGGTCAATGTTATCCTCACCAATCTCGGAATATCTGTAAAGAAATACTTCATTCTCCTCATATCCATCAATTACTTTGTTAGGGAGAAGAGCAATATAGTCTCTTCCGTTAACTGGGAAAATAGCAATTACATCACATTCAAGCTCTGTTCCGTCCTCTAAAGTCATAGAGACAGTTGCCTCGTCAAATTCTTCGTTGTTATTGATATTATCACCCATGTGGTATTCCTCCTTGAAAAAATTTACCATTCATTATATGATAGTTTAATGTAAAATTGAAAACAGGTCAATATTAAATATAAATACAGAGTAATTAAGATGACATGTTATAAAAACAAAATATAAACGGAGAGTAGTTATGAAACATCTGATGAAATACTTTAAAAATTACAAAGTAAAAGCTATTTTGGCTCCTTTGTTTAAGATGCTTGAGGCGAGCTTTGAGCTTCTTGTACCCCTTGTTATGGCAGCTATCATTGATAACGGTATCAAAAATAACGATAAGCCTTATATTTATAAAATGGCTGTTATTATGATTTTGCTTGGACTTGTTGGACTTGCATGCTCAATTACAGCTCAGTATTTTTCAGCAAAAACAGCTATGGGAGTAGGAAAAGAGCTTAGATATGATTTGTTTAAGCATATAGAGTCTTTGTCGTATACAGAGATTGATGAGATGGGTAGCTCGACACTTATTACTCGTATGACAAGCGATGTTAATCAGGTTCAAAATGGTGTTAATATGTTTCTTAGATTATTCCTAAGGTCACCGTTTATTGTTTTTGGTGCTACAATTATGGCATTTACTGTAGATATTATATCTGCAAAGGTTTTCTTAGTGACACTTCCAGCACTTATAGTAATAGTGTTTGGAATAATGCTTGTTTCAATACCACTTTACAAAAAAGTACAGGCAAATCTCGACGATGTACTTCTTAAGACAAGAGAGAATCTGGCAGGTGCAAGAGTTATACGTGCATTTGGTCAGGAGGAAAATGAAAAGTCAGATTTCAATGAGTCAACAAGCTTGCTTACTAAATGGCAGCTTATAGTAGGCGGAATTTCCACATTCCTTAATCCACTTACTTATGCGGTTGTCAACCTTTCTATAGCGGCGCTTGTTTGGATTGGTGCAGGACAGGTTGATGATGGAATACTTCTTCAGGGTGATGTATATGCACTTGTAAATTATATGTCGCAGATTCTTGTAGAGCTTGTTAAGCTTGCCAATTTGATTATTCTTGAGACTAAGGCTGTTGCATGTGCAAACAGATTGTCCGCAGTTTTTGAGAAAAAGAGCTCACAAGAATATAAGAAGGAGAAAGTAACACCTGTAAATGGTGCACCTAAACTTGAGTTTGTTGGTGCGGGACTTTGCTATAAGAACGCAAAGGAAGCTTCCATAGAGGGATTAAACTTAACTGTAAATAGAGGTGACACAATTGGTATCATTGGTGGTACTGGTTCTGGTAAGTCTTCATTGATAAATCTTATTCCTAGATTTTATGATTGCACAGCGGGTAAGCTTTTAATTGACGGTGTAGATATTAATGATTACCCTAAGGAGCAGCTTAGAGATAAGATTGGAATAGTGCCTCAGAAGGCTGTACTTTTCTCAGGTACAATAGAGGATAACTTAAAATGGGGTAAGGCAGATGCCACTGCTGAGGAAATAGATATGGCATTAGACATAGCTCAAGCTAAAGAGTTTGTCGAAGGCAAAGAGGGCGGAACTAAATTTGTTCTTAATCAGGGAGCCAAAAATCTTTCCGGCGGACAAAAACAGAGACTTACAATAGCGAGAGCCCTTGTGAAAAAACCTGAGATTTTAATATTAGATGATAGCTCATCTGCACTTGATTACGCCACAGATGCAGCACTTAGAATGGCTATTAGAGAAAAGACTGATAATATGACAGTGTTTATAGTTTCTCAGCGCTCCTCATCTATTATGCATGCTGACAAAATAGTTGTGCTTGAGGATGGAAAGGTTGAAGGAATTGGAACTCATGATGAGTTGCTTAAATCCTGTGAGGTATATCAGGAAATTTGCTCATCACAAAATAAAGAGGAGGTGAGCACTCATGAGTAACAAAACAAATAAGCCATCTAATAAATCAACTATAAGCAGAGTGCTTAAGTATATTAAAAAATATATGTTTTTTGTTATACTTTCCTTTGTTTGTGCAACAGCTTCGGTGGTTGCAACACTTATAGGTCCTATTCTTACTGGTGAAGCAATAGATCAATTGGTAGGTCCTGGCCAGATTGATTTTGATAAGGTTAAACATTATATTGTGCTTTTCATAATCGCCATGGTTGTAACTGTTATTACACAGTGGATTATGAATATTTTAAATAACCATATTACTTATCATGTGGTTAAGGATATAAGAATAGAAGCCTTTAATCATCTTGAAAAGTTACCTCTTTCTTACATTGATTCACATCAGCATGGAGATATTGTAAGTAGAATTGTATCGGATATTGACCAGTTTGCTGATGGTTTACTTATGGGTTTTACTCAGCTTTTTACAGGTGTAATAACAATCATTGGAACTCTTGGATTTATGCTTTATATAAATGTTCCAATAGCGCTTGTAGTTGTTGTTTTAACACCAGTTTCACTTTTTGTTGCATCATTTATTGCAAAGAGAACCTACAATTTATTCAAGAGCCAGTCAGAGTCAAGAGGAGAGCTTACTGCCCTTGTAGATGAAATGATTGGACAACAAAAAATTGTTCAGGCCTTCGGCTACGAGGATGATGCTTTAGAAAGATTTGGAAAAATTAATGATGTTCTTGAAAAAGATAGCATGAGTGCTACATTTTACTCATCCCTTACAAATCCTTGTACAAGATTTGTAAACAGCTTGGTATATACAGCAGTTGGAATTATAGGTGCATTTTCTGCTATATCGGGAAAACTTAGTATAGGACAGCTTACATGCTTTTTAAGCTATGCGAATCAGTATACTAAGCCATTTAATGAGATATCAAACGTTATAACAGAACTTCAAAATGCACTTGCCTGTGCAGGTAGAGTATTTGAACTCATAGATGAAGAACCAGAAGTAGAAGAGCCGGCAGATGCAATAGAATTAAAAGAGGCTACTGGTGCAATAGATATTGAACATGTTGATTTCTCTTATGTACCAGAAAAAGAGCTTATAAAGGACTTGAATCTTAAAGTAAAGCCTGGTATGAGAGTTGCTATAGTTGGTCCTACAGGTTGTGGAAAGAGTACACTTATCAACCTTTTGATGAGATTTTATGATGTAAAAGACGGAAGTATTAAGGTTGATGGCAGTGATATAAGAAATATAACAAGAAATAGTCTTCGTGATAATTACGGTATGGTGCTTCAGGAAACCTGGCTTAAGTCAGGAACCATAAAGGAAAATATTGCCTATGGTAATCCTAATGCCACAGATGAGGAAATAATAGCGGCAGCAAAGAAAGCTCATTCTCACAGCTTTATCAAGCGTTTACCTAATGGATATGACACAGTCATAACAGAGGATGGCGGAAATCTTTCCCAGGGACAAAAACAGCTTTTATGTATAACAAGAGTTATGCTCTTGCTTCCACCAATGCTTATACTTGATGAGGCAACCTCATCCATCGATACAATGACTGAAATAAGAATTCAAAAGGCATTTAATAAGATGATGCAGGGCAGAACAAGCTTTATTGTTGCACATCGTTTATCCACTATAAAAGAGGCTGATGTAATTCTTGTTATGAAGGATGGAAATATTATTGAGCAGGGCTCCCATAAAGAGCTTCTTGCAGAGAAAGGATTTTATTTTAATCTTTATAATTCACAGTTTGCACATTAAATTTCAACTATTTGTCAAAATAATGTTTAAAGTTTAAATATAATAAATGACAAAATTCGAGCCAAGTGATATAATTTAAATTGATTATTCACTTGGTTCTTATTATGTAAAAACTGCAATAAGATACTAAGGAAATATCAAATAAATATATATTATGGGAGGGTTAAAATGTTTCAGATTGGTAATTTTTATGACAACAATAATATGAAGTGTATTAGCCAGTTAGGTCAGTACAAGGTTTTTGAACACGAGAAGGATCTTTCAGTGTCTCCTTTTACTGCAGAGACAGCTTATTTTGCTTCAGAAATGAATGTAAGAAAAAGACAGGTCTTAGTAGAGTTGAATAACACAGGATGTACTGTACAGTCAGGTGCTATGCAGTGGATGCTTGGTAATGTAAATATGTCATCAGGCGTTAAGGGTGTGGGTAACTTCCTTGGCAAGATGGTTGGCGGTGCAGTGACAGGAGAGTCAGCTGTTAAGCCAGAATACTCAGGTCAGGGTATGCTTATGCTTGAGCCTACATACAAACATATTATTATGCTTGATGTAGCACAGTGGGGTTCAATTGTTCTTCAGGATGGTCTTTTCCTTGCATCGGATAGTACTCTTCAGCATAAGGTTGTTGGACGTTCAAATATTTCATCAGCAGTATTAGGTGGAGAAGGTTTATTCAACTTATCTCTTATGGGTCAGGGTATTGCAGTACTTGAAAGTCCAGTTCCACAGGAAGAATTAATTCAGTTCAATCTTCAGGATGATGTTGTTAAGATTGATGGAAATATGGCTATAGCATGGTCAGGAAGCTTAGAGTTTACTGTAGAGAAGTCTACTAAGAGCTTAATCGGTTCAGCTGCATCAGGTGAAGGACTTGTTAACGTATATCGTGGTACAGGTTCTATACTTATGGCTCCTACTGAGAAGTAAAAGGAGGTAGCTTATGGTATATCAAAGTTTATTTAATAGTGGTAATGCAGAAGCAGTTGCACAGATGGGCGGAATGACTGTTGTTCAGTACAAGAAGGATATGAGTGTTACTGCAGATACATCTAAGATAGAGTATTATTGCTCTAAGATGAAAGTTAATAAGCGACAGTTACTTCTTAATCTTAATGGCAATGGCTATACAGTTCAGGCTGGCGCAATGCAGTGGATGAGTGGTAATGTCAATGCCGCTACGGGTGTTAAAGGTATAGGTGATTTCTTTGGTAAGTTAGCTTCATCAGTTGTAACTAATGAAAGTGCTATTAAGCCAGAGTACACTGGATATGGTCAGATGATGCTTGAGCCTACATTCAGACATATTCTCCTTACAGATGTAGCAGAATGGGGTGGCTCAATCGTTCTTGATGATGGACTTTTCCTTGCTTGTGATAGCTCACTTCAGCAGAAGGTTGTTGCAAGAACCAATGTTTCATCTGCAGTATTTGGCGGAGAAGGATTATTTAACTTAAGCCTTAATGGTGCAGGTATTTGTGCATTAGAAAGTATAGTTCCAAAGGAAGAACTTTTTGAAATTAATCTTCAGAATGATGTGTTAAAGATTGATGGAAATATGGCTATAGCATGGTCAGGCAGTCTTGAATTTACAGTAGAAAAATCTGGCAAGAGCTTAGTTGGCTCAGCTTTATCTAAAGAAGGTCTTGTTAATGTATACAGAGGTACAGGTAAGGTTTGGATGGCTCCTGTTAAGTCTACATTAGTTCCTTCGGCAGGTCAGACAGCTCCAACTGAGAATGCATCTACAGGCCAGACAGGTACACCTGGGGCACAAAATGATGCAGTTGATACAATTCAGGCTGTATCTAAGGTATTAGATTTCTTTAACTAAATACATATAATCAAAACCGTCGTGGATGTTCCACGGCGGTTTTTTTTTGAATTCTATGCCAAGTGGTTGGATGAACAAATTGGTGCAGGAACTTGTATATAATATTAAATTAGCAGACAACTGCAACGCGCTGACAAACTAATCAGTAACTACGACTAAGACTCTCAGGAATGCCTTCGAGCCTAAGTCTTAAGTAACTGGTGGATTTCGCCAGTCGCTAAGAACGCAGTCAAAATGTCTGCTAATTTATATATTATGTACAAACTCCCATACCAAATTGTCATCCAACCACTTGGCATAATAATTTATGCAATACCCCTTGACACATAATACTATGTATTGTATAGTATTGTGCATAGGGAGGTGTTGATATGGATGTTCAATTACGAAAAGGATTGCTTGAATTATGTGTTCTTGCTGCATTGCGTAAAGAAGATTCATACGGATATCAGATAATTAAGGATGTTTCTGAATATATAGATATATCTGAGTCCACCTTGTATCCGATTTTACGAAGATTAGAGTCTGAGCACAAGGTTGAATCGTACAACACAGAGCATAACAACCGAATTAGAAAATATTATTCAATTACAGATATAGGCTATGATTCTTTGAATGAATTTAAAGCTGATAAAATTAAGATGCTTCGTGTGTTCGATTTTATTACAGGAGGGGATTTAGATGAATAAAAATCAATTTTTAAAAAGCTTATGTAAGGGGTTAAGTAAGCTTGTTAAAACAGAAAGAGATAAATATATAAATGATTATGATGAGATTATATCTGATATGATTGAAAATGGAATGACAGAGGAAGAGGCTGTAGAAAACCAAGGCGATATTGAAGAAATCATAAAAAATATAATTGAGAATACAGATGAAAACTTATTATTAAAGAAGGATATAATAGGAATTTTACTAACTGTTATTGTAGTGATTGCTTTTATTACTTCTGTTGTATGCATGATAGCACTTCCAGAGGCAGGAGCAATATCTTTTGTGAATTCGGATGGTCCCATATCAGTCTTTTTTGCAGGTAAGATTAAAGAACCATTTTGGTTATATATTTTAACAGTTGTTTTATTTATTATAACTAATATATATTTTGCTTCTAAACATAAGATTAAAAATATGGTTGCAATTATTATTTTAATGGTTAGCTTTGGAATAATATTTTTTATAAGAGATGATATTTCAATAAGTCAAAATAATGAAACAACTGTGGAGATAACTGATGAAAACTGGAAAGAAATTATAAGTGAAGAGATTATTAATTTAGTTTCAATTGATGATTACGAAACATTGTGTGATGAATATTGTGCAGATGAGATGAAACAGTATATGACTAAAGAATATATGCAGGAAGCTAAAAATTACTTGTGTGAGGATTGGGGAGAGCTTGAGTCTATAGGCAATATATTTACTCAGGAGGTTGTCCAAAATGGACAAAACTTTACAGTTGTGCAAATAAAAACTATGTATGAGAATATTGGTGTAACCTATACGATTATGTATGATGCCAGTAGGTTGATTGTTGGATTATATATGATGTAGATTATGAAAGGAGAATGTTTATGGGAAGAATAATAGGCTTTGTAATCTGGGCATTATGCTCGCTATTATTTGTGGTTATAGGGATAATTGCATGGAATAAAAAAGAACCTATGGGCTTTTGGGCACAGGCTGAGCCCCCTAAGGTAAAAAATGTAAAGGCATATAACAGAGCGGTTGCAAAAATATGGTTTTTCTTTGCTGTTGGAATGCTTCTTTTAGGTTTGCCCCTCATATTTGGCGGACAAAATTCGCCTTTGATAGTGTTATCTATTCTAGGAAGTATGTTTCTTGCAATAGCAATTTGTGTCATATATATTTTTGTGGAGAAAAAATATAAGGAATAGCGGAGGTTATACATATGAATAAAAAGATAATATATAGAATCATAAATATTTTATGTCTTGTGATGTTAGTAGGTACAATTGTATGGCTTATTGTTACTTGGGATAATATACCTGATGAAGTTCCTATGCATTTCAATGCAGGGGGAGAGATAGACCGAATGGGAGATAAAGTTGAAATCATTATTATGCCTATCTTTTCGTGGCTTTTATACGGAATGATGGCTTTCATTGAGGCTATTCCTGGGGCGTGGAATACAGGCGTTAAGGTTACACCTGAAAATAGTGCGAGAGTATATGCAATAATAAAAAGAATGCTTGTAACCATCAAATTCGTAATGGTGTTATCATTTACCATGATTACAGTTTTCATATCAATAGGAAAACCATTACCAGTGTGGTTCTTGGCGTTCGAGCTTATATGTATCTTTGGACCTATGGTATATAATTTGATAAGTCTGTATAGAAATCGATAATTGGAATAATATCAATTAGGTAAATAAATATTGTTGAAAACTTAATAACACTGTGCTACAATTACACAGTTTGAAAAAATAATGCAATTCGTCTTATGGTGAATTGCATTTATCTTGTGATGAAAAAGAGGTTATATTATGAAGATAACAAGAGAAGATGTAAGAAACATAGCAATTATTGCTCATGTTGACCATGGTAAAACAACATTAGTAGACGAACTTTTGAAGCAAAGTGGAGTTTTTCGTGAGAATCAGGAAGTTGCAGAGAGAGTAATGGACTCAAATGATATTGAAAGAGAAAGAGGAATCACAATTCTTTCAAAGAATACTGCTGTAACTTACGGAACAACTAAGATTAATATTATTGATACACCGGGACATGCTGATTTTGGTGGTGAGGTTGAACGTGTTCTTAAGATGGTTAACGGAGTTATTTTAGTGGTAGATGCATTTGAAGGTGCTATGCCACAGACTAAGTTTGTTCTTAAGAAGGCTCTTGAACTTGATTTAAATGTAATCGTTTGTATAAATAAGATAGATAGACCAGAGGCAAGACCAGAAGAGGTAGAAGAGGAAGTTCTTGAGCTTTTGCTCGAGCTTGATGCAAATGACAAGCAGCTTGATTGTCCGTTTGTTTATGCATCTGCAAAGTCAGGTTTTGCATCACTTTCTGTTGATGAGAGAGGAACAGATATGAAGCCTCTTTTTGAGACTATAATTAATTCTATTCCTGCTCCAGAGGGTGACCCTGATGCTGGAACTCAGATTCTTATAAGCACTATTGATTATAATGAATATGTTGGTAGAATAGGTGTTGGTAAGGTAGACAACGGAACAATTAAGCTTAATCAGGAAGCGATTATTGTAAATGATCATGAGCATGACAGAAAGCTAAAGATTAAGATTGGTAAGCTTTATGAGTTTGAAGGTCTCAATAAAGTTGAAGTTAATGAGGCAGGAGTTGGTTCTATTGTCGCTATATCAGGTATTGCTGATATTAAGATTGGAGATACAATCTGTTCACCTGAGAATCCTGACCCAATTCCATTCCAAAAAATATCTGAGCCAACAATTGCAATGCATTTTATGGTAAATGATTCGCCTCTTGCAGGTAAAGATGGTAAGTTTGTAACTTCAAGACATTTGAGAGATAGACTTTTTAGAGAATTAAATACAGATGTATCTCTCAGGGTTGAGGAAACAGATACAACAGAGAGCTTTAAGGTTTCAGGACGTGGAGAACTTCACTTATCAGTTCTCATTGAGAATATGCGTCGTGAGGGTTATGAGTTTGCTGTTAGTAAGGCAGAGGTTATTTACAAGGAAGACGAAAAAGGAAAGAAACTTGAGCCTTTTGAAATAGCTGTAATTGATGTACCAGATGAATTTTCAGGTACAGTTATAAATATGCTTAATAATCGTAAGGGTGAGCTTCAGGGCATGGCTCCTACAGGAACAGGTACAACAAGACTTGAGTTTTCAATACCATCTCGTGGTCTTATTGGATTTAGAGGTGATTTTCTTACAGCAACTAAGGGAAATGGTATTATAAATACTATTTTCGATGGATATCAGCCATATAAGGGAGATATGATGTATAGAAGCCAAGGCTCACTTATTGCATTTGAGTCAGGTGAGTCGATTACCTACGGACTTTTCAATGCTCAGGAGAGAGGTACACTTTTTATTGGACCTGGTGAACAGGTATATGGTGGTATGGTTGTAGGTCAGTGTGGACGTTCAGAGGATATAGAGGTTAATGTATGTAAGAAGAAACAGCTTACTAATACAAGAGCATCTGGTTCAGACGAAGCACTTAAGCTTACTCCACCTAGAATATTAAGCTTGGAACAGGCACTTGACTTTATTGATACAGATGAGCTTTTAGAGATAACTCCTAAAACTATACGTATCAGAAAGAAAATACTCGACCCTACAATGCGTATGAGAGCTAAAAGAGCTATGCAGAATCAATAAATATAAAAGCCAGTTTATTACCTTGATACAGGTAATAGACTGGCTGTTTTTTATTTTGTAAAATAAGGTCTAAGTTCGTGCCTTTTGCTAATTTGTAGCTTGTCAAATATTCTATATGCTATTTTCTTTACATAGCTGTATGAATAGTTAAGCTCAGAGGCTATTTCCTGATTGGAATATCCGAGAGCTATCATTTTGCCCACCTTATATTCGGATTCAGTAAGGAGAGCCTTCATATTATCGAGTTTAGAACGATCAAGTGTAACTGTGAGTTTATCAGTTTCACCGATAGCAGCAGTACTTTCTTGGATTGGCGCATATCTGTAAATGTTTCTCAGATGATTTTTGATTCGCGCAAGGAGAATATCAGTTACAAATGGTTTTGTTATGTAATCAATAGCCCCAAGCTCAAGACCAGTAAGTTCGGCCTGCATGTTTTCTAAGCTTGTAAGGAATATAATAGGTATATTGTGTAACTGCTTGATAGCATTAAAGGTAGCGTAGCCGTCCATTTCCGGCATTGCAATATCAAGTAGGATTAAATCAGGAATATTGCCTTTTTCTATGGCAGATATAGCCTGTTTACCTGATTTTGCGAGACTTACAATATAACCCTGTTCAATTAAAATATGTTCTACTGTTTTTAATAGAGAAACATCGTCATCGATAATCATTAGTCTGGATTTTTGATTCATAAATTCATCTCCTTTAGTATATCCATTGCGCGTTCGTATTCAAAATCCTCAAGATAATCTATGATGCTCTGTAGCTTATCTTCTTGTTCCACAGCAATATGCTGGTCTATAACTTTTTGGATTAGTTTGATTGCCGGTTCTGGATGTAAATCGTCTACGTAGTCAATAAGCTGTTCGAGATAACTCTCGGTGTTTATACTTTCATATTCAGATATATTAGAAGTGGCATATTCTGATTGAGAGTAATCTTTTAAAAATAATGTTAATCCATTAATTACCTTTCTCCATTCATAATATAGCAGTGGGAGAGAAAGTTCAATAAATTTTTCTTCATTCATTCCTGATCTTGTTTCTAAAGTATATGCAATATTGTATAGAGTAGTTGCACCTATGTATTTTGCATTACCTTTTAAGGCATGAACTGATATACCAAAGTCTTTTATATTTCCCTGGGCATATAGTGATTCAATGTGTGTATGAGTCTTTGGATAATTCTTTACAATTAGTTCTGCAACATTTGCATATTGTACTATATCATTGTTCATGTATTTTAAGCCTGATGACATGTCAATATCATAGTTGGATAGTATGTTAGTGAAATTCTCATAATTGTGACTGTTACCTGAATTTGAAATAGATTTTTCAATAGTATCAACCAGGTCCTGAGTCAGATTTGTTTTGATTATGTAGTCAAGTTGGCTACTTTCAATGGGTTTTGGAAGATATCCGTCAAAACCAAGAGAAAGTAATGTCTCTCTGGTTTCAGTAGCTGTATTTGCAGAAATTGCAAATATAGGTGTTGTTTCAATAACGTTAGGATGATTTTGTTTTATTTGTTCGTATAATTCGGCTCCATTCATACCAGGCATCATATAATCAATAAATATCATATGGTATTTATTTTGGGATATAAGCTTTAATGCATCATAGCCATTGAGGGCGGAGTCTATTTTTATTAGGCTTCTTTTTAAAAGTAGGGAGAAAACCTTAATATTCATCTCGGTGTCATCTACGATTAGTATTCTTGCATTAGATGCGGTGAAGTCTGCATCATTAGTGTTATATTCATAAGATGTGGATTTACTTATATGCTGATGTTGGTTGGTGTCAAATGGCATATAAACCTTTATTTGTGAGCCTGTTTCACCATGACGAGTTAACTTAAGGGAACCATTCATAATATCAAGAATATCACCTATAGTTTTTAAATCTAGCTCTGTGTTGTCGTAATCGGAATCAGTTATATCTACATCTGATACACTTATGTCAAAATGCAAGACTCCCTGTTGGTCATTGTTTCTGTCCCAGAAAAAATTGCTGGTAACAGTTCCTGTGTCTGATATATTAAACATTCCTGTGGTTAAATTATATATAACCTGTCGTAAGAGTATGTTGTCACCTATAAGTGTATCTGGTAAGGTGGGAATAATATTTATTACAAAATTTATTCCTTGCTGAGAACTACTTTTTTTGAAACCCATAGTGTAGGTATCAATTATTATTGGGAGAGAAAATTCTACATTCATAGGAGAATGCTTACCCGGACCAAGCTGTGAATACACTAAAAGCTTGTTGATGAGAGTCTGTAAATGGTCTCCAGCCTTATGGGAATTGATTGCATATTCAGTTATATTTGGAACATTACTTTCACGCATAATCATTTCGTTCATACCCATCATTACATGAAGGGGAGTACGAAGCTCGTGATTAACATTTGCGTAAAACTCATCATGTTCCTCGTTTTTTGCCTGCATATATTTTTTAACATTATCCATGGCGAGCTTATATTTGGCTGTATGGTGATACAGCAACAAAGATGTCATAAAAGCATATACGAGCATACATATTATGTAAAAATCATCATCATCTACCTTAAAATAGATAATTGGAAAAAATACAAAGAAGTTTGCAACTATAGGAAATAAATGTGAAATATAGTATTTCTTTTTTAAGTATGTTATATAACTCAAGGTAAAAATTAAAATCGCTAATAAAATAGATGCAATCTTTAAATTTGTTGATGGGATTCTGGCCACACATATAATAGCTAGCAATAAAGTAGTCATAAGACTACTTGTATATATAGTAAGAAAAATTCGCCTGTCAAGAATTGGTGTTGCTTCACTGAATAGTTCATTAACTATATTTTTGTTATTAATTTTTGTATGTTCAACTTCAATTTTTTTATTCACAAGGTAACCTCATAATCATAAAATTTAATAAATAAATTATAAAATTATTGACTGTTTTTTACAATAAGTATTTTTCTTTTATTCATTGGAAATATAGTGTTAAAGTGATATAATATCCAATGATTAATGAAAGGTCGTAATACTTAGGAGGACTTATATGGGCTACAGTACAGTTATTTTTGATTTGGACGGAACATTATTAGACACTTTAGATGATTTGACAGATAGCGTTAATTTTGCAATGAGAACTATGGGTTGGAAAGAAAGAAGCAAGAAGGATGTAAGAAGCTTCTTAGGTAATGGTATCAGAGTGCTTATGAAAAAATCATCTCCAGATAATGCTACGGAAGAAGAGTTTGAGATAGCCTTTAAGGCTTTTAAAGAATATTATGATATTCATAATCAGGATAAAACAGTTCCTTATGATGGAATGATAGAATTAATGAAACGGTTAAAGCTAAAAGGTATTAAAATGGCGATAGTATCTAACAAGGTACAGGAAGCTGTGGATGTGTTAAAAGATAAGTTCTTTAGTGATGTTTTAGAGTATGCTTTGGGAGATACGCCTGGTATGGCTAGAAAACCAGAACCTGATTCTTGTTATAAGGCACTGGAATTGCTTGGAAGTAGCAAGGAAGATACAGTTTATGTAGGTGATTCAGAGGTTGATCTTGAAACAGCTAAAAATGCCGGGCTTGACTGTATTGCAGTGCTTTGGGGCTTTAGAGATGAGGATTATCTTGTTGAACAGGGGGCAAAGGTGTTTGCAAAGAACCCAGAGGATATTGAAAGGTTGGTGATAGGCTAATATGAGAAATTTAACTATGTTAATGGATTATTATGAGCTTACAATGTCTAACGGATATTTTGTAAAAGGATTTAAAGATAAAAAAGTTGTATTTGATATGTTTTATCGTAGAAATCCTGATAACGGCGGATTTGTTGTGTCGGCTGGTCTTGAACAATTTATAGAATATATCCAGAACATGAAATTTACTAAAGAAGATATTGCATATTTGAGAAGTAAGGGAGAATTTTCAGAAGAGTTTCTTGAATATTTAGCTAATTTTAAATTTACAGGAACCATAGATGCAGTACCAGAGGGAACTATAGTATATCCTAATACACCAATAGTTACTGTTACTGCACCTGTTATTGAGGCTCAACTTATTGAGACAATGCTTCTTCTTACTATTAACTTCCAATCTCTAATAGCAACAAAGGCATCTCGTATATGTAGAGCTGCTGGTGATGCAGGTTCTATAGTTATGGAATTTGGTGCAAGACGTGCTCATGGGGCAGATGCGGCAACATTAGGTGCCAGAGCAGCTTATATTGGTGGTGCCAATGCTACGGCGACGGTTATAGCAGATGAACAGTTTGGAATACCTGCAATAGGTACTATGGCGCACAGCTGGATTCAGTTTTTTGATTCTGAGTACGAAGCTTTCAAGGCATACGCTGAGGTATACCCTGATAACTGTACTCTTCTTATTGATACCTACGATATACTTAAGAGTGGAGCAGTTAATGCAATTAAGGTAGCGAAGGAAGTTCTTGAACCAATGGGTAAGCGTCTCAAGGGTGTAAGAATAGATAGTGGTGATTTAGCGTATTTTTCTAAAAAACTTAGAAAAATGTTTGACGCAGAAGGTATGCAGGAGTGCAAGATTGTGGTTTCAAACAGCATTGATGAGTTTCTTATTAAGTCATTGCAGAAACAGGGGGCTAAAATTGATTCCTATGGAGTAGGTGAAAGAATGATAACTTCAAAGTCTGACCCTGTATTTGGCGGAGTATATAAGCTGGTAGCAGTTCAAAATTCAGATGGTATTTTTGAACCAAAGATTAAAATTTCTGAAAATATAGAGAAGATTACTAATCCAGGAAGAAAGAAACTTTGGAGAGTTTACAGTAAGGAAACAGGATATGGTTTAGCTGATTTACTTACATTGTATGATGAGGAAATAGATGATTCGAAACCATTTTCATATGTTGACCCTGTCAAACCTTGGAAGAAGATGAAGTTTGAAAATGTACAGATAAAGGAACTACAACAGACTATTTTTAAGGATGGCGAATTGGTATATAAACAACCTAGTTTATCTGAAGTGAGAGATTATGTAGCTTATCAGCTTAAGAATCAGGTGTGGGAAGAGGAACAAAGATATGAAAATCCACACACTCATTATGTTGATTTATCTGAGAAACTTTACGGAATAAAAGATAACATGTTAAAGAAGGATTACTAAAATATATTAATTAGGAGAAACCTATGAGAAAGTTTGATACGAGAATACAGGATTTAAAGTATAGAGTATTAAAGGAAACAGCTCGTATGGCATGGGAAGGTAATTTGCTAGAGGGAATATTAAATATACCTGAAATTATTATTCCAGGCAAAAAGCCAACCATGAGATGCTGTGTATATAAAGAGCGAGCTATCGTTAGTGAGCGTGTTAAGCTTGCTATGGGCGGAAACAAAGACATAAAGAATGTTATAGAAGTATGTGAAATTGCTTGTGATGAATGTCCCGTAGGTGGATATGAAGTGACAAGAACTTGTAGAGGATGCCTTGCTCATAGATGTGCTGATGCCTGCAAGTTTGGTGCAATCACAATAGACGAGCATCAAAAGGCGGTTATAGACAAGAGCAAATGTAAGGAATGTGGAGCATGTGCAAAGGTTTGTCCTTACAGTGCAATACAAAATTATAAGAGACCTTGTCAGCAGGCCTGTAAGGTTGGTGCCATTACCATGAACGAGGATTACGCTGCCAAGATAGATAATGATAAGTGTGTATCCTGTGGAGCTTGTGTTTTCCAATGTCCATTTGGAGCAATTAACGAGAAGTCATATATTCTTGATGTAATAGATATGATTAAGGGTAGTGATAATGGTAATAATTACAAGACATATGCAGCTGTTGCACCAGCAATAGCAGGTCAATTTATATATGCAAAAAATGGTCAGGTTATAACAGGTATTAAAGAACTTGGTTTTGATGAGGTTGTTGAGGTCGCTCTTGGTGCAGACCTGGTAACATGGAAGGAGACAGAAGAACTTAAAGAAAAAGGAATTATGACAAGTTCATGTTGCCCGGCATTTGTTTCATTTATAACTAAGAATCATCCAGATTTACTTCCATATGTATCCACAACACTTTCACCTATGGCAATGATAGGAAAACATATCAAGGACATGGATCCAACTGCAAAGGTAGTGTTTATTGGTCCATGTACTGCAAAGAAAATGGAACTACAGCGTGAGGATGTTTCAAAGTATGTAGATACTGTTATTACTTTTGAGGAGCTTCAAGCATTGCTTGATAGTAAGGATATTGATATAACAACATTAGAGGAAACAAGCCTTGATGATGCATCTTATTTCGGTAGAATATTTGCTCGCACAGGAGGGCTTTCTGAGGCAGTAAAGGAAGGCGTAAAGGAACAAGGTGTTGAGGACTTTGAGGTTAAACCGATTATTTGTGATGGTATTGAGGAGTGTAAGGTAGCATTGCTAAAGCTTAAACGCAATATGCTTGATGGAAACTTTATTGAAGGTATGGCGTGTCAAGGTGGATGCATAAATGGAAATGGTTGTCTTACTCATATGGTACGAAGCAAGGTTGATGTTGAGAACTATGGAAAGTCATCATCTAAGTCATCAATTGAAGATGCTATATCAAGATAGCAACTTTATAAAATTAAAACATGGAAAATTATGTTGAAGATTAAGTTGTTTGATGATATACTAAAGTAGATTTTAGTTTTTTGACGAAACTATTGATATTGAATACAATCAGTGAAGATGGCTAAATATGGTAATATTTCATCTATAAGGTGATATATATACAAAAAGAGAGAATTTAAGGGAGGAAACAACATGAAAAATTGCGTTAATTGTGGTGCAGCTTTAGATGATGCAGCTAGCGTTTGCAATAACTGCGGAAGTGGTCAGCCACAGGCTAATTTTAATCAGCAGCCACAGGGAGGATATGCTCAGCCAATGCAGCCAGGTATGCAGCCAATGCAGCCAGGTATGCAACCAATGCAGCCACAGGGAGGATATGCTCAGCCACAGCAGAATCAGTTTGCTGATCAGTTAAAGGATGCTGGTAATCAGGTAGCTTCAGCTGTTAAGAAGGTTGATCCTAAGATCTTAATCGCAGCTGCTGCAGCGGTGGTACTTATTATTCTTATAGTATTTGTTACAAAGTTATTTGGACCTGGTAGTTTGACAAAGAAGGGTGCTATTGAAGATTATTTCGAAGCACTTATGGATCAGGATGGTAAGGCTTACATGCAGGCACAGTATTCTAACAAGATGATTAAGGCTATCGTTAAGGAAGAAGATTATGACAGCAAGAAGGAGCTTTATGAAGAGTATGAGGAAGAGTGGCTCGATTATTACTATGATGATTACAAGGTAAAGAATATCGAGATTCAGGATACTGATAAGCTTGACAAAGATGACAGAGAAGACATGGAGAAAGCTTTCAGAAAGTTATATGATTACACTCCAAATATCACAGCTGCATACGAGGTAGAAATCGAGTATGAAGAGTGGGATGATTGGGATGAAGAGTACTACGATGAAGAAGATACAGTAGTTGTATATAAGACTGGCGGTAAGTGGTACGTTTGGTAAAATAAGATAAAATACAGGGCCTAAAGTGCCCTGTATTTTTAAAATAGTATAAAGTAATGGGAGGAAATAACATGAAGAATTGTACTAATTGTGGTGCTTCTTTAGAGGACTGGGCTTCATCTTGCCATATATGTGGAACGGCACAGATGGTAAATGCTCAACCACAGATGGGATATAACCAGCAGCAGATGGGATATAACCAACCGCAGATGGGATATAATCAGCAACAGATGGGGTATAATCAGCAACAGTCTGGATATGATCAGTCACAGATGGGATATACTCAGCCATATACTGTAACATCAGCTCCAGCACCTAAGCAGGCTAATAAGACAGTTATTATTGTTGTACTTATTGTAGCATTACTTGCAGTTGTAGGTGTAATACTTGCAATTGTATTATTAAACAACAAAAAAGATAGTGGAAGTAGCTCAACAGGATTTCAGAATGGAACAAAACAAGAGGTTTTAGAGTCATATTACAATGCCATGGTAGAAGAGGATGCTGAAACTGTAGTTGCATGTATGTACACTGATGACTTATTAGATGCACTTCTTGATGCAGAAGGTTATACAAGAGATGAACTCTATGATGAAGTAGAGGATATGTATTTTGAAGGCTTGTATTCAGATTGGGAAGATGTAAAGAATATCGAAATCGTAGATGAAGATGAAATGTCGGATTCTGATATCGATGTCTTCAATGAATCTTTTGAAGATATGTATGATGTAGAGTGCAACATAACAGAAATGTATGTATGCGATATTGATTATGAATATTACGATGGCTATTATGATAGCTGGGAAGAGGATACTGACACACTTCTTGTATTTAAAATGGATGGTGGCTGGTACGTATCACAGTGGTAAAATAATCAGCTGAATATTATTAAATAGATGACCATGTGATTAGCTTATTTAGGCTTGTTATATGGTCATCTGTTAATATAATGGTAGTAGCAAGGAGGTCTTAGAAGTGTCAAATAATATAAATGCGGTAATATTTGATATGGATGGAGTGATATTTGATTCAGAAAAATTAGTTATAGAATGCTGGAAAGTTGTTGCGGATAAATATAACATTCCTGATATAGAGGACGCCTGCTATGAATGTTTTGGTCTTAACAGAGTTGTAACAAGACAAAAAATGCTTGAAAGATATGGTGAAAAATTTCCTTATGACGAGTACAAAAAGGAAATGTCTGATTTGTTTCATTCTAGATATGGTGGAGGAAAATTACCTAAGAAAAAAGGAATTGATGAGCTTCTATGTTACCTAAAATCAAAATCTATAAAAATAGGTTTAGCATCATCTACCAGAAGTGAAGTTGTAAACGCTGAACTTAAGGATGCTGGAATTTTAGAATATTTTGACGTAGTAATAGGTGGAGATATGGTGGTTAACAGCAAACCCGAACCTGATATATATTTGAAAGCTTGTGAGTGTCTTGATGTAAAGCCGGAGGAATCATATGGAATAGAGGATTCATTTAATGGTGTGAGAGCACTTTATAGAGCTGGTATAAATGGAATAATGGTTCCAGATTTACTGGAACCTAATGATGAAATGAAAGAAATTACGAAAATAATTCTTCCTTCTCTTGTTGAAGTGAAAGATTACTTTATAAAAATACTAAAAAATTAAAGGGGAGTATTATGGATAATAATATTAAAGAACAAGACAATACAAAGAAAGGTAAATTCATTGCATTGCTTCCAATAGGTGTATTTATAGTTCTATATCTTGGACTAGGTATAACTTTTGAATATGTAATGGATATATCTATGGGTTTCTATAATATACCTATAGTTGTGGCATTTTTAGTTGCATTACTTGTTGCATGCTTGCAGAATTCAAAGGTTACATTCGATGAAAAACTTAGTATTATGGCTAAAGGATTAGGTGATAAGAATATTATTACAATGATTCTTATTTTCCTTGTTGCAGGTGTTTTCGTAGGAGTTGTGGGAAGAAGTAGTGCAGAGAGTGTAGCTTACTGTCTTCTTTCTGTTATTCCGGCAGAATATGCTGTTATGGTGCTTTTTGTGGTTAGTAGTTTTGTTTCCCTTGCCATGGGAACATCTGTTGGAACTATAACCCTTATTGCTCCAATTTCTATAGCAGTTGCTAATGGTTCAGGATTTGGCGTACCACTTTGCCTTGGTGCAGTAGTTGGTGGAGCTATGTTTGGAGACAATTTATCATTTATATCAGATACAACTATTGCAGCATGTAACGGTCAGGGATGTGCGATGAAGGATAAATTTAATGCAAATTTCTGGATTGCTTTTCCAGCAGCATTAGTAACTTTGGTTATAATATTCATTAAGTCTATGGGTACAGAGGTTAATGAAACAATAACACAGGATTATAATCTTGTGCAGGTTATACCATACGTACTTGTTTTGCTTGGTGGTATAGTAGGAATAAATGTATTTGTTGTATTGCTTATAGGAATTGTAAGTGGAATTATAATAATGCTTACTGCAGGTAATGTAGGGTTTGTTGAAATTATAGGTAATATGGGCTCTGGTGTATCTGGAATGTTTGAAACCGCAATGGTTGCAATATTAGTTTCAGCCATATGTGCTTTAATTCATGAAAATGGCGGATTTGTAGCGTTGCTTAATCTTATTAAGAGAGTATTTAAAGGAAATAAGGGTGGACAGCTTGGTATGGGACTTTTGGTAGGAGCAATGGATATAGCTACTGCAAATAATACAGTTGCTATTGTTATGGCAAACCCAATTGCTAAAGAAATGTCGGATACTTATAATATATCACCTAAGAAAGCGGCATCCATATTAGATACATTCTCTTGTATATTTCAGGGAGTTATCCCATATGGTGCACAGATGCTTGTTGCAATATCAGCAGCTGCTGAGATGGGAGCAACTGTTTCTGCTTTTGAAATAATGCCAAATCTCCTTTATCCATATATGTTACTTTTAAGTTCCCTTGTATTTATTTTCCTAGTACCAACAAAGAATAAATAATTAATGATAAATAAAAAATACGGTGTATAATACACCGTATTTTTTTATTTGATTTTGTCTGTTTTAGGCTCGTAGGTAACATCACATTCAAGCTTTTTAAATGTTTTTTTGTCCACATCAGAAAGTATAACAGTAGAGTGTACCTGGCATCCCTTTAGTTTAGGAAGTTGCTTTAATGCAAGTGCTGCTTCATCATTGTTCGCTGCTGTAACAGATAGAGCAATAAGAACCTCGTCTGTGTGCAATCTAGGGTTTCGGCTTCCAAGATATTGGGTTTTTAGTTTTTGGATAGGTGCAATTGATTCAGGGGAGAGTATCATGCTCTCATGTGGAATTCCAGCAAGAACCTTAATTGCGTTAAGTAATGCAGCTGAGCTGGCTCCAAGCAAGTCACCAGTTTTACCTGTAATGATTGTACCGTCGGAAAGCTCAATAGCAGCGGCAGGGCCATCTGTAAGCTCGGCTCTTTTGTGAGCAGGTATAACAGTAGTTCTGTCGTTTACTGAAAGATTTTCCTGACTCATAAGTCTTTGGATTTTATTAACCTCATCCTGTTCACGTTTACCTTCAGCAACGCCTGCAACTGCCTGATAATATCTGCGGATTATCTCCTGGCGAGAAGCTTCGCGACATGCCATATCATCAAATATGCAGTTACCTGCCATATTTACCCCCATATCTGTAGGGGAAGCATATGGATTACTTCCATATATTTTAGTAAATATAGCGTTGAGAACAGGGAAGATCTCTACATCTCTGTTGTAGTTAACTGTAGTGACACCATATGCTTTAAGGTGATATGGGTCAATCATATTGAGGTCATTTAGGTCTGCAGTAGCTGCCTCGTAAGCAAGGTTAACAGGATGGTCAAGAGGAAGATTCCAAATAGGGAAGGTCTCGTATTTTGCATATCCTGCACGAACACCATGCTTGAGTTCGTGATAGAGCTGTGAGAGACAGGTACTCATCTTGCCACTACCAGGACCAGGTGCTGTAACAACAACTAAAGGTCTGGTTGTTTCTATATAATCATTCTTGCCATATCCTTCTTCACTTACGATGAGAGGAATGTTAGTTGGATAGCCAGGAATCAAATAGTGGTGGTAAACCTTAATTCCAAGACCTTCTAATCTCTTGCGGAAGAGGATAGCGCTTCTTTGTTCAGCGTATTTGGTGAGAACAACGCTTCCTACATAAAGACCTCTCGAACGGAATTCATCTACCAATCTAATTACATCAAGGTCATAGGTAATACCTAAGTCTTCACGGATTTTGTTTTTTTCAATATCATCAGCACTTACAACCATAACTATTTCTGCTTGGTCAGCAAGTTGCATGAGCATCTGTAATTTACTGTCTGCGGCAAAGCCAGGAAGAACTCTTGAAGCGTGGAAATCATCGAATAATTTGCCACCAAATTCAAGGTAAAGCTTGTTGTCAAACTTACCAATTCTTTCCTTTATGTGCTCAGACTGCATTTTTAAGTATTTGTCGTTATCAAATCCTATTTTCATAAGTTACCTTCTTCTGAGTTTTATTGTATTTTCCATGTGCAAGGCACATAGATATTTTGTTACATTTTCTTTTAGATGTCAAGGGAAATGCAACTTTTTATTACCCAAAATATCCCATATAAAAAATTGAATAGAAAATACCACATTTGTAAATCCTTTACAGTAGATATTACTGAAGGAGGAACTTGAATATGGCTGTAAATAAGGTCATGATATGTGGAGTAAATACAGCAAAGCTTCCTTTACTTAGTGATGAAGAAAAAGATGCTTTGTTTGAGCGAATAGATAAAGGTGATATGAAGGCACGTGAAGAGTTTATAAATGGAAACTTAAGATTGGTGTTAAGCGTTATTCAACGATTTGGTGCAAATAATGCTGAATGTGCAGATGATTTGTTTCAAGTAGGGTGCATTGGGTTAATAAAAGCCCTAGATAATTTCGACAGAAGCTTACAGGTAAAATTTTCCACTTACGCTGTGCCTATGATTTTAGGAGAGTGCCGAAGATACCTAAGAGACAATAACGCAATAAGGGTTTCCAGATCCCTTAGAGATATAGCTTATAAGGCAATATATGCAAGAGATATGCTAACAAAGAAATTTGACAGAGAGCCAACTATAGAAGAAATTTCAAAGGAGATAGATATACCTAAGGAGGACATAGTTAATGCCATGGATGCAATCGCAACGCCTATGTCCCTATATGAGCCTGTGTTTCAGGAAGGACAGGATGTTCTTTATCTTATGGATCAGGTAAGTGACAAAAAGAATAAAGAAGATAAGTGGGTTGATGACATATCCTTGGATGAAGCTATGAAAAAGTTAGATGATAGAGAATACAATATAATTAAACTTAGATTTTTTGAAGGTAAGACTCAGACTGAGGTGGCAGAGGAAATAGCTATTTCCCAGGCACAAGTAAGTCGTTTAGAAAAAAATGCTTTAAAAACTATGAGAAATTATTTAAAATAACATTACCAGCCGATTTCTTTCGGCTGGTAATGTTACATAGAAGGGAGAAACACGGTTTTATATGGATAATAGAATGTATATATGCATAGATTTAAAGTCGTTTTATGCATCTGTTGAGTGCGTGGAAAGAGGTCTTGATCCACTTACAACCAATCTTGTTGTGGCGGATGCAGAGAGAACTGAAAAAACCATATGCCTTGCTATATCTCCCAGTATGAAAGCTTTAGGTATTAAAAATAGATGTAGAGTTTTTCAGATTCCACCTAACGTGGATTATATTATGGCAACTCCGAGAATGCAACTTTACATCGATTATTCCGCCAACATTTATTCGGTGTATTTAAAGTATATCTCAAAAGAGGATATACATGTATATTCTATTGATGAGGTTTTCATGGATGTCACAGATTATCTCACCATGTATGGAATGTCTCCTAAGGAACTGGCACAAAAAATAATGGGAGACGTGTATGCAACCACAGGAATTACAGCAACCTGTGGAATTGGTACTAATTTATACCTTGCAAAAATAGCTCTGGATATAACTGCTAAACATGTAGAGGATAATATAGGTTATTTGGATGAAAAATTATATAGGGATACTTTGTGGAATCATAAACCTATTACAGATTTTTGGAGAGTGGGACCAGGTATAGCAAAACGTCTCGAAAAGTATGGCATACATACAATGGGTGATATTACAAGAACTAATGAAGATTATCTATATAAATGGTTTGGTATTGATGCAGAGCTACTTATTGACCATGCATGGGGTAGAGAGACTACAACTATGGAAGATATAAAAACATTTAAACCAAAAAGTAATTCCATAACAAGTGGTCAGGTGCTTTCTTGTGATTATGATTTTGCAGGAGGAAAGCTTATTGCCAAGGAGATGGCAGATATGCTTTGCCTTGATTTAGTTGATAGAGGTCTTATAACCAGCTCTATTACTATGTATGTGGGATATTCTAATATTTATGGAAAGGATCCTGCCAGGGGAAGTATTACCACAAGTATACCTACAAGCTCGGCAAAGGTTATACTTCCTTATATTGAACAGTTATATGATAGAATAGTAGATAGGTTTTCGCCTATAAAGAGAATTAACATTTCCTTCAACAACCTTGTGGATGAAATGTATCAGCAATATGATTTGTTTAATGACCCGGCTGATTTGGAGAAAGAAAACAAACTTCAAAAAGCCATGATAGATATTAAGAAAAAATTTGGTAAGAATGCTATTCTTAAGGGAATGAATTTAAGTGAAAACGCAACTGCTATGGAGAGAAATCGTCAAATCGGAGGACATAAAAGTGGTGATTAGAGGCAAAATGAGTCGAGAAGACAGGGCAAAACAGTTCATGCCTTTTGCTGCATTAAAAGGATATGAGAATGCTCTTAGAGAAAAAGAGAAGATAGTTGTTCCTAAGATTGAACTGTCTGAAGATATGAAAGAAGAGTTGGATGTCACATTAAAGGAAGTTCAGCTTAAGGATATAGTTACTGTAGTATATTATGATACAGATGAGTATATTAAAATAACCGGCATGGTATCCAAGATAGACACGTCTGCCGGTTATATAAAAATTGTTAACACTAAAATAAATTTTAATGATGTGTTTGATATTATAAGATAACTAGTTTTCTTCCTCATGGAAGCCTTCTAATTCCAAATCCTCAGGTGGGAGATTATCAATAAGAATCTCTCCTATGTTCAAGTCTACTGTATCAAGATTCTTTAATATTTCAACATCTGAATTGTGTGGATTGATTTCTTCGTTAAGCTTCTCAAGAACAGTTTTGTCAAGACCAGTCATAAGAGCAACCTCATCAATTTCGATTTTACCCTTGAGCATTTTTCTTGCAAGTTCATATTTTTGCTTTGTAGTGTTATTCATTAAATCGCCTCCTAGCTGTCAAGTTCCTTTATGAATTTTTCGTTTATTTCAATAACTTCCATGATGGCTTCTTTGCCTGGTGCGCCAATAGTATTCCTCTTGCTTACGCATTCCTCTAAGCTTATGGCCTGATAAATATCCTCCTCAAA
The DNA here is from genome assembly GCA_015057525.1 of Lachnospiraceae bacterium. Taxonomy (GTDB): domain Bacteria; phylum Bacillota; class Clostridia; order Lachnospirales; family Lachnospiraceae; genus Coprococcus_C. The sequence goes on along the minus strand of SVEE01000005.1, from coordinate 23,105 downwards.
TACAGGACTTATTGCTTTGTATTCTTCAAGTGTCATATCAAGAAGAGAGATATTCTTATCTAAGCAGTACAAAACAAGCTGACCAACTATGCCATGAGCATCTCTGAAAGGAACGCCGTGGTTAACAAGATAGTCTGCGGCATCTGTTGCGTTAGTGAATCCGTTCATAGCACTCTTTTCCATAATTGGTTTATTTAATTTCATAGTTGAAATCATACCTGTGAAGAGTGCGAGACAGCCTTTAACTGTGTCAATTGCATCAAATGTAAGTTCCTTATCCTCCTGCATATCCTTGTTGTAAGCAAGAGGTATACCCTTCATTGTTGTAAGAATAGAAGTGAGAGCTGCGTAAACACGCCCTGTCTTACCTCTTACAAGCTCTGCAATATCAGGATTTTTCTTCTGTGGCATAATAGAGCTTCCTGTGCTATATGCATCATCAAGCTCAACAAACTGGTACTCGTTGGAGTTCCAAATTATAATTTCCTCTGAGAATCTTGAAAGATGCATCATAATAGTCGAGAAGGCTGATAGCATCTCTATTACATAATCTCTGTCAGATACAGAATCCATGCTGTTTAGTGTAGGTCCATAGAAATCAAGAAGCTTAGCAGTTAACTTTCTATCTAAAGGATAAGTGGTTCCAGCTAAGGCACCTGAGCCAAGAGGACAATAGTTCATACGGTCGTATATATCATTTAAACGACTGTAATCACGCTTAAACATTTCCATGTAAGCACCTACATGGTGTGCAAATGTAACTGGCTGGGCTTTCTGAAGATGAGTGAAACCTGGCATGTATGTTTCTGTATTATCTTTCATAAGTTTATGAAGAACCTTTATTAATTCAGCAACAAGCTTTTTAACCTCAGTCAATTCGTCTCTTGTATATAATTTCATATCGAGAGCGACCTGGTCGTTACGTGAACGTCCTGTGTGAAGCTTTTTGCCTACATCTCCGATACGTGAAATAAGATTAGCTTCAACGAAGCTGTGAATATCCTCATATTCGTCTGTGATTTCTAAAGTACCGTTTTCAACATCAGCAAGAATACCATTAAGTCCTGCTATAATCTGGTCTTTTTCTTCATCAGTTAGAATACCAGAAGAAGCAAGCATAGTAACGTGAGCAATACTTCCTCTTATGTCTTGTCTGTAGAATTTTTGGTCAAATGAGATTGACGCATTAAAGTTGTACACTAATTTATCTGTTTCTTTGGTAAAACGACCGCCCCAAAGCTGTGCCATAATATATACCTCACATTCTTATTTTGTAAATTTAATCATAGTTTTATATATCTAAAAAGACATTTTACAACATATTCCATAAGTCATCAAGAATAATTATATAATAAAATGGTTGCCTTGAAAAAATATATCTATTAAAATATAAATAATGTTTTATAATAAATAGAAAGATTTTATGAAATACATTTATTAGTAGAAAGGGAAGGTAGCGAATATGGAATTACTATCATTACTTATGGCGGCAACCGGAGATCATGGCAAACCATTACTTATTGCTATATGTCTTATAGTATCAGTTGTTCTTATGGTTGTTTTAATTATTACAGGAAAGAATATAAAGGATGATGAGGATGATGATATAAATGGCACTGAGGAGTAGCAATTTAAGTGACGAAAAAGGTAAGATATATTATGCTGTTCCAGTTCTTATAATTGTAGTTGTTTTTGTTGCCTATTTTTTTGGTTGGGAAATCGGGGCTTACATGAATAAGGATTCTACGGCGTATAACCTGGTTGAACTTACAAATATGATTAATGACCAGATAGATAGCGGCAAGAGCAGTGGAACCTTTTATGTCAAGGGTGTAACTGAAGAAGAAATAAATCAAATTAATGACTATATATGTAGTCTTAATGGTGTTGTTGAACGTTATGCCGTAACGGATAAGATTCGTGGTGGAATGAAGGTTAAATTTGTATATGATATTTCTGATAATTACTATGTTTATCGTAAATATGTATATGGAGAGGGAATACCTTCTGACAGGCCTGCAGCTAAAAAGCTGTATGACGAAGTTGTCCTTATATTAAAGACAATTATTGCTCCTAATATGACAGACTACGAAAAGGAATTAGCTATTCATGATTATATAGTTGCTAATTGTCAGTATGGATTCGTAGAACATTCCAAGGAATATGCTTTTTGTGCATACGGTGCATTGGTACAGAAGACTGCTGTATGCAATGGTTATGCAGAGGCTATGGCTTTATTGCTTAATTGTGTAGGTATTGAGAATGATATTATGACTGGCTGGGGTAATGATGTTTTACATGCTTGGAACAGAGTTAAATTAGATGGAAACTGGTATCATGTGGATGCTACATGGGATGACCCATTGCCAGATAAGGGATCTTTTGTCAGTCATATGTATTTTAATGTTACTGATGACGTTATGGACAATGAGCATGAATGGGAAGATGGAGACTATGAGCCTTGTGAAAGCGATGATTATAATTATTTTGAAGTAAATAATAGCGTGGGAGATTATGTAAGCTTCAAGAACAAGGTTACATTTGAGGCTTCACGTAACAGCAACGGAATAGTAGAAGTGGTTGCTACGGACTATAGCGAAGACGCATATGACATGGGATTTATATTTGAAATACCTGGAATTGAGTCTTATCAATTAGGTATATTAGAATATGGTGATGACCACGTTATAACAATATACTTGAATCAGAAGGAATAATGTAAGATGAAAAGTTATCAGGTAGAAGATATAAAGACATTTATGAATGAGCTTCTTGTCAATGAGAAATATGACAGTTTTTATATGTTTGAGACAAGACTTAAAGTGTCTATGGATTACTATATAAATGGTAAACTAAACAAAGATTTTTTTGATTCCCATGAAGAAACTCAGGAGTATGTTAGTTGGAGGGACATTAAGCACACTATATTTGAGCTTATAAAAGGGAAAAGGTTGCCTATAAGCTTCAAACTTATATTGATGTTTAATAGAGAAAATATTGAACGTTTAGTTGAGATGAATAATCTACCTGTTAATCCTCAGGATGTAGGAGCCTTATTTTTAAACATGTATTATGAAAATGGTGAACTTACAGTTACAACAGGTACATCCCTCAAGGTGTTTACTTTGGACAAAACATTGGAGCATTTATGGGATGAAACTGTAGAGAAATATTATATATAAAATGTTTAATTATTAAATTGTTAGCACTCGCGATAGTTGAGTGCTAATTTTTTCTTGACATTCAATTACAAGAGTATTATTATACTTCGTATAGAACAAAAATTGATAATACTTATGTAGTTTTAGGAGGTTGATATTGATGCAAAAGCAGGGAAGTTTATCAATTAACAGTGAAAATATTTTTCCAATTATAAAGAAATGGTTATATTCAGACCATGATATTTTTATTAGAGAGCTTATTTCTAATGGCTGTGATGCCATAACTAAGCTTAAGAAGCTTTCTCTTATGGGAGATTATGAAGAGATTGAGGGTGAAGAGTACAAGATAGAGGTATATGCCTCTGCTAAAGATAAAACTCTTACATTTGTTGATAATGGAATCGGTATGACTGCTGAGGAGGTTGATAAGTATATTAATCAGATAGCTTTCTCAGGTGCCACAGATTTCATAAACAAATATAAAGATAAAGCGAATGACGACCAGATTATAGGACATTTTGGTCTTGGATTTTATTCTGCATTCATGGTAGCAGACAAGGTTACAATTGAAACTTGTTCATATCAGAAGGATGCTAAGCCTGTATTCTGGGAGTGTGATGGTGGTACTGAATACTCTATGTCCGAAAGTGATGATGACACAAGAGGAACAGCCATAACATTATATTTAAATGATGAGTGTTATGAATTTGCTAATGAATATAGAGTAAGAGAAGTAATTCAGAAATATTGTGCATTTATGCCATACAATATCTATTTTATCAATGAAGATACTATGGATAACGAAGAAAAGGCAGAAAAGTATATAGAGGTTGATCCAGATGATGAATTAATTGGCGACGAGAAAAAAGATGATAAGGCATCAGAGGATAAAGAAAGCAAAAAGCCAGAGAGAAAGCCTCTCAACGATACTAATCCACTTTGGATGAAACAGCCTAAGGATTGTACAGATGAGGAATATATTGAGTTCTATCAGAAGGTATTTTTAGATTTCAAGAAGCCTCTTTTCTGGATACACCTTAATATGGATTATCCATTTAACTTAAAGGGAATCTTGTATTTCCCTAAGATTAATAATCAGTACGACCAGCTTGAGGGTATGATAAAGCTTTACAATAATCAGGTGTTTATAGCTGATAACATTAAGGAAGTAATCCCAGAGTTCTTACTCCTTCTCAAAGGTGTTATTGATTGTCCGGACCTTCCACTTAATGTATCAAGAAGTGCATTGCAGAACGATGGTTTTGTAAAGAAGATTTCAGATTACATTACTAAGAAGGTAGCTGACAAGCTTTCTGGTATGTGTAAGACTGATAAAGAAAATTATGAGAAGTATTGGGATGATATCAGTCCATTCATTAAATTTGGATGCTTAAGAGATGAGAAGTTCTGTGATAAGATGACAGACTATATGCTTTTCAAGAATTTAGAGGGCAAATATCTTACACTTCCAGAGTATCTTGAGGCAGGTAAGGAAAAATACGAGAACAAGGTGTTCTATGTATCAGATGAGCAGGCACAATCTCAGTATATAAATATGTTCAAGGAAGAGGGAATGGATGCTGTGTATCTTGTACACAACATTGATAATCCATATATCACTCACCTTGAGGCTAAGAATGAAAATGTTAAGTTCCTTCGTATAGATGCTGATCTTTCGGATAATTTTGTGGGTGAAGCACTTACTGAGGAGCAGACTAAGGAATACACAGATAAGCTTTCTGAGGTATTTAAGAAGGCTACTGGCAATGATAAGCTTAATGTTAAGGTTGAGAACCTTAAGAACGAGGCTATCTCATCTATGCTTACTCTTTCAGAAGAACAAAGACGTATGATAGAGATGATGAAGGCATATAGCATGGGTGGTGCCATGGACCCATCAATGTTTGGTGGTGAGGGAGAGACATTAGTTCTCAATGCAGGAAATAAGCTTGTTAAGTATGTTCTCGATAATCCAGAGGGAGAGCACACAGATAAGATTTGTTGTCAGCTTTATGATTTAGCTGTTATAGCAAACAAGCCACTTAGCCCAGAAGCTATGACTGCATTTGTTGCAAGAAGTAATGAGATACTTGGATTGTTGATATAGGATGAATCTAGCAATGTGAAACTTAAATATTAAATTATTTATAGTATTTTGCTTGTTTGAACAAGGAGCCTGCTTGCGAAGCAGGCTCTTTTTTGTTTAATTTCAACAACAGTTGTATGGGATAAAAATTGCTGTTTTGAAGCACTGTTCATGTGAAATGAAGTTTGTTGTTTTGGAATATTGTTTATCGAAGGAGAATGTGGGTATATAGAGAAAAAGTTTCTTTCCAGACCCACAGAGTCCCCACAAGCATGTTATGAAGGTAAGGATTATAATAAAATTTGGAAAAATTTTGGGTCTGGATGATAAGAAATTTTGTATAGACCCATGAACTACTTGTATATTGTAAGTTTCGGTTGACAAAGAAACGTGTTTAGAATATCTTATAATAAGGTTATTTTATAGTGGGATAGCTATATTTAACAGTTATATATTTGAAAGGATGACGTTTCAAACGTACAAGGAGATTTATAATGAAGATATTTAATACTTTAACTAGAAAGAAAGATGAATTTACTCCTATAAATGAGGGCAAGGTAGGCATCTATGTATGTGGTCCTACAGTTTACGATTATATACACATTGGTAATGCAAGACCAATGATAGTTTTTGATACACTTAGAAGATACTTTGAGTACAAGGGGTACGAGGTAAACTATGTATCTAACTTTACTGATGTAGATGACAAGATTATCAAGAAAGCAATAGCTGAGGGAGTAGAGTCTACAGTTATCTCTGAGAGATTTATCGAGGAGTGTAAGAAGGATATGGCTTCTCTTAATGTAAAGGAAGCTACTACACATCCAAAGGCAACTGAAGAAATAGACGACATGATTGCCATGGTTCAGACTCTTATTGAGAAAGATTATGCGTATGAGGTTAATGGAACAGTTTATTTCAGAACTAGAAAATTCTCTGATTATGGTAAGCTTTCTAAGAAGAACTTGGATGATTTAAGAGGTGGTAACAGAGAGCTTCTTGTTTCAGGACAGGATGAAAAGGAGGATACTCTTGACTTCGTTCTTTGGAAACCAAAGAAAGAGGGCGAGCCATCTTGGCCATCACCTTGGGGTGAGGGTAGACCTGGCTGGCATCTTGAGTGTTCAGTTATGTCTAAAAAATATATTGGTGACGTTATTGATATTCACGCTGGTGGAGAGGATCTTATTTTCCCACACCATGAGAATGAAATAGCTCAGAGTGAGGCTGCGAACGATAAGGAATTTGCTAGATACTGGATGCATAATGGATTCCTTAAGATTGATAATGAGAAGATGTCTAAGTCTCTGGGTAACTTCTTTACAGTTAGAGAAATTGGAGATAAGTATGACCTTCAGGTTATCAGATTCTTTATGCTTTCAGCACACTATAGAAGTCCACTCAATTTCTCAGCAGAGTTAGTCGAGTCTTCAAAGAATGGCTTGGATAGAATAAAGACTGCTGCCGCAAGAATTGAAGAGGCTGTATCCGCAGGTGTGGAAGGAGATATGACTGCAACTGAAACTGAAAATGTTTTGGCTATTGATGCATTTGTTAAGAAGTATGAGGATGCAATGGAAGATGACCTTAACACAGCAGATGCTATTTCTGTAGTGTTTGAACTTGTTAAGTTAGTTAACACATCAATTGTTGCAGGAGAAAGCACAAAGGCATATGCTGAGAAAGCATATGATACACTTAAGCTTTTATGTGATATCCTTGGTATTAATGTTAAGGAAGAGGCTGTTTTACTTGATGAGGAGATAGAGAATCTTATTCAGGAAAGACAGGATGCAAGAAAAGCTAAGAATTTTGCACGTGCAGATGAAATAAGAAATCTCCTTACAGAGAAGGGAATTATCTTAGAGGATACAAGAGAAGGCGTAAGATGGAAGAGAGCATAAATAATATGCAGGCAGATGCTGCGAATAAAGATAATAGTATAAATGCATATCAATATTCACCTCTCACTCTTGCTTATGTGGGAGATAGTGTGCTTGACCTTATGGTTAAGACACATTTCGTTAAGAATGTAAATAAACAAACATATAAGTATCATAAGGATGTAAGTGCTATTGTTAAAGCTGTTAATCAGGCTAAGTTCGTTGATTATATAATAAATGAGCTTGCTTCTGATGAACTTGATATTTATAAGAGAGGTAGAAATGCCACAACTCATTCTAAGGCCAAGAATGCTACTATGGGCGAGTATAGAAAGGCCACAGGTCTTGAAGCACTTTTTGGGTATTTATATCTTAAAGGTGACTATGAACGACTTAATGGGTTTGTTGATAGGATGATAGCGTTATATGAGGCATAGATACTATATATGTAGAAAGGAATGCATGACTTTATGTCATGGTGTCTGAAATGGAAAATAATAATTTTGAACAAGAACAAAATGACCATTTTATAGAGGGAAGAAATGCGGTTCTTGAAGCTTTTCGTTCAGGAAAAACTGTGGATAAGCTTTATATTCAGGACGGTGCAAGAGATGGTGTTATAAGCTCTATCTTGAGAGATGCTAAGAAAAAGGATGTAATAGTTAATTTTGTGTCCAAAGATAAGCTTGATCAAATGTCTAGAGATAAGAAACATCAGGGTGTTATAGCGATATGTTCAGCATATGAATACGCAGATGTAGAAGATATATTTGCTAAAGCCCAGGAAAAAGGCGAAGACCCATTTGTGTTTATTTTAGATGAGATAGAAGACCCACATAATCTTGGAGCTATTATTAGAACTGCTAATTTGTGTGGTGCTCACGGTGTGATTATCCCTAAGAGAAGAGCTGCAGGACTCACATCCACTGTTGTTAAGGCTTCAGCGGGAGCGATTAATTATACTCCAGTTGCTAAGGTTACAAATATTTCCAAGACAATAGAAGAATTAAAAGCAAGAGGAATGTGGTTTGCCTGTGCAGATATGGGTGGTCAGACCATGTACGATTGTAATCTTACAGGCTCAATAGGTCTCGTAATTGGCAATGAGGGTAATGGTGTAAGTAGACTAGTTAGAGAAAAATGTGACTATGTTGTATCAATACCAATGAAGGGTGATATTGATTCTCTTAATGCATCTGTTGCAGCGGGAGTACTTGCTTACGAGGTAGTAAGACAGAGATTGAAGAAATAAATTGGGGATTTATTTTGCTTGGGTGGAAAAATGCGAGTAGATTACGATAAGCTTACGGACAATGAAATCATAGAACTAATATCGGACAAAGATGATGCCGCTATGGAATTTATGATGAAAAAATATGGAGGCATTGTCAAAAAAGAAATAAGAACAGTGTATATTATAGGCGCTGAAACAGAGGATTTAACACAAGAGGGTATGATAGGTCTCTTTAAGGCAATAAGAGATTATGAGCCAGACAAGGGAGCTGCCTTTAGCACATTTGCAACATTGTGTATTAGAAGACAGATTAAGACTGCTATCAGTGCCTCAAACAGAAAAAAACATATACCTCTTAATTCATATATTTCAATATATGCGGAATCAGATGAGTATGGTTCTGTGTTGGCTGATGACTTAGAAGCAGAGACAAAGGAGTCTAATCCAGAAGAAATGATTATTGCTAAGGAACAACAATCTGTACTTATTAATAGAATTAAGTCGGAGCTTAGTCCATTAGAAAATAAAGTTTTGGGAATGTTTTTGGATGGTATGTCATATGCTGATATAGCGTTAAAGTTAAATAAGACACCTAAGTCTATAGATAATGCTTTACAAAGAATAAGAAATAAATTAAGCAAATAGCTAAAAAAATATAATAAAATCTTTTCTTGACATGAGAAAATAAATCAACTATCATCATGGTTGTATTTTATATAAGCTGTTATGGCACAGTCGGTAGCGCACCTCATTGGTAGTGAGGAGGTCACGGGTTCGATTCCCGTTAACAGCTTGATTTAAGCTTTCGAGGATTTTCTTCGGAAGCTTTTTTGTTAAAATGTTTTAATGTTATATATTGATTTACTTTATATGAAAGAAATGTTATGATTGATGTACTATTTTTTTGTTATATTGGGAGGTTAATATGAATAGAAAAGTAAGGCATATAATTAAAAGCACTTTACTTGGTATGGTGTCTATGTTTATGGCATTTTCGCTCGTAGTGACAGATACCAAGGCGGCAACTATGGCAAGTGGTCAGTGTGGTGAAAACGTATATTGGGAATTAGATGCTGAGGGTAATCTACATATTTACGGTTCAGGAGATATGTATGTTGATTTAATTGATGAATTTAATGATTATCGAGATATTATTAAGACCATTGTTATTGATGAAGGTGTGACTTCTGTGGCTTGTAATATGTTTAATTTCTGTGAAAATATTACAACAGTTTCTTTGCCGGGAACGCTTAAGAGTATTGGTGGATATGCATTTAACCGTTGCAGTAGCTTAAAGAATATTAATTTCCCAGAGTCATTAGAGTCAATAGGTGGTTTTGCATTTGAAGGTTGTGCCCTAGAGTCAGTTATTGTTCCTGAGGGAATAACAGCAATTGAAGACAGTGTTTTCCGTTCTTGTGTAGTGTTGAAAGATATAAAGTTACCTTCTACACTTGAATCTATTGGTACAAAGGCTTTTTGGGGATGTGAGAGTCTTGAGGGTATCCAATTTAATGAGGGGCTTAAGGTGATTGGAGAGGATGCATTTGGAGCAGCTTTCACAACAGATACAGAACTTGTGTTACCATCAACTTTAGAGAAAATTGAGCGTGGAGCATTTTGCATGTCTCATGTGAAGAGTATAAATATTGCGGGTGTTCTTACAGAAATTCCTGCCGATGCATTTTATATTTGTTCGGATTTGGAGGAGGTTGTTTTATCAAATTCGATTCAGTATATAGGTGTGAATGCCTTTAATGCATGTATAAAGCTTAAGACTATTGTGATTCCTGATCAGGTATATTGTATTGATTTAGATGCTTTTTCGAATTGTACAAGTCTTGAAAATATTATGATTCCGGCATCAGTACATTCATTTGGTGCTCATGTATTCAAAAATTGTGAGAATGTAACAATTATGGGATATGAGGGAAGCAAAGCTCAGACATTTGCAAATGAAAATGGTATTTTGTTCTATAAGTTAGAGGGTGAAGGTAAAATTCTTACTCCATGTGTTGTCGAGACAGGCAAGATTGGAGAAAATGTGACATGGACATTTGAGAATACAGGTAAGCTTACTATATCAGGAACAGGCCCTATGTTTGATGATTGCAGGGATTTAAGTGTTGACAATATTTATTTTAATGACATTAATCTTTACAGCAAATATAAAAATGCTGTTAAGGAAGTCATAATAGAAGAAGGTGTAACCAGAATTGGTGGTTCTGCATTTAAGGATTGCATTAATTTAGAAAAAGTTACAATTTCTGATACTGTTACAGAAATATATGATTGGGCGTTTAGTACCTGCGTAAGCCTCAAAGAGGTTAAATTACCTGATACTGTTGAGTATATTGCCGGATATGCGTTCCATTATTGTGGTGAACTCGAGAAATTAGAGATTCTCCGCTCAGAGGTAAAAATTGATGCAGATGCATTTTTATATAGTGATGCGTTGACTATATACGGATATGCAGGTGGTTCGTTAGAACAGTATGCAAAGGATAATAATATCCCATTTGTTATAAGTGCAGCGAAGATCGTACCATATTATAATATAACTGTAAATGGTGGAACATTTGAGAAAGATGCAAATGGAGTATATTATTATGAATTAGATGGGGTGCGCATAACAGATGCATTCTTCTGTGATGGTATATACACATATTATCTTCAGTATGATGGTTCTCCTATGATGGATAGACTTACATATCATCCGGATGGAGAGCATATAATATATTTTGATGAAAACGGTCATGAAGTATTCAGCGACTTTGCCAATATAAAAGTGACTATAGCAGGTGAAAAAGTAGATGATTACTGTTTCTTTGATGTGAATGGTTACCTTTATGTAGATGTTGTTACTTATGATAAAGAAGGAAAGAATCTTTATTATGCAAACCCATATGGTGTATTAGAACGAGACAATTGGTTCCAATTCTCAGATACTGTGATGTGTGCAGATGGAACACCTTGGGAAGGGGCAGCAGGTGGCTTTGGATATGCTAATGCGGATGGAACCCTTATGGTTAATACATACACATATGACTGGGAAGGGAGACTTTGTTATATGCAGGGCAATGGAGTTGCATTGTACTAGGAGATTAATAAAGAAGGATGGATTATTTAATCCATCCTTCTTTATTGTGAAAAAAACATGAGAAATAGGGGGATTTGTATATATTTTTCTTTGCAACTACAATATATTGTGTTATACTTGTACATGTATAAGTTTGTTTAAGTTTACATAATTTATGGAGTATTAGAATGAGTCACAAAAGAACGTTTAAAACAATATATATGGTGATGGCGTTTGTTATGGTGCTTTTATTGGTCAATCCAGTTTGCCATGATATGGATTCTTATGCGGCGACTACAGGAAAGATAAAAGATAATGCAAGTTATGTATATTTTAGAGAAACGCCAGGGGGAAATCCCATAAAGGATAATAATGGAAATGTTATTTTTTTACATGGAGGAAATGAGCTTACAATATTAGATACTACTAATTCTGCTTGGTATCAGGTTTCTTTGACTTATAACGGTATAGGATATACAGGTTATGTATCGTCTCAGTATGTTGTTATAAATGAAACCCAGCCAGAAGAGCAACCGTCTGTTCAACCTGAAACGCCTGCTACACCTTCAGGTGATACAGACTTTGAAGCGAAATTGGCAGCAGAGGGCTTTCCAGAAAGCTACAAGGTTATGCTCAGAGCAATACATGAGAAATACCCTAATTGGGAGTTTAGAGCAGTTCAGACTGGAATAGAGTGGAAGACACTTCTTGATAATGAATGTAATAAAACTGGTCAGGTGAAAAATCTTGTTGGTACTTCAAGTAGTTATCCTCATTACAACTGGCGTTCTACATCTGTAGGTTATAATTGTGCTACAGATAAGTGGAGTCCATATGATGGTTCCACATGGTTTGCAGCGTCAGATGAATTAGTTACATATTATCTTGACCCAAGAACATATCTTTATGAGAATTATATATTTGTATTTGAGAGCTTATCTTATCAGCAGGGCGTGCAAAATGAACTTGGTGTTGAAGCGATTCTTCAAGGGACATTTATGTCCAATACTGTACCACAGGGGGAAACAAAGACATATGCTCAGATAATTATGGATGCTGCTGCCCAAAGTGGAGTAAGTCCATATCACATTGCATCAAGAATCAGAATAGAAATGGGAGCAACAGCAGGTATTGCAGCTAATGGTTCAAGTGCTCAGTATCCTGGAATATATAATTATTATAATATAGGTGCCTATGATTCTGCTGATGGTTCAGCGGTATTGAAAGGTCTTGATTGGGCGTCTAAGTCAGGTTCTTACGGAAGACCATGGAATTCAGTATCTAAATCAATAATTGGTGGTGCTCAGTTTTTAGGAACATCATATATTTCTGTTGGACAAAATACACTTTATACGCAGAAGTTCAATGTAACTAATCAGTCATGTCTGTTTAGTCACCAGTACATGAGTAATGTGCAGGCACCTGCTTCAGAATGTCTTACAAACTATGATGCATACAAGAAAAATAATTTACTTGGTTCCTCCATGGTTTTCGAAATTCCAGTATATAACAACATGCCTGATACTGCATGCTCTAAGCCTGCGGATTCTGGAAACCCCAATAATTGGTTGAGTAGCCTTACTGTAGATGGATATTCTCTTACACCTTCATTTAGCATAAATAACACAACGGAATATTCACTTATTATACCTGAATCTGTAGATAGAATAGTTGTATCAGCTTCAACTGTTAATAGTTATGCCAAGATTTCAGGTACTGGTTCTATTAGCCTAGCGCTAGGAACAAACAAAATAACGATTAATGTTACTGCTCAAAGTGGTAATGTAAGAACATATACTCTTACTGTAGTAAGAGGCACAGCCTCTGATACAACAACAGATACAACACCTACCGTTTCGTCTGTAGGAGACCTTAATGGTGATGGTAAGATAAATGTATTGGATATTGTTAAGCTACAGCGTATTATAGTTGGACTTGATGCTTCAGATGAAAATATAATGGCTGTAGGAGATTTAAATCAGGATGGTAAAATATCGGTTTTAGACATCGTTAGAATACAAAGACATATAGTTGGTCTAGAAATTATTACTAATTAGTACATGTGGAGGAAGAATATGTTTAAGAAGTTAAGGAACATAATAGCGGTATTTCTGATTTTGATTATGGGTATAAATTTACCATTTATTGATTCTAAAGCAGAGGATGCATCTGTTGTTATAGCATTGTCCTCTAGTAGTGTAAGTATTGGGCAGAATGTATCTGTTACGGTTTCTGTAAGCGGTTCTACTGTTTCCCAGTACACTATTTATTTGACCTATGATGCAAGTGTTCTTCAGTTTGTGTCAGGCAGTGGTGCTGCTCAGGCAAATGGCTCTGGAGGAACAATCACTCTTTGTGGTGGAACAGGTTCCACAACACTTACATTTACAGCTGTTGGCAATGGAAACTGTTATGTATCTACAAGTGGAACAGAGGTTTATGATATAGATTATAATCAGCTTTCTATTTCTCATGCTGGTGCAAATGTAACTGTTGCAACGGAAGAGCCTACAACAGAGGCACCAACTACAGAAGCACCTTCCAACGATGAACCAACCACACAAGCTCCAACTACGGAGGCGCCTTCTGATGATGAAACTACAGAAGAACAAAAGTCAGCTAACTGCAATCTTGTGTCTCTTCAGGTTTCTCCGGGAGAACTTGAACCAGAATTTTCATATGATGTTACATCGTATACAGTTAATTTGGAAGAGGATCAAACAAGCATAATAGTAAGTGCTGAAACAGAAGATAGTAACGCATCTACAAATGTTACAGGAGCAGATGAATTAAAGCCGGGTTCAAATACAGTTAAAGTTATTGTAACTGCTGAAAATGGTGCTGTTAAGATTTATATTTTAAATGTAATCGTAGGTGACGAGGCTGGTGTAGCAAAGGCTACTATTGATGGAACAGAGTATACATTTATTACAGATGTTTTAGGACTTAGTGTTCCAGAAGGCTATTCGTCAACCACAATGCAGTATAAGGATTGGGAGGTTTTGGCATTTGAATCCCCAAACAAAAAGATTGTTCTTGTGTGTTTGCAGGACGAGAACCTTAAGAACTACTGGTATATATATAGAGCAGAGACAGACGAATTTATTCCGTACAATGAGTATTCCCCAAATTATAATAGATATATTATTATGTCTGTTCCAGATGATGTTACGGTTCCTGCCACATTTACACCGGAAGAGATTACAATTAATGGTAAGAAGGTTTCCGCGTTTAAATCCTCTAGCATCACTGACAGTGATATATATGTAGTATATGCTATGAATATTGACGCTGAAGAGGGCTTTTATCTTTACGATATGGCAGAAGGAACGTTTCTTAGATATTCAGGAATGGTTGAGGATGGAAACATAATGTACACAGCAACAGCTTCAGATGCAACCATGACAGATGTGCCTACCGAGCCTAAGGAAGAAACATTTTTCACTAAGCAGAATGTGTTATATATTTGTATAGGTGCAGGAGCTTTAATTCTTCTGTTGATAGTAATTCTTATAAGTGTTGGAATCAAATCAAAGAAGTATAAGAATGAATTGGAAGATGCGGAGGTAATGATTGAACAGCTTGTAAATGTTACAGGAGGAAAGGTCAATCATGAGGCTCTTGATACAATAGGTGATGTAAAAGAAGATAAGAAATCTAAGAAAAAACAGGGTAAATCTATAGAAGAAGAAATTATAGAGGCGAAAAATGAAAACGATGTTGAAGAAGAGGAGACTGTAGATGTAAATGCACCTATAGATACTATAAAGCTTCAAGATACTGACCCATCTGATGATGATACATCAAGGATAGATGTACAAGTGATTTCTGAGATTGTTGATTTAGATAAGGAAGAAACTGAAAGAAAAACTCAGGATGAAGCATACAATGAGTTTGAAAAACAGTCTGCAGCAATAAATTCAAAAATTAAAGAAAACTATGATGTGGACAAAGACAGTGCATTTAGTGATGAATCACAACACTAAGCTTATAGCTGTAAAATTGACGTAATTAACAAATAGTGATATTATTAGAAACGGTGTAAATTTATTAAAAAAGAGGATGAGGAGGCTTACATGGAAGGCGAAGTTATCTCAAGAAATTTTATAGAGCAGGAAATAGATAAGGACTTAAAAGAGGGAAAATATACTAAGGTTGTAACAAGATTCCCACCAGAACCAAACGGTTATCTTCATATTGGACACGCTAAGTCTATACTTTTAAACTATGGTCTTGCTAAAAAATATAACGGAACATTTAATTTTAGATTTGATGATACAAATCCAACTAAGGAAAAGACAGAATTTGTTCAGTCTATAACTGACGATATCAAATGGTTAGGTGCAGATTTTGGAGACAAGGTTTTCTTTGCATCTGATTATTTTGATGCTATGTATGAGGCTGCTGTTAAACTTATTAAGAAAGGCAAAGCATTTGTATGCGATCTTTCAGCTGAGGAAATCAGAGAATATAGAGGAGATTTTGAAAATCCTGGTAAAAACAGTCCATATAGAGACAGAACAGTTGAAGAAAATTTACAGCTTTTTGAGGCTATGAAAAATGGTGAATTCCCAGATGGCTCAAAGGTTCTTAGAGCTAAAATAGATATGGCGAGTCCTAACATTAATATGAGAGATCCAGTTATCTATCGTATTGCTAGAATGACTCACCATAATACAGGAGATAAGTGGTGTATCTATCCTATGTATGACTTTGCACATCCAATTGAGGATGCAATAGAAGGAATTACTCATTCTATTTGTACTCTTGAGTTTGAGGACCACAGACCACTCTATGATTGGGTTGTGACAGAGCTTGAATACGAGAATCCACCTAGACAGATTGAATTTGCTAAGCTTTATCTTACTAATGTTGTTACAGGTAAGAGATATATCAAAAAACTTGTTGAAGATGGTGTGGTTGATGGATGGGATGACCCAAGACTTGTTTCTCTTTCTGCACTAAGAAGAAGAGGATTTACTCCAGAATCAATCAAGTTGTTTATGGAGTTGTCTGGTGTATCTAAGGCGCAGAGTTCATCAGATTATGCTATGCTTGAGTACTGTATAAGAGAAGATCTTAAGCTTAAGGCTAACAGAATGATGGCTGTAATTGACCCGATTAAACTTGTGATTGATAACTATCCAGAAGGTCAGGTTGAGTACTTTGATATAGATAACAACCAGGAGAATCCTGATGGAGGTACTAGAAAAGTAGCATTTAGCAGAGAACTTTACATTGAAAGAGAGGACTTCATGGAGGAACCACCTAAGAAATATTTTAGATTGTTCCCAGGTAATGAGGTTAGACTTAAAGGTGCATACTTTGTTAAATGTGTGGATTTTAAGAAGGATGAGAATGGTAATATAACAGAGGTACATTGTACTTATGATCCAGAGACAAGAAGTGGTTCTGGATTTGAAGGACGTAAGGTAAAGGGTACCATCCACTGGGTATCAGCAGAGAGTGCAGTTGATGCAGAGGTTAGATTATATGAGAATTTAGTTGATGAAGAGAAGGGTAAGTTAAATGATGACGGAACATTGAATTTTAACCCTAACTCTAAGACAGTTCTTTCAAATTGTAAGCTTGAGGCAGCTTTTGCAGATGCAAAGAAAGGTGATTCTTTCCAGTTCTTAAGACATGGCTATTTTTGTGTGGATATAAAGGATACAACAGAAGATAAGTTAGTATTTAACAGAATTGTATCTCTTAAAAGTTCTTACAAACCAAATTAGGAGGTAAAGCATGGGACTTTTTTCAGGAATGGATAAATTTGGCCTTGGAAAATACAAGGACACAAGTAGTATAATTGAAGAAAATAAAGTGACTTCTGCCTATAATAAGGTAGAATCTGAAGTTAATC
Organism: Lachnospiraceae bacterium; assembly: GCA_015057525.1. Lineage (GTDB taxonomy): Bacteria > Bacillota > Clostridia > Lachnospirales > Lachnospiraceae > Coprococcus_C. Next base: position 5,796 of record SVEE01000005.1, on the reverse strand, counting down.
AGAAGACTCCTGAAGAAAGAGAATCGGAAGTGCTTTTTGATAAGAGGTTTACATGTCCGGTCTGTGATATGAGTTTTGTGGCTAAGTGTGTAAGAGCGGGCAAAATTAAAATTGTAGACAAGGATATGGATCTTAGACCAATATATGAGTTTATGGACCCACTTAAGTATGATGTAATTGCTTGTGATAAGTGTGGATATTCATCTCTTTCAAGATATTTTGGTAAGCTCTCATCTAGACAAATTAAGACTATTCATGAACAGGTGGGAATGTCATTTAGAGGACTTGATAGCTGTACAGATGATATATATTCATATGACTATGCAATTACACGTTATAAGCTTGCTCTAATATGTTCTATGGTTAAACAGGCTAAGAATGGAGAGAGAGCCTATACATGTCTTAAACTTGCTTGGGTTATTAGAGGAAAGCGCTTAACACTTGACCCTCAGAGTGAGGAATTTAAAGAATTGTATAAGGACGAATTAGAATGTGTTCAAAATGCATACGAAGGATTTGTTAGAGCTATTTCCAGTGAGCAATTTCCTATTGCAGGAATGGATGAAAATACACTTAAATATGTATTGTCTGATTTGGCAAGAAGACTTAAAAAGCACGATGAGGCGATTAAGCTTCTTGGAGATGTTATTACATCAAGGACTACCAATAACAGATTAAAGGAAGAAGCATTAAAACTTAAAGAAATAATAAAAGAAGAAGTGAACAAGAAATCTGCTTTCAGATAAATCAAAATACTGGGGTGTTTTATGGCTAATAAAACTTCGAAAAAGAAGAAAAAATCAAATAGAAAAACTAAATGTGTGTATATATTAGTGTCTAAAACATCGACATTACCGTCTACAGTTATTAAAATGTGGACCAGAGAGCCATATGCTCATACATCACTTGCTTTAGATTTGGAACTTAAGGAGATGTATAGTTTTGCTAGAAAGAAACTCAGAAATCCATTTGACTGTGGATTTATTTCTGAGGATATAACCACTGGAGTTTTTGGTAGAGATGTAGGAACTACATGTAAAATTGCAAGATTATGGATAACTGAGGAACAACATAGAAAGGTTCTTGAGATATTAGAAAAATTTAAAAAGGATAGAGCCTTTTATGGTTATAATTACATTGGTATATTTGGTGTTGTGTTTAACAAGGCTGTTGAAAGAAAATATAATTATTTTTGTTCGCAGTTCGTTTTCCATGTATTAGATAAGGCTGGAGTCAAAATGTTTAACAAAAAACCAGGACTTGCCAGACCTGAAGATTTCAGAGTATGGGATGAGTTGGAGTTTATTTATGAAGGAAAGCTTAATCAATATAGGGATTACTTAAAGGAGAATTACCCTAAAGATAAGAATGGCAATTATATAGAGAAAAAGGGTATAATGGAAACAACTACTAAACAGGTGGCTGAAATTGCAGCTACATTTATAGATAGTAGTAAAAGAGAAGCGAGTGCTAGATAAGCACTTGCTTCTCTTTATTTACGCAAAACTATTCTATTATGGTATGGTTTGTCTTGATGATTCCTCGTGGGAGAGCGTCTTTTGAATTTTTCCATGGTTCGTTTTTGAATCTATAGTCAAATTTGTCGATGAACCATCCTATATCTCCGTTAACGCGTTCCATATTGTCGAAGTATACCTTGTTTAAAATATCTAAGAACTCTTGATAGGCGTCCTTAGAAAGTTTTGTGCTCCCATAATCATATAAGATTCCGTAATGATATGTACAAAAACCCTTGCAGTTTTTAAACTTGTCTTTGAAACTAGGTTCTTTCTTCCATAAGTGGAAAATAGTATCTATATATCTGTTAAATGTTCCGTTGATTCTATCGCATATAAAACAACTGTCCTCAAGCTGTTTAATGTAGTCACCAACTGATGATGCAACTTGCTTTTTGAAAAGACCACCAGAAGCAATAGGTTTATTCTCGCTAAGTGCCTTTAAATCCTTAATAGTTTTATCTGTATGAGTTTTCAACATAAGGGCAAGACCTAAGCGGTTTTTTTCACCATATAGTATACGCACATGGTGACTACAAAAGCCTAATTTATCTGTCAATGCTCTGTTGTCATCCTCCATATAGCTTGGTCCCATGGTATATTCGATGGCATTTTGCTCTAGTTCCTTATGCATGGCGCATATTGGACATTCACACTCTGAGTCAAATGCGTCGTTAACGGGAATAGTGTATAATTGTTCGGCCATATTTTTCTCCTTTTTATGGATTTATAGTTGATAATATTATATAATACAACTGGTTAAAAAACAAACTAAGATAAGAAAATATAGTCATATTTTTTAGGGAGTATGAATATGAATATTTACAGTGAAGATAAAAATCTAATAATTGATGAGATTAAAGATTTTGACATTGAAGACGTGCTGGAATGTGGCCAATGTTTCCACTTTAACAAGATAGATGAAAAGGAATATGTTTTGTCTGCTTATGGACGAGTTCTGCATGTGAAACAGGAAGGCAATACTAGAATAACTTTATTTAATACATCAATGGAAGATTATGAAAATATTTGGAAATCTTATTTTGATTTAGACACAGATTATGCCATTATAAAGTCGCATATTTTATCTGTGGATGAAAGATTATTACAAGCTGTAGAAGCTAAACAGGGCATACGAATATTGAGACAGGAGTTTTTTGAAACACTTATTTCATTTATCATATCCCAAAACAAGCAGATTCCTCATATAAAACAGATAGTGCATACATTATCTGAGCGTTATGGCAACAGAGTTGTTCTTGATAATAATTTTACAGGATATACATTTCCAACAGTTGAAAGGCTTTATGAGGTAAGCGAGGAGGAACTGAGGGAATGTAAGGTTGGATTTAGAGCACCATATATTAGAAATGCTGTAGAAAAAGTTTATAGTGGGGAGATTACGGCGGATATACTTCTTGGTATGACAGCTGATGAGGCAAGAGAAAAGCTTATGACAATAAAAGGAGTAGGCGAGAAGGTTGCCAATTGTGTATTGCTGTTTGGTCTTGGTTTTACAGATGCTTTTCCTGTTGATGTTTGGATGAAAAGAATTATGGAGTATATGTATTTTAATCAGGATACAAAAAAGGAAGTAATTGAAAGCTTTGCCTATGAAAAATTTGGGAAATATGCAGGTTATGCACAACAATATTTATTCCATTATGGGCGAGAAAATGGCCTTGGCAAGTAAGTTTTTTATGGTTCAAATTTGGATATAAAAATGATTCCGAAAATAAAATTGTGTATTATTTGTTAAATTACCATAAAAGGGTTGATTTTTTCCAGAAAATAGGTACAATATAAAATATGTTAGCACTCGGATGAAGTGAGTGCTAAAACAAATAAGATTAATAATTGTTAGGAGGCATAAACATGAAATTATCACCATTAGGAGAGAGAGTTGTATTAAAAGAGGCTGTTGCTGAGGAAACTACTAAGTCAGGAATTATCCTTGCAGGTCAAGCTAAAGAGAAACCACAGTATGCTGAGGTTGTTGAAGTTGGTCCTGGAGTAGTTGTTGATGGCGTTAAGGTTCCTATGGAAGTTAAGGTTGGCGATAAGGTTATCTATTCTAAGTACGCTGGTATGGAAGTTAAGCTTGGAGATGACGAGTACATCATCGTTAAGCAGTCAGATATTCTTGCTATCGTTGAGTAAGAAATCCACTAAGATATGCAAATGTTTTAAATATCTTATAAATAAAATTGATATAACTAGGAGGCAGTTAAAATGGCAAAGGAAATTAAATACGGAGCTGAAGCTAGAAAAGCTCTTGAGACAGGCGTTAATAAATTAGCAGACACAGTAAGTGTTACACTTGGACCTAAGGGAAGAAATGTTGTACTTGCTAAGTCTTTCGGTACACCACTTATTACTAATGATGGTGTGACAATCGCTAAAGAGATTACACTTGAGGACGCATTTGAAGATATGGGTGCTCAGATTGTTAAGGAAGTAGCAACTAAGACTAATGATGTTGCAGGTGATGGTACTACTACAGCAACTGTTCTTGCACAGGCTATGATTAATGAAGGCATGAAGAACCTTGCTGCAGGTGCTAACCCAATCGTTCTTAGAAAGGGTATGAAGAAAGCTTGTGACGTGGCTGTTGATGCTATTTCAGATATGAGCCAGACTATCAGTGGCAAAGATCAGATTGCAAGAGTTGCATCTATTTCAGCTGGTGATGACAGTGTTGGTGAGATGGTAGCTGAGGCTATGGAGAAGGTTTCTAAGGATGGTGTTATCACTATTGAGGAATCTAAGACTATGAAGACTGAGCTTGACCTTGTAGAGGGTATGCAGTTTGATAGAGGTTATGTATCAGCATATATGGCTACTGATATGGAGAAGATGGTAGCAGAGCTTGATAATCCATATATCTTAATTACAGATAAGAAGATTTCTAATATTCAGGATATTCTTCCTCTTCTTGAGCAGATTGTTCAGGCTGGACAGAAGCTCCTTATTATTGCAGAGGATGTTGAGGGTGAGGCTCTCACAACTCTTATTGTTAATAAGCTTCGTGGAACATTCTCAGTTGTAGCTGTTAAGGCTCCTGGTTATGGTGACAGAAGAAAAGAAATGCTTAAGGATATCGCAATTCTTACAGGTGGTGAGGTTATCTCAGAAGAGCTTGGATTTGACCTTAAGGATGCTACACTTGACAATCTTGGCCGTGCTAAGAGTGTTAAGGTTGCTAAGGAAGAGACTGTTATCGTTGATGGATTTGGTCTTAAGGCTGATATCGAAGCTAGAGTTGGTCTTATTAAGAACCAGCTTGCTGAGACTACATCAGAGTTTGATAAAGAGAAACTTCAGGAAAGACTTGCTAAGCTTGCAGGTGGTGTAGCTGTTATTCGCGTAGGTGCAGCAACAGAGACAGAGATGAAGGAAGCTAAGCTCCGTATGGAGGATGCTCTCAATGCAACAAGAGCAGCAGTTGAGGAAGGTATCATCGCAGGTGGTGGTTCTGCATACATCCATGCAACTAAGAAGGTTGCTGATTTAGCAGAGACACTTGAAGGTGACGAGAAGACTGGTGCTATGATTATCTGCAAGGCTATGGAAGCTCCACTTGCTCACATTGCTGAAAATGCAGGTCTTGAAGGTGCAGTTATAATTAACAAGATTAAAGAATCTCAGGTAGGTATGGGATTTGACGCATACAAGGAAGAGTATGTAAACATGATCGAGGCAGGAATTATCGATCCTGTTAAGGTTACAAGAACAGCTCTTCAGAATGCAACATCAGTTGCAGCTACAATGCTCACAACAGAGTCTGTAGTAGCAGACATCAAGGAAGATGTACCAGCTATGCCAGCAGGCATGGGTGGCGGCATGGGCGGAATGATGTAATTACCCTGAGCCCAGCGTTAGAAATAAAGAAAGACTTCGTAGAGTGCTTGCACTCATACGAAGTCTTTCTTTATTTCTGGCATTGGGCGAAGCCCAATACCGAGTCGAAGTGAAACGAAGACGAGGTAGTCTGGGCTCAGGAGTAATAAAGGGAAGTAATGAGCACTGCTCAGGTTAATTTAATATGGCAATTGGGTCTATAGAGAAAAAAATATTATATATACCCAACATTTCCAATTTCGATACATTTATGTAAGGAAATAATTGACAATAGGGTATATAGAAAAAATCTTAGTCAAGTCCATTTTTGTGTGTAAATTCCTTTCGGTTAATTAATTCATGTGCTATGCAGCACCTCTTATAGCAAGTGTTCTTTTGATTTGTGGAGCCTTTTCAAAATATTCACTCATATCAAATA
>SVEE01000002.1 GCA_015057525.1 Lachnospiraceae bacterium | reverse complement strand
GTATTGGATAATGCGTACGAGGCAGTGTCAAATGCTATGAAATACGCAAGATGTACTAAGATAGAGATTAAAATACATGTGCTTAATCAAATGCTTAGATGTAGCATATCAGATAATGGTATTGGCTGTAAGGAGATAGAAGACGGTATGGGAATCTCCGGTATGCGTAGAAGAGTAAGAGAAGTAAATGGTGTATTAAATTTTGAAACAGAGGCAGGATTTACAATTAATATGCTGCTGCCGATTAATGAGGGTTAAGAATATGGATAAGATAAAGGTAATAATTGCAGATGATAGTGATTTCGTAAGAGACGGAATGAGAATAATACTTAGCGTTGATGAGGAGTTTGAGGTTATAGGCTGTGCTTCGAATGGTAGAGAAGCCATAGAAATAGCCAAGGATAATGCGCCTGATATATTTCTTATGGACATTCAGATGCCAGAGATGGATGGTATAGAAGCTACAAAGTACATAGTAGAAAATAATCTTGGCAAGGTACTTATACTTACAACTTTTGATGATGACGAGTTGGTTCAAAAAGCTCTCAGCAACGGAGCAAAAGGTTATCTAATAAAAAACCATACTCCTGAACATCTTAAGCAGATGATTAAGTCTGTGTATAACGGAACAGGAGTTATGGAGGAAAACATATTAGAAAGCCTTACAAAGAATAGCGAGATTAAGTCTGCAAGCTTTAATGAGGACGGTTATACAGCCAGAGAGATGGATATCATTAAGGCTGTAGCAGATGGGCTATCTAATAAGGAAATAGCAAATAAGCTGTTTATCAGCGAGGGAACAGTTAAAAATTATATAACTTCAATACTTGCGAAAGAGAATCTTTCTCATAGAACAGCCCTTGCAGTATATTATCTTACCGGTAAGAAACAGGGAGAATAATATGTAACATTATAGGTGGCGTTAGGACGTGTGTTAAAAAAAACAAGAAGACCTTTATGGTATTCTTGTTTTTTTATAGGAAATTATTATTTGTTTTTAAACCTAAAAACATTATGTTCAGTATCGCCACACATAAGCTTCTCCTCTATATAAGAATAATATAGGAGTGGAGCATTGTCCTCAGGATTTTCTTTGCTTATTGATTTGAATTTCTCTAAGGATTGCTGTAGTTTTCCTGTGTGAAAGAGTCTTATTGCCTCTCTGAATTCTTTTGAAGTCTTAGAACGTTGTTTTAGTTGTTCATCATCAAGACAGTCGAGGACTTCATATAAGGCAGAGACTTCTTTAACTCCTGCAACCTGTACCATACCAAGATATCTAGTTGAAAGAATATCTGGATTTTTCATACGGTCAAAGGTGTCTTTCGATATAATCATACCTGCTCCGTATTTTTTGGTAAGTGCTTCTATTCGTGAGCTTAAATTTACAGTATTCGAAATAACAGTTCCTGACATTCGCTCTTCTTCACCAACTATACCAATTCGAGCCATTCCTGAATGAATACCTATACCAATTTTAACTTCTGGTATACCGAAATCCTGCTCTGAATTAGGATTTAAAGCAATTGCCTGATATAGCTCAATTCCGGCAGAAACTGCATCATCGGCATGTTCAAATAATGCCATGATTGCATCTCCTATATATTTGTCTATGAAACCATTGTGTTTTCTTATAATTGGACCGGCTTTTCCGTATATTTTGTTTACAAAATCAAAGCTTTCTCTTGCTGTCATCATTTCTGAATTTAATGAAAAGGCTCGTATATCGCAAAATAGTATAGACAAATCCTCGCTTTGTGCATCACCGAGAGAGAGGTCTGTGAACTTATCTTTGTGAAGTAACTCGCGGAACTTCTCAGGTACAAATTTGTAGTAAAATTGTTCGTTGTGGTTCTTTTCTTTGAAATATGCCTCCAATTGGTCAGCCATGTCGTTAACACCCATGCATATTTCACCAACCTCATCCTTGGTATATTTGTCTACTCTTACTGAAAAATCTCCTCCTGCTATTTGTGCAATAACGTTTTTAGCACGTTTTAGGGATTTTGCATTTTGTGCAGTAACTATGGCTATAACAGTTATAAGCAATGTTATCAATAAAATAACTTGTATCAACAGAGATTTTCCTGTAGATAAAATTGCCTTAATCAGTTGATCCTGTGATGCGTTTAGCATAATAATTGCGTCATAGCTCCCATCTTCTGAGTAAATAGGAGTAAGAAGCAGAAGATGTAGTTTATCTAAAGAATCTCCAAGGCTTACGCTTGCGGGATATGTATGTGAATCTTCATAGAAATTCTGTTCTATAGGTGTTTCGGTATCAATAGTAGCTGACATGTATTGGTTTGAATTATCGCTAGTTGCGATGCATATGTATTTTTCATCAGTTGTTCTTACATAGAGAGCTAAATTATAGTTGTGACTCCAAAAATTCTGATTACCATTAATAAAATCTCGAAGGCGTTTGTTAATGTCTGCAATTTGTCCAGTCTCTACATCTTCGTATCCACTAATATTTTTTAGTTCTTCCCCATCAAATTGGGTTGCTGCTATTTCGTTTATAGCAATTGTTTCGCGTATTATATCTTCTGAATTAAGATTTACCATGCTGATTAGCATTGTAGCTACGACTACTATTATAAGAAGAAGTACTAATGGTATAGTAGAAAGTAGCTGCTTTGACAATATTGATAAATGCCATTTCATCAGATTTCCTATTGCCAAGTAAATGCCTATAAGCAAAAGGATTGTTCCAAGTATTGGAAGTATTGATTTCAATACGTCAATTAATATTATATTTGATGGAAGAGAGAAGTCTGCTGTATATTTTTCGAGTGCATTTTCGTTATCAAGTATATAGAGTGCTTCATTTATGTGAATTACAGGCTTACTATTAAGTATGCCTAAGCCTGAGTAATAAATGTTTGTAGTTTCTGATATACCAATATTTTCAGTTACTGGAACAAGTAAATTTAAATCATTATTCTCTAGCTTGTATAGTGAAAGTTTATCATGACCTGCTAACACATAGAGAGTATCATTTATATAAATTGCATCATTTATGAAGATACCGTCTCTGGTTTTTGCATTGTATGATGACTTATATAAAGGATTATATTTTCCGTTTTGTGAGAGAAGGCCTATTTCACCGTTATTCTTAAGGAAAAGGAATTTGCCATCTGTTGTGCTATGACACTTGATTATTTCTGCAAAGCCATCATTTGTAAATGAAACTATATTGCTATTCTGAGGTGTGTCGGGATTAAGGGATACAATAGTGCTTTCGTTATCATTTACGTATATATAGTTGAGTGTATCACCTTGAAAATGAAGTCCATAAATTTGTGTCTGATGACTTGGTGGATTGAGAGATTTACTGTAATCATAATGAACAATTTCTCTCTTGAATTGTCCTGTTGTATCAACTTCTAAAATAGCTTCCATGTCTGTGATGTACGAATTTTCGTTGTATATTGCAATGTGACAGTAGAGCAGATTACAAGAATCAAAAGTGATATCTATTATTTCTGCATTGTCGTAAGGTAATTCATTTACATCAAGAGCATAGACAAGCTTGCCCATTTCATCAACACAATAAATATTTTTATTGTCATCAACAAAAGCACTCCAGTTGCTTGCTGAAGTGCAAAAGCTATCAGGGTTAATGAACTCCACAGTTCCATTGGCCTGATTGTAAGAATATTCAGGCAGTACGGCATTAGTGATAAAGCAAATAAAGGCGAGTGAAAGAATTATCACTGCGAAAATAGGTCGTTTTGATATTCGTGAGAGCTTTCGGAAGAAAGTTTCTTTTTTTGTTGTTTGTTCTGTGTTTGTAGACTTCATATGGTTTTCCTCTGTTTTATATGCGAAAAAAGTTAATAGATACTTTGATATTATGTTTATATAAATATTATAGAGTGCAGTTAATGTAGTGTCAAACTTAAAATCCCATATTATATATAGGGGGATAATTTGTGTTGATTGATAATGGGGGATGGAATATAATATCGGTATAATTAGTCCTAACCTAAAATTGCCTATGTTTTATAATTTAATTAAAAGAAAGAATATAAAAGTATGTGATAGACTTAAGTTTTACGGAGAAAAAGCATATATTAATTACTTTATCCGTAAAGTATTTGTTGATTGCCTATAATAATTAATCTATTTGTTCGTAATTACGGATATATTATCTGTTAAGTATGAATTCGTCCGTAAAATTCATGAAATAAAAAGTATAAAATGATATTTAAATAATGAAAAGTACGGATATAAATAAGAAAGAGTGTATTTATCTGTAAAAAAGGATGATTATTGTATAAGTAATAGTGAATAACGTATCAAAAATACAGATAATTTATGTGTGTTGAGAGATATATCCGTAATGTATTAGTGAGATGATAATGATAGATGTATAAAGAACGTTATATAAGGAGATTTATCATGGAATACAGGAAAGCAATGATAGAAGAAGCTCAGATTGTGTGTGATATTGTTCAGAATACAAAAGCAAATATATATCCGCATTATTATACACAGGCTGTAGTGGATTTTTTTGGAAGATTACATAGCATTGATAATATTAAGAGAGATATTGAAGCAAGAAGAATAGATGTCTTAATTGTTGATGGAAAGATTATAGGAACAGGAAGCCGTGAAGAAAATCATATTACCAGAGTGTATGTTTTGCCCGAGTATGAAGGAAAAGGTTTTGGTTCTGTAATCATGGACCATTTGGAAGAAGAAATTTTCAAAGAATATGATTATTGTGATTTGGATGCATCGCTTCCGGCGGCTATCTTTTACGAACATAGACGATATAATACAGTAGAACATAGAAAACATGATATAGGTGGCGGCGAAGTGATGATTTATGAAATTATGCGTAAAGCGAGATGAAGGATTATTTAAAATTTTGGTCTCGAAGAGGAAGATAATTTAAGAATTGTGAGGTATAAATATATGGAGAAAAATAAGTATTCTATTTCGGAAACAACAAAAGAAGAAAGAATTGCCCTTATTAAATCATGGATTCCAGATGATGAGGTGATGGATGGGTGCGATATTGATTTGTGGGATATGTATGCAGATTATATCAATGGAACCAAAGAGATTGCGGAGTGTAATGCAGCATTTAAGGCAGATTATTTTACTTCCTAAAGTTGGTTTTAGAAGGGTAAATTGGGGAATATATGGCACAAAATGTAATGATAACAGGAACAGGCAGAAGCTATGCTTTAGGATATAATATGGTGCTACGCTATTTGGAAAATGGAGATAATGTAATAGCGACTGTAAGGAAACAATCAAAAGAGCTTGATGCGTTGAAAGATATTTATGGAGACAAGCTTTTTATAGTGAAGATGGATATAAGTAGTACAGAGTCTGTCAATGAAGCTAAAAGAAGAGTAGAGGAAAAGTTTAGTTATATAGATGTACTCATAAATAATGCAGTTACGGTTTCAGAAGATTGTGATAAAGAGTTTTTTGATGCAAATTTGGATTATATAGCTAATACTGTGGATGTTACAGCAGTAGGTCCCCTTAGAGTAATCAAGGCATTTTATTCTTTACTTATGAAAAGCAAGCAAATGTCTTTGGTAATTAATATTACCTCTGAGGCTGGAAGTATTAGCAGGTGCTATAGAACAAATTTAATTGAGTATGGAATGGCAAAGGCAGCTCTTAACATGGGCACCATGAATCTGGTAAATGTATTTAAAGATAATGATAAAATCAACATTTTCTGTGTCCATCCTGGTTGGATAAGAACAGATGGAAAGCCAGATAATCCAGCACCATTATCGGCTTATGAAGGTGCAGAGATATTAAGAAAGCTATTTGAAGAAAAAAGATTTGATAAGACAGGACCTAGATTTATAACAAATGAGGGTGTTGAGTATCCATTTTAGTTAAATATAACTTTTAATAGAAAGAAGGGTAATGTATGTTTAATGGTATAATGTTTTTAATTTTTGCAATATTTATTCCAATGATTCTGGGTTGTAGTGTAGGGATATTTTTTGTAAAAATGAGTGAAAAACGCACAGGAAATAAGCCGTCATACAACACTATTAGCTTTTATATTGGAGTACCTTGTTGTATATTTATGTTTATTGGAATTACATTATTTTTGAATATTTTATAGTTTAAAAATAAAATATATCCAACAAAGGAGAAAATTAAGGGGAATTATAAAATGAATTATAAAATGAATGAAGTACACCTTAGAGTTATGAATTACCAAGAGAGAATTCAGCAAAATACTTCTATGTCAAAAACAATAAAGGTATTAGCTGCAGTGTGCCTTTTTTTCAGTTTCTGTTATAGTCGTGGTTCAGTCAATCTTGATGAGAAAAATCAAATTCAAGCGAGAGTTATGTGGATTATATCCATGATTGTTTTACTAGTGTTGTTTTACATAGATTCTAATTACGTGAAGAAAAATAAAGCATATGAATTTGAAATCTACAGATTAGAAGTTGAAGATTTAAATGATAAGAAGGAAATAGCTGAAATTACAGGAGAAATTTTACCGGATTATGTTTTAAATACAAGGATTGATGTGCCTGCAGACAAAGTTTTGCTTCCAATAACCTATTATAGCGTTATATTAGTGTTAAACATTATAATAGCAATTATGTTTCTTCGTTAGTTTGTATATTGTGACAGGAGGTTTAATATGCGTATAGAACATATAGCGATGTATGTAAATGATTTAGAAGCTACAAAGAGCTTTTTTGTCAAATATTTTAATGCAACATCAAATGAAATGTATCATAATAAAACAACAGATTTTCGTTCGTATTTTTTGAGTTTTGAGGATGGTGCTAGATTGGAAATTATGAATAAGCCTTTAATGGAGGATGTTGATAAAACATTGTCGAGAACAGGATATGTTCATATAGCATTTAGTCTTGGCAGTAAGCAGGCTGTTGATGAACTTACAGACAGATTGATAAAAGACGGTTATGAGGTTATCAGTGGTCCAAGAACAACTGGTGATGGATATTATGAAAGCTGTATTATCGGAATCGAAGGAAATCAGATTGAAATAACTTGTTAAAACCTATATTTTTCAAGGATGCTACTAGAAGTAGCATCTTTTTTTGTGCATGTAAACAAGTGTTGCTGGTTGCTATTTGAAACAATGAATAAAATGAAAACATCAAATCAAACAATCAAATTTGGAGGTATAAAATGACAGAAACAAAGGATATTTTAATTTCAGCAAAAAATCTTAAAAAAGAATTTTCTAATGGTGAAGTATGCCAAACCATTTTTGAGAATCTTACTCTTGATATATATAAGGGAGATTTTACGGTTATTATGGGAGCTTCTGGAGCAGGTAAATCAACCTTGATGTATTCTTTATCTGGAATGGATAGACCAACAGAAGGGCAGATTATTTTTTCTGATGAGGAGATTACAAAGTACAATGATGATGAACTGGCTATATTTAGAAGAAAAAATTGTGGCTTTGTTTTTCAGCAGATATATTTATTGGAAAGAATGACTTTAATGGATAATGTTATTACAGCAGGAGTGCTATGCGAGAAAAATAAAAAGATTGTAATGCACAGAGCAAAGGAGTTATTTGAACTTGTAAATATTCCTGAAATTACGCAAAAAAAGTTTTCTTCTCAGGTTTCTGGTGGTGAGGCTCAAAGAGCCGGTATTGTCAGGGCAGTTATTAATAATCCAGAAGTTGTATTTGCCGATGAGCCTACAGGTGCATTGAATTCAAATAACTCAGAAGCAGTGTTAAATGTATTTACAAAATTACATAACGAAGGCCAGAGTATTATTTTGGTAACCCACGATAAGAAAACAGCTCTTCGAGGAAATCGTATTATTTATATTAAAGATGGTCAGATTTTCGGAGATTGTAGTATGGGCAATTATATAGAGGAAGATAAAGACAGAGAAAAGAAATTAGACGATTTCTTGACTGAAATGGGGTGGTAAAGTGAACAAAATAAAATCTCAAGTTAGTTACAATCTAAAGAAAGATAAGAAGTCGTATATATCTTTTGGTATAGTAGTGTTGATTACTGCGATTATGCTTAATCTTGCGTTGGTTTTGGTGTTTCAGGTAGATAATGCATATGACAAAAAACTTGAAAAAATGAATACAGCTTCCATTAACGTATGTATTCCAAAATCACAAAACACAAATGTTTTAATGTCAGATATAGAAGCATTAGAGGATGTTTCTGAGGTTGAATGTAGAGAAGCGGTATTTTTAGAAGCTGTGGTTAATGATTTTAGAGGTACGGACTTTTCCATGAATACCATGTTTTATAATATGGATGAATTTCGAGATATCAATAAGCTGGAAATCAAGGAAGAAAGTGTTCAAATGACGGAACAATCAATTTATCTTCCCTTATATGTGGCGAGTTTTGGCGAATTTGGACTTGAAGATGAGATAGTATATGAAGTCCTCGATAAAAAGCATACATTTATTGTGTCTGGTGTATTAGAGGAAATGCAATATGGTAACTATGGAAAAGGTCTTATGGGAGCATATCTCCCAGAGAATGTTTATAATGAATTTGCCAGAGAATACGAAGAAAATGTAGTGATAGAGTATTCTATTATTGCAGGAGATGGCACAGACATAAAAGATTTGTATAACGAAATCGTAAAATTATTGGATGAACAAGGGATTACTATGCTTACTAGCTGTGATAAGGAATCTACAAAAGATACAAGGACAATGGTATGCAATCTGCTTATTCTTGTTTTGTTAGTCTTTGCCTTAGTGATTTTATTGGTAAGTGTTTTCTTGTGCAAGTTCCGTATTAGTATTTCCATTGAAGAAGATATGATTAATATGGGTGTATTAAAAGCTTTAGGATATACAGGAAATATGATAATAGGAAGCATGGTATTACCTTACATAATGATTACCGTGGTAGCAGCATTATTTGGAGTTATAGCTTCCTATGGTATATTACCAATATTGTCAGAAGTGTTGACTTTGCAGGCAGGCTTCTCTTTTGATTTATTGTTTGATATCAAGGCATTAATCTGTGTGGAGATAATACTTGTTCTCATAGTTGTTGTTTTTACATATACAGGTGCGAAACGTATTAAGAAACTGCAGCCTATAAATGCAATTAGAGGTAACGGTGAAGTAAAGAAATTTAAGATATTTGTCAATGCAAAGCAAAATGTTTTGTTGTTTAGCGTTTCTTTTGTTTTGACAATATTAGTAGCGTTTGCCAGCACATTGTTTTATAATGTGATTGTTAAACCAAATAACTTTATATCTACATTGTCAGAGGAAATGCCAGATATAATATTATATCCAGATGAGAAATACAAGGACTATATTATAAATGATTTGCAAAATTTTTCTTCAATACAAAATGTATTAGAATATACAGTTGGTGTAGTGAATATTGATGACGAGCCAATTACAGTATTTGCATGTGAGGATTTTAGCAAGGTATCTAATGATTTGTGCTATTTGGGAGAAAATCCTAAAGAGAAAAATCAGATTGCCCTTGGCAGTTCATTTGAAGGAAAATACAAACTGGGAGATCAGATAGAAATATATAATGGCGATACTTCTTTTTCGTATGAAATAACAGGATTTGTGCAAAGCGTAAACTATCAGGGTAAGGTATGTGAATTCTCTGTGGATGGATATGAGGAATTAAGTACAGAAACGGTTGCACCTTCACTCTATTTATATTTAGTGGATAGTTCAGATGCCGAGAGTGTTATTAAAAAATTAGAAGCTAATTATGGTGATAAGATAAAAAGCCAGGTCAATTATCAGAAAATGACTGAAACAACCAAGGAAATGTATTCTGGCCTTGCTTCAATAATTGTAGTAGTTATATTTGTACTAACCATATTAATTGTATTATTTGTTTTATATATTGTGGTAAAAACTTTATTGGTACAGCAGAAACAGGAATTAGGTATTTATAAGGCAATAGGGTACTCAAACTGGCAATTGATTTTTAAAATGGTAGGAGGATTTATACCATCGTCAGTTTTAGCTGTTCTGATATCGTCTGTTTTAGGTTTGCTTTATGTCCCAGAAATTAATCAGTTTATTTTCCAAACTGTAGGGGCGATGAAGAATAATATGGAAGTATCGTTTGTGTTTTTGATGATTTTTGCTTTAATACAGATAGTAGTTAATTTTATAATAAGTATTTCTTTGACTATGCCTATTAAGAAGATATCGGCATACGCATTGATAAAGGAGGATTAGATATGGATTTTGGTGATAGATTAAAACAAATTAGAGCTAGTCAGGGATTGTCCCAGGAACAACTGGCTGAAAAGATAGGTGTTTCCAGACAGGCGATTACTAAATGGGAGACTAACAGAGGTTTGCCGGATGTGGAGAATATGATTATTCTGGCGGAAATATTTAAGGTGACATTAGATGAATTAATAATGCAAAGAAGCGATGAAAAGGAGATTAAGGAAGAACTTTTTGAAAGCGAGACCGTTTATGATATTGACTGTGATAAGCATTTTGATATCCGTATAGGAAGTGCAAGAAAAATTAATATTTGCGCCTGTGAGGATGAAAAAATACATATTAAGCTACAGTCAGAGGTGTTAGAAAATCTTAATTCTTTATATAAAGTAAAGATTGATGAGAAGAAGAAAAGATTAGATATAGTATGTCAAAACAAAAAAGAAATCAGTAAATTTGAGGCAGAAAAATCTCTTGATATAGTTGTCATGTTGCCAAAGGATTTTACGGAACATTGTGAAATAGATGCGGTTGCAAAGGAACTTTATATTGAGTACATAAAATTAAATCGATTAGAGTATGACGGAGCAGCTGATTTGGTTTACATAAAAGATACAGAGGGTAGTTTGGAGTTCACAGGGAAAACAGATTATGATATAACTATAGATGGCATATGTACACAACTGGATGTAAATCAATGGGGTGCGAAAACATTGCTTCATGTTGCTGATATAAGTAAATATACAATTCTTAATAAAGGAAGAAAATCAAAGATATATTTCTTAAAAGATGGAGCAGTTAGCGAAGAAATACCAGATGCAAATGGTGAGAATATTATTAGTATTTCTGGTATTGGTTCAGAGCTCATTATAAGTAATTTATGATATAGAGTTGACATGATTCTACTCTTCGTAGGTAGGAAAAATATATCTCTAGGCTTATGATATATGCATAGGAGGTATGAAACAATGAATCAATATGTAACTGGGGCAGTTATAAGAAAACTGCGTGAAAAAAATAATATGACACAGGCAGAGCTTGCCACAAGACTTAATGTATCAGACAAAACTATTTCGAAGTGGGAGACAGCAAAGGGATATCCAGATATTTCCTTATTAGAACCAATTGCAAAGGTTTTTGGTATATCTATTACAGAACTTATATCAGGAAATGCAGTAAGTAATGTGAATGTTTCAGCTAATATGCTACGTTCAAGGTTCTATGTGTGTCCTGTCTGTGGAAATGTAATTCATACGATGGGAGAAGCAGTTATTAATTGTCATGGTGTGTTGCTCACACCAGCTCAAGCAGAGGAAACCGATGAACAGCATAAGATTTTCATCGAAAAGGTTGAAGATGAGTATTATGTGCGCATTGAACATGATATGACAAAAAAACATTATATATCCTTTGTTGCAGCTCTTTCATCAGATAAAATACAGATGATTAAGCTTTATCCGGAAGGAAATCCAGAAGCAAGATTTAAGATTAATGGAGTGAAAAAGATTTTCTTCTATTGTAATAAGGATGGACTATTTTCTATTGAGGTTATTAAGGCGATTGATGGAAGAGAACATTCTTATGATGATGCTGAAGAAAGAAGGGCATTGGAAGAAACTGCGAAAATTTTGTTTGGGTAAGGGATAGTTTTAATAAATGGAAATTTGAGTTTAATGAGGTGACTGGATATGGCGTTGAATTATAGAAAGGCTACAATTGCTGATTTAGAAATATTAACGGAAACCAGAATAGAGGTTTTACGAGCAGCTAATAAGTTAAATAATGATGTCGATATGTCAGAAGTGAAAAAGCAATCGTGTGAGTATTATAAAAACGCCTTAATGGATAACACGCATTTAGCTTACTTGATTTTTGATGAAGAAACATTTGTTGGAGCTGGTGGCATTAGTTATTTTCAAGTGATGCCGACGTACCATAATCCAACAGGAAGAAAAGCTTATATTATGAATATGTACACTAATCCAGCTTACAGAAGACAAGGTATTGCATTAAAAACATTGGATTTATTGGTCACTGATGCAAGAGAAAAAGGAATAACTGCCATTTCTCTTGAAACAACAGATATGGGAAGAGCCTTATATGAGAAATATGGTTTTGTAAAAATGAATTGCGAAATGGAACTGCCTAGTGAGGTGATAAAACTATGGAATACATAAGAGAAAAAAGCAATAGTGTGTTAATAAAAAAATTAGTTGGTGAAGTAGCAGATGTTGATTTATCTACTCATGACTGTTATATTCGAGATAAATTTGGTGTGTTTATCCCTATTTTTGATAACAGTGATACGAAGTCTGCCCAGCATAAGCATCCGGCTTACGAAATCATTATTAATTTTGAAAAGGACTCAGAAAAACCAAAGCATTACTGGGCGGAGATTACTTCACCTGATGTGGAGCATGACAGAAATCAATGTATGCATTGTTATTCTATATTTATTGAGAAGGAGTATTTTGAAAGTAGATTTAGGTTGTATGAACCAGATGTTCCAGTGTTTGATGGTAAAGCTTTTGAATTTTGTTCGGACATATTGAAGGCATTGAATACATTTGTGTTCGAATATAGTAAATCCATGATGAATTCAGATATAACATTAGATGCACAGACTGAAATAATTACGCATTGGTTAATAAGAAGTATTTTTGGTGAGACTTTAGATATGCGAGCAGTTTCTTCGGATTATTCTCTCGCAAGAGCACAGCATTACATTGAGCAACACTATATGGAAAATATTACAGTCGAGAAATTAGCTAATCTTGGCTATATGTCAAAGACCACATTTAACAGACGTTTTAAGAATGAGATAGGAATTACACCTATTGAATATTTGATTGAGGTTAGAATTAAAATGGCTAAGCTTATGTTGAAGAGAAAAGAAAATCAGCTTACGGATATTGCCATGAGATGTGGATTTGGCAGTGGTGCTTATTTTTCTTCTTGTTTCCAGAAATATGTAGGGCTTACGCCTTCGGAATATCGTGATAAATATGCGGATTAGCATTATATTGTAAAAGTTTGAGTGTATTTTAAAAGACTGGGAAAACTAATTCTTGTATAATTACTAAAATTTATACAAGGAGGATGATACATATGAATGAAAAAGAAATGTACGCTTTAATGAATGCTAATCCAGGATTTCATCTTGCAACAGTGGAGGGTGACCAACCAAGAGTAAGAGGAATGTTTTTGTTTAGAGCAGATGAAAATGGTTTGATATTTCACACTGCATCTACAAAGGATGTATATTCACAAATAATGAATAATCCTAAGGCAGAAATGTGTTTCTTTGGAGATGGCACACAGATTAGAGTAACGGGTGTGTTAGAACATGTTATTGATGATGAATTAAAGGAAGAAATATTTAATCATCCATCCAGAAAGTTCTTGCAGGCTTGGAAGGACAATGGCATAGAGCATTTGTTACAGATATTCAGAATGAAGAATTGTGAGGCTGTAACATGGACTATGGAGACAAATTTTGCACCAAAAGAGCCTGTGCAGTTGTGTAAAGGATAATTAATAGGTATTATAAAAGCAATGCCCTATCCATTTAATGGAAGGGCATTTTTTTGATTGATGTGGATTGAATTATGGAATATAATGGATGTCAGAAAATGTTAGAGGTGACTTATGAAAAAAATTGTTTCTGTTTTATGGATTATATTTGCTCAAAAAAAGAAAAATAATAATTTTATCCTTTGTAGATATTTTTTTCAAAAATTACTTGACTTAAGATGAATTTTAGGTAGTATATTATATGAAGATGTGGGCGCATTATATGGATTTAAGGAATGTACCTACTAAAAATCTGGAGATAAGATGATAGAGTAAAATTTAATTTTACATCAGAGTCTTTCAAGCGATTATTACGGACCACTCCTACGGGGGTTAAGGCCATACGGACAGCCGGGTCCACTGCCGATTGGCGGCATGCCGCCTTATTGATTGAGTTAAAAGCTCAAATTTTATAAGTTGGTTACTTAATAACCGAAATGCGTATATTGCGCAAACTTGTGAAACGGTCAATAAAGAGTAGTAAAAGTATTGTTGCTGTATAGACTCTATTTATGATTAGATATGGATATTAGACGCAAGTTGTGTAATTACAACTTGCGTTTTTTATATTTTGAGAGGTGGAATATGAACAAAGAAATAACAAAAATTAATCAGAATAGTGCTCCGATTTATGAGGCATTGCAGAACTTTCGTCAGATGAGAGTTGTTCCTTTTGATGTACCGGGACACAAGCATGGACGAGGAAACCCCGAACTTGCAGCATTTTTGGGGGAACAATGTGTCAGTATAGATGTTAACAGCATGAAACCGTTAGATAATTTGTGTCATCCTGTTTCGGTAATACATGAAGCGGAGGTTCTTGCGGCAGATGCTTTTGGTGCGGCTCATGCCTTTTTGATGGTAGGAGGAACTACAAGCTCTGTCCAAAGTATGGTGTTATCTACTTGTAAAAGAGGGGATAAGATTATTTTGCCTCGTAATGTTCATAGAAGTGTTATTAACGCTTTAGTTCTATGTGGTGCAGTACCTGTTTATGTAAATCCAGAAGTTGATCGCAGACTTGGTATTTCTCTTGGAATGCAGCGTGAGCAAGTGGCTAATGCGATTGCTGAAAATCCGGATGCAGTTGCAGTACTTGTAAATAATCCTACATATTATGGTATTTGCAGTGATATTAAAGCGATTGTCAAAATGGCTCACGATGCGGGGATGTATTGTCTTGCTGATGAGGCACATGGAACACATTTTTATTTTGGCGAAAATATGCCTGTTTCGGCAATGGAGGCGGGCGCTGATATGGCAGCGGTTTCCATGCATAAGAGCGGAGGAAGCTTAACTCAGTCCAGTCTTTTGCTGATTGGTCCAAATGTGAATGAAGGTCATGTCAGACAGATTATCAACTTAACACAAACTACTTCCGGTAGCTATTTATTGATGTCAAGTCTTGATATAAGCAGACGAAATTTAGTTTTACGTGGCAAAGATGTGTTTGAAAAGGTTATTGATATGGCAGAGTATGCTCGAGAGGAAATTAATGCAATTGGTGGATACTATGCCTTTGGAAAAGAATTAGTAAATGGAAATTCTATCTTTGATTTTGACCCTACTAAATTAAGTGTTCATACGCGAGATATAGGTCTTGCAGGAATTGAGGTATATGATATTTTGCGTGATGAGTATGATATACAAATTGAGTTTGGTGATATTGGAAATATTCTAGCTTATTTATCTATAGGGGATCGCTCACAAGAGCTAGAACGACTTGTAAGTGCATTGGCAGAAATTAGACGTAGATATCAAACTGATAGTAATGGACTGTTAAGTCAGGAGTACATAGATCCAGAGGTCGTTTTAAGTCCTCAAGAAGCATTTTATGCGAATAAAAAAAGTATTCCTTTAAGAGAATGTATAGGCATGGTTTGTAGTGAATTTGTTATGTGTTATCCGCCAGGAATTCCAATTTTGGCACCTGGAGAGCGTATTACTGCAGAAATACTTGATTATATTGAGTATGCAAAAATAAAAGGATGTTCAATGACTGGTCCTGAGGATCCGGAAATTTTGAATATCAATGTCTTGGAATAAGGAGGATATAAAATTGGAATTATGGTTTAGCGAGTTTCATGCAACTGATGTTAAACATAGCATTAGGGTTAATAGGCATCTATATTCCCAAAAGAGCGATTATCAACAAATTGATATTTTTGACACTCCTGAATTTGGTCGTGTACTTGCTCTTGATGGAAATGTTATGCTTACAGAACGAGATGAATTCATTTATGATGAAATGATAACTCATGTTCCTATGTCTGTTCATCCTAATGTTCAAGATGTATTGGTGATAGGTGCGGGAGATGGTGGAGTTGTGAAAGAACTAGCCAGATACGAGAATATCAAGCGTATTGATCTTGTAGAAATGGATCCTCAGGTTGTGGAAGCATGTCGTACATATCTTCCTGAAAATGCCAGTCGTTTGGATGACAGTAGAGTGCATATTTTTTATGATAATGCTCTTCGTTATATTAGACGCTGTACCAATGAATATGATTTGATTATTGTCGATTCAAATGACCCATTTGGTCCATCAGAAGGATATTTTACCAGAGAGTTTTATGGTATTTGTTACAATGCATTACGTGAGGATGGCATTATGGTAAATCAGCAGGGGAGTCCTTTTTATAAGCATGATGCAGAAGCAATGCAGAGAAGCCATAAACGCATTGTTAATACATTTCCTATTAGTCGTGTTTATCAGGCTCATATTCCAACTTATGCTGCTGGATATTGGCTGTTTGGATTTGCAAGTAAAAAATATCATCCAATTAATGATTTTAATGAAAAAAGATGGCTAGGGTTGAATTTAGGAACAAAATACTATACTACCAAATTACATGTGGGTGCGTTTTACTTGCCTGCATATCTGGAAAAAATGCTTGAGGAGGTTGAATAATATGCTAGAGAGAAATGTTGAAACTTATATTGGGTGTGACTGTGAATATAAGGATGCGAAAATAGTTCTTTTTGGTGCACCATTTGATTCTACTACAAGTTTTAGACCGGGAGCAAGATTTGGTTCAGCAGCTATCAGACATGAAAGCTTTGGACTTGAAACCTACAGTCCTTATCAGGATAAGGATTTGACAGATTATAATGTATTTGATTGTGGAGATTTGGAACTTTGTTTTGGTAGTGCAGAGCTTGCCCTTTCAGATATAGAAAATAGAACAGCAGAAATTCTTGCTGATGGAAAATTACCACTTTTGATTGGGGGCGAGCATTTGGTAACCCTTGGTGCAGTTAGAGCTGTGCACAATCGATATCCCAATCTACATATAATACATTTTGATGCTCATGCAGATTTGAGAGATGATTATCTAGGTGTGAAATTAAGTCATGCCTGTGTAATGAGACGCTTATATGATTTTCTGGGAGATGGACGTATACATCAGTTTTGTATCAGAAGTGGTGAAAAATCTGAGTTTCAGTTTGCGACAGAACATACAGACATGCATCCATTTAGCTTTGATGGTCTTGAACAGCTAGTGGAAGAATTAAAGGAATCACAAGCTCCGGTATATTTTACAATAGACTTGGATTGCCTTGACCCTTCTGTTTTTCCTGGAACAGGTACACCGGAAGCTGGAGGTGTGACTTTTATGCAATTGTTAGAAGCAATATTGAAGGTATGTCAGACAAATGTGGTCGGTGCAGATATAAATGAACTTGCTCCGATGCTTGATAACAGTGGGGTATCTACAGCAACAGCATGTAAGGTGCTACGTGAATTGGTGTTGGCACTTAATAAATAATTAAAGGAGATAAAAGAAATGAGTAGAGTTTTAGTAATCGGATGTGGTGGAGTTGCATCCGTTGCAATAAGAAAATGTTGTCAGGTTAGTGATGTGTTTACAGAGTTGTGTATTGCCAGCAGAACAAAATCAAAGTGCGAAAAGCTTGCTGCTGAACTTGAAGGAAAAACTGCAACAAAAATTACAACTGCACAGGTTGATGCAGATGATGTTCAGCAGGTAATCAATCTAATTAACGAATATAAACCAGAGCTTGTTATGAATATTGCTCTTCCATATCAGGATCTTACAATTATGGATGCATGTTTAGCATGTGGTGTGAACTATATGGATACAGCAAATTACGAGCCTGAAGACACAGATGACCCAAAGTGGCGTGAAATCTACGAAAAGCGTTGTGAGGAAAAAGGCTTCTCAGCGTATTTTGACTATAGCTGGCAGTGGGCTTATCGTGAAATATTTGAAAAGGCAGGGCTTACTGCACTTTTAGGCTGTGGTTTTGACCCTGGTGTTACGCAGGCCTATTGTGCTTATGCTAAAAAGCATGAGTTTGATTTTATTGACACTATAGATATTTTGGATTGTAATGGTGGTGACCATGGTTATCCATTTGCAACAAATTTTAATCCTGAAGTAAATTTGCGAGAAGTTTCCGCTCCGGGAAGTTATTGGGAGAATGGTCATTGGGTAGAGATACCTGCAATGAGCATAAAGCGTGAATATGATTTTGATGGTGTTGGTATGAAGGATATGTATTTACTTCACCATGAAGAAATAGAATCCTTAGCACAAAATATTCCAGAGGTAAAAAGAATTCGTTTCTTTATGACATTTGGTCAAAGCTATCTTACTCACATGAAATGTCTTGAAAATGTAGGTATGCTTTCTACAACACCAATTAATTTTGAGGGTAGGGAAATCGTACCGATTAAGTTTTTGAAGGAGTTGTTGCCTGATCCAGCAAGCCTTGGATCTCGCACTCATGGAAAAACAAATATTGGCTGTATTTTTACAGGTAAAAAAGATGGTAAGGATAAAACCTATTATATATATAATATATGTGACCATCAGGAGTGCTATAAAGAGGTTGAAAGCCAGGCAATCAGCTATACAACAGGCGTTCCAGCCATGTGTGGTGCCTTGATGCTTCTGACAGGCAAGTGGAATAAAGCTGGAGTTTACACTGTAGAGGAATTTGATCCGGATCCATTTCTTGATGCCCTTGATAAGTATGGTCTTCCAAGAAAAGAAAGCCATAATCCGGCATTGGTGAATTAATGGAGAGGATAATAGATTCTCGTCCTGCATTTAGAATGCTAGATGGGAAAAGACCAGAAGAAATTTTTAATACTTTGCCAACACCATGTTATGTTATAGACGAAAAACAGCTGCATAGGAATGGTGAAATTCTTGCATCGGTTATTAAAAATACTGGATGTAAAATTTTACTAGCTCAAAAGGCATTTTCAAATTATGATTTATATCCTGTTTTAGCTCAGTATATTTCGGGGACAGAAGCAAGTGGTTTGTTTGAAGCAAGACTTGGAGCGGAGGAAATGTCGGAAAAGGAAGTTCATGTGTTTTGTGGGGCATATAGAGATGATGAATTTGAAGAACTTTTAAAATATGTAGATCATATTGTTTTTAATTCACCATATCAGTTAAAACGGTTTGGTAGTAGAGCGAAACAGGCAGGAAAAAGTCTTGGGCTTCGCATTAATCCTGAATGTTCTACTCAAGATGGTCATGAAATATATGATCCTTGTGCGGCAGGGAGTCGTCTAGGCACAACAAGGCAGATATGGGATGAACAAATGACGGAGGAACTTGTTTCTCTGCTGGATGGTTTACATTTTCATACCTTGTGTGAGCAGAATGCAGATGCTCTTGAGATAACTTTAAAATCAGTGGAAGAAAAATTTGGTGATGTTATATCTAAGATGAAATGGCTCAATATGGGTGGCGGTCATCACATTACTAGAGAAGATTATGATATTAGTCGTTTGGAAGAAATAATATTATATGCGCAAAATAAGTGGAGGGTTGAGGTATATCTTGAACCCGGTGAAGCAGTTGCCCTCAATGCCGGATACCTCGCAAGTCGTGTGCTTGATATTATTCAAAATGGAGAAGTTAAAATCGCCATATTGGACGCAAGTGCTGCATGTCATATGCCAGATGTTATTGAAATGCCATACACACCACCATTATATGGTGAAAAGGAAGGTAAACAAAAATATATTTTTCGTCTGGCAGGTCCAACCTGCCTTGCAGGAGATGTCATTGGAGATTACAGCTTTGAGGAAGAATTGAGGGTTGGTGATATTCTTCTTTTTGGTGATATGGCAATTTATTCAACCTGCAAAAATAATACATTTAATGGAATGCCTTTGCCGAATATATGGAGAAGAACCGATAATGGTGAGTTGGAACGACTTACCGACTTTGGATACAAGGATTTTAAAATGAGATTAGGTAAAATATAAATAGGTCTCAAATGGTGGATGCTGAAAAAACTATGGTGTTTATGGAGGATAATGTACAATGAAATTAAGAAATATCTTGATTGTTGTAAAGGATATTGAGAAATCAAAAAAGTTTTATCATGATCTTTTTGGTTTGGATATGGTTCTTGACAATGATGGCAATATGATTTTGACAGAAGGTCTTGTACTCCAAGATGAAAAAATATGGAAAACATTTCTTGGGAAAGATATTATTCCAGAAAATAATTCCTGTGAGCTTTATTTTGAGGAAAGGGACATAGAGGTATTTGTTGAAAAATTAGAGAGGTTATATCCCAAAATTCAATATGTGAACAAACTTATGACTCATAGCTGGGGACAAAAAGTTGTTAGATTTTATGATTTGGATGGTAATTTGATTGAGGTGGGAACGCCTATGTAATGTCATATTTTGAATTTAACGGAGGATAACAAAATGCTAAATTTTATAGCTGTTGGTTTAGGTGGATTTGTAGGAGCTGTTTGCAGATACTTAATTAGTTTGCTTCCTGTGAGTGAAACGACAGTTTTTCCGATAAAGACTTTTATAATTAACATATTGGGATGTATAGTGATTGGAATTATAACAGTTGTTGAAACTAAGAATAATACTATAACACCACAGCTTGTTTTGTTTCTTAAAGTTGGAGTTTGTGGTGGATTTACTACATTTTCTACTTTTGCGTTAGAGACTACAGATTTAATTAAAAATGGAAATGCTCTTGTGGCACTAGCATATATGCTTTTAAGTGTGATAATTGGTGTAAGTGTTATATTTGCAGTAGAATATTTGAGCAAATGAGGAGGAATATATGAATATTAGAAGAGCATTAATTTCAGATATGCAAGGTATAAATAAGTTGCTTAATCAGGTGCTGATGGTACACCACAATGGCAGACCGGATTTATTTAAGGCAAATGTAAAAAAATATACTGATGAAGAGTTGGAAGAAATTATAGAGGATAACAATAAGCCCATATTTGTAGCGGTAGACGATAATGAGGAAGTTCTTGGCTATGCATTTTGTGTGTTTCAACAGTACATTAACAACAATATACTTACAGATATAAAAACCTTATACATAGATGATTTATGTGTAGACGAGGAAAAAAGGGGTATGCATATTGGAAAAGCATTGTATGAATATGTGGTAGAATATGCTAAATCCGAGAACTGCTACAATATAACTTTGAATGTATGGTCCTGTAACGAAAGCGCCATGAAGTTCTATGAGCACTGTGGATTGGTGCCACAGAAGGTTGGAATGGAGAAGATTTTGTAAATCAAAATAATGTTATGAATGCCTGCACTTGTGTAGGCATTTTTTATGTTATAATAAAAATATTAATTAAGTTGTCACCTTTTTGATAGTATTATCGTGTTATTTATGAAGGGCAATACATGTAGAACACTTCATATAAGGCGAAGGAGAATATAATGAGTAACAAAACAAGAAACGAAGATTTAGAAAAAACAATACTTGAATATAGTGATTTTCTGTTTCGAATATGTTTTCTGATATTGAAGAATGAACAGGATGTTGGAGATGTAATTCAGGAAACATTTATTCAATACATGAGAAAGCATCCAGAATTTACTTCAGAGGTGCATAAGAAAGCGTGGCTGATTAAGGTGGCTCAAAATAAATGTAAGGATTTTTTGAGATTCCATAAGAAACATAGCTTTCTTCCTTTGGATGAGGTGGAAGAACTGCTTGTGGATTCTAAGGAAGCTACGTCATATCACAAAGCTCAGTTAGAGGAGATATGGGAGCTTGATTATAAGCTAAGGAGTGTTGTGATTCTGTATTACATAGAAGGTTATTCTATAAAAGAAACAGCACAGATACTCAATATTTCTGAATCTGCATGTAAGAAGAGATTAGAAAGAGCCAGAAAAAAACTGAAGGAAATACTTTAAACAAGGAGGACTTATTATGAGTCATAATGATAGAATTAATAATCCAATCATTTCTAATCTGACTATGTCAGAAGAGATGAAGATGAATATATTAGAAAACTGTAAAAAAGGAAGACGAACATCTGATAATTTATTTAGATATTCAAAGCTTTTGGCTGCATGTATTGCATTTGTGTGCATATGTGTTAGTGGTGTAGGAGTTCATGCTGCTATATCTGCTGTGGATGAACGATTGAAAAACATGTCTGATAAAGAGAAGAATGATTATATGGAGTTGAATATATTAGGAGCTGATGCTGATATCTATACTAGAGATTTTACAGAAAGTGAAGTTGAACGTATATTGATTCTGCAAGAAGAGTATAAAAATGGGAGATTTCCAGAAAAAACTATCGCGATTGTAGAAAATGTAGCAGATATTAGTGATGGAGAGTTAGCTGTTGTAAAGGAAGATGGAAGAGTTCATTTGCCAAAAGATGAGATGTCAGATGAACAGCTTCTTCAGTTGATTGATTACGACGAAAAGACCAGATATACCATGGATATTGCATCAGAGGAATATACAACAGAAGCTAGTATCACGGAAAATGATATTACGGAGACAAACCAAGAACAACCAGAAGTAGAAAGTTCATCAAACAGTATGGACGTAAATGAAACCTTTGATTTTTCAAAGGAAATGATTAAGAAGTATTTTGATGTGGACATAGATGATAGCTGGGAGTTCTCTGTAACTCAGAATGAGGGAGAAGTGATGGAAGTTAATTATCCCGACTATCAGGTTGTATACGATGTCATATTTGAAAAGAATGGTCCCGTAAGTGAAGGATATCATCTTATTATATGTGGAGATAATGGTCAGCTGATAACAATCAATCATAATGGCTATGTTACAGCACCTGATACAATCCTTAGTTATGAAGAAGCATTGGCTAAAGTGCCACAGGGTAAAGATATAGTAGTTGCATTTATTGAGGATAAACTTAATCTAAATGCTGATGAGGTTAAAATATATAGTGGATTTAATTCATTTATGGATCAGATACAAACAGATTTCTGTTATTATATGGTGATAGATGATACAGGAAATGGATATAGAATTCGTTGGACAGTGGCAAATGAAGAGATAACAGAAATTAAATTTTACTATAATATAAGCGAAGAAGAGATAAACGGCGGAAGTGTAGAATACACAATTATGGAATAATATGAAATAGGTTTAAGGGTGAATTCGTATTTATATATGGATTCATCCTTTTTATTGTAAATACATGGGGGACAATGATATAATTTATCTATGTAATAAGAATAATTGGAGGTTAGCATGATTTCATTCGAAAGTGATTATACAAACGGAGCACATCCGGCTATATTAAATAGATTTTTAGAGACAAATGATGAGCTACTTAGTACATATGGAAATGATATATACTCAGAACGTGCAAAGGAAAAAATTAAAGCTGCTTGTAAATGCCCTCAGGCAGACGTACATTTTCTTACTGGTGGAACTCAAACCAATTCCATAGTTATTTCTACTATGCTTGCAGACTATGAGGCTGTCGTGGCAGCAAATACTGGTCACATAAGTGCTCATGAGGCTGGTGCTATTGAGTACACAGGACATAAGGTTCTTACTGTAGGACAAGAACAGGGAAAGATAAAACATCATGAGTTAGAGAAATATTTAGATAATTTCTACAGTGACGAAAACCATGAGCATATGGTGTTCCCTGGTATGGTGTATATTTCACATCCAACAGAATACGGAACATTATATAGTAAGGCTGAGTTAGAAAACTTGTCAGCAGTATGCAATAAGTATGAAATCCCACTTTATATGGATGGGGCAAGACTCGGATATGGTCTTATGAGCCATGATACAGATGTGACTTTGGCTGACATAGCAAAATATTGTGACGTGTTTTATATTGGTGGCACTAAGGTTGGGGCGCTGTGTGGTGAAGCGGTTGTATTTACCAAGAATAATACTCCAAAACATTTTATGACAATGATTAAACAGCATGGAGCTCTTCTTGCAAAAGGAAGGCTTATTGGCGTGCAGTTTGATACATTGTTTACAGATGATTTGTACTTTGACATTAGCAGACATGCTATAGATATGGCAGAGGAGTTAAAGAAGGTGCTTGTAGAGAAGGGATGCAGGTTCTTTATAGATTCACCTACTAATCAACAGTTTGTTATACTGGAGGATGAAAAATTAGATAAATTAAGAGAAGAAGTAAAGGTTAGCTTTTGGGAAAAGTATGATGAGAACCATACTGTTGTAAGATTTGCAACAAGCTGGTCTACAAGAATTGAGGATATAGAAAAGCTTAGGGAGTTGCTGTGATACCTGTTATTGAAATTATTATATTAAGATGTTACAATTCAGATGTACGACGTTCGTCGTATATCTGAATTTTTTATTTGATTGTTCAATCAGAAAATCGTTTTTTATTAATTAAATATGGAGGTGTTGTATGAACAAAACCGTGAAAATCATTCAAGATGTTGATGGGGAAAATATAGTATTAATTAATGATATTATGTTTAAATCCCGTCGTTTACTTAATTGGGATGATGTGGAGAAATGTTTGAAAAAATATATCGGTCAATGTGTTGAAATTATAGAAACTGCAGAAAAAGTGTACATTGGGACAGATTTTCCAGATGAATTTGCACATTCTGTCGATACAAAAAAATTAAGAGGAGCAAATGAAAAGGCAAAAGCCAATATGGCATCTGCTGTTATAGAATTAATACAAATAGCGGACAGCAAGATTGAATCAATAGATTATGATAATAAACATAAATCCAAAGCAAAAAATGGATGGTATAGATATGATACGAGATTTGGTATTCCGATTTATGATGAAAGTGGAGATTTGATTAGGTATAATATTTATAAAGCAAGGATGCTTGTTCGCTGTGATAAAGATGAACAATTATATTTGTATGATTTTGTTAGAATAAAAAAAGAAACGAGCAAGCCGCATGAGCAATAAGCTGTACGGTAGTAAACTTCGTTTCTTTTTAATGATATTAATACTGGATATTAATTTTGTCAATATATTAGATAATTACAATTTATACATATTTAGGTATTCTAAAGGTTGTTCGTTATGATTATTTGTTTTATAATTTAACATGACAAATTCAAATTATAAGATTAATAGGAAAAATATGATTAATATATTAAAAACAAACGATTTTGACAAAATTTATAAGATAATGGAAGATAGTTTTCCTGTTGATGAGCGTAGAACTTATGATGAACAAAAGGCACTTCTAAGTAATCCCAGTTATAATATATATGTGGAAGAGTCAGATGATTTTCAGGAAATACAAGGCTTTATGGCTGTGTGGCAATTTGATGAAGTAGCCTTCATTGAACATTTTGCTGTTGACACAAGATTTAGAAATTCTGGTATTGGTTCTCGAATGCTACAGAACATACGCAAGATTATATCAGACAGAATATGTTTGGAGGTAGAATTACCACATAATGATATAGCAAGAAATAGAATTAGCTTTTATGAAAGAAATGGCTTTAACTACAACAATTATCAGTATGTACAGCCTTCTATATCTATTGGAAGAAATCCCATACCTCTTCGTATAATGACTACAGATGGTGGATTAAATAGCGAGGAATTTAGCGTAATTAAAAATCTGTTATATGACAAAGTATATAATGTTGAACCAGATTATGTAGATAGTTTATACAACATTAGATTAATTGAAAAAGCAGATGACAGTCAGGTGGAGAGTATAATTCGTTCATGCCTAATAGAGTATGGCGGAAATCATGAGGGTACTGCTTGGGCTGACCCAGATTTAGGTCGTTTTTCTGATATTTATAACAAGGCTGGTAACGCTTATTGGGTAGCGGTAGATGATTCGGGAAAAGTTGTCGCAGGTGTAGGTATAGGAGAACTTGAAGGATTATCAGATGTCTGCGAATTACAGAAAATGTATTCAATTCCGGAAGTAAGAGGTTTGGGAGTTGCTTATAAGTTGCTTTGTATTGCACTGGAGTATGCAAAGAAATATTACAAGAAGTGTTATCTTGAGACCTTAGATAATATGATACAGGCTCAAAGA
Organism: Lachnospiraceae bacterium; assembly: GCA_015057525.1. Taxonomy (GTDB): domain Bacteria; phylum Bacillota; class Clostridia; order Lachnospirales; family Lachnospiraceae; genus Coprococcus_C. Next base: position 374,193 of record SVEE01000002.1, on the reverse strand, counting down.
TTTTATGAAAAAAATGGTTATGAAAGAATTAAGGAACCATTATTAGATACAGGACATTTTTGCTGTGATGTCAGGTATGTGAAGGAATTATAGGAGATTGAATTATGCCAGATAATTTTAAGGACGAATACATATCCCATATTTAAAAGGTGCGGGATTATATTGAGAAAAATTATGATAAGATAGCTGGATGTATCATAAGAAGATGGAGGAAAGATATGATAAAAGTTAAGAAAGTTATATTGTGTATGTTATTTATGTTTGGTTGTTTGTTTTTAAATGGATGTGGAGAAACAACAATAGATGGCGAATGGGTATTAGTGAAAAAGATTCATTATGACGGAACAGTACTGGATAAATCGGATATAGAAGAATCAGGAACAATGGAAACATATATTATAAATGGTTCAGAAGTCTACTATAAATGTGTTACGCCATATGGAACAACAGATTTTGAAATGACCATGGTTGAGACAGCTGAAAACGAATATACATTTTATATATCAGATAGATTGGTGTTTGCAGTTGCAACATTAGACGGTAAAGAGCTTAGCTATGAAGTTGGGTTGCCGGGAGAAACTTCAACGTTTATATTTAAAAAGAAATAATATAGGAGATACAAAATGACAGCAATAACTATTTCGTGTATTTGTGTGGGTGGAGTTGGGCTTTTAATAGCTCTTATTTCCATACCTTTTTTTGCCAAAGCTATGAATGCAAAGAAAAAATGTGTGGCTCATACAACAGGTACAGTAATTAAATATAAATATGGAGGCGGAAGTAATGGTCGCTCGGTGGCACCAGTTGTTGAGTTTGAGGTTGAAGGAGAAAAGTATAGAGCGTACAGACATTATAGAGGTGTCATTTCAAAGAGCGTACATAATTTGAATCCTGATGAAATCCTAGGTCAAACAGATAACATAATGATTACTGATAAAGATAAGTTTTGTGCAAATATATCGGGAATTTATCATAATTATGAGAGATTAGGTAAAGCTAAGTGGCCTTTGGGGAGTAGCTTGCCAGTAGTATATAATCCAAAGCAACCTAAGCAGGCATTTGTTGAAAAAGTAGTGGTTTTAAGTGATATTGTGGGTATCGTCCTAGTGTCTGTTGGAACTGGCTTTATGCTACTTGCGACACTGATGTTGTTTCTATTGGGCGTTGGTAAAGATAAACCAGAAAAAAACTACATCTATAATCATGAAGAAATAGTATCGATATCAATAGAGAAAACTTCGTATTATTCCAATAAATTAGTAATACAATTTGGAGAAGATTCTATCTCAAAAGTGGAAGAAGTGATATGTTACGATGATAACTTCAATGTAGTAGATGAAGTTGAATTTTTTATAGAAGAAAATAATCTTACTATCAGTAGTGAAAATGCGTTAAAAATTAGTGGACTTTATATTATAATTAATGTTGATAAAGAAATAAAAGTAAGGTATCTTGATTCAGACAATTATGCTATGATTGTATACACTTGGGCAGATGATATTGGTATGATGCCTGAGGGGGATTTGGACACATACTATACTGAGGAAGAAAAACAAAAACAGGAAAAGATAGAGGATGAGCTTGAAGCGACACAAGCAGAGGCTTTTTCTTATATAGCAGGTACGTGGGAAAATGATGATAAGACACTTCGCATGGAAGTAAAAGAAGTGGAAGGAAACAGAGTTATTGAAGTGTACAAAGAAGATGGGGTTGATACAGGACTTCCTTCTGAAATTCCTATAGATTCAATATACATAAATAAAGATACTGAACCTGTAGAAGTAACAGTTTATGATAATGTAAGTTGGGGAACCGCATATTGTTTTTATTTATATAATGATAATACAGAATTACAGTATTATGGTTCAGATATTACATTAAAGAAAGTAGAGTAACATGAACAATCAATTTATTCAAAAAATAAATATAGACTGGAATAAAATAGATGCTGACAGTTATTTGAGGAATATTCCAACTATAAAGGATTTACAGGCATTGGAGTTATCCAATTCGGTTACTTTCTTTGTGGGAGAAAATGGAAGTGGTAAGTCCACATTACTTGAAGCCATTGCTGTTGCATGGGGCTTTAATCCAGAAGGTGGTACTAAGAATTATAATTTTTCAACTTATGATTCTCATTCTGATTTACATGATGCCATACGCTTGGTTAAAGGATATAAAAAAGCTGGTTGGGGATATTTTCTTAGGGCTGAAAGTTTTTACAATGTGGCAACAATGGAAGAGGAATATGAAGAATATTTATCCGACAGATATCATGAAAAATCACATGGAGAGAGTTTTCTTGCCATGCTACAAAAACAGATGAAACCAAATGGATTATATATTTTTGATGAGCCGGAGGCTGCACTATCACCTCAGAGACAACTTACATTACTTACGGAAATATACAGATGTGCTAAGCAGGATTCCCAATTTATTATTGCAACGCATTCACCAATATTGCTTGGACTTCCTGATGCGGAGATTTTAAGTTTTGATGAAGGTGTAATACACCCATGTGAATATGAAGAAACAGAAAGCTATCAGGTTACAGAAATGTTTATAAACAACAGAGAACAGTTGCTAAAAAACTTGCTTTAAAAGTTCATTTTTATTGTTGACATCAAAACAATTTAATTATAATATAGTATTAATTAAAGTCTGCAATATGCATGATAATACGAAAACCCTAAAGAGGTGCGACTCTTTAGGGTTTTCTCGTTCTTAAAGTGAACTATTTGGAAAGAGTCGACAGCCAATATTAAATTAACAAAATAGGTAAAAACCCTGAAACGGTATAAGAATATTGATTGATAATATTACTTATAGATTGCATAAATAGAATAATAGAAAACAATTTATACATGTGGTATTATAGCATATATGTAAAATAGCTACAAGAAAATAGTTAGATGAATAGATATATATTAAACAGGAGAGAAGTATGTCAAAGGATAATACACAAAAGAAAAAAGGTATACCAGCAGGGATATTAATATTTATTGGAGTAATATTCCTGCCTGTTATTTTATTGCTTCTTTTTGTTACATTAAAATTAATTATAGAAGGTAAAGATGTTGTCGCTTTTACTATTTTTCTTATTATAGAGATTGGTGTGGGATATTTAATATCATTTAATCCAATAAGAAAAGGAATAAAAAAACTTTCTAAAAAAGCTAGCAAAGATGTACAAGTTTATAAAAATAATTCAGAATCACAGAAGAAAGACATAAATAACGAAGATACTGAAAAACAATGGACTAAATATACAACACAAAATAATAAATATTTAGATTATAAAGATTTTAAAGATAATAAATTAAAAGAACGTGTTGAGAATCTGAATGTCAATAATAACATAACAGTTTGCCGTGATAATCAGTTTGATGATGGCAATAAATCTGTAATAGGTTTTTTGTTAAAGACATTTGTATTAGCTTGGTTGCCAATAATAATGGGTATATTTATATATTATCTTCTTGCCAAGTCTGTGGAGTTTAAAATTTTGCCTGGTACATGGCAGGCGTATGTTAGTTTGTTAATTGTTGTTGTGGCTTCAACAGGTGCCATAATGACCATAAAACTTTATTCTAAACGTAACAATGTAGGAAATAAATTTTTGTATTATGTGATAAGTGATGAGGGACTATATTTTACGCATTTAGGCTTTGATGAGATAGGCCGTTTTATAAGAGCCCATACCAAATCTATTGCAAAGCTTGCATCAGTTCCAATGTGGATGTATGTTTTAGCGTTTATGTTGAATGGTTCTAGTCGTTATCATGCAATAAGGCTTGCGCGTGTTGAAACTAGTTTTAGGATAAATAAAAAATATCAGATAGCAGAGAGACTTCTTAAAAGCGATGAATATAAGTTGTGCTGTAATAAGGTTTTAGCCGTAACAAAGCTAAAAGAGTATTCCTATGGTTGTGAAGTGACTTGGAAATATCTTAGAAATAGTGTTGAAGGAATAGAGACACATATAATTTATAAAAATACAAATAATTATGAACAGTTAATAAATGAGTTCAAAAAACGAATTGTTAGTGAAAATATGGGAGATATTCTTAATAAAGCTGAAAAAAAACAGCTGTATGGAAATGTTGTTCGTATATCATTAACTTTATTATTAGGTGCTTTTGTAATTATAGTAATTGCCATAGATTCTTATGGATTATATCTTAGAAATATTGGAGAGGCAGAAAATTTATCTGATGGCATATTTAAATCATTTAGATATTTTCTGGCATATCGTGGACGTAGACGAAGCATAAGAGGTATATATGGAATTATTTTGTTGGTGATTATTCCTATTGTTAAAATGATAGTTGATATAATTAATATTAAAAAATTCACAGTCACCTCGGTTAAAGTCATTGATTATTATAAGCCAAAAAGAAAAATCTATTATGAAGTTTTGAGCGAATTTCATTATTTTGCAACTGTAAAATGGAGTACTGGAACTGTTACAGTTGGACTTAGCAAAGACATGTGGAAACAAAGAGAAAGTGTTGAACCATTATTGGTTTTAAGAAAAGGTGTACCATATTGTCTAATTTATAGGAAAAACTTGTCTGAAAGGTGATTTTATGGTAAAATACCGTTAATTTGGTGAATTATTTTCACTTTTAAGAAAAGAACATTTTTTAGGAGGCATTATATAATATGAAGAAGCTTATTTTAGTTACTTCACCACCTGCATGTGGTAAAACATTTATTTCAAAAAAACTTGGTAAAGCACTTACTAACTGTGTTTATTTAGATAAGGATACTCTTATTGTCCTTTCAAAGCAGATTTTCAAAGTTGCTAACGAGGAGTACAATCGTTCTTCGGATTTCTTCCAGAGAGAGATTAGAGACTATGAGTATTATGCTGTTTTAGATTTAGCATTTGAAGCACTTGATTACAACGATACAGTTCTCATCAATGCTCCATTTACTGATGAGATTAGAGATGATGAGTATCTTGATGGTTTAAGAGCTAAGCTTAAAGAGAAGGATGCGGAGTTATTTGTTGTGTGGGTGCATGCTGACCCTGAAGTTGTTCATCAGCGTATGATTAAGAGAGCATCAGATAGAGATTCGTGGAAACTTGCTAACTGGGATGAATATATTTCAACTCAGAATTTTAATCCACCATCTAATATTCCAGAGTTATTTATCTTTGATAACTCAACAGAGGAGTCTTACAAGAAGTCTATTGATGATGCTGTAAAGGCAATCAGAGGATAAAATTTTAAATTTAGGAGAACACTATGGCAACGATAAAACCATTTATGGCGTATAGACCTAGAAAAGATATAGTTAGTGAAGTTGCAGCACTTCCATATGATGTATATAATCGTGCAGAAGCGAAAGAAGTAGTTGCTGCTAATCCACTTTCTTTTCTTCGAATAGATAGAGCTGAAACTTCATTTGATGACAGTGTAGATACCTATGCACCTTGCGTATATGCCAAGGCAAAGGAACTTCTTTATGATATGATTGAGAAGGGAGAATACGTGGCTGACAGTAAGGGTATGTATTATATCTATGAGCTTACTATGGACGGTCGTGCCCAGACAGGTATAGTTGCCTGTGCATCTATAGATGATTATCAAAATGGCGTTATTAAGAAACATGAGAATACTCGTGCAGACAAAGAAATAGACCGTATTACTCATGTAGATACATGTAACGCTCAGACTGGTCCTATTTTCCTTGCATACAGAGCGCAGGAGGATATTGACAATGTAATTAATAAGATTAAAGCTGGTACGCCAGAGTTTGATTTTGTTTCTGATGATGGTATAGGTCACAGAGGTTGGCTTGTAGCGGCTGAAGATGATATTAATACTGTAAGAGATAGCTTTGATAAGCTTTCTCAAATCTATATTGCAGATGGGCATCATAGAGCTGCCTCTGCTGTTAAAGTTGGAATAAAAAGAAGAGAGGCTAATCCTGCAACAACAGGTGAAGAAGAGTATAACTTCTTCCTTTCTGTTTTATTTCCACATAACCAATTAAAGATTCTTCCATATAACAGAGTTGTCAAGGATTTATATGGCAATACAAAGGAAGAGTTTATTGATAAGGTTAAGACATATTTTGATATAGAAACAATGCCAGAAGCGTATAGCCCTGACAAGAAGAATACATTTGGTATGTATTTAGATGGTCAGTGGTACAAGCTTACTGCAAAGTCTGAGATTACATCGGAGGACCCTGTTGAAGGTTTAGATGTTTCTATTTTACAGAACAATCTTTTAAATCCAATACTTGGAATAGAGGACCCAAGAACTGATAAACGTATTGATTTTGTTGGTGGAATAAGAGGTCTTAAAGAATTAGAAAGAAGAGTCGCAAATGATATGGAGATAGCATTTTCCATGTATCCTACCTCTATAGAAGAACTCTTTGATGTTGCAGATGCTAATATGCTGATGCCACCTAAGTCTACATGGTTTGAACCAAAGCTAAGAAGTGGAATATTTATCCACAAATTGTAGAGGGGGATAATTGTAAATGTCCAAAAGAAAAGAAGTATTTGCTATAAATTGGATGGAGGTAGATGCCTTAGTTCAGGGAAGACACAATAATCCACATCACATTCTTGGAATCCATGAGTGCATAGATGATGTTTATATTAATGCATATCTTCCAGATGCAAAGGTAGTTACGGCTGTGGATACTTCAACAAAGAAGAAATATACTTTGGTATCAGATAGAGTACCTGATTTTTTCTCTGTTGTTATTAAGAATCATAAGAAGTTTGATTACAAGTTAAATGTTAAATTTGATAATGGTGAGGAACTTTCTTATATTGATCCTTATATTTTTGAACCAGTTATAGATCCGATTGATATTAGCCTTTTTAATGAAGGTAAGCATTATAATATTTACGAAAAAATGGGAGCTCATCCTCTTACTGTTGATGGTGTAGAGGGCGTTATGTTTGCTGTATGGGCGCCAAATGCAGAGCGAGTTTCTGTTGTTGGTAACTTTAACAATTGGGATGGTAGAAGACATCCTATGAGAAAACTTGATTATTCAGGTATTTTTGAGATTTTTATCCCAGGTAAATACGTGGGCGAAATTTATAAATATGAGATTTGTGCTAAATCAGGCGAAGTATTTATGAAGAGTGATCCATATGCATTTAGTGGAGAACTTAGACCGGCCAATGCATCACGTATTGTTGACTTGTCTTATAAGTGGAAAGACAGTCAGTGGATGGAAGATAGAGAAACTAAAAATCCATCAGCTAACCCAATGAATATATACGAAATGCATTTGGGTTCATGGAAGCGTCCTGATGATGGAAGAGAGTTTTATAATTATAGAGACATTGCAGCTCTTTTAGCTGATTATCTCATTGATATGAATTACAACTACGTGGAGCTTATGCCTGTTATGGAGCATCCTTATGATCCATCATGGGGATATCAGGTTACTGGATATTATGCTCCAACTTCAAGATATGGAGAGCCTTCAGATTTTATGTATTTTGTAGATTATCTCCATAGCAAAGGAATAGGTGTAATAATTGATTGGGTTCCAGCACATTTTCCTAAGGATGATCATGGTTTAGGAAGATTTGACGGAACAGCACTTTACGAGCACGAGGACCCAAGAAAGGGTGAACATCCTCATTGGGGAACTTATGTATATAACTATGGACGTAATGAGGTTAAAAATTTCCTTGTTGCTAACGCACTTTATTGGGCAGAAAAATACCATGTTGATGGTATAAGAATGGATGCAGTCGCATCTATGTTATATCTTGATTATGGTAGAAATGGCGGAGAATGGATTCCTAATATATATGGTGGTAATGAGAATCTTGAAGCTATTGATTTTATTAAAGAGCTCAATGGTAAGATGCATGAATTACATAAGGGTGTCCTTATGATAGCAGAGGAATCAACAGCATGGCCGATGATGACTCACTCAGTTGAGGATGGTGGTCTTGGTTTCGATTTCAAGTGGAATATGGGCTGGATGAATGATTTCCTTGGTTATATTAAGTTAGACCCTCTTTATAGAAAATATCATCATAATGATTTAACGTTTAGCATGGTATATGCATATAGTGAAGATTTTGTATTAGTTCTTTCTCATGATGAAGTTGTTCATGAGAAGGGTTCTATGATTTCGAAGATGCCAGGTGGATATGAGGATAAATTCTCAAATCTTAGAGTTGCATATGGATATATGATGGCTCATCCTGGTAAGAAACTCCTCTTTATGGGACAGGAAATTGCACAGTTTGCTGAGTTCAATGAAGGGGCTGAGGTTGATTGGTCATTGTTTGAGTTTGATGCTCATGTGTACATGCAAGGGTATGTTAAGGAACTCAACAAATTGTATAGCTCAGAACCAGCTCTTTATGAACTTGATAATTCGCCAGAAGGTTTTGAATGGATTAACTGTAATAATGCAAATTCCAGTCTGATTTCCTTTATGAGAAAGGGCAAAAAGGAAGAGGATACATTAGTAGTTATTTGTAACTTTACACCGATAGAACACAAGGCTTATAAACTTGCTACTCCTTCAGGTGGCAAATGGCAGGAGATTTTCTCTAGTGATAATGCTAAGTTTGGTGGAGAGGGAAGAAACAATAAGACTGCTAAACAAGCTAAAAAGGAAGCTTGTGATGGACAGGAGCATTACATTTCTGTTGTTGTTCCACCGCTTTCCATTACAGTATTCAAAAAGAAAATAGGTAAATAACCTATGAATTTAACTAGGGCTGTGTATAATTTACATAGCCCTATGATTGCGTTTATAAATATAGTTTATTTAAGAAGGTGTATATTATGTTTTTATCATCAGCAGAGGACAATGTAAATAAAACCAAGATTGATGTATATGCAGATATGTTGTTTGATTGGCTTGCAGATAAGCTTTTTGATATTTTAATTGCATGTATATGTTTAATCATTGGTTTTAAAATCGCAAAGTTCATAGTAAAGATAATAAAAAGAACATTTGATAAAACTGACCTTGAAAATAGTGTGGCTGGTTTCTTACTATCGCTTATTAAAGGTGCATTGTATTCAATAGTAATTATAATGGCCATATCCATAGTGGGGGTTCAGGTATCTTCACTGGTTACAATACTTGGAACAGCCAGTTTGTCTATTGGTCTTGCGTTACAGGGCAGCCTTGCCAACTTTGCAGGTGGTGTGCTTATTCTTGTGATGAAACCTTTTAAAATTGGTGATTATATAATAGAGAACAACAATAATATGGAAGGAACAGTTGAATCTATTGATATTTTTTATACCAAGTTGAAGACATATGATAATAAGATAGTAGTTATTCCTAACGGAAACATAACAGCTAATTCTTTGATTAATGTAACAGCGGAGAAGTCAAGAAAACTAGATATAGCAGTTGGAATATCTTATGATTCAGATATTAAATTAGTAAAAGATACTTTGGAAGAAATAGTACTTTCTTCACCGTATTATGATAGTTCCAAGGAAATGAATGTTTTTGTTGATTCATTTACGGATAGCTCAATTAAAATGGGAATTAGATGCTGGGTAAATACTGGTGACTATTGGGCTGCTAAATGGGAAATGAACGAGCAGATTAAGCTTGAGTTCGACAAAAAAGGAATAGTAATTCCTTATAATCAGATGGAAATTAAAATCAAGCAATAGAATGCTATAAATATAGAATTTTTAATAAGAGTGTGTTATCATAACATATTAGAGATTTTTAATAATATAAGAGAGGCGCAGAAAATGTATTATAACAATGTATTAGATTTGATTGGAAACACTCCGCTTATGAGTTTAAAGGAGACAACTGGATGCAATATATTTGCTAAGGCCGAATTTCTTAATCCAGGTGGAAGTATTAAGGATAGAATAGCTAAAAACATGCTTGATGTAGCTGAGGCAGAGGGAAAGCTTAAAAAAGGAATGACAATTATTGAGCCAACCAGTGGTAATACAGGAATAGGTCTTGCTCTATGTGGTATAAGAAAAGGGTATAAGGTAATAATTGTTATGCCAGAGAATATGAGTGAGGAACGAAAGAAAATAATAAAGGCTCTTGGGGCTGAGCTTATTCTTACAGAACCAGAACTTAGTATCGGTGGTTCTGTGGATAAAGCAACAGAGGTGTACAATTCTGATCCTGAGAAATATTTTATGCCACAGCAGTTTATTAATCCTGCTAATCCAGACATACATTATAAAACTACAGCTGTTGAGTTAGTTGAACAGTTAGGAAAGCCAATAGATATTTACATATCAGGAATTGGTAGTGGTGGAACACTTCAGGGTGTTGCCAAGTATTTATTAGAGAAGAATCCAGATACTAAAATTGTAGCAGTCGAGCCTAAAAATGTATCAGCTCTCTTAGGTCATGAGCCTGGTCTTCACCAGATTCAGGGAATAGGAGATGGATTTATACCTGATATTCTTGATACAAGTATTATTACAGATATTGTTGAGGTTACAGATGAGGATGCCATTGCAACATCAAGAGAATTAGCTAGAGTGCAAGGTCTTTTGGTTGGTACATCTTCAGGTGCAAATGTATGGACTGCAATGAGAATGGCAGAAAAATACGGTAAGGATAAGGTTATTGCAACTGTACTTCCAGATAGAGTTGAAAGATATTTCAGTACTTCTCTTATTTAGGATGAAATTAGAATAATAAATTGTTTCTTGAAATTATTTATATTAGGAGGAAAGGTTAGATGACAAAGATAGATATATTATCAGGTTTTTTAGGTGCTGGTAAGACTACACTTATTAAGAAGCTTATTGCTGAAGCATTTACTGGAGAAAAACTTGTACTCATTGAAAATGAATTTGGTGAGATTGGTATAGATGGTGGCTTTTTGAAGGAAGCAGGAATAGAAATAACTGAAATGAATTCAGGTTGTATATGTTGCTCATTAGTTGGAGATTTCGGTACGGCTTTGAAAAAGGTTATTGATGAGTATTCTCCTGATAGAGTTATAATTGAACCATCAGGTGTAGGTAAGCTTTCTGATGTAATTAAGGCAGTAGAAGATGTTAAGGCGCAGGCTGATGTAGAGATAAATAGTGCTACAACAGTAGTAGATGTTTTAAAATGTAAAATGTATATGAAGAATTTCGGTGAGTTCTTTAATAATCAGGTGGAAAGTGCGGGTACAATTGTTTTAAGCCGTACTCAGAATGCAGATGATAAGAAAATTGCTGATACAGTTAAATTGTTAAGAGAGCATAACAAGGATGCAGAAATAATAACTACACCTTGGGATAATATTGATGGAAATGTAATACGTGAAGCCATGGAGCATTCAAATACTCTTGAAGCAATGCTTAAAGAAGCAGAGGAAGCTGCACATCACCATCATCATGGACATCATCACGATGAACACGAGTGCTGTCATCACGAGCATCATCATGACCACGATGAGCACGAGTGCTGTCATCACGAGCATCACCATGACCACGATGAGCATGAGTGCTGTCATCACGAGCATCACCATGACCACGATGAGCATGAATGCTGTCATCACGAGCATCACCATGACCATGATGAGCATGAATGCTGTCATCACGAACACCATCATGAACATCACCATGAACATGGTGAGGGATGCACTTGTGGATGTCATGATCACCATCACCATGCAGATGAGGTATTTACAAGCTGGGGTAAAGAGACCGCTGTTAAATTTACAGAGGATGAGATGAAGACTATCCTTGAGGCATTAGCTGATGACTGTGACAAATATGGTATTATTTTAAGAGCCAAAGGTATAGTTCCTAGTGATTCTAATGATTGGATTTACTTTGATCTTGTTCCAGGTGAATATGAACTTAGAAAAGGTAAGCCAGATTACACTGGAAAGTTATGTGTAATTGGTAGTAACTTAAAGGAAGATGAACTAGAAATATTATTTAAACTTAAATAAAAGTTGCTTATAGATATTTATATATAGAAAGAAACGTGGTTAGAAATATGACTAATATGAACAAAATAGAAGAGATACCTGTATATATGTTTATGGGCTTTCTTGAAAGTGGAAAGACTACCTTTGCTAATGAGACTCTTCTTGATAGAGATTTTACAGAGGGGGAACCAACCTTACTGCTTGTTTGTGAGGAAGGTATTGAGGAATATGATGAAGATAGCTTAAAAAGTAAGAATATCTTCGTTGAATATATTGAAGATACAGACCTAAATACAGAATATCTTCTTGATTTACAGGATAAGTACAAGCCTAAAAAGGTAATGATTGAATATAATGGAACATGGAAAATGGAGAAGTTATTTTCTATAAGAGTTCCAAAGGGATGGACTGTTGTACAGGTAATAACATTCGTAGATGCATCTACATTTGATGTGTATGTTGCAAATATGAAGGCTATGATGATGGAACAGCTTTCCACTGCGGATATGATTATATTTAATCGTTGTGATGAAAATACAAAAAAGGCAGAATATAGGAGAAGCATAAGAGCTGTCAACAGAAGGGCACAGGTTATTTTCGAGAATAAAGACGGAATTCCTGAAGTTGACGATGATGAATTGGATTTACCATTTGATATCGATAAGCCAGTAATTGAACTTGAGGATGAGGATTTTGGTATTTGGTATATCGATTCCTGTGATAATCCAGATAAGTATGTTGGTAAAAAGATTACCTTCAAGGCTATGGTTCATAAGCCTTCTAATTATAAGGCTAATGAGTTTGTTCCAGGTAGATTTGCGATGACTTGCTGTGCTGATGATATAGCGTTTATAGGTTTTAAATGTTATTTTGATGCTGCTAAGCATTTAAAAGATAGACAGTGGGTTCAGGTTACAGCAACTATAGATAAGGAATTTTATCCTGAGTTTGAGGGTGAAGGACCAGTTCTTAAGGCAACAAAGGTTGATATTGCAAAGCCTGCTGAGGAAGAATTAGTATATTTTAATTAAGGATAAATCACACATCCAATATTGGGTGTGTGATTTGATTTTGGGGTATGGAATACAAAAATATTGTCAAAGGAAAATTTATAGATAGACCAAATAGATTTATTGCTCATGTAGAGATAGATGGTAAGATAGAAACTGTACATGTGAAAAATACTGGAAGATGTAGAGAAATACTGATAAGCGGAGCAGAATGTTATCTGGAGAAAAGCGATAATCCAAACAGAAAAACTGGATATGACCTAGTTACCGTTAAAAAAGGTGAAAGATTTATAAATATAGATTCTCAGCTTCCTAATGCTTTGGTTGAAGAATGGCTTGCTAACCAGAATATTTTCCAAGAAGTAAGCTTAATTAAGCGTGAGAAAACCTATGGTAGCTCCAGATTTGATTTTTACATTGAGGCAGGTAATAGAAAAATATTTATAGAAGTAAAGGGTGTTACACTTGAGAATGACAATGTGGTGAGTTTTCCTGATGCACCAACCAATAGGGGTATTAAACATATCAATGAGCTTATAAGTGCCATAGAGGATGGATACGAAGCTTATATATTTTTTGTAATTCAAATGAAAGATGTAGACTATTTTACCCCTGCTTGGGATAAACATAAAGAGTTTGGAGATGCCTTAGTAAATGCGTATAACAATGGTGTAAATATACTTGTATATGATTGCTTTGTGAGAGAAAATGAAGTAAAAATAATGGATTCAGTTCCCTTTAAACTTTAAATAATTAAAAAATGCAAATCATTTGCAAATGTACTTGACAGTACTACTTGATTGGAAGTAAAATACAAAATGCAAATGATTTGCATTTTTTTGTTAAAGGTACTTTTTGAAAGGGATTAGGTAAATAAATGTCGTTATTAGCTTGTGAAAATGTATCTCTTGGATACGAGGGTAAGACAGTTGTTGAAGGTCTTACTTTTAATATAAATAGTGGCGATTATCTTTGCATATTGGGAGAGAATGGTTCAGGTAAAAGTACTCTGATGAAGACTCTGTTAGGATTAAGAACACCTATGAGTGGTAGTATTACGATGGGTGATGGACTTAAAAAGAACGAAATAGGATATCTTCCTCAGCAAACTATTGTACAAAAGGATTTTCCTGCATCAGTTAAGGAAATTGTTATGTCCGGCTTTCTTAATCACAGTGGACTTCGACCATTTTATACAAAGGAAGAAAAAAATATTGCTCTGGATAATATGAAGAGATTAGGAATAGAAGATATGGGCAAAAAATGCTATAGAGATTTGTCAGGTGGACAGCAGCAGAGAGTTCTACTTGCAAGAGCTCTTTGTGCAACAAGCAAAATGTTATTGCTTGATGAACCTGTAGCTGGTCTTGATCCTAAGGTTACCCATGAGATGTACGAGCTTATCAAAAGTTTAAATAAAGAAGGTATTACAATTATCATGGTTTCTCATGATATGCATGCCGCTTTAAAATATGCCACTAAAATACTTCATGTTAGTGATAAACCTGAATTTTTTGAGTCTACTAATGATTATCTTAAAAGTAAAACAGGTAAAATGTTTACAAGTGATAATGGGGGTGGGAATTAATGAATGAAATTATAGAATCCTTACAATTTTATTTAGAGTTTCCATTTGTTAGAAGAGCTTTACTTGTGGGCGTTTTGATAGCTTTTTGTTCTTCTTTATTAGGAGTTACATTGGTTTTAAAGAGATATTCTTTCATTGGTGATGGATTATCCCATGTTGCTTTTGCGGCTATGTCCATAGCTATGGTGATGAGTCTTTCAAACAACATGCTTCTTATATTGCCTGTAACTATAGTTTCAGCAATTTTAATGTTAAAAACAGGAAATAATACTAAAATAAATGGTGATGCAATAATTGCCATGATGTCAGTGGCATCTTTGGCAATAGGATATATGGTAGTGAACAAGAATTCAGATTCTCCTAATGTGGCAGGAGATGTTTGTTCTACTTTGTTTGGCGCTACATCAATACTTACTCTTAGTGAATTGGATGTAATTCTTTGTATAGCTATGTCCATTATTGTACTTGTATTTTATCTTTTGTTTTATAATAAGATATTTGCAGTTACATTTGATGAGGATTTTGCTAAGGCTACAGGTGTTAGAGCTGGAGCATATAATATGCTTATGGCAGTTATAACTGCGGTTATTATAGTTCTTGCCATGAATTTGGTGGGCTCTCTGCTTATTTCTGCTCTTGTTATTTTTCCAGCCCTTTCAGCTATGAGAGTTTTCAAAAATTTTAAGGCAGTTGTCATTTGTTCGGGAATTCTTAGTATAATATCATCTGTTTTAGGATTGTTTATATCTTTACTTGAAACAACACCAGTTGGTTCTACAATCGTTGTTGTTGATATTACAGTGTTTATTATATTTGCTATAGTAGGAATGTTTATTAGAGGAGTTAAGGAATAATGAAAAACGTTAAAAAATATCCAATTCTATGTGCATTGCTTTGTATAATACTTGTAATAGTTGTTGGTTGTAACGATAAAAAGAAAAGACAACCAGTTGTTACAACAGAATCTCTTTTTACAACTATAGCACCTACAACTGAGGGGACAACAACAGAAGCTACAACGACAGAGGTTGTAGTTTTTGAAGATACAGGTGCACCAACAGAAATAACAGATTATGAATATGAGGAGCCTGTTGGAGATGCAGACCCGAATGTAGATATCGATTTAACGGTTCTAACTCCCAATATGGTATATGTTCAAGTCTATAATATGATGTATTCAGCAGAGGATTATTTAGGTAAAACTATAAAGGTTTCTGGAACCTATTATCCTATGTATTATGATGTTATGGATAATTACTATCACTATGTAATGATTAAGGATGCTCAAGCTTGTTGTCAAAATGGTTTAGAGTTTATTTGGGATAATGGCACACATGTGTATCCAGACGAATATCCCAAAGAAGATGCGGAAATACAGATAACAGGTACGTTTAGCAGTTATATCGAAGAAGATTTTGAGTATTATTATCTTGATGTTGATGAAATAATTGTAATAGAGTAGTTGTAAAAAGCTTTATAGGAGTATATATGAAGAATAATTATTCTACAGAAAAAAGAACAAAGATACTTGAGTATTTAAGTAGGCACAAGGATGATGCTGTCAGCGTAAAGGAAATTGAAAATCATATTAAAGAAGATACTGGGACAGATATAAATGTTACTACAATTTATAGATATCTAGATAAATTAGAAAAAGATGGTAAATTGCTTAAGCATGTTGGAGAAGGTGGCGTTAAAGCAACCTACCAGTTCATTGAGTCCTCAGAAAAATGCCACAACCACCTTCATATGAAGTGCACAGGCTGTGGTCGAATTTATCATATGGATTGTTCTTTTATGGCAGATTTTCAAAAACATATTTATGAACATCACAAATTTCTTTTGGAATGTAAAACATCAATGCTATATGGTATGTGCCATGATTGTAGCGAAGGAGCAGATGAGTAATGAAAAAAATAATAGCTTTATTTTTAATTAGTGTAATGATGGTTGTTTCTTGTACTGGCTGTGGCCAAGGAATTATAGGAAATTCATCTGATAAAATTACAATTGTATGTACAATGTTTTCTCAATATGATTGGACTAAACAGGTTGTTGGAAATAATGAAAATATTGAAATTATATTACTAGGTGATACTGGAGTTGATATGCACAGCTTTCAACCTTCTGCTGATGATATAATAACAATATCTGATTGTGATGTATTTATATACGGTGGTGGCATATCTGACTCGTGGGTTGAGGATATTTTAGCAGAGGCGACAAACGAAGAAATGATAGTGATAAATATGATGGAAACCTTGGGAGATAACCTTAAGGAAGAAGAGTTTGTTGAGGGAATGCAGGATTCCGAGGAGCATGAACACGACCATGAGGCGGAAGAAACAGAGCATGATAATGATTTTGCTCAGTACGATGAGCATGTGTGGTTATCAATTAATAACGCAATGGTCATCTGCGATAGGATATGTCAGGTTATGAGTCAAATTGATGCTGATAATAAGGATATCTATAAAGAAAATTTAGATAATTATATGATGGAACTTGAAAACTTAGATTCGTTATATGCTCAGATGGCAAGTAGTTCCCAATATAATACTGTATTATTTGGCGACAGATTTCCGTATATTTATATGATGAGAGATTATAATATTGAATATTATGCGGCATTTTCAGGTTGTTCTGCAGATGCAGAGGCTAGTTTTGAAACGGTTACATTTCTTGCTAAAAAGATTGATGAATTAAATATACCAGTTATTCTTATAGAAAAAGGCTCTAACCGTGATTTAGCACAAACCATAATAGATTCAACAATAGCTAAAAATCAGACAATTTTAGAAATGAATTCAATGCAATCTATGACAAAAGAACAATTAGATGCTGGGGAATCATATATTAGTATAATGCAGGACAACTTGGAAATACTTAAACAGGCCCTTGGATGTCAGTAGTCTGTTCACACAATCTTGACAATTTTATCAAAATTTTAACATGTATTAAAGTTATGATAAGAAAAAAGAAAGGATGGAAGATATGGACAATAATTTTACAAATCATGATGGATATTTGAATACAGAACATGGTCAATCTGATAAAAAGGAAAAAGGCAAGAAAAATAAATCATATGGTGCCTTTTTTAAGAAAGCTATAGCATTTACATTATGTGGCGCCTTGTTTGGTGCAGCTGCAGGTGGCTCCTTTACACTTGTTGATAATATATTTTCAAAGGATAAAGATAAGAATACAGAAGTATCTGTTGATGTGGAAGAGAACATAGATGATGTAACAGAAGAGTCAACAGAAGCTACTCAAGATGCTGAAGAAGTAGTTGATAATGGTACTGAAATAATTCCAGCAACCACAACCTTAGCTGATGGTGATATGGACTCACAGAGTTTAGATGTATCGGATATAGCAGAAAATGTTATGCCTTCTGTTGTTGCTATTACAATAAAGGCAGTAACAGAATATGATTTTGGAGTGTTTGGCGGGACTTATGAATATGAGTCTGAAGGTTCTGGTTCAGGAATAATTATTGATACAAATGAATCGGAGTTATTAATGGTTACAAACAATCATGTTGTATCGGGTGCCGAAACTGTGTCAGTATGTTTTATTGATGGTGCTGTATATGAGGCAAATGTTAAAGGAACAGATGTTGATAATGATTTAGCAGTTATTTCGGTTGATTTAAAAGATATATCAGATGAAACTATGAATTCCATAAAAATAGCAACAATAGGTAATTCAGACGAGCTTAAGGTTGGAGAACAAGTTGTTGCAATTGGTAACGCATTAGGTTATGGGCAGTCAGTTACAACAGGTATTATTAGTGCAAAGGATAGAATAGTTTCAACTAATACAACACCTCTTATTCAGACAGATGCAGCAATCAATCCGGGTAACAGTGGAGGAGCACTTCTTAATATGAGTGGAGAGGTTATAGGTATTAATTCATCGAAGTATGCTTCTACTGAGGTCGAAGGTATGGGATATGCGATTCCTATAAGTGCAGTAGAAAGTATTTTAGAGGAATTAATGAATCAGGAAACAAAGGAAAAGGTTCCAGAAGAAAGAAGAGGTTATTTAGGAATCTCATGTCAAACTATAGATTCTACAACTGCTACAATATATAATGTGCCAGCAGGAGCATATATTACTGAGTTTTCAGATAAATCAGCGGCTGAAGCAGCAGGAATGGAGCTTGAATCAATAATTGTTAAATTTGATGGTCAGAGTATTTCTTCTGCAGAAGAACTAGTAGCTTTACTTGAATACTATGAAAAAGGTACAGAAGTGGAAGTAGTAGCTATGATTGATGATAATGGCGAATATATTGAAAAAACATATAATGTTATTTTAGGAAAACAACCTGAGTCAGAAGAATAAAGTATTATCAGGGATTAATAAAGAATGTCGGAGTTTAAATAAGCTCCGACATTCTTTTGTGTGGTGTAATTAATGAATATATTGTATAATAGATAGCAGTTTAGTTGTTTTATAAATACAATATGGAGCAAATATAATATGAATATGAATATGAATAGTACTTCTAAAAATAAATATGTTCTTACTGCTATAATTGCGTTCATAATATCGATAATTGCAGGCATTTTTGCTGTCAATAGATTTCCGCTTAGTATAGAGAATATGGCAGAGGATAGTTTGTATCAGAATGCAGGAACTATACCAGATAATATAAAAATAATAGCTATTGATGAAAAAACCTTACTTGAACTAGGACCATATTCTGATTGGGATAGAAATAAATTTGCTGATTTGATTGAAATCTTAAATTCGGATGAAAATGCTTTGCCGAGTGTCATAGGTGTAGATTTTTTGTTTAGTGGAACAAACAACTCTGAGGCAGATAAGAGACTTGCTTCGGTATGTGCAAAGTATGATAATATTGTAATGGCATCAACAGTAACCTTTGATACTTATTTATATAAGGATTCTGATAGTAACTATGAGATTAGGCAGTATATTTCAGAAGAAGGGAAACCTTATGATGAGTTAGCGGCTGTTGTAGAATATGGTTTTACAAATGCTATATATGATGATGACGGTATTGTAAGAAGAGTTTATACTTGTTTGCAATATGATGTTGACGGCTTGAACACCCAATATGATGCATTTGCTTATCGAATTGCCTCTAAGTTGGGAGAATTAAAAGAATATCCATCACAGGTTGAGATTGCGATGATAAGCAATCCGGGAGAATTTGAACATATATCTATGTCAGATGTATTAGATGGAACAGTATCTCCGAATTATTTTGAAGGAAGTGTTGTTCTAATAGGAGCATACGAAGAGGGAATGATGGATTCCTATAGAGTTCCTATTGATTATTCAAAGCAAATGTATGGAGTTGAGATGCATGCAAACTATATTCATGCGTTTTTAAATGATAACATAATATATTCAGTAAACAAATACCTACAGTTTTTTATAACAGTAATTATTGTAGCCTTGTTTAGCTTTTTTGTACTTAACTCAAAAATTCGAAGTGCCATAATTGGCTTATTTGTTACTATACCTGGATATATTTTAATAGCTTTTGTTGTATATAAACTAACTTTTTACAAATTAAATGTTATTTCTGTTCCAATGGGAATTGCGATAGCATTTTTAGTAGCAATTCTCTATAAATATATTGAGATGCAGAAAAAGAGAATGCATGAAATGCAGGGAATGCTTTTTTCTATGGCTGAGGCTATGGCAGAAACAATTGAGGGCAGAACACCATATAATGCAAATCATACCAAAAATGTAGCTAATCGATGTATTGAGATGCTCGAATATATAAATCTCAAACATAAAGATAAAAAAACACATTTGTATTTTTCTGATGATGATAAAAAACAACTTTACCTTGCGGCTATGCTACATGATGTTGGAAAAATGGATATACCACTTGAAGTTATGGACAAGCCGACCAAGCTAGGAAATAGAGAAAAAGAGCTTAGGGACAGACTTGAGATAATAAGCTTGAAAATAGAGAATGATGCCTTGAAGGGTTACATTACAAGGCAGGCTGCTGATGTAAAGCTAGACAAAATACAGGAGTTTATTGATAGCCTGGGAGCATTTAATTGTGGTAGACCTCTTAAGGAAGAGGAGTGGGCGATTATTAATGAAATTGCCGAAAGTGTATATTCAGATAAGGAAGGTAATATATTACATTATCTCACTCAGGAAGAGATAGATGATTTACATATTAAAGCAGGTACACTATCAGATAAAGAGCGTACTATTATGCAGAGTCATGTTATATATACGGATAAGATTTTGGCGCATATTCAGTTTGGAGATCACTTTAAAAATGTTCGTGCAATGGCAGCTAATCATCATGAGCTTCTTAACGGTAAGGGTTATCCCAAAGGCATGAAAGAAGAAGAACTTGACATAATGACCAGAATACTTACAATTATGGATATATATGATTCACTTATTGCTGACGATAGACCATACAAAAAACCAAAGTCTGTCAATGTAGCATTTGAGATTTTAGATGAGGAAGCAGCAGCGGGCAAGCTTGATAAAGAACTGATTCAAATTGCGAAGGAATTATATTTAACAGATAATCCAATAAACGTTAATTAATAAATTACATATAAGGAGATATAAAAATGGAAAAGAAAAATAAGAAGTTACCTATTATTATTGGTATAATTGCATTAGTCGTTGTTATAGCTGTAATTGTTATTGTAGTTATATTAAATAAAGGCCATCGTGTAATTAAGATTGAGTCTTTTGCTGGTGATGTTGAACTGGAAAGAGGCTCTGATGAAGAAGATGTATTTGAAGGAATGAAGCTTAAATCTGATGATAAGGTAACTACAGGAGATGCATCATTGGTTGAACTTTTGGTAGATGAAGATAAGCATATTGTAGCGGAGGAGAATACATGCTTTACTATTGTAGCAAATGGCAATGAGAAGAAAGGTAAACTTAAAATAGAACTTGAATATGGTACCTCTCTTATTGATATTGAGAATAAATTATCGGATGATTCTGATGTAGAGGTAGAAACACCAAATGCTACTCTTAGTGTTAGAGGAACCACCTTTAAAGTAGGATACACTGAGGATGAAAATACAACTGTTGTTGAGGTATCTACAGGTACAGTAGAGGTAGAAACAGATGGAACATCTGAAATGGTTGATGCAGGTAATATGGCTATAATCGTTGACGATGAGATTAAAATTATGTCGCTACCAATTCAATATAGAGAAACTTCTGCGTTTGATGTCAGATATTCTAGTACTAAAAATTATTCAGGTGTCATTGTTAAAGAGTTAGTTGGTTGGACTACTGTAACGAGGGAAAACGATTCTGAACAACCGGATCAATTTGAGAATAAAGGTGTAATAATTCGTTATTGGATGCTTACAGAGGATGAGGTATATGATGAAATATCAATGGCTGGAGAACAAGGTGCATTAGAAAGCTTGGACTATCGGAAGAATGATGACGGAGATACGATGATTTGTGCAAAATTTGATCTTAGTGGACAAAATGGAGACATTGAGATAGCATATCAGTACTACAAGGAAATACAAGATAATATGTATTTGTCTATTCTGGTATGTGATAGAGATGGTGGAGTCTCTTTGGGAGATGCGGATATAGAGACATATTTACCGCTTACAAACGATTGTTATTATATGTATTAGAATATAGATTACAAATAAAAGCTGAATAAAACATAAAAACCCTACACTTTCGTGTAGGGTTTTTATGTTTTATTCGCTTAATCTCTTTCTTGCAGTAGCAAGCATAAGTTTAATTCTATTAATCTGGTTAACCTCTGATGCACCTGGGTCATAGTCGATGGCTACGATATTAGATTCAGGGTAAACCTTTCTAAGTTCTTTGATTACACCCTTACCTATAATATGGTTAGGGAGACATGCAAATGGCTGACAACATACAATATTACCAGCACCGCTCTTAATGAGCTCTACCATTTCACCTGTCAAGAACCAACCTTCACCTGTCTGGTTACCAATTGAAACAATAGGTTTAGCATATTCTGCAATATGTTTAATATGTACAGGTGGCTCGAAACGTTTACTCTTCTTGAGAGCATTTGTCATAGGTTTTCTAAGCTGTTCTAATGCCCAAATACCAATATTAGCATTTCTTGCAGCCTTCTTTGAACGTCCTAAGAATTCATGTTTATAGTTATTGTTGTAGAAACTGTACATGAAGAAGTCAAGTAAATCTGGCATTACCGCTTCAGCACCTTCTGATTCAAGTAAGTCTACCAAGTGGTTGTTAGCTGATGGGAGGAATTTAACAAGAATTTCTCCAACGATACCAACTCTTGGTTTGACAACACCTTCCTTGAGTGGGAGATTATCAAAATCTTTTACGATTCCATTGACAATCTTTTTGAAGTTTTTACCGCCGGCAGCCATACTTTCCTTGCATTTTTCTTCCCATTTTTTATGAAGCTCGTTTGCAGAGCCTGGAACTGCTTCGTAAGGTCTTGTCTTATATAAGACTCTCATAAAGAGGTCACCATAAATAAGTGCCTGCATAGCACATTTTATAGTTTTGAGATTCCATTTGAAACCAGAGTTTTTCTCGAATCCCTGAACGCTGAGTGCAATAACAGGAATCTGACCATAACCTGCTTTGGCGAGTGCACGACGGATAAAACCTACATAATTTGTTGCACGACAACCACCACCAGTCTGTGTCATAACCACAGCTAATTTATTAACGTCATATTTTCCTGAATTAATAGCGTGCATGAGCTGGCCAACTACAATAATAGAAGGGTAGCAAGCATCGTTGTTAACATATTTAAGTCCAGTGTCAACAACCTCTTTGTTAGCGTCAGGAAGCATAGCCACGTTAATATTCATATGCTTCATTGCTGGCTCAAGTATGTTGAAATGTATTGGTGACATCTGTGGAACCAATACTGTGTAATCCTTCATCATATCTTCAGTAAATTCAACACGGTTGATGTTACTTGGAACAGGACATGGAGTGAAGTTTTGCTTACGTCTTACATTTACAGCACTAATAAGAGAACGAATTCTTATACGAGCTGCCCCCAGGTTACTTACCTCGTCAATTTTGAGAACTGTGTATATCTTACCTGAGTTAGTAAGGATATCGTTAACACAGTCAGTAGTAACGGCATCAAGACCACAACCGAATGAGTTGAGCTGGATAAGCTCAAGATTACGGCTTTTCTTAACGTAGTTAGCTGCTTTGTAAAGACGAGAATGGTACATCCACTGGTCTGATACAATAAGAGGTCTTTCTACTTGGCTTAAATGTGCAATAGAATCCTCAGTGAGAACAGCAATATCAAATGAGTTTATAAGCTCAGGTAAACCGTGATTAATTTCTGGGTCTAAGTGATATGGACGTCCTGCAAGAACAATACCAAGCTTGTCGTTGTCTTCAAGGAATTTGATTGTTTCCTCACCTTTTTTAGCTATATCAGCCTTAACTGCATCATCCTCAGCAAAAGCTGCATCAACAGCCACTGATATTTCCTCCATAGTTACATCAGTATATTTTTTGAATTCACGATGAAGTCTCTCTTTTAAGGCTTCCTTGTTATCAAGTGCAAGGAAAGGTCTGATATAAGTGATATCAGCTGCACATATTTCCTCCATATTGTTCTTTATATTTTCTGCATAAGATGTAACGATAGGACAGTTGTAGTGGTTGTTTGCGTCTGGTGTTTCATCTCTCTCGTAAGGAATACAAGGATAGAAGATAGTCTTAAGACCTTCCTTTAATAACCACATAACGTGACCGTGTGAAATCTTAGCAGGGTAACACTCAGATTCACTAGGGATTGATTCAATACCTAAAGTGTATATGTCTCTTGATGATTTAGGTGAAACAATTACACGATATTTTAATTTAGTGAGGAATGTAAACCAGAAAGGATAGTTCTCATACATATTAAGAACTCTAGGAATACCGATTTCTCCTCTTGTTGCTTCATCTGGTGAGAGAGGTTCATAATCAAAAAGTCTGTTAAATTTGTACTCAAAAAGATTTGGCATGTCGTGTTGGTTCTTCTTGAGACCGATTCCCTTTTCACATCTGTTGCCGGATATGAACTGTCTGCCACCTGAGAATTTGTTTATTGTTAAGAGACAGCTGTTTGTACAACCTTTACATCTTGCCATACGAGTTTCATATGTAAGTGCTTCAAGCTGTTCCTTATTAAGCATTGTTGATTCATGACCTTCTTCGTATCTGTCTCTTGCAATAAGAGCAGCACCGAAAGCACCCATAATACCTGCGATATCTGGTCTGATTGCCTCGCGGCCAGAAATAAGTTCGAAGCTTCTTAAGACTGCGTCGTTGTAGAAAGTACCACCCTGAACAACGATGTTTTCGCCAAGCTGCTTAGGATCAGTAAGCTTGATAACCTTAAGAAGAGCATTTTTAATAACAGAATAAGCAAGACCTGCTGAAATATCTGCAACAGAAGCACCTTCCTTTTGTGCCTGTTTAACCTTTGAGTTCATGAATACAGTACAACGAGAACCAAGGTCAATTGGACTCTCTGCAAAAAGAGCAATCTTGGCAAAATCTTTAATCTCGTAATTTAATGATTTAGCAAAAGTTTCTATAAATGAACCACATCCAGAAGAACATGCCTCATTAAGCATAACATTATCAACAACCTCGTTCTTGATTTTGATACACTTCATGTCCTGACCACCTATGTCAAGAATTGTATCTACATCTGGGTTGAAGAATGCTGCAGCAGTATAGTGAGCAATAGTCTCAACTTCGCCATGTTCAAGCATGAGAGCAGATTTAATAAGAGCCTCTCCATAGCCTGTTGAACATCCGCAAACTATCTCTACATCTGATGGAAGAATAGAATAAATCTCTTTCATTGCACGAAGAGTTGTTTTGAGTGGGCTACCATTGTTGCTACTGTAAAAATCGTATAGTAAAGAACCGTCTTCAGCTACAAGAGCAACCTTAGTAGTAGTAGAACCTGCATCTACACCCAAGAAAGCTTTACCCTTGTATGCGGCGAGATCACTGCGAAGAACGTTATATTTAGCCTGTTTTGCAAGGAATTCATTGTATTCATCCTCTGATGCGAATAAAGGATCAAGACGATCAACATCAGCAGAAATCTTTAAGTCGGCATTAAGCTTGTCAGCCAAAGTATCAAGTTCAAAAGCAACCTCTTCTTTAGCGTGGAGAGCAGCACCAACTGCAGCAAAAAGATGAGAGTGGTCAGGAGCTATAATGTGCTCATCTGTAAGATTAAGTGTTCTGATAAATGCTTCTTTAAGCTGATCAAGGAAGTGAAGTGGGCCACCTAAGAATGCAACGTTACCCTTAATAGGCTTACCACATGCAAGTCCTGAAATAGTCTGATTTACAACAGCCTGGAAAATAGATGCAGCAAGGTTTGGTTTTGTTGCACCTTCGTTGATGAGTGGCTGTATATCTGTCTTAGCAAAAACTCCACATCTTGCAGCAATAGGATAAATTGTGTCATAGTCTTTAGCATATGTATTAAGTCCTGCTGCATCTGTTTGAAGTAAAGATGCCATCTGATCAATAAAAGAACCTGTACCACCAGCACAAACACCGTTCATACGCTGTTCAACACCGTTAGTAAAGTAGATTATTTTTGCATCCTCACCACCAAGCTCAATAGCAACATCTGTATGAGGAGCATAGTCAGTAAGTGCTTCTGACACACAAACAACCTCCTGCTCGAAAGGCACACCAATAACCTCAGCAAGTGCAAGACCTCCTGAACCGGTAATAGTAGGGCATACCTTAATGTTGCCTAATTTTTTTGATGCATTTTCAACAAGTTCTTTGAGTGTTTCTTTGATGTTGGCAAAATGCCTCTTGTATTCGGAAAACAGTATTTTGTGGTCTTTGTCAATAACCGCCACTTTAACTGTAGTCGAACCAATGTCTATTCCTAATCGTTTCATAACTTGTTATGGCTTAAGCCATACCTCCTTAAAAGATTTATGTAAAAATGTTTCTACCTATTAATAAGTGTGATTACAAAAAACGACACACATCGCTATTATAATGTAAACAATATCAAAATACAACTGTTAAAAAATTGAACTTATAAATTAATTTTGAATACTATAATCAAAAAGGGGAAAAATATGGAAAAGGGCTGTAAAGGAATAGTTCATAGAGTGGTTGCTGGAGACACACTTTATAGATTGTCTAAGATGTACGGTGTAAGGTTGATTGACATAATGAAGGAGAATCCTTACGTGAATGTATACAATTTACAGATTGGAGATGAAATTTGTATTCCAACTGAAATATATGAAGAGGCGGAAAGAATATATTATACAACCAAGGCGGAGGAGACTATAGGGAGTGTAATTTACCAACTTGAGACTGATGTGGAAAAACTTATGGAGTACAACAAGGAGCTTTTAGATATACGAATTCCTATGGGAACAATTATAAGAATACCACCAAGAGAAGATTAGTATTTGAAAATGTTGTGAACAAGGGAATCGCTGCCATATTTCGGTTGTTTTTTACACTCTAATATTATATAATATATTTTGATTGGGTAGAGGTAAGTACCATATTAAATCTAATATGGTACTTGTTTCCCGTAATAACAAAAAAGAGGTTGATTGAAGTGAAATTATTGTACAAACTTGAGAAAAAAATAGGTAAATATGCAATCCCGAATTTATCACTTTATATAGTTATTTGTTTTGCTATTGGATATATTTTGCAGATATTTTTTCCACAAATTTATGTTTATCTGCCATATGAAAGTACTGCTGTGCTTGCAGGACATCAATATTGGCGAATTTTCACATGGATTTTTACAGTTCCAGGGGCATTTGATTTCTTTACACTTATAATGCTGTTCTTTTATTATTCCATTGGCAATTCTATTGAGCGTGCTACAGGAACATTCCTGTATAATATTTATATATTTGGTGGACTATTCTTATCAACAGTAGGTGCCTTGATTGCAGGAATTATCAGCATTAATTCTATTGAGACTATAGGAGATTTGCAGACATATTTACTTGGTTCAGCTGTATCAGGTGTAAAAATGACATATTACTTAACTATAAGTATATTTCTTCTGTATGCGTATATATATAGTGATGCCATAGTTCTTTTGTTCCTTTTGATACCTTTTAGAGTTAAGTGGCTTGCATATATAGACTTATTATTATTGGCATATGAGTTTGCTAATGATTCAAGTTTGATTGGAAGAGTTACAATTATAACATGCATCCTTAATTTTGTACTGTTCTATGCAATTAACGAGAACTATAAGAAGAAGGGCTATAGAAGGTCTTCTTATATGAGGAGAAGTTCTGCATCCAAGAAACAAAAATCAAGGTTTTCTGTAGTTGATGGTGGTGCTGGACAAGGTTCCAAGGAGAAGAAAACACCAGACAGCATAACTAGACACAAATGTGCAATTTGTGGCAGAAGCGAAAGAGACGGAGATGAGTTAGAGTTCAGATTCTGCTCAAAATGCAATGGCAATTATGAGTATTGTACTGAGCATTTATACACTCATGAACATGTAAAATAATTTAAGTAAGATAGATGACGGGAGATAAGACATGAGAAGCAAATGTAAGAAACTTATAACAGATATAACAAGAAAGAATGATTTAGAAAACAATATTGATAGTTATGCAAAGCTTTTAGCTTGTGAATATAATCATTATGCTACAGTTAAAATGAGCATGAATTACTACACAATGAAAGAAGTTATATTGGAGCAGGAAGACAAAAATACAGATTTATGCAAGTATTTCAATATAGTTTCAGAGCTTATCAAAAAGCATGTTTTAGACAGAAACTGTGTAGATGATAAGGCTATGGAAGGCATTTCTCAGATTAGAGATAACATAGAATACAAGATGAAAAATCTTACAGCTTTTGCTGACGGCTATGAAATCTATGAATATATTCTTAATCGTATAGAGTACGGAATAAAAGGTGAAACAGAGGATGTAGATATAGAACAGCTTTCTGCAAAGATGTTCCAATATGTATTTTCGGAGAATGATACAGTTGTAGTTAACAGTAAGCTACAGCTTTTAATGTCACAGCTTCCTGTTCGTATGACTAAGAACAAATTCTATGATGTTGTTGCGAATACTCTTTCTATTTACAAGGGAGGAGAGGTCAACTCAGTGAACGATTTTGCTGATATGATAAGAACTGCTGTGTTGATTAAGAGACCAAAGGGATTTGATAACGAATATCCATATTTATATCATGTATTTACTGATTTAGAGCAGGCTGATTATAAAAATATGGACATAGATACATTTAATGATTTGACTGATAGATTAACTAAGGCTGCTGAGATAATTAACAACGAAGTGTCAGCCTATATGCTTCTTCAGGAGATTGTAAATGATGTTTATACGTTACTTCTCACAGTAGATAAAGCTTATGATACTAATTTAAGTGGTGATGGATATAAATCAGCTATTGAAATTCTTAAAGCATGCTACGATGCTACTGATATGGAGTATGTTCCAGAGGAACTTATGCCACAGTTTATTAGTATCGAAGGTGTTCAGGAAAGCGTATATGAGAATGTTATTATATTAGAGGCATCCTTTGACGATGTTAAGAGTGGTAATATTGAAGTTATAGAGAAACTTAATCTTATGGATGATTTTAACGCCCTTGAAACTGTTTCTAAGCTTCTTTCTACAAGTTTATTTATTGACCTTAAGAAGGAGTCATCAGGGGATGGCGAAATAGCGGACAGCCTCTATATAAATGACCTCAAAGAGCAATTAACAAATGAATTAAAGACTCTTTTTACTGACAAGGATAGAATTGTTACAAGAAGTATTATGTGTAAGATATTGGCTAGTATGCCTATATTCCTTAACACACAACAGGAAATCAAAAATTATTTTGATTATGTACTATCTAATTGTAAGGATGACAGCGAGCTTACTGCATGCAAAAAGCTTGTATCAGAAATTATTGAGGAAGATTAAAACCAGAAAGTTTGGGTGGTAGCGTGAAGATAATTGATTCACTTTATACATATGGTTTAACAGACCGAAAAATTGATAAAGTATTAAAAAGAATGCAAAAAGGTAAGATTATAAAGGATCTTCATGTTGTTACCTTGCCTTTATTTGGAGATGGAATACTGGAAATATACAAATATGACCAGTTGCTTCAACCATTTTACAAAAAAATAGAAGATGATATATGCGTAATTGGTCTTGCTGCAAATAAATCTATGGCAAGTGAGCTTGTGATGGAAATTATTCAAAATATGTATGATGCGGGATATTTAAATGACGCAAAAGGATTTTTAGGGATATAGGGTGAGAATATGCTCCAAGTATTATTACTTATACTAAAAATTTTATTATGGATTATACTTGGCTTGATTGGTTTAGTGTTACTTTTGCTCTTACTTGTGTTATTTGCTCCAATAAAGTATTCGGCTGATGCTAATATGGATGAAAATATTACGGTAAAAGCAAAGATAAAATATTTAATTGTGTCTGTACTTGTTAATTATAATAAAAATGAAAAAAATGTAGACACGGTCATAAAAATATTTGGCATAACTCTTAAGAAAAAGGATAAGCCGGATAAGAAGAAACCTAAAAAAATCAAGAAAACCAAGACTAAGAAAGTCAAAGAGTCTACGAAAGAAGAAACTGGTGCTTCAAATATTAAAAATGAAGAACCTGAAAAGTCAGAAGAAGACATTATTAATGATACTTCTGTAGAAGAACCAGAGTCATCCACTGCAGATTCTTATGATTTATGGGATGACGAAGATGATATCTTAGAAGATGATGAGAAAAAACTGTCTGGTAGAGCTAAGAAACTGGCTCAGGGTATGGCTGATTCTGCAAAGAAACTAAATCCTAACAAGATAGTTTCAGATATTGAAGAAAAAAAGGCAAAGTTAGACAAAAAAATTCAGCGATTCAAAAAGTTTTGGAATATGAATTGCACAGTGAGAACAAGAGCATACTTAAAGAAATATATTGTTGGATTGTTAAAACATATTGCCCCGAAGAAAATAAAGGGTAGACTTAGATATGGTTTCGGAGATCCAGCTAAAACAGGTCAAATTACAGGATATATGAGCTTGCTACCATTTGTATATCAGAAAGATTTTTCTTTAGAACCGGATTTTTATGAGAAGGTAATAGAAGGTAAGATATATCTTAAGGGTAGAATAGTATTAGGTTATGTGGTACGAATAGTACTAAAAAAATATATTTGGCAAACAATAAAAATGGCTAAAAAAATATAAATGTATTTAGAGGAGGTTGTTAATATGGCAGATTTTAATCAGACAGTTGGCTCACTTTTTAAAGGAATGGATGCAATGCTTACAACAAAGACAGTTGTAGGTGAGCCTACACAAATAGGAGATACAATTATTTTACCTTTGGTTGATGTTAACTTTGGTGTGGCTGCAGGGGCCTTTGCAAAGGGTGGCAACAGCAACTCAGCTGGAGGTGGAATGGGAGGAAAGATGTCTCCATCTGCAGTTTTAGTAATTCAGAATGGTCGTGCTAGAATGGTCAGCGTAAAGGGAGAAGATACTATCACTAAAATTATAGATATGGTTCCTGATATCGTTGATAAGGTTACTAGTGCTGTTTCAAAGAATAAGAATCCAGAAGAGGAAGAAGCTATAAATAAGGCTATTGACGAAGCATCTAAGGAAGAAACAATATAGATTATTGATTCTTATTTCCCAGACTCAAACATATAATTATATAAGTTGATTTTGGATGGCTGTTATATGTTTGTGCGAGCTTTGCTTGGTTATGCCATGCTTTTTATGGCAGTGGGAATTTTGATATCATATTTTGTAAGCGGATTTACAGAATTTCTAGTAGTTATGCTGATGCTTTTTGCAGCGTATATTTTGCTCTGTAAATGTTGCTAAACTATCTATTAATGAGGAATAACTGTGGATAAGAATATATTAATTACCTTGCAATATGATGGAACAAGATATAGTGGATGGCAGAGACAGGGTAATACAGATAATACTATAGAAACTAAGATTTCTTTGGTATTAAAAAACATGCTAAATTTAGATTATAATGTGGAAATTCATGGCTCAGGAAGAACTGATTCAGGAGTACATGCTATGGGACAAACCGCCAATTTTCACATAAATACAGATAAGGAACCATCAGAAATAAAAGATTATCTTAACAGATATCTTCCTGAGGATATTAAGGTTATTGAAGCGTGTGTTGTAGATAAGCGTTTTCATGCGAGACTTTCAGCTAAAAAAAAGGAATATGTTTACAGTATAGATACATCTGATAAGGCAGATGTATTTACTAGGAAATATTCTTGGAATTATTGCCATTTTTTGGATGTAGATAAGATGCAGTCTGCTGTAAATATATTAGTGGGTAGACATGATTTTGCAAGCTTCTCGGATATGAAAGGAAAAAAATCTACAGTTAGAACCATTGAAAATATTTCAATAGAAAAAGATAATAATTACATTAGAATTACCTTTTTGGGGGAAGGTTTTTTATATCACATGGTAAGGAAATTAACTGCAGCAATTGTTATGATTGGAACAGGGGATTTAACAGAGGAGCAGTTGATAGACATATTAAATAAAAAGGATAAAAAAGCTTTTTCAATGCTTGCGCCGGCTAAAGGATTATGCCTTAAGAGGGTATATTATTAGGCCTGATAAGCTTTTAGGTAATAGATATGCAGGGTAAAAATCCAAATGAATTAATTGAACTTTTAAAAGGACATAAGGTATATTTACAAACACATAATTTTCCAGATCCAGATGCTATAGCAAGTGCATTTGGATTGCAAAAATTTCTTGAGTACTATGATGTAAAATCTACTATATGCTATGTGGGAAGTATTGATAGATTTAATACAAGAAAAATGATGGATGCATTTGGTATAGAGATATATTCCTATGAAGAAATAGAAAATATGCAGGAATCTGATTATATTGTTCATGTAGATTGTCAAAAACCAAATGCAAATACAACAAATCTTCCTGGAATTGAGATTGGTTGTGTTGATCATCATCCGGTTTTCAAGAAAACAGAGGATTACGTATATACAGACATAACAATAACAGGTGCATGTGCGAGTATAGTTGCTAGCTACTATTACAAAACTAACACTCCTATGGATGAGAACGTAGCAACAGCTTTAGCTTATGGAATCAAAATGGATACAGATGATTTAATAAGAGGAACTACATCACTGGATATGGATATGATTGCCTATGTTCATAATTATGCTGATTGGCATAAGCTTCATGATATGTATAGTTCAACTATAGAATTTCATGATTTAAAAGCCTATGCTGCAGCCATAGAAAACATTGAGGTTTTTGATTATGTAGGATTTACATATATGCCATTTGAATGTCCAAATTCATTAGTAGGTATTATTTCTGATTTTATATTGTCACTTGATGTGGTTGATGTAGCTATAGTATATTCCGTAAATAGCTCAGGTATCAAATTTTCTGTAAGAAGCGAGAGACCAGAGATTGACGCGGGAAAACTTATTTTCGATGCTTTGTCAGGTATAGGTTCAGGTGGCGGACATGCTGCAATGGCAGGGGGATTTATTGATGATGAAACTCTTAAAAAAATAGGAAGAGGTTATGATGGTAAAATAAAAGAGTTGTTTATGCAAGCTCTTAAGAAATTACCGACTTAAGTAAAGGTAGGGTGGTTACATGAGTGCTACAAGTGGAATAAATATGGAATTATTAAGAAGCTCCGATAATGCGGAGGGTTCTTTGAAGAGTATGCAGCCATTTATAGATTTGATGATGAAATATGAATGTGCTTTAATGGAAATCGAAACAAAATTAAAAGTTCTTAATACAGAATTTGCGCTTCAACATAATAGAAATCCATTTGAATCAATAAAGAGTAGATTGAAGCAGCCAATTAGTATTATTGATAAGATGAAGAAAAAAGGTTTACCTCTCACAGTTGAAAATATAGAGGAAAACTTAACAGATATAGCAGGCATAAGAGTAATTTGTTCTTTTCCTGAGGATATCTATATATTAGCTGATTTGTTAACGGATCAGGATGATATTAATGTTGTATGTGTTAAGGATTATATAAGAAATCCTAAGCCTAATGGATATAGAAGTTTACATTTAATTGTCGAGATTCCTATATTCCTTTCAAAAGAGAAGAAATATATGAAGGTTGAGGTTCAGTTCAGAACCATTGCTATGGATTTTTGGGCAAGTCTTGATCATAAGTTAAAATATAAGAAGGATAATTTAAAACATCCTGAGATAATCGCACAGGAATTAAAAAAATGTGCTGATATGAGTACAGCAATGGATTATAAAATGCAAGAGATTCGACATATGCTCGAATAGTTGGAGGTTAGTATGTCAAAAGAAGTATGGAAACCGGGAAATATGCTATATCCAGTACCTGCTGTTATGGTAACAGTAGGTGACGGTAAAGGTAATGATAATATAATTACGATTGCATGGGCTGGTACAATTAATTCTGACCCAGCCATGGTTTCGATTTCAGTTAGAAAATCAAGATATTCTCATCAGCTTTTAACCAAGAATGGTGAATTCGTAATTAATCTTATTAATAGAGACCTTACATATGCAATGGATTACTGTGGTGTAAAATCAGGTAGAGATATAGATAAATTTTCTGAGATGAAACTCACGAAGGGGAAAGCTCAGACTGTAAATGTTCCACTTATAGAGGAGAGTCCTGTAAATATAGAATGTAAGGTGAAAAATGTTATTGAATTAGGTTCTCATGATATGTTTCTTGCTGAGGTTACTGCAGTGTGTGTAGACAAGAAATATATGGATGATAAAGGCAAGTTCGATTTGCAGGCTGCCGATTTAGTTGCATATTCCCATGGAGAGTATTTTACTCTTGGAGAAAAAATAGGGAAATTTGGATATAGTGTTCAAAAGAAATAATTAATGTAAAGCATTATTTATTTAGGCTCCTGGAGAGGTAGAAAGGGAGCAAAATATGTATAGTAAAGTTTTATGCTGTGCCGTCTATGGAATAGACGGTATAGCAGTTAATGTGGAAGCTGATATTCATGACGGCTTGCCAACATTCACAATGGTCGGTTATCTATCCTCATCTGTAAAGGAGGCCGGCGAAAGAGTTAGAACGGCTCTAAAAAATTCTGGTTATTATTTACCACCCAAACGTATCACAATTAATTTATCCCCAGCAGACTTAAAAAAAGATGGTTCAGGGTTTGATTTGCCAATAAGCATAGCTGTGCTTATGTCTCTTGGTATTGTTCCAGAAGTTGATATGGAAAATACAGTGATTATTGGTGAACTAAGTTTAAACGGAAGAGTTAATTCAGTGCCTGGAATCCTGCCTATGATTCATTATTGTTATAAAAAAGGAATAAATTGTTGCGTTGTTCCTAAGGTAAATCAAGAAGAGGCTGGCCTTATTCAAGGTATGAAAGTAATTGGTGTAGAAACACTGCAGGAGGCAGTAGATTATATACAGGGAATGTCAGATGTTTCTCCGTATATAAATACCAATAAATTTATTGATGAAGACATATGCTATAATGTGGATTTTTCGGAAATAAAAGGTCAACAAGTTTTAAAAAGAGGTATGGAAATAGCCGCAGCTGGATTTCACAACGTATTGATGACTGGTGCAGCGGGAGCGGGTAAGTCTATGATTGCTAAGAGATTACCTACAATTATGCCTCGCCTTACTTTTGAAGAGAGTATTGAGGTTACTAAAATTTATAGTATTAATGGAATGCTTCCCGACAGCGGAGCACTAATCTATGAAAGGCCGTTTAGGTCGCCACATCACACAATTTCTAATTATGCCTTGATAGGTGGAGGTAGGGTTCCCAAACCAGGAGAGGTTAGTCTTGCCCATAATGGGGTTTTGTTTCTTGATGAAATTCCTGAGTTTAACAAAAATGTTTTAGAGGTAATGCGTCAGCCTCTGGAGGATAGAAAAATAACAATATCAAGAGTGAATGCATCATATGTATTTCCAGCGGATTTTATGCTAGTTGCAGCAATGAATCCATGCCCTTGTGGATTTTATCCTAACATGAAGAAATGTAGTTGTAGTTCAATACAAATAAAGAGATATCAAGGAAGGGTTAGTGGACCACTACTTGACAGAATAGACATGAATATCGAAGTCAAACCCATAGAATATGATGAACTTTTTTCTAATGGTTTTGAGGAAAATTCTATGTCTATAAGGGAAAGGGTAGAGGCGGCTATAAAGATACAGAGAAAAAGATATAAAGAGGATGGTATTAATTTCAATTCTCAATTGGATGGGAAGCTAATTAAGAAATATATACATTTGGGCGAAAAAGAAGAAAAAATGCTAGAAAAAAGCTTTAAAACAATGGAACTAAGTGCTAGGGGAACGCATAGAATATTAAAGTTGTCACGAACTATTGCTGATTTGGATGGAAGTAAGGAAATCGGAGAGAAGCATTTGATGGAGGCTTTGTTTTATAGAAATGGAATAAAAAATAAGGAGAATTAAATTATGGATAGTGTTTGTAATGAAGAGTTAGAAAAATTGAACAAAGGAAATATTCGTATTATTAATAGAGATGATGAGGATTTTCCTCAAAAGTTGAAAGAAATACATAATCCTCCTAAGCGATTGTATATAAGAGGAAATTTGGATGGTAGCATTAATTTAAATAATAAAAATATAGCCATTGTTGGTTCAAGAAACATGAGTACTTATGGAAAAGAAATGGCAAGGAAGCTTGCCAGAGATTTATCTAAGGCAGGAGTAAATATTATAAGTGGTCTAGCCAAAGGTATAGATAGTCAAGCTCATAAAGGTGCTTTAGAGGCAGGAGGATACACGGTAGGTGTGCTTGGATGTGGGATTAACGTTACCTATCCAAGAGAAAATATTGATTTATACACTGAAATAGACAAGAAAGGATGTATTATTTCTGAGTATGGGCTCGATGTAAAAAGTTTTCCTGGGAATTTTCCTATGCGCAACAGAATAATTAGTGCTCTTTCAGATGGTGTGATTGTTGTTGAAGCGAAGAGAAAAAGTGGTTCTCTTATAACAGCAGAATATGCTTTGGAACAAGGAAAACAGGTATATGCAGTGCCAGGAAGAGCATATGATAGTAACAGTGAGGGGACAAATAATCTTCTCAAAATGGGGGCTCTTTGTGTTACATCAGCAGATGATGTACTATGGGATTTGATGGGAGGAGAAATGTGTAGAAATGCTAATAATTTTATAGACAAGGAAGATGATTCAAAGAAGGATGATTTGTTAAATAATAGAGGGGATATGAATGATATAGAGAAAATGATATATGATTTTCTTGATTTAGAGCCCAAATACATTGATGATATAATCCAAAAATCAGGAATAGGTATAACAAACACAATTAGTACTCTTTATATTATGGAAGAAAAAAACATTATAAAACAGCCTGTTAAGGGTTATTATATTATTTCTATATAATATATTAAAATGCGTAATAGTAGGAAAAATTCTTTAATAAATTAAAATTTTCTTGCGTAGTATAAAAAAAAGGTGTATAGTTGTTTGCGTTTAGGACTTTGAATAAAAGGGATGACGTTTATATAGAATATTTTATTATTGGGGTAAAAAAGGAGCAAAAGTAATGGCGAAGAATCTGGTAATAGTAGAGTCTCCGGCTAAGGCTAAGACAATCAAGAAATTTTTAGGAACAAACTATGAGGTTATAGCATCTAATGGTCATGTTAGGGATTTACCTAAAAGTCAGATGGGTGTTGATATAGAAAATGATTTTGAACCTAAGTATATAACTATAAGAGGTAAGGGCGATTTGTTAGCAGAGCTTAGAAAAGCTGTAAAAAAAGCTGATAAAGTGTATCTTGCAACTGACCCTGACCGTGAGGGTGAGGCTATTTCGTACCATTTGTCAGTTGCTCTTAAGCTTGAAAATAAAAAATACAAGAGAATTACATTCAATGAGATAACAAAAAATGCAGTTAAATCCTCAATAAAAGAAGCTCGCGATATTGATATGAATCTTGTTGATGCTCAACAGGCGAGACGTGTTCTTGATCGTATGGTTGGTTATACAATTAGTCCGGTTTTATGGGATAAGATAAAAAGAGGATTAAGCGCAGGACGAGTTCAGTCCGTTGCTTTAAAACTTATATGTGACAGAGAGGAAGAGATAAATTCATTTATTCCTGAAGAGTATTGGAGCTATGATGCATTGCTTAAGCCAGTAAGTGGTTTAAAACCAGTGGCTTTTCATTATGCAAAGGATAGATTGAAAAAAACAGAACTTGATGAAGTAAAAAAAGCGGTAAAAAATAAAGAGTTTAAGGTTGCTGAAATAAAAAATACTGAAAAAACGAAGAAACCACCTGTGCCATTTACAACTAGTACTCTCCAGCAGGAAGCTGGCAAAAAGCTTAATTTTTCAACAAGTAAAACTATGCGAGTTGCTCAGCAGCTTTATGAAGGTGTTGATGTTAAAGGTCATGGTACAATTGCTCTTATAACATACCTTAGAACTGATTCCATAAGAGTTTCTGATGAAGCGGATAAAGCTGCAAAAGAATATGTAGAGGATAAGTTCGGTAAGGAATATGTTGGTGATATTAAGTCTGTTAAGACAGGAAAGAAGATTCAGGATGCACATGAGGCTATAAGACCTACGAATATTGAACTTACACCGGCAAGCTTGAAGGATAAGCTGTCAAGGGAACAGTTTAGATTATATCAGTTAGTATATAATAGATTTTTGGCTAGTAGAATGGCTCCAGCTGTTTATGAAACTAAAACAGTAATAGTTGATGCCAATGGGTATAAATTCAAATCTTCATCTTCGAAGGTGGCATTTGAAGGATTTTTATCTGTTTACACTCCTGACGATGAAAAGGAAGAAAACAACAGATTAAGTAATATTAATGAGGGTGATATCTTAAAGTTGGACAGCTTTGATGAAAAACAACATTTTACTCAGCCTCCAGCTCATTACACAGAATCTCTTCTCGTTAAGGCCATGGAAGAACTTGGCATAGGAAGACCATCTACCTATGCACCTACAATAACAACAATTATAAATAGAAGATACATTGTTAAGGAAAATAAGAATTTATATGTTACAGAGCTTGGAGAGGCGGTTAATCAGACTATGGAGACTGCTTTCCCTGCAATTGTGGATACAAGCTTTACTGCCAAT
This sequence comes from Lachnospiraceae bacterium, assembly GCA_015057525.1. Lineage (GTDB taxonomy): Bacteria > Bacillota > Clostridia > Lachnospirales > Lachnospiraceae > Coprococcus_C. The sequence continues at coordinate 335,495 of SVEE01000002.1, read as the reverse complement.
GTAGAGACTTTGCTTGACAATATTGAAACAGGAGATATTGGCTGGAAGGTAATTATAAGGAATTTTTATCCTGATTTAGCTGAGTCTGTTGCTAATGCGCATAATGAACTTGAATCTATAAAAATAGAGGACGAGGTTTCGGAAGAGGTTTGTGACTTGTGCGGAAGAATGATGGTGGTTAAGTATGGACCACATGGTAAATTCCTTGCTTGCCCAGGATTCCCAGAGTGTAAAAATACTAAACCTCATTATGTAAAAATAAATGTAGATTGTCCAAAATGTGGGAAGGATATTGTCTTAAAGAAAACAAGAAAAGGCAGAAAATATTTTGGCTGTATAGATAACCCAGAATGTGATTTTATGTCATGGGCTAAGCCATCAAAGGAGTCGTGCCCTGAGTGTGGCTCATATATGGTTGAAAAAGGAAATAAACTTTTATGCTCCGTAGAAACATGCGGTTATACTTGTGAAAATAAAAAAATCAATGGTTAAAAATTGATTTTAAAATATTTTGTGGTATTTTTATATTTTTCTTGATGTGAGACACAAAATATGGTAGTATGTAGAAAGCAATGGAATAAGTTTTTAATTTTTTATCACAAACTACTTATGACTTAGTAAGATACTGCCGATATAACAAGTAAATAAGCATCTGAAAACGGAAGTTCAGTGTATATAATGCTATGTTAACAAAAGGATTTGTGAGGCTACTCATGAGTCCTTTTCATGTGTAAACGGAGGAAACAATATGATAAACACAGATATTTACAATTACATTAATATTCTGGACAAAGCTGCAGATGCGGCTAATATGCGCAACGAACTCATAAGTAATAATATTGCCAATGTTAATACACCTAACTACAAAAGAAAGGATATTAACTTCGAAGCAGTTCTTCAAGCTGAGCTTGCGGGAAGCGGCTCATTGTATGACAGAGTCAATAAGACAAATGATGATTTAACTGTTTTAGACCCACAGGTTTATACAGATAATGCTTCACTGTCATATAGACTTGATGGTAATAATGTTGACATTAATACGGAAGAAGCGTATTTAGCAGAGAATCAGATAAAGTATCAGGCGTTAGTTGACTTAATGAATCAGGAATTTTCCAGATATAAGTCTGTTCTTTCATCTTAATTTTGTAACTTGTTAGTACATATTTGGATTAATTTTACAGGAGGTAAGTATGGGAGTTTTTTCAGCTATGAATGTTGCTGCAACTGGTATGACAGCACAGCAGCTTCGTATGGATGTTATTGCAGAAAATATCGCCAATGCAAGTACAACTCGTACGCAGGATGGCGAACCTTATAGAAGAAAACAGGTAGTGTTTACAGAGAAAGACACTACTTCATTTGACAACATATTAAACGGATATCTTAGTCACTATGAGCCTAATGGTGTCAAAGTCACACAGATTGTGGAGGACCAGTCAGAGCTTAGATTAGTATATGAGCCTGATAATCCAGATGCCAACGAGGATGGATATGTGGAGTATCCAAATGTAGATACAGTAACTGAAATGACAAATCTTATTGATTCCAGCAGAGCTTATGAAGCATCTGCCACATCCTTTAATGCCGCTAAGAGCATGGCAATGAAAGGGTTGGAAATGTTTAGTGTTTAATAGTTAGGAGTTAGATTATGAATATAACACCGGTTACACTTGCCAGCGATGATTTTATCGCGGTATCGAATGCTAATAAAACTAAAGAAACAGAAGGAACAAGTTCCTTTGATACAATTTTTAATGCGGCTGTTGATATGTATAAGGAAGCAGATTCTTTACAAAAGGCTGCTGAAGAGGCAGAGATAAGCTTCGCCCTTGGATATACAGACAGCATACATGATTTAGCTTTAGCACAGCAAAAGGCTAATATTTCACTTCAATATACAGTGAAGGTTACAAATGCAGTGGTTTCTGCATACAAAGAGTTAATGAATATGCAGATATAATTTAACTGTTGGAGGCACTTATGGCGGAATGGTTTAAGCAACTACCTTCCAAAATCGTAGAATTTTGGAACAAATACACAACTAAACAAAAGACTCTATTTTTCTCAGTTGCAGCAGCTGTAATCATAACTTTAGTTGGATTAGTTATGATTTTAAATAGAACTACATATGTTACACTTGCTGTATTTGAAGACACAGCTTCATGTGCAGAGGCTGCAAATATACTTGAAGAAAATGCTATGACCATTAGGGTATCTGACGACGCTCTTACTATTGAGGTTGATGAGAATCAGGTTTCTCAGGCAAGACTTCTTTTAGGAGAGAATGGCATCACCGCAAGTACCAACCCTACAGATTTTGAATGGTTATTTGATAACAGCTTTAACACAACAGATTCAGAGAAAAAATTAAAGGCTAAAATAAATTTACAATCTATGATGGCTGCTGATATTGCAGTGATAGAGGGTGTAAAAAAGGCATCTGTAACTATTGATTTAGCCGACAATAGTAATTCTATTTATTCTAGTGATGAAAGTACATCTGTAAGTATTCTTCTTACAACTGATGCTAATTTTAAAGCTGAAAGTGCTAATACAATTGCAGAATATGCAAAAAACTGTGTTGGTGCCCCAGATACAGAGAAAATAACTATTATTGATAATAAGGGAAGTTTACTTTTCTCAGGTACAAGCTACAGTAATTCTGTTAATAGTGTATTGCTTATTGAACAGGAGATTGAAGAATATTACAACAGTAAGCTTTGGAATCTTATGGTAGATTCAGGTGTTTACGATGATGTATCAGTTTCTTCAAATCTTGATGTGAGCATCTCTCAAAAAGAAATCAAGAGAATAGAGTACTTCACAAACACTGACGAAGAGTATGGTCCTAAGAACAGCCATTACTATTATGTTGCTGAAAATGTAGATGGTACAGGTGGTATTGTTGGAACCGATGCCAACGGTGAAGAAATAACAGATTATGATTTGCTTGATGATGCTTATGGAGAATCTACACTTACTATTTTAAAAGAAGATTACATGACAAGTAGTGAGACAACTCGTACTGTGGAGCCTGTTGGTAATGTTAACATGGCTAATTCAAGTATGGCTATGTATCTCACAAAGTATCAAATATATGATGAAGCAACAATGAAGGCTGAGGGCTTGCTTGATGATATAACATTTGCTGAATTTAAAGCAGCTAATTCTGCAGTTACAGAAACAGTTAATCCTGAATCTATGGTATCTCTTCTTGCAAATGCAACGGGCATGAAGGAAGATAGCATTTATGTAATTGAGAGAATTGTTCCAATTTTCTACCCAGAGGAAGAGGAATCAGTACCTGTACAGAGCATTATTTCTATTGTACTTGCAGTAATTATTGGATTACTTTTACTCTTTGTAGTATTTAAGAGCATGAAGCCTGATGAAGTGGTTGAGGTTGAGCCTGAGTTATCTGTAGAAGCATTACTTGCTACTACTAAAGAGAATCAGTCTCTTGATGATATAGAATTTAGTGATCAGTCTGGTACTAAGGCTATGATTGAAAAGTTTGTGGATGAGAATCCGGAAGCAGTTGCTTCGTTACTTAGAAATTGGCTTAATGATGATTGGGAGTGATAAGCATGGCAATAAACAGCAAAATGGATATTTCAGGTGTGCAAAAAGCTGCAATCCTGCTTATTGTACTTGGTCCGGAAAGATCCTCGCAGATATTTAAACATTTAAAAGATGATGAAATTGAACAATTAACTCTTGAAATTGCAAATACAAAAAGCATACCAGCTGATTTAAAAGATGAAGTTATAGATGAATTCTATGAAGTATGTCTCGCTCAGCAATACATATCAGAGGGTGGTATTGCCTATGCCAAGGAGCTTCTTGATAAGGCTCTTGGTGAGGATAGGGCACGAGATGTAATAAGCAGACTTACAGCGTCATTGCAGGTACGTCCTTTCGAGTTTGTAAGAAAGACGGATGCAAGTCAATTGTTGAACTTTATACAAGAGGAGCATCCTCAGACTATTGCACTTATTCTTTCCTACTTACCAGCGTCACAGGCAGCTGCAGTTGTAAGTGCTCTTGCGCCTGAGAAACAGGCTGATGTTGCTAGAAGAATTGCTATCATGGATAGAACTAGTCCAGATGTTATTAAAGAGGTTGAAAAAGTATTGGAGAAGAAACTTGCATCTCTTGTCAATCAGGATTACACAGTTGTTGGTGGTGTTGATTCTATCGTTAACATCCTCAATACAGTTGATAGAAGTACAGAGAAACATATTATGGAGACATTGGAAATCGAAGATCCAGAATTGGCAGACGAAATCAGAAGAAAGATGTTTGTATTCGAAGATATACTTGTATTAGATAACAGATCTATTCAGACTGTTCTTCGTGAGGTTGATAACAATGAGCTTGCTATTGCTTTGAAAAATGCCAACGAAGATGTACAACGAGTAATCTTTGATAACCTTTCATCTCGTCTTGCAACTATGATTAAGGAAGATATGGAATTCATGGGTCCTGTACGTCTTAAGGATGTTGAAGATGCACAGCAGAAAATCGTTAATATTATTAGAAAACTTGAAGATTCAGGTGAGATTGTTATCTCACGTGGCGGAGGTGACGAGATAGTTGTCTAATTTATTGAAATCAGGGTTTCAAGGTTTTACTAACTTTATTTCAGAACCTTATGTTTTAGATACAAACAGCAGAGTGATTAATCAAGAGAAAGAAACTGGCAAAATAATTCGTCCATTAGAAGAAAAAGCTCAAGAAGAGCAAGAATCTGTGGATGATACAGCTGGAAAAGTTATTTTAGATGATGCTCTTGATATGGCTCAGACTCTAAGGGAGGATGCCAGAGTTCAAGCTGCTAAAATTCTTGCAGATGCTGAGAATGATGCAAAAGAAATCAGAGAAAATGCAAGAAAAGAAGGATATAATCAGGGGTTAGAAGAGGGTAACATGGAAGCTATGAAAAGGGCTGATGTGTACCTTGAAAATATTCATAAGGAGCAGGAAATTGTTATTCAGGAAGCTATGCAACAGATGGAAACTGATCTTCGTGAATCAGAAGCAAAGATGGTGGACGTATCCTGCATGCTTATACAGAAACTCACAGGTATTTTAGTTGAGCAGTATAAGCCGGTGCTCTTACACATGATAAACAGTAGTCTTTCTGACTCCGATACAAGTAGCAAATTTATAATTAAGGTTTCAGAGGATAATTATGCATATGTTTCGGATAATCATGACAGATTAGTAGGTGCAGGTAATCCTAATATATCTATAGAAGTATACGGGGATTCAAAACTTGATAATCAACAATGTATTATTGAATCTGATAATGGAATAGTTGATTTATCAATGAATGTTCAGGTTAAGAATCTCATAACAGCAATAAAATTAATGTCATAACAGTAATCCCCGGTTATATTAATCGGGGTATTTTACCATAAAATGGAGTATTGTATGGAAAATAAATTCAATCCGGACAAATACAAGTTATTGTTATATAAAGATTTCACAGAACACTATGGCAAGGTTAGCAAAGTGGTTGGTCTTACTGTTGAGTCTGTAGGTCCACCTTGTAAGTTAAATGACCTTTGTGAAATTATATCAAAGGATGGAAACACACGAGTTAATGCAGAAGTGGTGGGATTTAGAGACAACAAGGTTTTGCTTATGCCATTCGAATCTGTAGATGGAATAGGACTTGGTGCAACTGTAAAAAATACAGGAGATGTTTTACAAGTTCCAGTTGGTGACAACTTGTTAGGTATGGTTCTTGATGGAATAGGACGTCCTATGGATGGTAGTTCTTTAACAACATCAGAGACTTACCCTATTGATGCGCCGTCACCGGATCCTTTACAGAGAAAGTTAATTGATGAGGTATTACCTCTTGGAGTTAAAGCGGTAGATGGTCTCTTGACAATTGGAAAAGGACAAAGAATAGGAATATTTGCAGGTAGTGGTGTTGGAAAAAGTACTTTACTTGGTATGTTTGCACGAAACACGAAGGCAGATATAAATGTAATTGCTCTAATTGGAGAGCGTGGAAGAGAAGTTGGAGAATTCATTGAGAGAGACCTAGGAGAGGAAGGCTTAAAAAGGTCCGTTCTAGTTATAGCTACATCTGATAAGCCAGCACTTATACGTAATAAGGCAGCCAAGACGGCTACAGCAATTGCTGAGTATTTCAGAAACCAGGGAAAAGATGTCCTTCTTATGATGGATTCTCTCACACGTTTTTCTATGGCACAACGAGAGATAGGTCTCGCTTCAGGTGAACCACCTATAACAAGAGGATATCCACCTTCAGTTTATTCAGAGATGCCGAAGCTTCTTGAACGAGCAGGAAATACAAAAGAGGGTTCAATCACAGGCCTTTATACTGTTCTTGTAGATGGTGATGATTTTAATGAGCCTATAACTGATACAGCAAGAGGTATCTTGGATGGTCATATTGTATTATCCCGTAAGCTTGGTCATAAGAACCATTATCCTGCGATAGATGTCCTTGCTAGTATATCTAGATGTATGAGTTCAATTGCTACATCGGAACACAAAAAGTTAGCAGGTAATCTAAAAAATGTTCTTGCAACTTATAATGATGCTGAAGATTTGATAAATATTGGTGCCTACAGAGCAGGTTCAAATAAAGAAATTGATTTTGCTATATCTAAGATAGACAAGGTAAATAATTTTCTTAAGCAGGATGTAAATAGCAAATTTTTATTTGATGATGAAATAAAGTTGCTTGGAGAAATATTTGAGTAAGCAGGTGATTTAAGTGGCAAAGTTTTTCTATAGAATGCAGAATATTCTTGATATTAAATATAAGCTGGAGGAATCAGCGAAACAGGAATATGCAGATGCCAGACAACGACTTACAGAAGAAGAAAATAAATTGCAGCATTTACATAATAGGCGAGCAGGATATGTAAATGATTATAACGAATCCATAAATGGCAAGCTGGATTTTATAAAAATAGAAGAAAATGGCAATGCAATCGATATAATGGATGAGATGATTGCAATGCAACTTGAAATGGTGCGAAAGCGAAGCAAAGAACTTGAAATGGCAAGACAAAAGCTTAATACGGTCATGCAAGAGAGAAAAATGCATGAAAAACTCAAAGAAAAGAAATTTGATGAGTTTCTCGTTGAACTTAATGCTCAGGAAAACAAAGAGGTTGATGAGCTTATTAGCTACAAATATGGTAGTAAAGTAACTGAAGAGTAATTAAATTAATACTTTTAGGAGGATTGCTATGGCAAAAAACAATATAGATGATAAAGAAAAAGACGGAAAAATAAAAGGTTCGTGGGTGCTTATAATTATACTTATGATTACTACCTTTGTTTCTGTTATGGCACTGTTGATTAAGTGCGACGTAGGTGGATTTGGTAGTAGTGTTCTAAGACCTATTTTCAAAGATGTACCGGTAATAAAAAACATATTACCACCTCCTTCAGATGAGGAAGTGGCAATAGAAAATGATTACCCATATGATACTTTAGAAGAGGCTTTAGCGCAAGTTGCTATTCTAGATGAGGCTAATGCAGCTAAGGATGCGGAGATTGTCGCTTTAAATGATAAAGTTCTTGAATTACAGGCAGAAGTTGAGCGTCTTTCAGCATATGAATTGGCTCAAACTGAGTTTGAACAAAAAAAAGATGAATTTTATGATGAAATAGTCTATGGAGAATCGGCCCCAGATACCGATACATATATTGAGTGGTATAATGAAATCGATGCAGAACATGCTGAAGAGATATATGCAGAAATTATTGAAGCTAATATGGCAGATCAGGAAATCATTGATTTAGCAAAGGCATATGAAGCCATGGATCCTGCAGATGCAGCCGAAATATTTGAGAGCATGAGCAACGATTTAGATACTGTGGCACTCATAATGAATAATATGAGTACAGATGCTCAAGGAGAGGTTCTTGCAGAAATGTCACCGGAATTTGCTGCAAGTGTATCTAAGAAGCTATTGCCATAGTATTATGTACTCACTAAAAAGAAAGGAGGAAGGATATGATGACAATATCACCAGCGGGAGTAGGAAATTTAGGAATGGGCTCCATGTCAGCTTCAGGTTCTAAGTCAAAAGAGCAGATTGAGGGAGTTGATTCATTTGCAAGTCTTATGGATATGGGAAGTTCAAACGCTACAACTGATGTGGATTTTGAATCAAACAAAGATATTAAGTCTGTAGATAATACAGAATCAATCAACAAAGAAGCAGAATATGCATCTGATGATACATATAATAAGACTGTAGAACCAGAAAAAGCAGATAGCCCTGAAAAAGTATCTGACATACCGGAAAACAATAAATATAACACTGATAAAAAGTTATCTGTAGACGATTTAAAGAATGTTATTTCGAATAATATTTCTATTGATGAATCAGAAATTACAGATGAGAAACTTGGAGAAATATTGAGTGAACTTCAAGATATAATCAGAGATATATTAACTAAAGCAGGTTATAATCAAGATACTGAAGGTACTGATGTGACAGAAGTTATAATAACTGATGAAGATATTGAAAATATACTTTCTGAAATGAACATTAAACTTCAGGATTTACTTGATACTTCAAACTTAAAGGAGTTTATACTTAAAGTTAATAATTCTACAGAAGTTGATATTCTTATCAATGAGAAATTAGCCAATATTGTTAATGTTGCAACTGAGCAGGTGGATGAAATTCTCGCCGAACAGGAAGTTTCTAATGTGGATGAATTCATTGCAAAACTCAATGTCTTAGAAGTCAAGAATGAAAAGGCAAGCTATGTGGAAGCAACAAAGGTTGAAGATGGTGTATTTGCTGAAGATGCAGAAATTAAATCTTTTTCTGATGCAGAAACAGTAATTAATAAGTCTTCTTTTGCCGATAAAGATATTGAGGTTAATGTTATGAAAGATTTTTCACAGTCTTCGTCCAAGGGAGAAAGCTTCGGTGAAGCTAAAAACCAGATTCTCACTAATCTCAATCAGGCAATTGACAGTACAATGAATGTTAACAGTACAGTTGAAGTTGCTTCATTTGTTGATAATGTACAGGAAGCAGATATCATTAGACAGATTATTGACAATATTAAGCTTAATATTTCTAAAGAGACAACTTCCATGGAAATACAGCTTAATCCTGAGCATTTAGGTAAGGTTCAGATTAATGTAGCAAGTAAAGATGGTATCTTACAGGCGCAGATAATTGCTGAATCAGAGGCTGCTAAGAATGCTATTGAAGGTAGTCTTGCAACACTTAAGGAAACATTCCAGAATCAAGAATTAAAAGTTGAGGCAATTGAAGTAATGGTTGCTTCGTACGAGTTCTTTAATCAGAGTAATGCAGGTGACGAACAGAACGAAAGCGCCCCTTCAAAGAGAACCGGTGTAATTAATATGGGCGATGTAGTGGAAGACGAATTAACAGAAGAAGAGCTTATTGAGGTTGAGCTCATGAAAGCAAAAGGAAATAGCGTAAGCTATTCGGTATAAAATTACAGAAAGGAGAATAATATGGCAGATTCAGTAGTAAATGCAATTACCAACACACAGAGTACATACACAAGCAATACAACTAAGGAAGCTACTAACGATCTTGACAAGGAAGCATTCTTACAAATGTTGGTTACTCAGATGCAGTATCAGGACCCACTTAATCCTAGTGATAGTACTCAGTATATGTCTCAGTTGGCACAGTATTCATCTCTTGAGGCTACAATGAATATTAGTAGTACAATTGAACAGGGGAATGGTCTTAATCTTGTTGGACAATATGTTATTATGAACACAACTGATGCAGCAGGAAATAGTCAGATGATTAGTGGTCTTGTTCAGTATGCTACAGTTAAGGATGGAGAAGTACTATTATCCATTAATGACTCATACTACCCAGCATCAGACCTTGATTCTGTAGTTGATTATGATTATTATCTCTACTTAAATGGTCTTGCAGAGGATGGCAAGTTAAATGAGGATGGAACAGTGACTGATGGCTCAGAAAGTTCTTCAGAGGAAGAAAAAACAGAGGAAGTGTAAGCGTTTGTTTTATGTATGGAGGCGATAAAATGAATGGTATAAATTCAAATATGCTTTCCATTGAACAGGCTACGAATTTGCTTCTTCAGAATTCGCAAAAAAAAGCCGATAATTATCATGAGGATAAAAATATATCTTTTCAGGAGATTCTTGAACAGAAAGCAAATGTATTCTCAGAAGTAAAATTTTCAAAGCATGCAAACCAAAGACTTGAAAGCAGAAACATCAATTTATCTAAAGAACAACTTGGAAGATTAAATCAAGGAGTTACTCAAGCGAGAGATAAGAGTATTAATGAATCCTTGGTTATGATGGACAATCTGGCTTTTATAGTGAATGTGAAGAACAACACGGTAGTGACTGCATTGGAACAAAGCGAACAAAACAACATTTTTACAAACATTGACGGAGCAGTAATAGTTTAACAGCCGGACCGAAACGAACAGTTAGGAGGCTGAAAATCCCAGACTGATAGAAGGGATTTAGGATGATTGGAATTGGAGGTCAACAATTATGATGAGATCACTTTATTCTGGTGTTGCTGGTCTTAAGACTCACCAGACAAAAATGGACGTTATTGGTAATAACATTGCAAACGTAAATACAATTGGATTTAAATCTTCATCTGTACTTTTTAGAGATGTTTTATATCAAACAACAGCATCTGCAACAGGTGCTACACCTACAACAGGTGGTACTAACGCAGCTCAGATAGGTCTTGGTACTAAGGTTTCTTCAGTACAGGCTACTATTACAGAAAATGGTGCTGCACAGAGTACAAATAACCCATATGACTTAATGCTTAATGGCGAGAGCTTCTTCGTTGTTAGTCGTGGTGGAGTTAACACATTTACTAAGGTTGGTAACTTCCAGGTTGATGGTGCAGGATGTCTCGTTACAAGTAATGGATACCAGGTTATGGGTTGGCAGGTAGACCCTGAAAATCCAGGTCAGATAAAGAAGGATACAGTTTCTGCTCTTTATCCTGAATCAGCAGAGAACAAGGTTTCTTCACCTGAGCAGACAACAGATTCATACATGACAGGTAACATTGATTTCACAGATCCAGACTTAACATCTACAGATGGTAAGGCCGTATCTGTATCAATTTATGATGCACTTGGATATAGCTATACAGTTAAGTTTAAGCTTACACAGGATCAGAATCAAGCAGACGGTTCTCTTTATAATCTTGAAATCACATCAATAAGAGATGCAAATAATGTTGAAATGCTTGGCAATGATGATCCAACAACAGCTGATGTTGTTGAAGGTGGATATCAGGCTGTATTCCAAAATAAGTCTACAGATGGAACAACAATTCAGTTAAAGTTTAATCCTGATACAGGCGCATTTGAGTATGCAGGTGGAGCAGATGAATCTACAGCGTTACTTAATATTTCACCTATGGCTGGTTCAGATAAAGGCGAGGTATTTAAGTCATCAATTAACGGAGAGCCTGTTGAAGGTATAACAATTGATTTCTCAAATCTCACAATGTACGAGTCAGATGGAAATGCTACAGCTAAGATGGTAAGAGGTGCAACTGATTCTTCAGGAACAGGTCGTTCAATGGGTACACTTAACGATGTCAGCATCGATACATCAGGTAAGATTTATGGAGTATACAGCAACGGAGAGACTAAGCTTCTTGGTCAGATAGCAGTTGCAACATTTACAAACCCTATGGCTCTTGAGGCGCTTGGTGATGGTATGTACATGGCAACTCAGAACTCAGGTGAGTTTGATGGTATTGGTCAGTCTGTTGATGAAGATGGTGGAACAATGACACAGGGTGTTCTCGAAATGTCAAACGTAGACTTATCAGCAGAGTTTACTGAGATGATAACTACTCAGAGAGGTTTCCAGGCAAATTCAAGAATTATCACTACTTCGGATTCCATGCTTGAAGAGCTTGTAAATCTTAAGAGATAATACTTAAATAATCAATGATTTAATAAAATATATGGAGGCAACAAACCCCTTAAAAACAAGTCGGATTTGTTGTCTTCATTGTTTTATTTTTGTAGACATAAAAACCTAGATATGGTATAATAAGTGCGTTATAATGTCGACAAGTATCTTATATTGGGAGTTGGTGAACAAGATGATTGAAGTAACAAGGTTAAAAGGCACAAAAATTATTATTAATGCTGAACTCATTGAAATCATTGAAGAGACTCCAGATACTGTAATAACTCTTACTAGTGGAAAGAAATACATAGTAAGCGAGACAAAACAAGATGTTGTTAATCTTGTTATAAGTTATAAAAGAAAAATATATGCAGCGTATACTGCATAGTACGAGGTGAAATACATTGGATATAGCATCGATTATTGGTATGGTTGCGGCCTTTGCACTTATGATTTTCGGTATTGTTAATGAAAAGGGCTTTGGCGCATTGGGAAACTTCATGGATCCGGCATCGTTCTTTATTACATTTGGTGGTACATTTGGTGCGGTACTTATGATGAATCCTATGAAGGATTTCCTAGCAGGGTTAAAATCGTTTACTCTTATTTTTAAGGTTCCAAAGTCTAATGAACCTGAAACAATTAAAACAATAATAGAACTTTCTAATCTTGCAAGACGTGAGGGTTTACTTGCTCTTGAAGAATCCACTAACAACTTAGATGATGATTTCATGAAAAAAGGTGTTATGCTTATTGTGGATGGTACTGACCCAGAATTAGTGAGAAGTATCCTCGAAGCAGAACTTATTAATGTAGATGCTAGACATCAGGAAAATATTGGCTTCTGGAAGAATGTAGGAGCTATGGGACCTGCCTGGGGTATGATTGGTACCCTGATAGGTCTTATTAACATGCTTAAAGATTTGTCTGACCCTGACTCTATCGGACCTAACATGGCAGTTGCTCTTGTTACAACGTTTTATGGTTCTGTTATTGCAAACTGGATTTCAACACCTGTTGCAAACAAATTAACAAAACAGAACAATGTTGAGATAAAATTAAAAGAGGTTATGATTGAGGGTATTCTTTCTATTCAGGCAGGAGAAAACCCAAGAGTTATTGAAGAAAAACTCAAATCATTCCTTTCGCCAACAGACAGAAAGGGATTTGAAGAAGAGGGTGGTGGACAGTAATGGCTAAAAGAAAAGAACAGCCACCAGAGGAAGGCTCTCCGGCGTGGATGGCCACCTTTAGTGATCTTATGAATCTTTTGCTTTGTTTCTTCGTACTGTTATTTGCCAGCTCGACAATGGATGAAGGCAAAATACAAAAGATTGCAGCATCTTTTGATAATATAACATTCAACGTATTAAATGATGGCTCGGTGTCGCTTGTGGATGGTGACTTTTTATCTGGTGGTGTTTCACAGGTTCCTGATGTATCTTCGATTTTATCAGAGGCAGGTAAAAATATTGAAGGTTCTACAGGTGAGGAATCAATATCATCACATACAGACGCAGAACTTCTGTCAGATGAAGAAATTCAAGATGAGTATGAGCAGAGAGGCGAAGAACAGTCTGAGATGATGTATGATGAAGTTGTTCAGATGGCTGAGTCTTACACTATAGATACAATAATAGAAATTGATTACAATGAACAGTATGTGGAACTTGATTTAAATGGTTCTATTTTGTTTGATTCAGGTGATGCAGATGTTCGTGACGACTCTAAGCTATTTTTGCAAAAGATAGCTAGTATTCTAGTCAAGTATAAATATAACACTATAGAGATTGAGGGACATACTGATAATGTTCCAATATCAACTTCTCAGTTTGAAAACAATCTTCAGCTATCAGCTGAGAGAGCAAGAAGTGTATATGAGTATATTATCACTCAAGAGAATTTTATTGAGGAAAATATAAAGATTGCCGGATATGGTGATAAACAGCCAGTTGCATCTAATGCAACTGAAGAAGGAAGAGCTAAAAACAGACGAGTTGTTATAAAAATATACAATAAACAGAATTCTAATTAAGGAGAAAGTTAGATGAAGAAAAATCTTATTACAGTTATTATATTGGCGATATGTATCATCAATTTGGTTTTTAATATTATACTGATGTTTGTATTTTTACCATCAGCAACTAAAACCAACAAGCTTATTACAGATATAGCGGCAGTACTTGATTTGGAAATTGCATCACAGACAGCAGGAGATTCATCCTTTGATGTAAGCAATCTTTCAGCTGTTCAGCTTGAGAGTGATACAATCAACTTAGCATCAGATGGCTCAGAGACATCCCATTATGTTCAGTATGAATTGACCATTAACTTAGATAAGACAGCATCTGATTATAGCAAGGTTTCAGCTAATATTGCTGCATCTAATTCAATAATATACGACACAACACGTAACATCGTTGCACAATATACTTACGAACAAGTAAAGGATGTTGAAGTGCAAAGAAAGATAAAAGAAGATATTTTAATCTCATTAAAAGAGACATTCAATACAGAATGTATATACTCTATAAGCTTTAATAGCTGGGTAGCACAATAGTCACTAAGAACTAAGGGAGGTGAGATGTGTGGCTGACGTACTCTCACAAAACGAAATAGACGCCTTGCTTAAGCAGCTTAGCTCTGGTGAACTTGATGTTGACGACATAGAAGAATCGTCTAAAAGTGCCAAAGTAAAAGAGTATGATTTCTCACGACCTGCTAAGTTCTCGAAGGAGCATCTCAGAACCCTCGAAATAATCTTTGAACATTTTGGAAGGTTGTTAAGCAGTAATTTACCAGCTTATTTAAGAAAAAATGTTCAGGTTGAGGTTATGAACTCTGAGGCGGTTACATATTCTGAGTTTTCAAATGCCCTTTCCAATCCTGTTTTGCTGGGAGTTGTGAACATGGCACCATTAACAGGTAATATTATTATAGAAATAGCCACAAACATAGGTTATACTATTATAGACAGGTTACTTGGTGGTGTTGGAGAACCATTAGATAAAGCAAGAGATTTCTCTGAGATAGAGCTATCTATCTTAGATAGAATTTTTAATATAATAATAGATTTACTTAGAGAACCATGGAAGAATGTTGTTGAGATTGAACCATATTTGGAACGAATCGAGACTAATTCTCAGTTTGCTCAGATTATTTCGCCAACAGAAATGATTGCCATAGTAACAGTTAATATTAATATTGGTGGCGTTGAAGGGCTTATGAATATATGTTTACCATACATTACGTTGGAAGATGTTATGGATAAGCTCAATACAAAGTACTGGTTCTCGACAATGCAGGATAGAGATGAACAGAGTTATGCAGATGTTATTGAAACTGCAATTAACAAAGCTCTTATTCCTATATCTGCAGAACTTGGAAAGAGTACAGTTACTGTTCTTGATTTTGTAAATCTTCAGGTAGGCGATATAATTAAACTTAACAGAAGTGTTGAAGACGAATTAGATATTTATGTAGGAAATATAGTTAAGTTTAAAGCATTACCTGGTTCATTTAGTGATAATTATGCAGTTAAAGTTACAGAAATATATAGAGAGGAGGAATAAAGAATATGGACGGAATGTTATCTCAGGAAGAGATTAACGCATTGCTTGGTGATATGGGCGCTGGCAGTAGTAGTTCTTCATCTTCATCTTCGTCAGAACTTCTCACAGCAGAAGAGAGAGATGCAGTAGGAGAAATATCCAATATATGTATGGGTACAGCGGCTACAACACTTTATTCCTTGGTTAACCAAAAGGTTGTTATAACAACCCCGGTTGTTGAAGTTACTAACTGGGAAAGTTTGGTATCAGATTATGCAAAGCCATGTGTATTCATCAATATTTACTATAAAGAAGGTATTGATGGAAACAACGTGTTGATTCTCAAGGAAGATGATGTTAAAGTTATTACAGATTTGATGATGGGAGGGGATGGATTAAATCCTGCACCGGAGCTTAATGAATTACACTTTAGTGCTATTTGTGAGGCTATGAATCAGATGATGGGATCATCTGCAACATCTCTTTCATCAATGCTTAATTGTAAGATTGATATTAGTCCACCGGAAGCTGATTTAGTTGATATGGCAGGTGAGATTAATACATCAAAAGTTTCTAATTTTATGAACAAGGATTTTGTTCGCGTCACATTTAAGATGACTATTGGAGACTTGGTAGATAGTACTATAATGCAACTTTATCCTATAGATTTCTCTAAGGAATTGTTTACACGATTCAGTGGAGGTGGAGAAGAGCCTAAGGAGGAAAAGAAGGAAGCACCTCAGCAGAGTGCACCACAACCTACACCTACTCCAGCCGCTGCTCCCGAACAACCTGCTATGGGACAGCCGATGATGGGCCAACCAATGATGGGACAGCCGATGATGGGTATGCCAATGATGGGTCAACCAATGATGGGTATGCCAATGATGGGTATGCCTCAGCCTGATGTAAATGTACAGAATGTTCAGTTCCAGGCATTTAATCCTATGGTTAGTCCAGCACTTCAGCAGGAGAACATTGATCTTATCATGGATGTTCCTCTTGAGGTATCAGTTGTATTAGGTAGAACCCGAAAGACTATTAAGGAAATCCTTGAGTTTGCACCAGGAACTATTATTGAACTTGACAAACTTGCAGGAGAGCCTATAGATGTAATGGTTAACCAGAAACTGGTAGCCAAGGGTGAAGTAGTAGTTATCGAAGAAAGCTTCGGTATTAGAATCACAGAAATTATCAAGGAAAAAATATAAATAGAAGGAGTATGAAATATGGCAAAAAGTATACTTATATGTGATGATGCAGCGTTCATGAGAATGATGATTAAGGACATTCTTGTTAAGAATGGTTACAACATTGCAGGGGAAGCAGAAAATGGTCTTAAGGCTGTTGAAAAATATGCAGAGACTAAACCAGATCTTGTACTTATGGATATAACTATGCCTGAGATGGATGGTATTCAGGCTCTCAAGAAGATTAAGGCATCAGATCCTAATGCAAGTGTTGTAATGTGTTCAGCAATGGGTCAGCAGGCTATGGTTATTGAGTCTATTCAGTCTGGAGCTAGAGACTTTATTGTTAAGCCTTTCCAGCCGGATAGAGTTCTTGAAGCGGTTAAGAAGGCAGTTGAATAAATATGATAACAGTTTTGGCTTCTTGGGAAGCTGTAAAAAATATTTTAACATTAATTTTGGCATTTGTTTTTGTTTTAGTGCTTGCTTATTATGGTGCTAGGTTTACTGCTAAGTATCAGGGTAACATGCTTAGTAACAGAGCAAATATCAGAATTACTGAGTCATTTCGTGTGGGTGGAAATAAGATTATTGCTATTGCAAAAATAGGAAAGTCTTATTATGCCCTTGGTATTGGGAAAGATGAAATCAATCTTATAGCAAAGCTTGATGAGGCAGAGCTGATTGATTTCAATAATTCCAATGATTCATCGAATAGTTCTAAATTAGACTTCAAAAGCATTCTAGCCAATATTAAGAATAAAGAAGAGTTTAAACTAGAGCAAGATACACAAGATGAATTTTTTGAGGAATCCAAAGATAATATAATAAAGTAGGTAATAAGATGAAATTCAAGAAAATTCGCAAATTCATATTATTTTTTGTGTTTGCAATAGCTATTGTATTTTCTGGAACAAGTTCTTATGCTACCGATGTTACACCTGGTACAGAGCCAGAAGCGGGAATAGATGAAGAACTTACAGATACAGATGACGGTGTATCTGTAGGTCTTACTTTTAATTCCAACTCTGATGAGTCTACCTTATCAGGAACTCTTCAGATGTTATTGGTAATAACAGTAATTTCATTAGCTCCATCAATATTAGTAATGGTGACGTCCTTTACACGAATTATCGTGGTGCTGCACTTTGTTAGAACAGCAATAGGAACGCAATCATCGCCACCAAATAACGTATTGATTGGGCTCTCGTTGTTTTTAACCCTTTTTATTATGGGTCCTGTGTTTAGTGAGATTAAAACAGAAGGTATAGATCCACTTACAGCACAGGAAATCTCTCAGGAGGAAGCATTGGATAATTGCTTAGAACCCTTGAGAGAATTTATGCTTAAGCAGACAAGAGAGGATGATATAAGACTGTTTATGGATATTGCAAAGATAGATTCTGTTGAAACTGTCGATGAAATTCCTACTACAGTTCTTATACCTGCATTTATTATAAGTGAGCTTAGAGCTGCATTTATAATAGGTTTTTTGATATATATTCCTTTTATTGTAATAGATATGGTTGTATCGTCAGTTCTCATGTCCATGGGTATGATGATGCTTCCACCGACTACAATATCCATGCCGTTCAAAATATTGCTTTTTGTTTTGGCAGATGGATGGAACCTTATAATAGGTGAGTTAGTTCGATCCTTTAATTTCTGAGAGGTGAGTGAGTTTTGAGTACTTCAGACGTAGTTGATATAGCTAGTCAGGCTATTTGGCTAATAATTAAATGTGCAGCACCAATGCTTCTTGTCTCTTTGATTGTGGGTTTGATAATAAGTATTTTTCAAACTGTTACATCTATTCAGGAACAAACACTTACTTTTGTACCTAAAATTTTAGCCGTATTTATTACTATAATAATATGTGGGGATTGGATACTGACAAGTATTTTACAGTTTATTCAAGAGTTGTTTGGTAAATTTGGTGATTTTGTGAGGTAATGAAGTATGGATTTAACTATAGCAACATTAACCTTGGAATCATTTTTGCTTGTCTTGGTGAGAACTGCGACATTTATATCAGTTGCACCGATTTTTGGGCACAAAAGCATAAATACACGTGTTAAGGTTTTGATGGCAGCATGTATTTCTTTGGCTATTTTTACAGCTACAGATCCAAGTATTCCTGAGTATTCCACAGTTTTAGAGTTTTCTATGTTCATTGTTAAAGAGGCAGCTGTTGGATTGTCACTTGGTTTTACAGCAAGCTTTGTAATGGCAATATTGGTTATGGCTGGTGAATTCATAGATAGAGAGATTGGGTTTACCATGTCCACAAACTTTGACCAAAGTATTGGTGCAATGGTAACTATAACTGCAGAATTTTATGACAAGATGGTTCTTTTAGTAGTGGTAATTTCCAATCTGCACTACTATATTTTAAGAGCATTAGCTAGATCTTTTGAGCTTATACCAATAGGTAGAGTTGATATTAGTTTTCCTTATGTTTACAATAATGTTATTGGTTTTATAGGAGAGTATTTTAGTATTGGTTTTCGTATCGCTATGCCAGTTTTCCTTGGTGCGACAATGCTAAATGTTGTGCTTGGTGTTTTGGCAAAGAGTTCTCCCCAGATGAATATGTTTGCTGTTGGTTTACAACTTAAGGTTGTTACAGGTTTATTGTTGTTGTCTATAACTGTTATGTTTATACCAAATATCGCCAATTATTTAATGGAAAAAATCCAGAATATGCTTACTACCTTAATAGGAGGAATGTAGCATGGACATGGAATTATATAATAAACTTACAATAAAATACGACTTACAGATGTTTGCCAATGATGAAGGTGGAGACAAAACAGAAGAACCAACTGCCAAAAAGATACAAGATTCTCGTAAGGAAGGACAAGTTGCTAAAAGTAAAGAAATATCAAGTGCTGCTTCACTTTTGGCGCTTTTTGTGTGTCTTAAAATATTTATTGGTTTTGTATCACAAAGGTTTTTGGCTTTGTTTCCGGAATATTGGGATAAGATGGATGAATTAGCTAATGGTGAGCTTAATTCAATCACAATTTGGCAGTTAATGCTAGAAGTTATAGTGTCTATGCTGATTATATGTGCACCATTTATGGTTATTGCTATTATAATCGCTTTTTTCTCACAAAGACTTCAGATAAAATGGATGGTAACAGCAAAGCCATTGCAGCCAAGACTTAATAAGATTAATCCGCTTAGTGGCTTTAAACGTATGTTTTCAAAAGAATCGTTCTTTGAATTGTTTTTTTCTTTAGTTAAAATAACTATATTTGGTGCTATGGTCTATTCAGTTTTAAAGGATAATATTGGTGCCTTTATAACAGTTTATGACTTGAGCATACAGGATTCACTGGGAATATTATATGATTTGGTAATGGACTTAGGTATTAAAATCTCAATTGTATATTTGATAATAAGCTTTGCTGATTTATTCTTCCAAAAATGGAAGCATAAGCGTGATCTTAGAATGAGTAAGCAAGAGGTTAAGGATGAGTATAAGAACCAAGAGGGAGATCCAAAGGTTAAAGCCCAGCAAAAACAACGCATGCAGCAGGCTTCTAGAAGACGTATGATGCAAAGTATTCCTGAAGCTGATGTTGTAATTACTAATCCAACCCATTTTGCAGTAGCTTTAAAATATGATAATACTATTAGTCAGGCCCCTATTGTTACTGCAAAGGGTGCAGATTATTTGGCTTTTAAAATTAAGGATATTGCTAAAGAAAATAATATAGAAATTGTAGAAAACAAACCACTTGCCAGAATGTTGTATGCCAATGTTGAAGTTGGTAATGAAATACCGGCAGAGCTTTATCAGTCTGTTGCAGAAGTTCTGGCATATGTATATAGATTAAAAAATAAAGTGAGCTAGAGAGTTAAACATATATATGATGCACGGAAAGGAGGAAGAAGATAATGAAAAAGAATGATTTGTTTCTTGGCGTTTATTTGCTGGCTGCAATTGTATTTCTTATTATTCCTATTCCTTCCTGGTTGTTGGACGTTTTAATTTTGTTTAATATTTCCATGGCACTTATTATTGTATTTAACTGTCTTTTTACTACAGAAACTCTTAATATGTCAGGATTTCCAACATTGTTGCTTTTTACCACAGTGTTTAGAATATCTCTAAACGTATCTTCTACAAGACTTATTCTTTCTACGGGTAATCCTGGTCAGGTTGTAGAGGTTTTTGGTTCCTTCGTAGGTGGAGGTAATCTTGTTATTGGTGCAATTGTATTCATAGTTCTTATTATTGTTCAGATGATGGTAATCAATAAGGGTTCTGAAAGAGTATCAGAGGTAACTGCAAGATTTACACTTGATGCTATGCCTGGTAAGCAGATGGCTATTGATGCAGACTTAAATACAGGAGCAATAACAGACCAAGAAGCAATAATTAGAAGACAAAAAATCCAAGAAGAGTCAGCTTTCTTTGGAGCTATGGATGGTGCTTCTAAGTACGTAAAGGGAGATGCTACAGCAGGTCTCATTATAACAATCATTAATATAGTCGGTGGTATTATAATGGGCGTTGCATTCATGGGAATGGGAATTATGGATTCAGTGCAACGTTTTACAATTCTTACAATTGGTGATGGTCTTGTATCACAGATACCATCTATGCTTATATCACTTTCAACAGGTATTCTTGTCACTAAAGCATCTAAGGACGAAAATATTGGTGATATACTTATTGGACAGCTTTTCAGCATACCCAAGGTACTTTTAATGGTTGGTATGACTATGATTGGTTTAGGTGCACTTACTCCACTTAATTTTGCGTTCTGTGGTACGTATGGAATTATATTTATAATTATTTCTTTTGCTATGAAAGGCAAGCAACAGGAGGATGCTATTAAGGAAGAGGTAGAAGAGGAAGAAATACAGGCTGATGAGGTCAGAAGACATGAAAATGTTAATTCACTTTTACAGGTTGACCCAATTGAATTAGAGTTTGGATATGGTATAATACCATTAGCAGATGTTAATCAGGGTGGAGACTTATTAGACCGAGTTGTTATGATAAGAAGACAGATAGCCTTAGAGCTTGGTGCGGTTGTTCCAATCATTCGTCTTAGAGATAATATTCAGCTCAACCCTAATCAGTATATAATTAAAATAAAGGGTATTCAGGTAAGTGAAGGCGAAATACTTTTTGACCATTACATGGCAATGAATCCTGGATATGTAGAGGATGAGATAACTGGTATACCAACTCTTGAGCCTGCTTTCCATTTGGAGGCAATGTGGATTACAGAATCACAGAGAGAAAGAGCGGAATCTCTTGGTTATACGGTTGTTGACCCTCCTTCTATAATAGCAACACATCTTACTGAAGTTATAAAAAGACATCTTGATGAGTTACTTACAAGACAGGATGTTCAAAATCTTATTGATAATGTTAAAGAAAATAACAAAACTCTTGTGGATGAGCTGGTTCCAAAGCTTATTGGTGTGGGAGAGATTCAAAAGGTATTACAGAATCTTTTACAGGAAGGTATATCTATAAGAGATTTAGTTACTATATTCGAAACATTGGCGGATTATGCTACTACAAGCAGAGATACAGATATTCTTACTGAATATGTTCGTCAAAGCTTAAAGAGAGCTATATCCAACAAGTATTTTGGTGATGAGGATATGACAACGGTTGTAACTCTTGATCCAAAGATTGAGCAGATGATTATGAGTTCTGTGAAGCAGACTGAACAAGGAGCATATATTTCCCTTGATCCAGCTATTACTAAGAACATTCTCAAGGCCACAGAAATTGAAATTCAGAAGCTTGAAAATAAAGGACAGACCCCTATAATAATTACCTCACCTATAGTAAGAGTTTATTTTAAAAAGATGACAAGTGATTATTTCAAGGATTTAATTGTGGTTTCATACAATGAAATTGATTCAAATATCGAATTAAAATCTGTAGGAGTAGTGACAATAAATGATAATTAAGAAGTTTAAAGCACCAACTGAAAAAGAAGCAATTTTGCTCGCTAAGGAAGAATTGGGACCTAGTGCAATAGTTATGAACGTTAAAACTATAAAGCCTTCAGGTCTGTTAAAGTTGTTCAAAAAAACAAGGGTTGAACTTACTGCAGCCATAGATGATAACATAGCTGACAAATCTATAGCCTCTGATGAAGCAAAAAATGAGTCTAAATCGACAGAAAAATATGTATTTGGAACAGCTTTTGATTCTAAGAAATCAAATAAAGAACATGAGCTTACAAGTGAGGAAGCAAAAAATGCAATAGAAGAGAAGATAAACAATATTGCAAAGCTTCTTGAACAGCAGATGAATTCTACAAAAAGTGATATAAAATCAGATGATATTATTGAAGAATATCTAGATGATAAATCCTCATCAGATAATACTATTGATACTAAGTCAAGCGACAAACCTAGAAATAAGGTTATTGAATTGGTTCGTAATCAACTTATAGAGAATGAAGTATGTGAAAAATATGTTGATATGATTATTGAGGAGCTAGATGCTGATAATCCTAATCAACCTATAGATAATATTCTTGCTAGTGTATACCAAAAGATAGTTCTAAAACTTGGAGAGATAGAAGCATTAAAAGCTGGTGAGAAGAAGCCAAAGATAGTATTTATTGTTGGTAACACTGGAGTTGGTAAAACCACAACTTTAGCAAAATTGGCATCAAAGTGCATACTTGAGGACAAGATGCGAATTGCTATTCTTTCAGTTGATACATATAGAATAGCAGCTATAGAGCAGACAAAAACCTTTGCTAGTATCCTCAACGCTCCTTTTGAGGTAGTGTATACCCCAGAGGATATGCAAAAATATGTTGAGAAATATAAAGAATGTGATTTGATTCTTGTTGATACAGCGGGTCGTTCACATCGAGATGAAAGTCAAAAGAATGACTTGAAGGTTATAGTCGATTCTGTAAATGATTATGAGAAGGAAGTATATCTTGTTTTAAGTGTAACAGTAAAATACAAAGATTTACTTAATATGGCACAGGTTTATGACCAATTATTTGATTACAAGATTATTTTTACCAAGTTAGATGAAACAAAGGGTGTTGGTAGCATTCTTAATCTTAAACTTGATATGGACAAAACATTATCATATGTTACATGGGGCCAAAATGTTCCTGATGATATAGGTCTTGTTAATCCACAGATAATCGCTAAGAAATTACTTGGAGGTGAGCAATAATGGATCAAGCAACAAGACTTAGAGAAATGGTCGGGCGAAACAGAGGCCAGGAAATAGAAAATGCGAGAGTTATAGCTGTTACAAGTGGTAAAGGTGGAGTTGGTAAGACCAGTTTATCTGTAAACATTGCAATTCAAATTTCTAAGATGGGTAAAAGAGTTGTAATTTTAGATGCAGACTTTGGTTTGGCTAATGTTGAGGTTATGCTTGGTATTCGTCCACAGTATACTTTGTTAGATTTGATTTATAATGGAAGAACTATTGATGAAATTATAACTCAGGGGCCTAATGGGATAGGTTTTATTTCAGGCGGTTCAGGTATATCAGAGCTTGCTTCTCTTGACAATGGCAGTATTAAATTGTTAATATCAGAATTAGTAAAACTTGATGGAATGTATGACGTTGTTATAATAGATACAGGTGCTGGAATTACTGATTCTGTTATGGAGTTTGTTATGGTTAGTCCGGAGGTTCTTTTGGTTATTACTCCAGAACCGACATCCATAACAGATGCGTATTCTTTACTTAAGGTACTTAGAAGAAAATCGGATTTTAATCCATTGTATAAGACGATTAATATCATCTCAAACAGAGTTGATAATGAGCGCGAGGGGTTAGAAATATACGAGAAGATTAATACAGTTTCTTCTAAATTTTTAAACACAAAATTGAACTACTATGGTTCAGTAAGCTATGACAAGAGTGTTTCTTCTGCGGTTATTGCGCAAAGACCAGTGGTAGAGGCATTCCCGACCTCTATGGCAGCTAAGGATATTAAGGTGCTCGCTCATAAACTGATGCACCAGAAGAGAGAAAATTATAAGAAACGAGACGGAATAGCGAAGGTATTTTTTGAATTTATTAAATCAAAGAAAAGACAAAGAACATAAACTAAAAGGGGGGAAGTTATGGGAATTTCTATTGGTAACAAGATTGAGTTGGTATTATTAGACCAAATCATAAGAAATGATGAAAACAAGAAGGTGTATGTTAGCAAAATATATGATATTATGAAAAACGACATCCTTCAGGTTGCTATGCCTATTTATGACGGCAAGATTGTTCCCCTTTCTGTAAACGATAAATATTCAGCTTGTTTTTACACAGATAGAGGTTTGCTACAGTGTAATGTTATTGTAACAGCCAGATATAAGAGTGGAAACTTATTCTTTCTTGAAGTTAGAATGCTGAATGAACTTAGTAAGGTACAGCGAAGAGCTTATTATAGATATACATGTTTACTTGATGGTAAGCTTCGCATAGTATCTGATGATGAATTTACAACAGGTATGTTGGATGACCCATCTATGTCTGAATTAGACCTTCCATGGGAAGATATAAAAATATTGGATATCAGTGGTGGTGGTGCCAAAATAGTTGCCCATAAGCACATTGATAGAGATGAGGTTGGAAAAATTAGATTTATAGTGGCAATATTAGATGAAATTGTAAGTTTCAATCTTTTTGCCAGAGTACTAAGCAGTACTCCGATAAAAGGTCGAGTAGGACTCTATGAGCTTAGACTTGAATTTATGAAAATAACTCCTGATGACAGGGATAAAATAATAAAATTCATCTTTGAAAGCGAAAGAGTTGCTCGTGCTAAAGACAATGGAATGATATAAATAAGGTGAAATATGAAAAAAATTCTTCTAGTAGATGACTCTCCACTCATGAGAAGAGTTATATCTGATATAATTAATGCAACAAAAGAATACTATGTAGCCTATACAGCAACTAACGGTATAGAGGGATTAACAATTCTTAAAGAACATGAGGATATCATGGCTGTATTTTGTGACATTATTATGCCAGGTATGGATGGTATTTCATTACTTAGAATTGCCAAGGAAGAGGGAATGAAAGTTCCATTTATTATGTGTAGTTCATGCAATGATACAAATAATACCATTGATGCACTTGAGAGTGGTGCTGTAGAGTTTATTAAGAAACCTGAGAATATTTATAATCACAGTAAATATTTTGATGTAAGAATCTATAAAGCTCTTAAAGCAGCAGAAGAGGTTTGTATTAGAGGATATGTAGAACCAAGAGTTATTTCAACTACTCCTGTACAAAGTGTACCTGTGGTTGAAGAAAGTAAAGAAATTCAACCGGTTTTACATGCAAAGAAGAAAAACAAATCTCAAAATTATCATAGTAAGCTGGTTGCCCTTGTGTGTTCAACAGGAGGACCCAGAGCTCTTCAGTATGTTATACCCAAATTACCTAAAAATTTAGCTGCGCCGGTACTTATAGTTCAACATATGCCGGTTGGTTTTACAGCTTCTTTAGCTGCAAGACTTGATGAATTAAGTCAGATTTCAGTAAAAGAGGCGGAGGATGGTGAAAGAATTACAAATGGTGTTTGTTATATCGCCAGGGGAGGTACACATTTGTCAGTGGCTTCTGATATTGGAGTAACAAAGATTAAGTTTGATGATTCGCCTCCAGTTGTAGGACTTAAACCATGTGGCAATATTATGTATGATAGTTTACATGATGTGCCATATGATGAAATTGTATGTGTTGTTTTAACAGGAATGGGAGCGGATGGCACTAAAGGTATTCAGGAATTATCAAAGCATAAACCGATTTATGTAATAGCACAGGACGAAAAGTCTTCAACAGTGTATGGTATGCCAAAGGCTATATACGACGTGGGGCTTACAGATTGTGTTTGTGATATTAATCAAATTGCACATGAAATAGTTAAGAAAGTAGGGGTGTTATAATGGATTTAAGTCAATATCTTGAGATTTTTATCGATGAAACAAAAGAACATTTACAGACATTAAACGATCAAGTTCTTATTTTAGAGGCTGAGCCTGAGAATATTGATACAGTTAATGAAATTTTCCGTGCAGCACATTCGCTTAAGGGTATGGCTGGTACAATGGGATTCAAGAGAATGCAGAGACTTACTCATGATATGGAGAATGTATTCTCTGAAATTCGTAATGGAAAGATTAATGTTAATGCAGATATGGTAGATATTGTATTTAAATGTCTGGATGCCATTGAAGGCTATTTATCAAATATAATTGACTCATCAGATGAGGGTACAGAGGACAATGAGGAACTTATTGGCCTTCTTAATGCTGCTCTTGAACAAAAGTGTGATACAGGAGAACCGAAGCCTGTAGAAGCACCAGTAGTAGAGAAGGCTGCTGTTGGTTCAGAGGAGAGAAAGAAATATTTATCAATTCCAATAGCTGATTTTGAGAAGAATGCTATGAGTGAGGCTAAGGCTAATGGAATGCATGTGTATGCAACAACAGTGTACATTCAGGAAAGCTGTTTATTAAAAGCAGCAAGAGCATTTCTTGTTTTCAAAGGTTTAGAGAACAAGGGTGAGATTATAAAATCAGTTCCTAGTGTTCAGGATATAGAGGATGAAAGATTTGATTTTGATTTTTCTATGTTTATAATTTCTGAACAGCCAATCGAGGTTATTAAAAAGGCAATTGAAACTGTTTCAGAGATTGAAGAGGCTGTTATAGAAGAGTTTGAGATTCCAGATACTGTACAGGATACAGTTGTTGTACAGGAGGAAGAGAAAAAGGTTGTTGAGGACAAGCCTGCTGTTAAGGTTGAGAAAACAGAGGAGAAAAAACCTGCCACTAAGTCAGGAAACAAGCCTGTAGTTAACCGTTCTGTTCGTGTAGATATAGAAAAGTTGGATGACTTAATGAACTTGGTTTCAGAGCTTATTATTGCTAAGAATGGACTTGTTTCTGTAACTGGTATTTCCTCACATCAGGATCAATCATTCAATGAGCAGATTGAGTATCTTGAAAGAATAACAACTAACCTTCATGAGTCTGTTATGAAGGTTCGAATGGTTCCAATTGAGAGTGTTGTAAATAGATTCCCTAGAATGATTAGAGATTTATCTAAGAAGCTCAATAAGGATATGGAGCTTATCATGACTGGTGAGGATACTGAGCTTGATAGAACTGTTATTGATGAGATTGGCGATCCACTTATGCATATGTTGAGAAATGCAGCTGATCACGGTCTTGAAGATACAATTGAAAGATTGAAGATTGGCAAACCAAAGTCTGGAACAATAAGGCTTGACGCTTACCAGGATGGTAACAACGTTACTATTGAAGTATCTGATGATGGTAAGGGTGTTGATGTAGAAAAAATAAAGAGAAAAGCTGTTGAAAAAGGTCAGATAACTGAAGATCAGGCTGAATATATGACAGAGAAAGAGGCTGTAGATTTATTATTCCAGCCAGCATTCTCTACAGCAGAGAAGATTTCGGATGTATCAGGAAGAGGCGTTGGTCTTGATGTAGTTAAGAATAAGATTGAAGGTCTTGGCGGTGATGTTGAGGTTGTTACTAAGCTTGGCGAAGGAACAAAATTTATTGTCAGACTTCCACTTACTCTTGCTATTATTCAAGCACTTATGGTTGATGTATCTGGTGAGAAGTACGCATTACCTCTTAATTCAGTTGTAACAATTGAAGAAATACTTCCAGATGATATTAAGTATGTACATACTAAGGAAGTTATCAATCTTAGAGGTTCTGTAATACCAATTGTTAGACTTAATGAGGTTTTAGATATTGACCCTGTTGAGAAGGAAGAAGGATTACTTGATGACGAAGGCCTAATCGTTGTTATCGTTAAGAAGGGCGACAAGCAGGCTGGTCTTCTTATAGACAAGATATTGGGACAGCAGGAAATCGTTATTAAACCACTTGGTAAATATATCAAGGTTCCAAAACTTATTAGTGGTGCAACAATCCTTGGAGATGGTGAAGTAGCACTTATTATTGATTCAAATACATTAGTGTAATGGAGGTGTAAGTATGGATGCAAATGTAGCAAACAGTGATGTAAAACAGTATATTAATCTTAGATTTGATAGTGAACAGTATGGTATAGATATATCGTACATCGATAATATTGTCAGATTGCAGCCTATTACAAGAGTTCCTCATACACAACATTATTTTTTAGGTGTAATCAATCTTCGTGGTGAAATTATTCCAGTTATGAGTATGAGAAAGAAGTTCGAGTTACCTGACAAAGAAAACACAGGTGCTTGTAGAATACTCATTCTTAAGGTTGACGGAAACAAAATAGGTGTATTAGTTGATGAGGTTAGAGAAGTAATAACTCTTGCTGATGATTCTATTGAGAAAATTGCAACTGATGACAGTGAAACAAGAGCATTCCTTTTAGGAGTTGGCAAGTATAATGACACACTTATATCACTCCTTAATGTAGGTGCATTGATATCAGATATTGACAGTGAATTTTAGAGGTGTCCTATGGAACAGAAATCGAGTAATTTATCTGCACAAGTACATAACGCTCTTACTGAGCTAGGTAATATAGGAGCTGGAAATGCAGCTACATCTCTTTCTGTACTTTTAAATTCAGAGATGACAATGAGCCCACCGCAGGTTGCTTTGTATGATTTTAATTCATTGGAAGGTATTCTTGGTGGCCCAGACGCTACAGTTGTTGGTGTTTTGAGTACGGTTACCGGTGACATGAATGCTATGCTTTTGTTTGTTGTTGGCATGGAGGATGCAGAACATCTTGTAAAAGTATTACTTAATTATGATATTGAGTGGCATTCAGAAATGGGACTATCCGCAGTGAAAGAAATAGCCAATATTATTATTGGTTCTTATGTGGCTTCCCTCGAAACATTGTCGGGTATGAAGATTAGATCATCTCAGCCTGAAATATGCATAGATATGGCAGCTTCAATTCTTAGTGTGCCATGTATTGAATTTGGTAAAGTTAGTGACAAAGCACTTTTGATTAATTCACAATTTAAGACCGGAGATAAGGAAATAAACGGATACATAATGTTAGTATCCGAGGTACATTCTTTCGATACCCTTCTTAACAAATTGGGAATTGGAGGTATTGATGAGTGAGACTATCAGAGTCGGGATTGCTGATATGAATATTTGCAATGCGCCTGATAAGATAACCACCATAGGTCTTGGGTCTTGTGTAGGCGTAGTTTTATATGATGCTAAAGCCAAGGTTGCAGGCTTGGTTCATGTTATGCTTCCTGACAGCACAAAAATAAATAATAATCAAAATAAAATGAAATTTGCTGACTCGGGAATTAAACTTTTGATTGAAGCCCTTGAAAAAAAGGGAATTAATAAGTCGTCGTTAAAGGCGAAAATAGCTGGTGGTGCCAGAATGTTCAATTTTGCATCGAATTCAGAGCTTGGCAGCATAGGCGATAAAAATGTTGATGCTGTAAGAAATATCCTTAAATCTGTTAATATAAAAATTGTTTCAGAGGATGTTGGTCTTAATTATGGAAGAACGATTATATTTGATCCAGAGACTACAGAATTAACAGTGATTAAAGCAGGAAAACAGAAGAATATAATTTAAGATTAGAGGTTTTACGACGTGGACTTTAAAGAAAAGTGCAAGAATGCAAGAGCATTTGTGGTCTTGCTCGCATCCTTAATAACGTGGATTTTAAACATGAAGTATGAGAGGGAGCTTCTTAAGTCGCTTATCATTTTATTGATAGTAATAATTGTATTTTATATAATTTCGACAGTAGCTATAAAGCTCATATGTAAAATAAAAAATATGGAAGGTAAACCTACCGAAGTAGACACTGATGATGAAGAGAATTCTGATAATCAGGATGAGGCATCGGAGGATGGTAGCAATTAATTGACAGTAGTGTAATATACAAAGGGGTGTAACTATTACATGGCAATATTAGACAATAAAGAAAGACTTTGGATTGAGTATACTCATAAAAAGTCAAGTGCAATACGTGAACAAATTATAATAGAATATGTGCCACTTGTTAAAGTAGTTGCTGGCAGACTCAGTATGTATTTAGGTTCTAATGTGGAATATGATGATTTGGTTAGCTATGGAATATTTGGATTAATTGATGCCATAGATAAGTTTGATTATGGCAAAGGCATTAAATTCGAAACCTATGCCAGCTTAAGAATTCGTGGTTCTATATTGGACCAAATTAGAAAAATGGACTGGATACCAAGATCTGTAAGACAAAAGCAGAAATCTATAGATGCAGCTATCAGAAAACTGGAAACAGAAGTTGGTCCAAATTATTCTGATGATGATATAGCGAAAGAACTTGGTATATCTGAAGAGGAATACGTTAACTGGGTTGGTCAAACTAATGTAACAAATATTTCTTCATTAGAGGATTTTATGGAGCAGGGAAATGAAGTGAAGACTTCAAATCATCCTACATATATGAAGATTGAGCCGGAAAATGTGGCTATGGAAAAAGAGGTTAAAGATAGCTTGATTCGTGCAATGGAGTCTTTATCCGAAAAAGAAAGAAAAGTAGTTTTATTATATTATTATGAAGAATTAACATTAAAGGAAATAAGCAAGGTTATGGATGTTTCTGAATCCAGAGTTTCTCAGTTGCATTCAAAAGCTTTGAAGAAAATGAAAACGTTTTTAGGAGATAGTTTTGAATTATTAATGGGGTAAAGGGGTGTGCATTAATGAAATATAAAAATTCTTTTTTTAGACTTTCAATAAAAGATGATGGCACATATCTGGATTTGTTTCCTCCTTTTAGTGATGGCAAAACACTTGAGATAAAAGAAATCATAGATTTTATTGCATTAAAGGGATGTGCAAATTATTCAATCGACGCTGTTAAACAGGCTTTATCCAATTTAAAGGATAAGCCTGTTCAAGTTCGTTTAACGGGAATAAAAATTGAACCATACAATGAAAGTGTAACAGTAACAGTTTCGCCGGATAAAATGGTTGCATACATGAGATTTTATCCACCGTCTTCAGGTGGCAAGTTAATGACAAAAAAAGAAATATTAGCCGAACTTGAACGTGAGAGTATATCATACGGTATTGCGGAGAATATTATAGATGTGTTTATGACTGCAAGACAATATTGTCTTAATATACCAGTAGCTAGAGGTACTAAACCTATACTTGCTAAAGATACACAGATAGAGTATTTCTTTGACACAAAACCGCTTGCTAAACCTAAGATGTTAGAGGATGGAAGCGTAGATTTCCATGAACTCAATCTTTTTTCTCCTGTAGCTAAAGGGGATATATTAGCTAAGCTTACTCCACATGTACCAGGTGTTAACGGAACCAATATCTTTGGTGAGAATGTACCTACAAATTCACCTAAGGTTAAACATCTAAAATATGGTCGAAATATAGTTATTTCTGAAGATAAAACAGTGTTAACAAGTGATGTAAATGGTAATGTAACATTTACAGATGATACAGTTTTTGTTGCCGACACATATAATGTTGCGGCAGATGTAGATGCCTCCACAGGAGATATAGATTACGAGGGAAGTGTTGTTGTCGCAGGAACTGTTAAAACAGGCTTTACAGTTAAGGCCAAAGGCGATATTCAGGTAAATGGTGTTGTAGAAGGTGCCACACTTATTGCTGGTGGAAATATCGTTATCAAAAGAGGCGTCCAAGGTATGGGAAAGGGCGAGCTTATTGCTGGTGGAGATATTTGTGCACAATTTTTTGAAAGTGCAAAAGCAGATGCCAAGGGTGATGTTTTAGCCGGTTCCATATTGCATAGTAATATTAATGCAGGCGGTAAAATTGTAGTAAGTAGTAGAAAAGGCTTCATTGTTGGTGGTGAAATAATATGTAATACTAGCATAGAGGTTAATTCTATTGGAAATAAGATGGAGACTCAAACTGTAATAAAGGTTGGGGTAAAACCAGAATTGTATGATGAGATGAAGGTTCTTGTTGGAGAGACATCAGCGCTTAATGAAGAAATAGAGGAAGTTTCATCATATCTCAATGTATATAAAGGTAAAGTAAAGAATGGTATGAAACTTTCACCGGAAAACATTAAGCAAATTAAGGGATATAATCAAAGGCTTGATGAGCTTAATACTGTTAAGACTGAGAAGTTTGGTCGTCTTCAGGAAATTAAACTTTTGCTTGAAGAAGGAAAAAGAGGTAACATTAAGGTATATGGCAATACATATAGGGGTGTGACTATTTTCATAGCAGCAAGCACCTATATTGTAAAGGATAAGGATTACCATTGTATTTATAAGATTGATGGCGGAGAAATACGTACAACAACCTTTTAAACCTAGCTATGTTTTATATTAAGAAAGGATGATATTATGATTCAACCTATTATCGCGGCTCAGGTATCTACACCGGCTGCAGCAATACAACATAATACAGAAGCTCAAGGTTTTTTGCATAATCAAAATGCGGTGCATCAGGTAAAGGAAGAACAGCGACAGATTAGAGAGTCCGTGGTTAATAAGGATGAGGCCGTTTTTTATGAGCAAAGACATGATGCAAAAGAAGAGGGGCGAAATAAGTACGAGAATCTTTATACAAACAAAAAGAAAAAAGACTCTGGCAATTCTGAATCTGCCAAAGAACAAACTATAAATAGAGTTAATTTTGATATAAAAATATAATTACGATAGGAGAATAACATGTCAGGAGCAGTAATAGTTCTAGTAATAGTAGGAATAATATTTATTTTTCTAAGCTACGCTTTTTCGGAGAAGTTAACTGAAAAGGACTCTGAAGAAGGTGAAGGTGATGTAATTAAAATTCCAAGTGAATTGACCGAGGAACAAAAAGAGAAGATAAGTGGTCTTATCAGTGATTACATGGATGAAAATGTAGATGGCAAATTATCGGATATTGAAGCAAAACTTTCGGAGATAGTTAATCAGAAAACATTGGCATTAGGTGATTATGCAGTTACAGTTAACGAGGAAATAGAGAGAAATCACAATGAAGTTATGTTTCTCTACAGTATGTTGTCGGATAAACACAAGGAAATTATGACGATTGCTACTATGGTAGATGACTATCGTAAGGATGTTGAGAGATTTATCAATGAGAATAATCTTATTCAGCCTGAATCTCAGGAAGAAAAGATTTTTGAAGAAGAAATAAAAGAAATTGATGAAAGCATTGAAGAAAGTAAAGAAGAGGATGTTGAACCTGTAGATGGTAACAAAGATATTATTCTTGAAATGCACAAGTCAGGTTTAAGCATTCTAGAAATTGCAAAACACTTAGGTTTAGGTGTAGGAGAAGTTAAACTTGTAGTAGATTTATATCAAGGAGAGTCGAAATAATGAAGTTAAAGTATTTTTTAAGAGGTTTAGGTGCCGGAACAGTATTTGCGACTCTTATTATGCTAGTTGCTTATATGCTATCTGGTGGATATAAACTTACAGATGAAGAAATTATAAAAAAAGCTGAAAAACTTGGAATGGTTATGGAAGAAAAGGAACCTCTTCCAACAACTTCAGAAGAATCAAATGATGAGACAGAGAAATTACCAGAAACAACAGAGACGATAACAGAAGATATGTCATCAGAAAATGAAATAACAGAAGGTGCTTCTACAGAAAGTGAAGTTACAACCCAAGAGGAAGAAGAACCTGAAACTACATCTGCACCTGATGGCTCGTATGTTGAAGCTACTATTGAGGTTGTATCTGGTATGAGTTCATACGAAATTGCGCAGCTTCTTCAGGAGGTTGGCATAATTGATGATGCGGCTGATTTTGATGCATATTTAAATCAAAATGGTTATTCAACTCAGCTAAAGATTAACACATATACATTTAATAGTGACATGACATATGAGGATATTGCTGAGGCCTTAATCAAAGAAGATGCGAACTAATTTTATGGATTATTCCTTTAATAGTGTATATATGTATAAAAATGTACAAATATAAAGAAAAAGTGCTTGATTGCACTTTTTTTTTATGGTATAATCGACTTCGTGTGAAAAAACATGTGAGTGGATCAGTAGACTGGTGCCATAAACGCGATGGTGTCTATTAATATTTTAGAAACTCACAGAAGTTATTAACCAGGAGGTATATTATGAGCGTTATTTCAATGAAACAGTTACTCGAGGCAGGTGTTCACTTCGGACATCAGACAAGAAGATGGAACCCTAAGATGGCTGAGTATATCTATACTGAGCGTAATGGTATCTACATCATCGACTTACAGAAGTCTGTAGGTAAGGTTGATGAGGCTTACAAGGCAATCTATGATTGTGTTGCAGAAGGTGGTAAGGTATTATTCGTTGGTACTAAGAAGCAGGCTCAGGATTCAATCAAGTCTGAGGCAGAGAGATGTGGTATGTACTATGTTAACCAGAGATGGTTAGGTGGTATGCTCACAAACTTCAAGACTATTCAGACTAGAATTGACAAGCTTAGAAAGTACGAAGCTATGGAAGCAGATGGTACATTTGATGTGTTACCAAAGAAGGAAGTTATTGAGATTAAGAAGGAAATGGATAAGCTTCAGAAGAACCTTGGCGGTATCAAGGATATGAAGACTATTCCTGATATGATTTTTATCGTAGATCCTCGTAAAGAGAAGAACTGCGTACAGGAGGCACATACTCTTGGAATTCCACTTGTAGGTATTGCTGATACAAACTGTGATCCAGAAGAACTTGATTATGTAATCCCAGGTAACGATGATGCAATCAGAGCAGTTAAGCTTATTGTTGCTAAGATGGCAGACGCAGTTATCGAGGCTAATCAGGGTGCAGATGTTGCTACTGAGGAAGAGGCTGAGTCAATGGCAGCTGATGAGGCAGTAGAAGAGTAATAATTAGGAGGATATTATTATGGCAGCTATTACAGCTAGTATGGTAAAAGAGTTAAGAGAGATTTCAGGCGCTGGTATGATGGACTGTAAGAAGGCTCTTGCAGAGACAGACGGCGATTTCGATAAGGCTATGGAGTTCCTTAGAGAGAAGGGACTTGCTACAGCACAGAAGAAGGCTGGAAGAATTGCAGCAGAAGGTATCGTTATGACAACAGTTATTAATGACGGTAAGACTGCAGCTATCGTTGAGGTTAATGCAGAAACTGACTTCGTTGCAAAGAATGATGTATTCCAGACATTCGTTGCAGAGGTTTGTGATCAGATCGTTAACAGCAATGCAACAGATGTTGAGGCACTTAAGGAAGAAAAGTGGGCTCTTGATGTTTCTATGACTGTAGGTGAGAAGCTTGCAGCTATGATCGCTAAGATCGGCGAGAACATGAACATCAGAAGATTTGAGAAGATTTCAACTGACGGTTTAGTAGTTTCATATATCCACGCTGGTGGTAAGATTGGTGTTCTTGTAGAGGCTGATACTGATGGTTCAGGTGCTGAGCTTGAGGAGTGCTTAAAGAACGTTGCAATGCAGGTTGCAGCTATGAATCCAAAGTATGTTTCAACTGCTGATGTATCAGAGGAGTATAAGGCTCATGAGCTTGAGATTCTTGTTGCTCAGGCTAAGAATGATCCTAAGAATGCTAATAAGCCAGACGCTATCATCGAGAAGATGGTACAGGGACGTCTTGCTAAGGAGCTTAAGGAAGTATGTCTTCTTGAGCAGGAGTATGTTAAGGCAGAGAACAAGGAGTCTGTTGCTCAGTATGTAGCTTCAGTTGCTAAGGCTGCTGGATGTAATCTTGCAATCAAGAGCTTCGTTCGTTTTGAGACTGGTGAAGGTCTTGAGAAGAAGAACGAGGACTTCGCAGCAGAGGTTGCAGCTCAGATGAACATGTAATTTTGTGCTAAGCAAAGTCGTTTGACTGGATATATATTAATGTAATTTATGACGCTGGGAATACATTTTCCCAGCGTTTTTTTTGATTTATTAATATTGTATTCTTCTTTACTTTAAAGGATTTTAGGTTTATAATTGGTTTTGTGTGCAAAAATAGAAAAAATTAACAATAAATTCACATAATTAATATATTATTAGATTCGTATTATAATTATGTTATGGAGGATAATTAATGATTTTATATATTCTAACAGTAGTGTCCATTTTGACAATATTTGTGCTGTGTTTTACTGGTATAGTTCAGTCTATTGTTTTGGCACCAATAATAGCTATAGGAATGTTTATTCTGTTTGTTCTTTTGTGGTGTCTTTCGGCGTTCATATATACACGTTCTATTGATTTAAAGAAAGAATATGATGAATATAGTGCAGTAAGTAGATATTATGCTAATAATATTATAGATTCTCTTAATATTATCCTTAATATAAAAGTTCATGTTTCTGGATTAGATATTCTTCCGGATGAAAAGTTCCTTTTTGTATGTAACCATAGAAGTGCGATGGACCCACTTATAACGATGGGTATTTTAAGAGATTATAATATGGGATTTGTTGCTAAGAAATCCATATATAAGGTTCCTGTTATTGCTAATCTTATGCACAGATGTTATTGCCTTTGTCTTGATAGAAAGAATATCAGAGAAGAGGCAAAGACTATATTAAGAGCAGGTAAATTAGTTAAAGAACAAAGAGCTTCCATAGGAATATATCCAGAAGGAACAAGAAATAAGGGTGAAGGATTACTTCCGTTTTTAGGTGGTTCTTTTAAGATTGCAAAAAAGGCTAACGCACCAATAGTTGTAGCTTCAATTAAAAATCCTGAAAAGATATTTAAGGATACTATTTTTAAGAAAACCCATGTGTATTTAGATTTTTTACAGGTTATTGACAAGGAATTTGTTGCTTCTCACAATACAACTGAATTAAGTGAAGAAGCTAGACAAATAATAGCAGAAAAGCTTTAATATCGGAGGGCTGACAATGAGGAAAGTAGCGGTTGTTACTGACAGCAACAGTGGCATGATGGGTAATGAAAATATAGATGGATTATTTGTTATCCCTATGCCATTTATAATTAATGATAGGACCTACTATGAAAATGTAGATTTGACGAGAGAAGATTTCTTTAAATTTTTAGAAGAAGGTGCAGATGTTCATACAAGTCAACCGATTTTAGAAGATATAACAAATCTTTGGAAAAAAGTATTAGAGGAATACGATGAGATTGTGCACATACCTATGAGTAGTGGCTTAAGTGGTTCTTGTGAGACTGCTACAATGCTTGCCCAAAAGTTTGATGGAAAAGTACGAGTTGTGAACAATCAGCGTATTTCAGTTACAATGTATAGATCAGTTTTAGATGCATTATCTCTTATTAAGGCTGGTAAATCGGCAGAAGAAATTGGTCAAATATTAGAGGATGATAAGTTTAACTCTAGTATTTATATTATGCTTGATACATTATATTATTTAAAAAAAGGTGGACGTATAACAAAATCTGCGGCAGCATTAGGTTCTTTACTTCATATTAAACCTGTTCTTCAAATTCAGGGCGAAAAATTAGATGCATTCGCAAAGGTTAGAACCTTATCAAAAGGTAAAGAGGTTATGCTTAAGGCTATAGAGTCTGACATTACCAAACGTTTTGGCGGTTCCTATAACAAAGAAAAGTTAGTTTTTGGTGTAGCTCACACTAAGAATTACGATAAGGCTCTTGAGCTAAAGGAGGAACTGTTAGCAATCTATCCTGAAGCAGAGGTGGATTTTCAACCATTACCATTAAGTATTGCATGTCATATTGGTCCAGGTACTCTTGGCGTAGCCTGTACAAAGAGATTAGAAATTTAATTGTTAAATAAAACGGCGATTTATATCGTCGTTTTTGTTTCAAAAAATAGAAAGATACGATTATATGAGAAATAAAGTTGGAATTGTATGTTGTTCAAATGGTCAGAAAACTGAATATAAGTCAGATATAGATAAGTTGGCAATGTTATTGGAAGAGTCAGGAATATCAGCAGTTTTTTCTCAATTTATATATGAGAAGAATGGCTGTTGTAGTGGTTCTGCAAGAGAAAGGGCCAATGCTTTGATGGATTTTTATAATGATGATTCAATAGGCGCAATTTTTGATATATCTGGTGGGGATATAGCAAATGAGATATTGGAATATCTTGATTACAATGTGATTTCTAAAAGTAATAAAATGTTTTGGGGATATAGTGATTTAACCACGGTTATTAATGCTATATATACTAAATCAGGATGTAAAAGCGTTTTATACCAGATTAAAAATATTGTTTGGGATGGTGCAAAAAAAGAAAAAGAAGACTTATTTAACATCCAATATTGCTTTGTTCAGGGTAATTCAATGGAAGGTATAGTTGTCGGCGGAAATATTAGATGCTTTCTTAAGCTAGCAGGAACAGAGTATTTTCCAGATATGGAAGGTAAAGTATTGCTACTTGAGGCTCTAGGAGGAGAGGTACCTCAAATGATTACTTATCTTAACCAGCTGAAGCAAATTGGTGTTTTTGAAAAGATAAATGGAATTTTGCTTGGTACATTTACAACAATGGAAAAAAATAATTGTAAGCCAGATATAGTGGAATTAGTAAAAGAATACGCAGGACCCAACATTCCTATTGCTAAGACTAGTCAAATAGGTCATGGGAAGGACTCAAAAGCAATTATTATAGGCGAAAAAATTAGTTTGAATGGTCTTTTTTAGAGGGGAGCTGTGCCAATACTACAGCTATGAATATGAGAAGACATCCGGTGAGTTCTTTTATACTTAATTTTTGATTAAGAATAATCCAACCGGCAAGTACAGAAAATACAGATTCTAAGCTCATAAGAAGGGATGCTACAGTTGGATTTATGCCTTTTTGTCCAACAATTTGCAGTGTATATGCAACACCGCAGGATAAAATACCTGCATAGAGGATTGGTATCCATGCATCCATAGAATTAAAACATGATAACCAGGCTTTAAACCCAGGTTTTATATCCACAAAAAACATTGGAATAGCAGTAAGAATACCGCATACCATAAACTGTACACATGACATTCTAAATCCATCAACCTTAGGTGAAAAATAATCTATAATAAGAATATGTATAGAAAAACAAAAGGCACAAAGCATAAGTAAAATATCATAAAGCTTTATGGAAAAAGAATCATTTATACATAAAAGATATAGACCAACTAAGGTTATAACGACACCTATCCATACGTTGATACCACATTTTTTCTTTAAAAATATCCCAAGAATAGGAACTAGTAAAATATAGCAAGCTGTTAAGAAACCAGCCTTGCCAACAGGTGCACCAAGATACAAAGCCATCTGTTGAAGATTTGTAGCTATACATAAAGCAAAACCACAGAGAACCCCTCCAAGTAGAAGGGTTCTCTGTGATTTTTTGCTTTCAGGCTTTTTTGTTAAGCCAGTTTTATCTAATAATTTTATTACAATTATCAAGAATAATGAACCAATAATTGAACGGATGCAATTAAAAGAATATGCACCAATAACATCGCCACCTTCACTTTGAGCGACAAATGCAATACCCCATATAAATGCTGTAAGAATTAGTAAAAAAGTATTACGTTTTTTTAAGGTGGAAGATGCAGTTTGTTTCATGTTTTACTCCTGAATAGTCTTTTCTTTTGATTTATTTCCAATAGCAAATAAAGTTATTAACATAAGAACGAATATTATTGGAAGAGCAACTAGAGCGATATTGCTTTCGTATTTATATCCAAGTACACCTGCAATTATATATCCGATAAATGAAAATACAGCTGCAGTTAATGCATATGGAAGCTGAGTGGATACATGGTTAACATGGTCTGAATGTGCTCCGGCAGATGCCATAATTGTTGTATCTGAAATAGGTGAGCAGTGGTCACCACAAACAGCACCTGAAAGGCATGCTGCGATTGAGATTACAAGCATTTCTGTTGTATCTGCATTTCCAAATACGTTACATACAATAGGTATAAGTATAGCAAATGTACCCCAGCTTGTTCCTGTTGAGAATGCAAGGAAGAGAGCAACAATAAATACTATACATGGAAGGAACATTTTAAGGGCTCCAGCTGAACCAGAAACTAAATCATGAACATAGATGTCTGCACCGAGTAAACCAGTCATACCTGATAATGTCCAAGCCATAGTAAGTATTAGTATAGGTGCAACCATTGCCTTGAAGCCCTCTGGAATACATTCGGTGAAGCTCTTAAATGTCATTACACCGCGAGACATATAGAAGCAGAATGTGATAATAAGTGTTACCATACTTCCGAGAACAAGTCCCATAGAAGCATCTGCATTAGAGAAAGCAGTTATAAATGTTTCACCTTCGAAGAATCCTCCTGTGTATACCATGCCAATTATACAGCAAATAATAAGAACAATTACAGGTAATACAAGGTCTATAACCTTTCCGTGAGGAGTTTCCATTTCATCATCTGCATCACCGTATGGTCTTGCAGCAGTAGTAAATAAGTCGCCATTAAGGGCATTTTTCTCATGAGTTTTCATAGGACCAAAATCAATTTTTGCTAATGTTATAATGATAATCATAAGTAAGGTTGTTAAAGCATAAAAGTTGTATGGTATAGTCTGTAAAAACATGGAGAAACCATTAATGTCTGAACCTTCTGGAACAGATGATGTTACAGCAGCAGCCCAGCTGGAAACTGGAGCAATAATACATACAGGAGCGGCAGTTGCATCAATAAGATATGCAAGCTTTGCTCTAGATACATTGTGTCTATCTGTAACAGGTCTCATAACTGAACCAACTGTAAGACAGTTAAAATAATCATCTACAAATATTAATACACCAAGTGCCATAGTTGCAAGCTGTGCACCAACACGAGACTTGATGTGTGTTGCAGCCCACTGACCAAATGCGGCAGAGCCACCAACCTTATTCATAAGTGCAACCATAATTCCAAGAATAACAAGGAATACTAAAATACCTACATTCCAGCTATCTGCAAGCTTGTAAATCATACCACCATTTTCGTTGTAAAGCATAGTGTTTAGCATAAGTTCAAGGTTGCCATTTGAATATAGAAGTGCACCGGCAACTATACCTATAAATAACGATGAATATACTTCCTTAGTAATGAGTGCAAGTACGATTGCAATTACAGGAGGAAGTAAGGCACCTAATGTTGCATATACCTTAGGTGAATAAGTTTCAGGATCTACTGAACCTGGTGTGTTTAGTGTGATAGCAACAAATGTACCGATAATTGCAAGAGCACACACTAAAAAAATAATGTTTTTCTTTTTCATAAATTTCCCCTTACCTCTTTCGTATTTTTTCATTTTATTATAGTATATAAGGATAGAGTAAAGCAAGGAGAAGATTAAGGGTTATGTACTATTATTTCGCTCCAATGGATGGAATAACAGATAACATATATAGAAAACTTGTGTGGAAGCATTTTCCTTATTGGGACAAGTTATATGCACCTTTTATACAACCGAATGATAAGCCTGTCATTGTACCCAAAGAAGAATATGAAGTACATCCTGATAACAATAGAGGAATTCCTGTAGTACCACAGATTTTAACTTGTGATGCAAAGGGATTTATAAAGGTTGGAAAAATTCTTGAAGAATACGGATATGATGAGATAAATCTGAATTTGGGATGTCCGGCAAAAATAATTATTTCAAAGGGTAAAGGGGCAGGAATGTTAGCTGATGCCTATTATTTGAATGTTTTTCTTGATGAAATATTCAACAATGATTGGAAGGCTAAAATCACTGTAAAATCACGATTAGGACTTACCGAAAATGCTGATTTTATAGAAATTATGGAGGCTTTTTCTCGTTATCCTATAGATGAGCTCACAATACATCCAAGATTTAGAACAGATTTTTATAATGGTAAGCCACGACTTGTGGAGTTTGATAAGGTATTTTCGATTTTGGAGAAGAGTCCAAATAAGACAATGAAGGTCTGCTATAACGGTAATGTTAATACAATTAAGGATGTAGAATATATTATAAAAAGGTATCCAACTATAAATAGTATCATGTTAGGAAGGGGAGCGTTGGCTAATCCTGCCATAATAAGAATATTAAAGGGTGGAAAAGAGATTACCCTAAATGAATTTAAATCCTTCCATGATGACGTATTGAATTCATATAGCGAGGTGGGATTCAAGGACAAGATACTTATGTATAAAATGAAAGAAATGTGGAATTATTGGAGCGATTTGGTTGATTGTGATATCGATGTATTAAGACGATTAAGACTTTCGGAAAATGTTGAACAGTATAATATTGCGATGAATGAAATATATGAAAACTGGAAGTTAAAAGATAATAATGGGATAGTATAGTTACTTATACACAAGAAAAAAGAGGTATAAATATGAATATTGTAAAAGAAATACAACAGCGTATGTTTGAATTAAAAGATGAGAAGTATAAGGAATTTCAGTGTGGTCTTATGCCTACAGTATCTTCTGATGTTGTTATTGGTGTCAGAACACCAGACATTAGAAAACTTGGTAAGGAGTATGCGAATCATAAAGAGGTAGGTGCTTTTTTGCAGGAGTTACCTCATAAATACTATGAAGAATATAATCTTCACAGTAGTATTATTGCCACTATCAAAGATTATGATTACTGTATTGAGGAGATAAATAATTTTCTTCCTTATATAGATAATTGGGCAACCTGTGATATGATTACCCCAAAATGTTTCAAAAAGAATCTATCAAAGCTTTTAAATGAAATAAAAATTTGGATAGATTCCAATGATACATATACAGTAAGATTTGGTATACGAATGATAATGTGTTTTTTTCTTGATGATGAATTTGATAAAAAGTATTTGGATATGGTAGCTTCCGTTGAATCTGACGAGTATTATATAAAAATGATGATTGCATGGTTTTTTGCTACTGCTTTAGCTAAGCAATACGAGGAAACAATTAAGTATATAGAAGAGAGAAAACTTGACAAATGGATACACAATAAAACAATACAAAAAGCTGTGGAGAGCTACAGAGTTTTACCTGAACATAAGATTTATCTCAAGTCATTAAAGGTATAGTGATAAATATTGTGTAATTTAACGAATAAATTAATAAAAAATAGGGAAAATATTACAAAATAGACAAATGACACTTCACAAAAATATAAAGATATGATATATTTTTATAAATGGAATAGGAACCCCAGTAAGGTTCCTATTTTTCTGTGTAATACATTAATTTAGGAGGAAATTATGAAAAACGAAGAATTTAAGCCTTATGTTCCTGCAGATAAGGTTACCCCTGAGATTACGGTTACATCTGTTATCATGGGTATTATACTTGCAGTAATATTTGGTGCAGCAAACGCTTATTTAGGCCTTAGAGTAGGTATGACTGTTTCTGCATCTATTCCAGCGGCAGTTATTTCCATGGCTGTAATAAGGGTTATTATGAAGAAAGATTCGGTGTTAGAGAGTAATATTGTTCAGACAATAGGCTCTGCCGGTGAGTCTCTTGCGGCCGGTGCAATTTTTACTTTACCTGTACTTTTTCTTTGGGCAAAAGAAGGTAAGATGGATGAGCCAAGTATTATTACAATTTCTATTATTGCACTTTGCGGTGGTATTTTAGGTGTACTTTTTATGGTTCCACTTAGAAATGCACTTATTGTTAAAGAACATGGTGTGCTTCCATATCCTGAAGGAACTGCTTGTGCAGAGGTGTTGCTTGCAGGAGAAGAAGGTGGTGCAAGTGCTAAATCTGTATTTGCTGGTATGGGCTTTGCAGCCGTATTAAAGTTTGTAGTTGACGGATTAAAGATTGTAGGTGGAACAGTTACTGCTCCTATTAAAGCTTTAAAGACAGCATTTTCTGTTCAGGCATATCCTGCTCTTGTTGGTGTAGGTTATATATGTGGACCAAAGATTGCGTCTTATATGTTTGCAGGTGGATTAGTCGGTTGGTTTGTACTTATACCAGCTATTGTAGTGTTTGGTCCGGACACTATACTTTATCCAGCTACTGCATTATATGAAAATGCAAATATTACTATAGGTGATGTGTATGCTGCTGATGGTGCAAGTGGAATTTGGAGCTGCTACATCAGATATATTGGTGCGGGAGCGGTTGCTGCCGGTGGTATTATGAGCCTCTTAAAGACACTTCCACTTATTTGTAAAACATTTGTTGAAGCTGTTAAGGGTATGAAGAGTGGTGGAAATACTAGCTCGTTACGTACAGATCAGGATTTGAATATGAAGAT
Source organism: Lachnospiraceae bacterium (assembly GCA_015057525.1). GTDB lineage: Bacteria > Bacillota > Clostridia > Lachnospirales > Lachnospiraceae > Coprococcus_C. The sequence goes on along the minus strand of SVEE01000002.1, from coordinate 290,697 downwards.
TATTCTTGGTGGTATTGGAGCTATGGTTCTTGCAATATGGCTTCTTCCACAGGTTCCTGTAACCTTGCTTGGAGCTTTTATAATAGTATTATTTGGTTTCTTCTTTGCTACAGTATCATCAAGAATGGTTGGTATTGTTGGAAGTAGTAACAATCCTGTTTCAGGTATGGCTATTGCAACACTTCTCATTGCAACACTTGCTCTCAAGGCAACAGGTGATACAGGTGCTCATGGTATGCAGGGAGCTATTGCTATCGGTTCTATTATTTGTATTATAGCTGCTATGGCTGGTGATACTTCACAGGATTTAAAGACTGGTTATATTCTCGGTGCAACACCTAAGAAACAGCAGATTGGTGAGTTAATTGGTGCTCTTGTATCAGCCTTTGCTATTGGTGGTGTTCTTATTCTTCTCGATAAGGCTTGGGGCTTTGGAACTGAAGCTATTGCAGCTCCACAGGCTACTCTTATGAAGATGATTGTTGAAGGTGTTATGGACGGACAGCTTCCTTGGTCGCTTATATTTATGGGTGTGTTTATTGCAGTTGTTATCGAGATACTTGGTGTTCCAGTTCTTCCAGTTGCTATAGGCCTTTACTTACCACTTGAGCTTAGTTCTACAATTATGATTGGTGGTATTATTAAGCTTATTATCGATAAGAAGAAGGGAGCTTCTTCGAATGATGAGTCAAGCAATGGTATTCTTTTCTGCTCAGGACTTATTGCAGGAGAGGGTCTTGTAGGTATAATTCTTGCTATACTTGCTGTTATGGGTGTGGATAGTAAGATTGATGTATCAGGTTCCTTGAGTATTAATTGGATTGGTACTTTAGTATTGCTTGCACTTTTAGTGTTCTGTGTATATATTTCTGGTAGAGGAAAGAAGACAGGCAATGAAAAAGCAGAATAATACGGTTTCATCAAACTATCTTGATTATATACCGAAGCATAATGAAAGCCTAAAATGGGAGAAGGATGAAGATGGAAGGGTTACTTTGTTTGTTGAAAATAAAGGATTCTTCAACAAGCTTGCCCAGCTCCTTGCGAAAAAACCAAAGATTTCTCAAATTCATTTGGATGAAATGGGTGATTTTATATGGCCAATTATTGATGGAAAGAAAAGTATATATGATATTTCATTGTTGGTTAAAGAGGAATTTGGTGATAAAGCAGAACCATTGTACAATAGACTTGTACAGTATATGCGTAATTTAGAAAGCTATGATTTTATTATGCTAATTAAAGAGTAAATTTAAAGATAGGTAATCTTTGTGAGATTACCTATCTTTTTCTTTTGTGTTTTATTAAAAAATGTTTGATAAAATCATATAATAGAAGTATAGTTATATAGATTTAACTATAAAATATTAATTTGAAGGTGTAAGTATGAAAATGAAATATACTAAAAAAATAATATCATTAATACTCACATTAGTGTGTTTGGTTTGTACAATAACTGGGGGGCCAGTTGCTAATGCAAATCAAAATTCTAACAATGATAAAAGAGCATGTTGGATTTCATTTTTGGATATGGAAGAATATTTGCTTGATTTGTCAGAGGATGAATTTAGAACTAAGATTACTCAAATGTATGATAATATTATTTCCTATGGCATGAATACAGTTATTGTTCATACAAGAGCTATGGGAGACGCTATGTATCCCTCTGAATATTTTTCCTTGTCAATATATTTGGATTCTGACAGAAGTATGGCTTATGATCCTATGCAGATTATGGTAGAGTTAGCTCATGAAAAGATGCTTTATTTTGAAGCATGGATTAATCCATATAGGTTATCAAAAAATGAAGCAACCACTGTTAGCTATAAGGAAAGTCCTTACTATGATATGTATAAAGAATTTACCATGGAATACGAAAATACTTCAGGTGAAACATGTCTTTCCTTAGACCCATCTAAAATAGAGACCAATGAGCTCATATGTTCTCAAGTTAAAGAAATAATTGAAAAATATGATGTAGACGGAATCCACTTTGATGATTATTTTTATATGCCAGGAATGGCGGATGCAATGGATGAATCTACAAAAATGCAGTATGTTAATGCAATGGTCAAACAGGTTTATGATACGGTAAAATCAGTTGATTGTAATGTTACTTTTGGAATTAGTCCTGCAGGAAATACATCCAGTGCAAGAAGTCAAGGTGCAGATATTGATACATGGTTATCTACACCTGGTTATATTGATTACATAATGCCACAGATATATTGGTCAGACAGTTATATGATGGATGGAGTGCTTACTACACTATATTCTGATAGATGTAATGAATGGAAGTCTTTGAATTTGATTGATATACCTATGTATTCAGGCCTTGCTCTTTATAGAGTGGGTGAAGAATCAGAGACGGATTTAGGTTGGAAGGAAAACCATAATAATTTAAAGAATCAATACGAAGTAGCATATTATTTAGGCTATGACGGATATGCACTATTTAGATATGCATGGCTTGAATATGAAGACTCAAAAACAGAATTAACAAATTTATATGCATTTTCGGCAACCTTGCCAGATGGTGGTATATATGAGAACGAGGTTGTTGAATCTGATAATATAGATGTGATGGAGACTGAGATTACAACAGCTATGGAATCGGAACAAATAGATGATGAATCATTCCAAGAGGAAATTAGAGTTTTTGGTGTTGATGTTTCAGGTTTAAATAAGTTTTATGTATTACAGCTTGCTGCTGGTGATTACAAATTTTGGAATTTGATGTCTTTTTCATCATATTGTAACCTTGTAACATCTCAAAAAACCTTAAATTTTTATTAAAAAAGCTTGCATTTCCTTGATAAAGTGTTATAATTTAATAGACTTGAATAATGACTTTTGCAGAGTGGGTTAAAAAACCCACTCTTTGTTTTTACTTAAAATCAAAGACAAGAAAGTATGAATTCAAAAACATATACAAAGGGGGTAACCTATGAAAAAGGCTGAAATTGAACAGCATTGTACAGAACTTGTAACTCCTATAATTGAGGAAAATAATTTTGAACTTGTTGATGTTGAGTATGTAAAAGAAGGTCAGGATTATTATTTACGAGTGTACGCAGACAAAGAGGGCGGAATAAACATTGATGATTGTGTTTTAATCAGTCGTGCTCTTGAGGCTAAGCTTGATGAAGCTGACAAGATAAAGGATGCTTATATTCTTGAAGTTAGCTCACCAGGACTTACCAGACCATTAAAGAAGGATAAGGATTTTAAACGTAGCATAGGGAAACTGATAGAAATTAAGTTGTATAAAGCAGTTAACGGTACCAAGGAGCTTGAGGGAATCCTTAAAGATTATTCTGAAACGCAGATTACAATTTGTGATGAGGAAGATGAAACTATAGAAATCGTTTTAAACAGAAACGAAATTTCAATGATAAGATTGGCATTTGTATAATGAAAATATTTTAGGAGGATAAAAAAATGTCAGAAATAATTGATGCTTTAAATCAGTTAGAGAAAGAAAAGAACATCAGCAAAGAAGTTATAATGGACGCAATTGAGAAATCACTTATATCAGCATGTGAGAAGGATTTCGGTAAGGAAGCCATAATTGATGTTTCTATGGACAGAGTTACAGGTGATATTTCAGTTTACCAGAAGAAGGAAGTTGTCGAGGAAGTTGAAAATGACGTGTGTCAGATTTCTCTTGAGCAGGCAAAGGCAATGAAAAAGAAAGTTGCTCTTGGGGATTTCGTCGACTTCGAAGTTCGTTCAAAAGAATTCGGTAGAATTGCCGCTCAGAAAGCAAGAAGTATAATTGTTCAGGCAATCAAAGAAGGCGAGAGAGACGCTATATTTGATTATTTCGCTTGCAAGGAAAGAGATATTATTACAGGTGTTGTTCAAAGATATGTTGGCAATAATTTAAGTATTAGCTTAGACGAGAGAACAGATACAATCTTAAATGAAAATGAGCAGGTTAAAGGTGAAGTATATAGAAGAGGTGATAGAATTAAGCTTTATGTTGTTGAAGTAAAGAAGAACACAAAGGGCTTTAAGATTCTTGTTTCAAGAACTCATCCAGAGCTTGTAAAGAGACTTTTTGAGAAGGAAGTAACAGAGGTTGCTGACGGCACAGTTGAAATAAAGAGTATCTCAAGAGAGGCAGGTTCAAGATCGAAGATTGCTGTTTGGTCAAATGATGCAAATGTAGATCCTGTGGGAGCTTGTGTTGGATTAAATGGAACTAGAGTTAACAATATTGTAGATGATTTAAAGGGCGAGAAAATTGATATTATTACTTGGAGCGAGGATCCTGCAGTATTTATCGAAAATGCGCTTAGTCCATCAAAGGTTTTATCTGTTAAGGTAGACGTTGATACTAAGAGTGCTAAAGTTATTGTTCCTGATTATCAGCTTTCTCTTGCTATTGGTAAGGAAGGACAGAATGCTCGTCTTGCAGCTAGACTTACTGGATACAAGATTGATATTAAGAGTGAGTCACAGGCTAGAGAGCTTGGTATGGAAATGGATTTTGAGTCATATGACGAGGAATATGATGACTATGATGATAGTTATGAAGATGAGGAGTAATATATAGTGGCAAAACAAGTACCGGTTAGGCAATGTATAGGATGTAGGGAAATGAAACCTAAGAATGAATTGGTTCGCATCATACGTACCCCTGAGAATGAAATATGTCTCGACAAAACAGGAAAGAAAAATGGTAGAGGTGCGTATTTATGTGGCAATAAAGCTTGCTATAATAAGGCTGTTAAGTCAAGAGGCATAGAACGTTCATTGAAGGTTGAAATACCTAAGGAAATATATGATGCCATTGGTGAGGAGTTAGGGTAAATGAATAATATGAAAGACAAAGCTTTGGCATTACTTTCTATTGCAGCAAAGGCCGGTAAGATTGTTAGTGGTGGCTTTATGTGCGAGAAGGCAATACAGGAAGGTACAGCATGTCTTATTATAATTGCTGAAGATGCTTCCGGTAACACTCGTAAGAAATTCACTGATAAAAGTACATTTTACAATGTTCCTTGCAGGGTTGCAGGAACAAGCGAAGTGCTGGGACATCGCATCGGTAAACAAAACAGAATGGTTGTTGCAGTTACAGATGAGGGACTTGCAGAGCAAATTACTAACAAGTTGGATAGTTAAAGATATGGAGGTGTAATCTATGAGAGTACACGAATTAGCAAAACAGTTATCAAATGAATTAGACAAGACAATTCCAAGTAGTGAACTTCTTGTTAAGCTTAATAAGAAAAAAGAAGGATTAAAAGCACAGAGTAGTATTTCTGATGACTTAATTCAATATATAAGAGATATTTATGTTAAGACTTCTAAGCCGGCAGCACCAGCAAAGAAGGAAGAACCAAAGAAGGAGGCGCCAAAGAAGGAGTCTCCTAAAAAGGAAGCTAAGGCTACACCTAAGAATGATTCGGTTAAGAAGGAAGCACCTGTTAAAAAAGATATTCCTGTAAAGAAAGAAGTTCCAGTTAAGAAGGAAGCTTCAGATAAGAAGGAAGCTTCAGATAAGAAGGAGCAGGGTAAGAATCAAAATCAGCAGGGTGGAAAACAGGGAGGTAAGCCACAGGGTGGAAAGCCTCAAAATGTTGGACAGAATAATAAAAACAACCCAAATAATCAAAACAGAAACAATCAAAACAATAAGAATCAAGGTAAAAATAACAATAAGCCACAGCCAAAGCCAGAACCAAAGAAGCCAGAACCAGTAGAACCAGTAATTAAGTCTATTCAGTTACCTGAGTCTCTCACAGTAAAGGAACTTGCTGATAAGATTAAGGTTCCTGTAGCTCAGCTTATCAAGAAGCTTTTTATGGCAGGTAAGCTTTTGAATGTTAATTCAGAACTTGATTTTGATTCAGCTGCAGATATTGCTCTTGAGTATAACTATATTGCAGAGGAAGAGGAAGTTGTAGATGTAATCGAAGAGATACTTAAAGAGGATGAAGAGGATGAAAGTAAAATGACTCCTAGACCTCCTGTAGTTTGTGTTATGGGTCATGTAGACCATGGTAAGACATCTCTTCTTGATGCTATTAGAAATTCAGAGGTTACTGCAGGTGAGGCTGGTGGTATTACACAGCATATTGGTGCATCTGTCGTTAAGATTAACGGCGAGAGAATTACTTTCCTTGATACACCAGGACATGAGGCTTTTACTGCAATGCGTATGAGAGGTGCTCAGTCTACAGATATCGCTATTCTTGTTGTTGCTGCAGATGACGGTGTTATGCCTCAGACAGTAGAAGCTATTAACCATGCAAAGGCTGCTGGAATTGAGATTATTGTTGCTATCAACAAGATTGATAAAGAGAGCGCAAATATCGAAAGAGTTAAGCAGGAGCTTATGGAATATGAACTTATCCCTGAAGATTGGGGTGGTTCAACAATATTCTGTCCTGTTTCGGCACATACTAAAGAAGGTATTGATAATCTTCTCGAGATGATTATTCTTACTGCTGAAATCTTAGAACTTAAGGCTAATAAGAAGAGAAAAGCTAGAGGTATCGTAATAGAGGCACAGCTTGATAAGGGCCGTGGTTCAGTTGCAACTGTTCTTGTACAAAAGGGTACACTTCGTGTAGGTGATTGTGTAGCAGTGGGTAATGTTCACGGTAGAGTTAGAGCTATGTTTGATGACAAGCATAGAAAGGTTAAGGAGGCAGGCCCTTCTACACCTGTTGAGATTCTTGGTTTAAATGGAGTTCCTAATTCAGGTGAAATCTTTATGCAGACTGAGAACGAGAAGGAAGCAAGACAGATTTCAGAGGCATTTATCACTCGTGGTAAGGAAAAACTTATTGCAGATACAAGATCAAGAATGTCTCTTGAGGATTTATATAGCAAAATGCAGGAGGGTAATTTAAAAGACCTTAACCTCATTATTAAGGCAGATGTGCAGGGTTCTGTTGAAGCTGTTAAAGCAAGCTTACTTAAGCTTTCTAATGAGGAAGTTGTTGTTAAATGTATACACTCAGGCGTTGGTGCTATCAATGAATCTGACGTAATTCTTGCATCTGCTTCTAATGCTATTATCATTGGTTTTAATATTAGACCAGATAATCAGGCTAAGGATGTTGCAGATAGAGAAAAGGTTGATATTAGATTATATAAGGTTATATATAACGCTATTGAGGATATTGAGGCTGCTATGAAAGGTATGCTTGACCCAATATTTGAAGAGAAGGTTATTGGTCATGCAGAAGTTAGACAGACTTATAAGGCTTCAGGTGTTGGTACAATTGCAGGTTCATATGTTCTTGATGGAACTATTCAGAGAAACTGTAAGGTTAGAATCACTCGTGAGGGTGAGCTTATATTTGAGGGTGCTCTTGCATCTCTTAAGAGATTTAAGGATGATGTCAAGGAAGTTAAATCTGGATACGAGTGTGGTCTTGTTATGGAAGGATTTAACGATATCAAGGAAATGGATATCATTGAAGCATATATAATGCAGGAAGTACCTAGATAGGAGCATTCAATGAAGAAAACTAGTCATAAAAACCAGAGAGTGAATGGCGAGGTTATGAGAGAGCTTAGCCGTATAATTAGTATGGAAATTAAGGATCCAAGAATTAACCCTATGACATCTGTAACAGATGTTATAGTCACTCCTGATTTAAAATATTGCAAGGCATTTATAAGTGTTTTGGGAGATAAAGAGTCTGCTGATGAAACACTTGAAGGTTTAAGAAATGCATCTGGATACATTAGAAGAGAACTTGCTAGAAGCATTAATTTGAGAAATACACCAGAGATAACATTCGTTGTTGACAATTCCATTGAATATGGTATTGCTATGTCAAAGAAAATTGATGAAGTTCTCGGCGAATCATCTAGTGAATCAGATATGCAGGAATAGATTATGAAAGAATTTATAGAAAAAATTCAGGCGGCTAATTCAATTGCTATTTTAGGTCATATTAGACCGGATGGCGATTGTATTGGTTCCTGCCTGGGACTTTACAATTATATTAATGACAATATGCCAGATAAGATGGTTTGTGTGTATTTGCAACCTATTATGGATAAATTTAAATTCTTAAAGGGAGCAGATGATATTGTTAGCACACCAGAAGAAAAAGTGTACGATTTAGCTATTTCTCTAGATTGTGGAGATACAGACAGGCATGGTGAATTTACCAATATATATTCTTGTGCTAAAGATACTGTTTGTCTTGACCATCACAGAAGCAATATGGGTTTCGGTAATTATTTTTATTGTGATCCAGATGCTTCTTCATGTTGTGAGGTTTTATGCAGATTTCTTGATATGGATAAGATTTCATATGAAGCAGCAGAGGCTTTTTATTTAGGAATAATACATGACACAGGTGTGCTAAAATATCCATCAACCTCTGAGCAGACTATGATATGTGCTGGTAAGCTTATATCTAAGGGTGTAAGAACTCAGTATATAATTGATGAAACATTTTACAAGGTTAATTACAGACAAAACAGGCTTACAGGAAAAGCTTTGCTTGATTCAAAGCTACATTTGGATGGTAAGGTTATTTCCGCTTGTGTAACAAAAGCGATGTTTGATGAATTTCAGGCAACAAAGGATGACACTGATGGTATAGTTGATAAAATTCGTGTAACAGATGGAATTGAGGTAGCTATATTTGTGTATCAGCTTTCTGAGGATGTGTTTAAGTTTAGTCTTCGTTCAGTTTCTTATGTGGATGTTAGTAAAATTGCAGTTTCCTTCGGTGGAGGCGGTCACATAAGGGCATCTGGTTTTGAGGCCAAGGGCGATTATGAAACCAACTTAAATATTATTCTTGGTATGATTGCCAAGCAATTATAGATAAGGAGTATAACCTTGATTAATGGTGTTATAAATGTATATAAGGAGGCTGGTTATACTTCCTTTGATGTTGTAGCTAAGCTTCGAGGTATTTTGAAACAGAAGAAAATAGGCCATACAGGAACTCTAGATCCTATGGCTGAGGGCGTACTAATTGTGTGTCTTGGTAACGGAACTAAGCTTGTTGATATGATTACTGCTGGTGATAAGGAATATAGGGCAGTTATGAAGCTTGGTGTAGAAACAGATACAGAGGATATTACAGGACAGATATTAAGTGAGAATTCCATTGACGGAATTGACGAAGAGCATTTGATGGAAGTTATTAAAGATTTTGTTGGTGAATATAATCAGATTCCACCTATGTACTCGGCAATAAAAAAAGATGGAAAAAAGCTCTATGAATATGCCAGAGCTGGTATAGACATTGAGAGGGAAGCTCGTTTGGTAAAGATTTTTTCAATTGATAATATTGAGATAAATTTGCCTGATGTAAGCTTTGATGTACATTGTTCTAAGGGCACATATATAAGAAGCTTATGTAGAGATATAGGACAAAAAATGGGATGTGGAGCTACCCTTAAAAGTCTTTTGAGAAGTGAAGTTCATGGATTTCATCTTGAAAATGCCCTTAAGCTTTCAGAAATTGAAGCTTTAAGAGACCAGGGAGAATTACTGAAGCATATTTTGCCTGTAGACGCTCTTTTAAGTAAGTATCCTATTTTGACAATAAAGAATACACAGCAAAAATATTTAAGTAATGGAAATAAGCTTTCTGTATCAAGCTTTAAAAGTAAGGCAGACGCAGAAAAAATAATTAATGAGACTCCTGACGAATTAATTCGTGTATATGATGATAATGAATTTAAAGCATTATATACATATGTAAAACAGGACAATACATTTAAGCCATACAAAATGTTTATGTAAGGCATAAAAAGAGGTATATGACTTGAAAACCATAGCATATGACAAAATAAAATTAGATAATTCAGTTGTTTGTCTGGGAAAGTTTCAGGGATTACACAGAGGACATATGTTACTCATAGATAAAACCTTGAAATTGGCTAAAGATGAGGAATTAAACAGTGTTATATTTACTATAAATACAAGTAACACAAATAGAATTTATACAGATAATGAGAGAGAAATACTTCTTTCTAACATGGGCTTTGATTACAATGTAACAAGTGAGTTTTCAAAAGAATTTGCGGCTATGTCACCAAGACAGTTTGTTTGGGACATATTAGTAAATAGATTAGGCGTTCGTTATGTTGTAGTAGGTGCAGATTTTAGGTTCGGCTCTGAAAGAAAAGGTGATGTAACACTTCTTACTGAATTAGGAAAAGAATATGGATTTTCAGTTATTGCTATAGATAAACTTTCTGTTGACGGAATAGTAGTTAGTTCATCTTATATAAGAGAACTTATAGAGGATGGTATTATGCACAGTATAACTGATTATATGGGAAGGCCATATTCTATTTCCGGTATTGTTAAAAAAGGTAAGCAACTGGGAAGACAAATAGGATTTCCAACAGTAAATATATATCCAGATGGACAGAAATTAGTTCCTCTACACGGTGTATATGCATCTCATATATATATAGGTTCTGAAAAATACAGAGGAATAACCAATATTGGGAGTAATCCAACTGTAAATAATACTGATGAAATATTTGTAGAAACAAATATACTGGATTATGATGGTGATTTATATGGTCAAAACATTACAGTGTACTTGGATTATTTTGTCAGAACAGAAATGAAGTTTAACAACATAGATGAACTAAAAACACAAATTGGTCGTGATAAGGAGTTTGTTATGCATCAGTAGCTCAGTGGATAGAGCAATGGCCTCCGGAGCCATGTGCGGAGGTTCGATTCCTCTCTGGTGCATTTTAAAGGAGATGATGTAATGGGTAAAAACATTGGTAAAAAGCTAAAAGATATGCTAAAAGATGATATTTTCGATGAAGAATACGAAGATGATTCATACGATGATAATGAAGAAGCATATGAAGACGAGTCATATAATGATAATGAGTCTGATTCATATGATGAGGACTCTTATGAAGATGCATATGATGAAGTGGAAGAAGACACATATGAAGATGATTCCTATGAAACAGTTGATGATGAACCGTCAAACGATGATATTTATGAGTTATTAGGTAAAACATCTGAAAAAAAAGAGAAACAAACAAAGAAAGAGACAAAATCAGAACCTAAGTCTAAGTCAAAAAGTAATTCTAAAAAGAAAAAGAGTGATGTTAGAAGCTTTGCACTTGTGTTTTCTTGGTTACTTTTTATACTTTTAGCTGTAGTTTTCTATTTTTATTTTATGAAGGATTTACCTTTCTTTAGTAAAGAGGAGGAAACTACTACGGAGGCAGCAACAACAGAAGCTTCAAGTTTAGATTTACCATATCAGGTTAACGCAAACCCGGATATTAATACTTTGATTTCTCAGTTTTTATCCTACATAGTTGCTAAGGATGAGGCAGGAATACGAACATTGGTCGTAGATCCAAACGGCAATGTTCAACATTATCTAGACAGATCTATGCTTATCAGCAATTTTACGAATATAAATTGTTATACTTTGCCTGGATATACAGAAGATGCCACATTAGTATATGTAATTTACAATATAACAATTCCTAATGTTGTTAGTGAGCATATAGATATACAGCAGTTTTATGTGATTAACACAGAAAATGGTTATAAGATTGACAACAGAGAGTATTCTCCTGAGGTCGCAGCATATATAGAAGAACAACTTATGACTGATGGCATACAGGGATTATATGGCTTAGTTCAGGAAAGTATAAATCAGAGTATTCAAAATGATCCTACTTTTGCTGAATTCTATCAAGAGATTTTTTCAGTTACAGAAAGTGAAGATACAACAGAAGAGTAAGATAAAAAATGGCTGGAATATAATAGTTTGCCTATTATATTACAGCCAGTCTGTTAATTAAGATAGACTACAAATCAGAAATATTGTCTTTTGAATCAGATAATATTTCAATGCCTCTTGATGGAACCGGAGTAGAGAATACTATTTGTGTTTCAGTATTGCCGAATTTTTGCAATTGTCCAATAAATGTATCAAGCTCCATGGTACTAGGGAAGCAAACCTTGATTAACATTGAAAATGCTCCTGTTACACAGTTACATTCCATTACATTCGGACAGGCAGAAATAAAGGGATAAAATTCAGGTTTTTGTCTTGGATCAAGAGCCATATTAATAAATGCTGTAATATGGTATCCAAGAGTAACAGGTGTAACTGCAGCATGATAACCTGAAATTATACCACTTTTTTCCAGACGTTCTATACGTGCTGAAACGGCAGGTGATGAAAGGTATACTTGGCTTGCCAGATATTTAAGGGGATATCTTGCATTTTCTTGTAATAATTGAAGTAATTTTTTATCGATATTATCCATATCCTTGTCGCCTTCTTTCGTGGATTGTTTAATAATATAAAGATATTATAAGTTGACGGTGGCGTATTTTCAAGAAATAAATTAATAAAATAAACTTTAAAGGCTTAAAATCAGATATATAGGATGAATTAATATGTCAGAAAATATTAGATTAAACAAATATTTAAGTGAAGCAGGTGTCTGTTCAAGAAGACAGGCAGATGAATTAATTAATAATGGTGAGATAATTGTTGATGGAGAAATAGCAACTCTTGGTACAAAGGTAAACCATGGTTCTGTTGTGTTATACAAGGGTAAAAAAATTACCAGAAAGAGTAATATTGTAATTTATGCTTATAATAAACCTGTTGGACAGGTTTGTACATCAAAAGAGGCTGATAGGGATAGTATTTTTAATAGCATTGAATTTCCGGAGAAGGTCAATTATGTAGGAAGATTAGATAAGGATTCATCAGGTCTTTTACTTTTGACTAATGATGGAGAGCTGTCAAATAGTATTCAGAAAGCAAGAAACAATCATGAAAAGGAATATCATGTTAGAGTAAATAAGGATATAGATGCAATGTTTATTGAGAAAATGTCAAATGGTGTTCCTATATTAGATACAGTGACAAAAAAATGTAAAGTAGAAAAAACGGGAACAAGAAGCTTCCGAATTATTTTAACCCAAGGTTTAAATAGACAAATACGACGTATGTGTGATTATTTCGGCTACAGAGTAGTACATTTGAAACGTGTTCGTGTTATGAATATTAAGTTAGGGGATTTAAGACCTGGAGCATTTAGACAGCTTACCAATGAAGAGGAAAATAGATTAAGGTCACTTGTTAAGGGAGAATAATTATGGATAAGACAGCCAGAATAAAGGAATTAGTTAATATATTGAATCAGGCAGCTAAGGCTTACTATCAGGAAGATAAAGAGATTATGAGCAATTTTGAGTATGATTCTCTTTATGATGAATTAGTTGAATTAGAGAAAGAGACTGGCTTGGTTTTGTCCTCAAGTCCAACTATTAAGGTGGGATATGAGGTTTTAAGCGAATTACCTAAGGAGGCTCATCCAGCTCCCATGCTTTCACTTGATAAGACAAAGAGTGTGGATGATTTGGCAGATTGGTTAGGAGATAAAGCTGGTGTTATATCATGGAAAATGGATGGCCTAACTGTAGTTTTAACCTATGAGAATGGGATTTTGGTCAAGGCAGTTACAAGAGGCAACGGTGAAATTGGTGAAGTTATAACTAATAATGCCAAGGTTTTTGCCAATATACCTCAAAAAATATCATATCAAGAGCAACTTACAATAAGAGGTGAGGCTGTAATAACATATTCTGATTTCGAAAAAATAAATAATACAATAGCTGATGTGGATGCAAAATATAAAAATCCACGTAATCTTTGTAGTGGAACAGTAAGACAACTTAATAATGAGATTACTGCAAAACGTAATGTACATTTTTTTGCATTTACAATGCTTGATATAGGCGATGAAAAAGTAGATGCATATATGAATGAAAAATTTAATTTTCTTGAAAAACTTGGATTTGAGGTTGTTGAGCATAAGGATGTAACAGCAGAAAATATAAAGGATGTTGTTTCGTGGTTTTCCACTAAGATATCATCTAACGATTTTCCGTCAGATGGTTTAGTTCTTTCTTATGATGATGTAAAATACGGAAGAAGTTTGGGTAGAACTGCGAAGTTTCCAAGAGATTCTATTGCATTTAAATGGGCTGATGAGGAGGCAGAAACAGTGCTTCGTCATGTGGAATGGAGTCCTTCAAGAACTGGTCTTATTAATCCTGTGGCTTGTTTTGATTCAGTATCTTTAGAGGGAACATCTGTAAGCAGAGCTAGTATTCATAATATAAGCATTGTCAGACAGCTTAAGCTTGGAATTGGAGATACTATTAAGGTATATAAGGCAAACATGATTATTCCACAGATTAGCGAGAATCTTACATGTAGCAATAATTTAGAAATACCAAAGGTATGTCCTGCTTGTGGTGGAGAAACAATAATTAGAAATGATAATGATGTTGAGACATTATATTGTCCTAATATGGATTGTCCTGCGAAGTCAATTAAATTATTTACACATTTTGTTTCTCGTAATGCAATGAACATTGATGGTTTATCAGAAGCATCATTAGAGAAGTTTATAGATAAGGGATTTTTAGCAGAATTAAGCGACATTTATAAGATTGAAAGGTATAAGGATGAGATTGTTTCTATGGATGGTTTTGGTATTAAATCCTATGAAAATATGATTGAATCAATTAACACATCAAGAAATACAGAGTTATATAGACTTATATATGGACTTGGAATTATAAATGTTGGAAATGCTACAGCTAAGTTAATATGTCGTCATTTTAAGAATGACATAGAAGCAATAATTATAGCAGATTCAGAAGAGTATTCTCAGATAGAAGGAATCGGCGGAATAATTGCTGATGGAATAGTTGCTTATTTTAAGAATGAAAATAATATCAAGAATCTTAGAGATATCTTAGCAGAGCTTAATTTAATTGAAGAAATAAATGATAAGGAACAGGATTTGGAGGGCAAAACCTTTGTTATAACAGGTTCTCTTAATTCATTTGCAAATAGAGATGAATTAAAAAAGCTTATTGAGGACAGAGGTGGAAAAGTAGCAGGAAGTGTTTCTGCAAAGACCAGCTATCTAATTAATAACGATGTTATGTCTTCTTCATCTAAGAATAAAAAAGCAAAATCACTAGGTGTTCCTATAATTTCAGAAGAGGACTTCTTGAAGTTATAATAAAATGATGTTATAACTATTAGATATATGATGGATTACTAATTGCAGTATGATTGCTGTAAATATTGACAATATAAGGAAGGTAGAAATATATGCCAATCAAAATAGATAATGATTTACCGGTTAAAAAGATACTTGAAGAAGAAAATATATTTGTTATGGATGAAAACAGAGCCTTAAGTCAGGATATAAGACCACTGGATATACTTATACTTAATCTTATGCCACTTAAGGAGGATACAGAGCTTCAGCTTTTGAGAAGTCTTTCAAATACCCCTTTGCAGGTTAATATCAGCTTTATACGAACTGTTTCATATGAGTCTAAAAATACTGATAAGGAACATCTTTCAAGATTTTATACTACATTTGATAAGGTTAAACGTAGAAAATGGGACGGTCTTATTATAACAGGTGCTCCTGTAGAGACTATGGAATTTGAAGATGTTGAGTACTGGAAAGAACTTACAGATATTATGGATTGGTCTGAAAAAAATGTAACTTCCACATTGCATATTTGCTGGGGAGCACAGGCCGGTTTATATTATAGATATGGTGTTAAAAAGATAGCTCTTGATAAGAAGTTTTCGGGGGTTTATCCACACTATCCGTTGCATAAGAAAACACCTTTAGTTAGAGGGTTTGATGATACATTTTATGTTCCACAGTCAAGATATACAGGTGTGGATAAGGATGCAATTCTAACTAATTCAAGACTTGAGATTGTATCTGAATCTGATATTACAGGGCCATATCTTATTGTAGGTGATGAAGGTAAAAATATTTTCGTTACAGGACATCCAGAGTATGACACAGTAACTCTTGATCAGGAATATAAGAGAGACCTAGGTAAAGGCATTAATCCAGACATACCTGTTAATTATTATCCTGATAATAATCCAGACAAGAAGCCTATTAAGTCATGGAGATGCCATGCTAATACACTTTATACAAACTGGCTAAATTATTACGTATATCAGGTTACACCATACGAATTATAAATATATTTAAGTCAAAAACCAAAATGTATATTATTTTTTTTTAGAAAATACATTTTGGTTTTTTGTGCATATTTTTTGAAATTTTATAATGTTATAGTATAATAGTAGTTATATAAGTTATTAAATATAAAAAGGAGGGGTTGTATGAAAAAGAAGCTAAAAAAAATAAGTTATCTTATAGCCTTAACTATGATGTTGAGTGTTATGGGAAATACGGTACCTGTACTTGCTTCTGAAAATAATCTTGTTGATTTAGAACTTGAAGCTAAGGAAACTGATTATTCAGGTGAAGAAGCTTGTGAAGAACAAGTTGTTGCAGGTGGATATGGAAATGAAACTGGTGAAATTTTTGAACTTGATTACACTGATACATATGAGGAAAGTGTAGAGGATGAAATTGATACCGTTGCAGCCGCATCCGGAATGTGTGGGGACAATGTTAGTTGGAGTTATGCTGATGGTGTACTTACTTTGTCTGGAACAGGTGCTACATACGATTTTGCTTCATATGGTGAAAATGATATATTAAAATTTCCTGGTTGGAGAGATTATAGGTCTAGTATTACCTCAATTGTTGTTGAAAGTGGTGTTACTAGCTTAGGTCTTAATATTTTTTCTTATTGTTCTAATGCTACAACAGTTTATTTGCCGGAAACTGTTGTTACATTGGGTGAAGCCATGTTTTATTCATGTTCGAAAATTGAAAGTATCACTATTCCAAGTAAGGTAACTGTTATACCAGAAGGATGTTTTTATGGTTGTTCTGGAATACAAACTATGGATTTATCTAATGTTGTAGAAGTTAAGGATTATGCATTCCAAAATTGTGCAATACCTGAGATTATATTTCCCAAAACTGCAACAAAGATTAGTAATACGGCATTTTTTAACTGTAGAACACAAAACTTTGTGGTAGAAACAGGCAATTCAGTGTATTCTTCTGTTGATGGTGTTTTATATACTGACAATGGTAAGACTTTATATGCATATCCAGTGGGAAGAGAGGATGTAAGTTTCAGTGTTCCTTCAGGAGTAACAACTGTTGGAGCATATGCATTTTCTACAGCCTATAATCTTGAATCAATTAGCTTTGCTAATTCGGTAACACATCTTGGTGAAGGAGCATTTTCAAGGTCTGGATTAACTTCCATTACAATACCAGATAACATAACTTCTGTTGATTCCTTTACATTTTACTCATGTTATAGCCTTACTAGTGTAAGTTTTGGTAAGGGTCTTGAGGAGACAGCTTATGAAATGTTCGATGAATGTAGGTCGATTAAAAGCATTTTCTTTGGAAGCACACTTAAAACTCTTGGTGCAAGAACATTTTCAAATTGTTATAATGCTTTAACAAATGTTGTTCTTCCTGCGAATGTAACTAAAATTGGCAATGGCTGTTTTGGAAATTGCTATGCATTAGAAAGTTTTACATCTTATGGATTAGACCATATACCTTATCAGGCATTTTTGAATTGCAAGAAGCTTACATCAGTTAATTTAAATGAGGGTGTAAAAGATATATATAGATGCACGTTTTTGGGGTGTTATGCACTTTCGGAAGTTACCCTGCCTAAGAGTGTAACCTTTGTTCATACAGATGCATTCGAAGAAACTACTGAAATAAAAGGTATGAGTGATGATGTATCTCCGTATGGTTCTCATGGCTACAGGATTCAGAATAGTGTAAATATTACCGGTTTAAGAGATTATACTCAAGCATATCAAGTACTTGAACTGGTAAATGCCCAGAGAGCAAATGCTGGTCTTTCTGCTATTTCAATGGATAAAGAACTTCTCGAGGATGCCATGAGAAGAGCAGCAGAATGTTCATTACTTTTTTCTCATACTAGACCGGATAGTTCCTCTTGCTTTACAATTAATGAAGCTTTAACAAGAGAGAATATTGCCGCAGGCCAGATATCGGCAGATGATGTTATGAACAGCTGGATGAATTCATCAGGACACAAGGGAAATATTCTTGCTGAAGATGTAAATAGTATTGGAATAGGATGTTTTATTCATAATGGTAGAACTTATTGGGTTCAGTGTTTCTCTGGCCAGACAGCGACAGCTATATCAAAACCAGCAAATTATACAATAACAGAGGAAATATCATTTGCTGTTGATACATTTAGCGAGGCATCGACTTCCTATGGTGTAATATTTGGTTCTTCAAGTGAATATACATTCACATACGATATAATACCGGAAAATTCAATCATTAAGCCAGGAACAAGCCAACACTTTGTTTTTCGTATTAATAATCCAGGATTTAAAGGCGCATATGCTATTCCAGAAGATAGTGATATTAAGTGGTCTAGCAATAAAACGTCAATTGCTACAGTTGATAGTTATGGTAATGTTTCAGGTGTTTCTTCAGGTACAGTGACAATTACGGGTAGTCTTGATTTTTCATCAGCATCTGTATTGGTTGATGTAACAAATAATCCTAACGGTATTTCTAGTGATGATTTTAATATAAATGGTATATATTGGAACCAAGCTGTAACAGATGCTGTTTCTTTAGCGGTTGATGTATCGAACAATAGCAATCTTGATTTAGAATATAGCTGGTATGCCTGTGTTAATGATAATTGGGTACTTATAAGTGATTGGACATTAAATAATCCATATGCCCATTGGGTTCCTGAGGCACCTGGTGACTATGTAGTTGTATGTAAGGTTAGAATTTCAGGTGACAGTGTGATTAAAGAAGTTTCATCAGCTGCTGGCTATCATCCACAAATTAAGGGTATATGTCAGATGCCATATGATGGACCAGGTGGAGGATATCTTATAGGGTTTGAGTCTTATGACAATAATAATTACACATATGAGATGCTTATTCTTGACTGTACGCTTTTAGCAGAAGGCAAAGATGCATGGGTTTATACAACAGGACAGTGCTATGTCCCTGATAAGTGCTTTTGGACAATATGGCAGCCACAGTATGGATATTATTGGACATTATTTAGAATTTATGATGAAAATGGAACACTCTTAGATGAGAGATGCTACGGATTCGAAAATATATGTTAATCAAAAAGTGGAGCTTTTAAGAAGCTCCACTTTTTCTTTTGTTTACAGATGTAAGTAATAATATATCAAGAATAATATAACTTACAGTCATTCCTAAAACATATGCAGACAAACCGTAAGAAGGAACGAAGGAAACAATAAAAATTATTCGAATTATAATACTTATTACATTGAATATTAAATTATTAAATGCTTTATCAATTCCATTCATTATAGCAGATAAATTACCAGAAATATAAATTAGAGGACATAGGTAGCACATATTGTTTAGGAGAATACCTGCTTCTTTATTTTTGAAAGCGATAATACACAGTGTCTCTCCGAATAGTAAGTAAAAAATCCATGTACATACTCCTAGCAAAAAGCAAAATGAAAGACTATTTTTCAATGCGGAATTAATGGCTTTATTGTTTTTTCTTGCACTGGCATAGGATACAGCAGGAAGAAGCATAGTGGATAAAGAATTAGTTATAGTTGATGGGAATAGTAAAAAGGGAATAACTATTCCTGTTATAATGCCAAACATTTCCATGGCTGTTTCAGAATTGTTGTAATAATAAAACAACATGGCAGGCATTAATATGGATTCCAAGCTTGAAAACAAAGTAAAGATTACGTTGTTTGTTGTTATTGGAATTGCATCTCGTCTAAGTCTACTAATTAATGTTTTAGGATTATCATGAGTTAAACTACCATTATGTTTGTTTTTTCTTGTATAAATCACAAAGATTAGGATTGCAAGAAAAGTTGCAAACAATTCACCTGTAACTACAGCCAAAACAGCAAGAGAAGCATTTATTTTATCCTTCATCCAATATACTGATAAAAAATATGCGGTAGATATGCGAACAACTTGTTCAAACAGATGAGAAATTCCTTGGAACATGGGTTTATCAATACCTAGAAAATATGAGTTTATACAGGATTTGGCACATACAAATGGGATTGCTATACTGATTATTTTTAACAAAGGTGCACAATTAGTGTTTTTTAGTATTACCAAACTTAATGGATAGGCAAAAATATGTATTAAAATACTTATAAACGTCCCTGCTGTAGTGGAAATAATAATGCTGTATTTAAATATTTTTTTCGCATTATTAGGACATTTTTTTCCCATATAGAAGGACACTTGCTTAGTCAACGTAGTGGCAATTCCCTGACAACATATAGAGAAAGCAAGCATATATATAGGAAAAATTAATTGATAAACACCTAATTCTTTTACACCAATAAGTCTAGTAAGGAATATTCTATTATAAAATCCTAAAAGTTTGGTTATTATACCTGCTATAGTAAGGATAAGAGTTCCTTTGATGATGGTTTTTTTAGACATAGAATTCCTGATAACTATTGTTATATTAAATATATTTTTGTTTTAAGTGTTATATTACTGATAAACTTTTTCAATAAGACGATTTAAGGCAACAATTTATTGACAATAAAAATTCATAGTGATAATGTTCAATATGTTATAAAGTAAAAATGTCTTTGTAATTAAAATTTTTATATATATTAAAAAGGAGTCAAATATATGGATAGACTTATATATTTGGATCACGCGGCCACAACAGCTGTAAGACCAGAGGTTGTAGAAGCGATGCTTCCATATTTTACAGAAAACTACGGAAATCCATCTAGCGTATATAAATTTTCATCTCTTAGCAAGGATGCAGTTTCTGCGTCGAGAAAGGTTATTGCTGATTCCCTTAATACCGCTGCTGCTAATATTTATTTTACAGCAGGTGGTTCTGAGTCAGATAACTGGGCAATCAAAGAAACTGCAAGAGTATATTCATCAAAGGGTAAACACATTATTACAACTAAGATTGAGCATCATGCTGTTCTTCATACAACTGAGTTTCTTGAGAAGAATGGCTTTGAAGTGACATACTTAAATGTTGATGAAAATGGTATCATAAAGCTTGAGGACTTAAAAAATGCAATTAGACCGGATACTATTCTTATTTCAATTATGTTTGCCAATAATGAAATAGGTTCGGTTCAGCCAATAAAGGAAATCGGTAAAATCGCAAAGGCTAATGGAATAATTTTCCATACAGATGCAGTTCAAGCTTATGGACAGATGCCTATTGATGTAGAAGATATGAATATTGATATGCTATCTGCCAGTGGTCATAAGCTTAATGGTCCAAAGGGTGTTGGATTTTTGTATATACGTAAGGGAATTAAGATAAGAAATCTTATTCACGGTGGTGGACAGGAGAGAGCAAGACGAGCAGGAACTGAGAATGTACCAGGTATTGTGGGACTAGGTAAGGCTGTTGAGATTGCTGTTAAGACCATGGAAGAAAGAACAGCACATGAAAAGGAATTAAGAGATTATGTGATAGACAGAGTTTTAGCTGAGATTCCATATACAAGATTAAATGGACATAGAACAGAAAGACTTGCAAATAATATCAATTTTAGTTTCCAGTTCATTGAAGGTGAATCTCTTCTTATAATGCTTGATATGGCTGGAATATGTGGTTCAAGCGGTTCAGCGTGTACATCAGGCTCCCTTGACCCTTCTCATGTTCTATTAGCTATTGGGTTACCTCATGAGATTGCTCATGGTTCCCTTAGGCTTACCTTAGGGTACGAAAATACTAAGGAAGAATTGGACTATGTTATTGATAATCTTAAGGAAATTGTTCAAAGATTAAGAGATATGTCTCCATTATATGAAGACTTTATGAAGAAGCAGAAATAATTACCATATATGAGAGGAGAAAATATAGATATGTATAGTGAAAAGGTTATGGACCATTTTCAGAATCCAAGAAATGTTGGAGAAATAGAAAATGCCAGTGGAATAGGAACAGTAGGTAATGCTAAATGTGGTGACATCATGAGAATATACTTTGATATTGATGATAATCAGGTTATTCAAGATGTAAAATTTAAAACTTTTGGATGTGGTGCAGCTGTTGCAACAAGTAGCATGGCTACAGAGCTTGTTAAAGGCAAGACAATATATGAAGCATTACAGGTTACAAATAAAGCGGTTATGGAAGCATTAGATGGACTTCCACCAGTTAAGGTACATTGTTCCTTGCTTGCAGAAGAGGCTATTCATGCAGCCCTTTGGGACTATGCGGAGAAGAATGGCATCAAGATTGAAGGCTTAGAGAAACCTAAGTCTGATATAAGTGAGCACGAAGAGGAGGAAGATTATTAAAAAAAAGACGGTTAACCGTCTTTTTTTTGGTGATTTATTATTTATATAATACTATGAAACTCAGGTGATTGTTTTGAAAAAGTACAATAGTACTTAAATCCTAAGGCGGATAATATCTCTTTAGCTTTGTCAAAACCGTATCCGATATATTCGGGTTTATGTGCATCGCTTCCAATAGTTATTATTTCTCCACCCGCATCCTTATATAACTTAAGAATCTCTTTATGTGGATGTGGAAAATCCAAATTTTTGTATAGACTTCCAGTGTTTATTTCAAGCCCTTTACCATTTTGTACAATGATATTAATAATTTCTTTGAATATGTCGTAGTAGTCAGTTGCCTTGAAATTGTCAGCCTTAGTTTTGCCGTATCTTAAGATGTAGTCCATATGTCCAAGTACATTATAGTTTGTAAATACTTTCAAACTATCCAGAATTGTCTCAAAATATCTCAAGTATGCCTGATAATCAGTTTTACCAACAAAATAATCTGGTCTGTATGGATCAAATCCATCAACAATATGAACACTGGCAATTATAAAATCTAATTCTGGGTGGGAGAATACATAATTGTTAAGCTTGTCGCCGATATGTGGCATCATACCAAGCTCAACACCTATTCTAAGGTCAAAATCATGAGCAAATTGCTCCTTTACAGATGACATATATTTATAATATTCTTCAGTATTTAAATAAAATGTCATATCTGGTTCATCTGGATATATAGGAAAATCCATATCATAATGGTCTGTTATACATATAGAATTAATATCTTTTTTCTGCGCAGATTTAATAATATCAATAATATCATAATCCGCATCACTGGAAAAAGAAGAGTGTAAGTGATAATCAGGAAATATCATATAATTCTCCTTTAAAAATAAACTAATAACATTATAAAACAAAATTCAGCATCTTTAAAGATATAAAATGTATTATATTGCGACATTATTAGACTTATTGGAAAAAAAGAGTAAAAATTCCTAATTTAAGACTTGAATTTTATAGTAAAAAAGTTTATGATGTTTGTGTGAAATTATCACAGCTTAATTACTGCTTGCCAAGCAGTATTTATAAATCATTATTATTTCAAAACTTAGGAGGAATAAAAAATGGCAGTAAAAGTAGCAATTAATGGTTTTGGACGTATCGGTCGTCTTGCATTCAGACAGATGTTTGATGCTGAAGGATATGAAGTTGTAGCAATCAACGACTTAACAAAGCCTTCAATGCTTGCACACTTATTAAAGTATGATTCATCACAGGGCAAGTATCAGTATGCTGATCAGGTTTCAGCTGATGATGAGGCAGGTACAATCACAGTTTGTGGCAAGACTTTAAAGATTTATGCAATGGCAAATGCAGCTGAGCTTCCATGGGGCGAGCTTGACGTAGACGTTGTACTTGAGTGTACTGGTTTCTATGTATCAAAGGCTAAGTCACAGGCTCACATTGATGCAGGTGCTAAGAAGGTAGTTATTTCAGCTCCAGCTGGTAACGATCTTCCAACTATCGTATATAGCGTTAACGAGAAGACTTTAACAGCAGATGATAAGATCATCTCAGCAGCTTCTTGTACAACTAACTGCTTAGCTCCTATGGCTAAGGCACTTAACGATTACGCTCCAATCCAGTCTGGTATCATGGCTACAATCCATGCTTACACTGGTGATCAGATGGTACTTGATGGACCACACAGAAAGGGCGATTTAAGAAGAGCACGTGCTGCAGCTGTTAATATCGTTCCTAACTCAACTGGTGCTGCTAAGGCAATCGGCTTAGTTATCCCAGAGTTAAACGGAAAGTTAATCGGTTCTGCACAGAGAGTTCCAGTTCCAACTGGTTCTACTACAATCCTTACTGCAGTTGTTAAGGGTGCTAACGTAACTAAGGATGGCATCAACGCTGCTATGAAGGCTGCTGCTTCTGAGTCATTCGGTTATACTGAGGAAGAGCTTGTATCTTCAGACGTTGTTGGTATGAGATTTGGTTCATTATTCGATGCTACTCAGACTATGGTAGCTCCAATTGCTGATGACCTTTATGAGGTTCAGGTAGTTTCTTGGTATGATAATGAGAACTCATACACTAGCCAGATGGTTAGAACTATTAAGTACTTCGCTGAGTTAGCTTAATTTTAACTGTTAAGTTATTTATTTCAGACCTAATGGGTCCGGTCTTTTGGACCGGACCTTTTTCAAAACAAAAAACAGGAGGACAATAATAATGTCATTAAACAAAAAATCAGTAGATGATATCAATGTAAAGGGTTTAAGAGTTCTTTGCAGATGTGATTTTAATGTACCATTAAAGGAAGGAAAGATTACAGATGAGAATCGTCTTGTAGCTGCACTTCCAACTATTAAGAAGTTAATCGCTGATGGTGGTAAGGTTATCCTTTGCTCACACCTTGGTAAGGTTAAAACTGAGGAAGACAAGGTTACTAAAACTCTTGCACCTGTAGCTGCACGTCTTTCAGAGCTCCTTGGTCAGGAAGTTAAGTTTGCTGCTGATCTTGAGGTTGTAGGACCAAACGCTAAGGCTGCTGTTGAGGCTATGAATGATGGAGATGTTATTCTTCTTGAGAATACTCGTTTCAGAGCAGAAGAGACTAAGTGTGGAGAGGCTTTCTCTCAGGATTTAGCTTCAATCTGTGATGTATTCGTTAACGATGCATTTGGTACTGCTCATAGAGCACACTGCTCAAACGTTGGTGTTGCACAGCTTGTTGACACAGCAGTAGTTGGTTACTTAATGCAGAAGGAAATTGACTTCCTTGGCAATGCTGTTGAGAATCCAGTAAGACCTTTCGTTGCTATTCTTGGTGGTGCTAAGGTTGCAGATAAGCTTAATGTTATCTCTAACTTAATTGAGAAGTGTGATACACTTATCATTGGTGGTGGTATGGCTTATACATTCCTTAAGGCTAAGGGATACGAAATTGGTAAGTCACTTGTAGATGATACTAAGATTGATTACTGTAAGGAAATGATGGAGAAAGCTGAGAAGCTTGGAAAGAATCTTATGCTTCCAGTTGATTCAGTTATGATTGATGATTTCCCTAATCCAATAGATGCTCCAGTTGATACAGTTGTTTGTGATGCAGACAAGATGGATGCAAATAAAGAGGGTTGTGATATCGGACCTAAGACTGTTGAGATGTTCTCTGAGGCAGTTAAGACAGCTAAGACAGTTGTTTGGAATGGACCTATGGGTGTATTTGAGAACCCAACACTTGCTGTAGGTACTAAGGCAGTTGCAGCAGCACTTGCTGAGACTGATGCTACAACAATCATCGGTGGTGGTGATTCAGCAGCAGCTGTTAACCAGCTTGGATATGGCGATAAGATGAGCCACATTTCAACTGGTGGTGGTGCTTCACTTGAGTTCTTAGAAGGTAAGGAGCTTCCGGGTGTAGCAGCAGCCAATAATAAGTAAGACCTTAGCGATAAACGAGTCTAAGACGAAGTTTGAGCTTAGTTCGAACTTATGCAGCGAAAACTTAGTGAAAAATGAGCCGTAGGCGAAGTTTGAACTTAGTTGAAGTCGCATAAATAAGAAGATTAGGAGATTAAAATTATGGCAAGAAAGAAGATTATCGCAGGTAACTGGAAGATGAACATGACTCCTTCACAGGCTGTTAAGTTAGTTGAGGAGCTTGCACCACTTGTTAAGAACGATGATGTTGATGTTGTTTATTGTGTTCCTGCAATTGATATTGTTCCTGTTGTAGAGGCTGTTAAGGGTTCTAATGTACAGGTTGGTGCTGAGAATATGTACTTTGAGGAGAGCGGAGCATACACTGGAGAAATTTCGGCAGCTATGCTTGTTGACGCAGGTGTTAAGTATGTTATTATCGGTCATTCAGAGAGAAGAGACTACTTCAAGGAGGATGATGCTTTACTTAACAAGAAGGTTAAGAAGGCTATTGAGGCTGGTCTTGTTCCAATTCTTTGCTGTGGTGAGTCACTCGAGCAGAGAGAAATGGGTGTAACAATGGATTGGATTAGATTCCAGATTAAGTCTGACCTTGTTGGTGTAACTGCTGATCAGGTTAAGGATATTGTTATTGCATACGAGCCAATTTGGGCTATTGGTACAGGTAAAACTGCTACAACTGAGCAGGCTGAGGAAGTATGTAAGGGTATTCGTGAGTGCATCGCTGAGATGTATGATCAGGCTACAGCTGATGCTGTTCGTATTCAGTACGGTGGTTCAGTTAACGCAGGTAACGCATCTGAGTTATTTGCACAGCCAAATATCGATGGTGGTCTTGTTGGTGGAGCTTCACTTAAGGCTGACTTCGGAAGCATTGTTTGCTACTAATTTACTGCATTTTAATATATACAGGCCGGTTGTTTCCGGCCTGTTTTTTATTTGTATGAATTTCTTCAATAATAACAATAACCTTTCAGGAGAAAATATTGTTGTTTAATGTCTAAAATTATAATATAATTATATTGGAGATGGGGCAACAATGTAGATGATGGGGTGATTTTAATGGGTTATAATAACAATCTGTTAGATATTTCTTTTAAGACCTTATTGGAGAATAGTCGAGACATGGTGTTTGTTAAGAATATGGAAGGTAGATATGTAGCTGCGTCTGTACCTTTTATTAAGATGACAGGCAAGGAAACCTTAGATGACTTAATCAACAAAACAGACTTGGAAATATTCGAAGATAAGGGGTTAGCGAAGAGATATACTAATGATGACAAAAAATTGATATCTGAGGGTGAAAATCTTATTGATTATATTGAACCAATTACTGATTTTGATGGTCGGGCTAGATATGGTTCTACTTCTAAGTATATCTTGCGTGATAAGGATAATAAGCCAATTGGAATACTTGGTGTAACAAGGGATATAACTAGAGATTACATAGCAAGACAGCATTATCAGCATGAACTTAAGTATTTGTTTGAATTACCTAAGGATACTTATGCAGTTTCTTATATTGATGTAGATAGTTGGCGAATAATAAGTCAAAGAAGACAGAATATAAATAGTGCAACATATCAAGAGTGTCAAACTGTGGATGAGTTATGCGAGGCAGCACTTATTTCTATACTTGGGAAATGTAAGGCTGCAGATTTTTATAGCAATTTTACTCCTGAATATTTGCAGAATTTATATGATAGCGGTCGAAACATGTTATCATTTAAGTATCAGAGAGTTATGTCTGACGGTTCTGAAAGATGGGTTCATAATGAGGCTAGATTTTTGGTTGATGTTGACAGTGGTCATTTATGTGTTATGTTATCAGCTAAGGATATAGATGCAGAGCAACAGGAAGTTAAACAACTTGAGGTTGCAGCTAAGATGGATAAGATGACAATGCTTCTTAATCGTGAGACAACTATGGACAGCATAAAAGATATTCTTAAGAATGAGCCCAAAAGTAAACATGTTCTATATATGATAGATGTAGATAATTTCAAGAATATCAATGATACATATGGGCATCAATCAGGTGATGAGTATTTGATTGAGTTAGCTAAGGAGATAAAATCACATTTCAGAGATCAGGATGTTGTTGGAAGAATTGGAGGAGATGAATTCTTTGTTCTTATGCGAAATATTCCAGATATGGATATAGTCTTAAAGAAAGCTCAGGATATTTTAGACGGTATTATGAATATTGATATGGGGTTTGGTGATGTAGTTATTTCTGGAAGTATTGGAGTAAGTGTGTATCCTGACCAGGGAAGAACATTGGATATATTATATGCTAAGGCTGATGGTGCGCTGTACGAAGCTAAGCATGCAGGCAAAAATCAATTTGTTTTTGCTAAATAACACTCTATAAATAATGACATTAATTTGATTTTATATTATAATTAAGACTGTATTTTAAATACAGTCTTTTTTTATTAGGAGGTACATTATGCCATTTATTAATTCTAAAATTAGTGTAAAGATGACAAAGGAGCAGGAAACTGAATTAAAAAATTTTCTTGGGGAGGCAATAAGGACAATTCCAGGCAAGAGTGAATCTTGGCTTATGCTTGGCTTTGAAGATGAATATAAGCTTTATTTTAGAGGCGATGCAAGTCAGCCGATGGCTTTTGTAGAAGTGAGTGTATATGGTGGAGAAAACAAGCAGGCTTTTGATGCATTGACTGCGCAGATATGTGAAGCTTTTAACAAGATTCTTGGTATTGCACCAGATCATGTATATGTAAAATATGAGGCAGTTTCCAATTGGGGATGGAATGGTGGTAATTTTTAAACATGAATAAAAAATTTATTATTATAATTATGGTTCAGGCAGTTATTGTGGCATTTTTGCTTGGTATAGTCGCCGGAATAGCCATACAAAAGAAGAGAAGTAATAAGCAAAATACTGATACTCAGGTTACAACAACAGAAAATCCAATATATGATTCATCTACATCAAATAATAATGCTCAGGAAGGAACAACGACGGATACAAGTGATAATAATGGTTCACAGGATGAAACTAATTTGACAACCACTGAGCCAACAAATACAGTTGTTGTTGAACGTGACGTAGATTATGGTGCAATGGATGTTCCTGAGCCAACCACTGATGATTGGCTTTATACAGATGGAAGAAAAATTGTTGATTCAGATGGCAATGAAGTTTGGATAACTGGAATTAATTGGTTTGGATACAATACTGGCACTAACACTTTTGATGGTTTGTGGGCATGTGATTTAAATCAATCCATTCAGGAAATTGCCAATCATGGTTTTAATTTGCTTAGAATACCATTTTCAGCAGAATTAATCTTACAGTGGTCTCGTGGTGAATACCCACAGGCTAATTTTAATCAGGCAACTAATTCATATCTTGTGGGTATGGATAGTCTTCAGATTTTTGAATACATTATTGGCCAATGTAGAGCAAATGGTATCAAGATTATGATTGATATACATAGTGCAGAAACTAACGCTAGTGGACACGTTGTTAATCTTTGGTATACAGAAAGAATTTCAACAGAGGACTATTTATTTGCACTTAGTTGGATTGCAGATAGATACAAGGATGACGATACTATCATTGCATATGATTTAAAAAATGAACCTCACGGTAAACCTTTCGAGGGTACTGGAGCAGCCAAGTGGGATGATTCCACTGACCCTAACAATTGGAAATATGTTGCGGAGCTAGCAGCTGATGCAGTTTTAACAAGTAATCCAAATGTTCTTGTTTTAGTTGAAGGTATCGAAATATATCCTATAGATTTGGAAACAAATGGAGATTTTTCATCAACTAATGAGGAAGATTATTACTTTAACTGGTGGGGTGGAAATCTTCGAGGTGTTGCCGATTATCCAGTTGACTTAGGTGATTATCAGAATAAGTTAGTCTATTCACCACATGATTATGGTCCTACAGTATATGCTCAACCTTGGTTTGAAGGCGATTATAACTATGATAGTCTCATGGAAGACTGTTGGCATGATAATTGGTTTTATATTTATGAGGAGGATATCGCACCTCTTCTTATAGGTGAGTGGGGAGGCTTTATGAAGGAGCCTAATATTACTTGGATGACTTATATGAGGCAATTAATATCTGAAAATAGACTCAATCACACCTTCTGGTGTTTTAATTCCAACTCAGGTGATACTGGTGGTATGGTTTTAGATGATTTTACAACTTGGGACGAGGAAAAATATGCCTTTGTCAAGGAAGTCCTTTGGAATGATGGAGAACATTTCATAGGTCTCGACCATGAAATCCCTCTTGGATTAAATGGTATTAGTTTGGGAGAGTACTATTAATGAAAAAAATAATAACTATTTTAGCTTTACTGCTATGTTCAATTTCACTTTGTTCATGTAGTGGTTCGAAATACGATGAATTATCTACTAGATATGATGGTGAACCATATAGTGATTGGGAAGAGGCTACAACAGGAAGTACAAAATATTTAGACAATCAAACGGTATTGATTAGCATTTTTCTTGAAGATCAGGATGCACTTTGGTCATCCTTGGATATGGAACTTGCTTACAATAACCTTGATATTGCGTGCAATTACTTAATTGAAGAAGGAAAGAGATATGGTAAGGATGTTGATTTGATATATGACACAAAGAAATATCCGGACTTAGAATATCATTTCACATATAACAAGCCTTTTCCAGGTAGTGCGGGTGTAGGATATTCCGAGAATGAACAAGATACGGTTGATTTAGTCAGAGCAACTCAGGATTATATAAGCGAAAATATATCTGTGGAAGATATAATGAAAAAATATAATGTAAATAGTATCGGATACCTTATATTTGTTGATAATGAAGCTGATGAAGCTTGTGCATATAATTTTAAATATGGTGAAGACAAATATTATTATAATGAGATTGCATTTATTAATCTTAGGTGGGATGAAGAAAGAAATGTAAATCCTGATACATATGCCCATGAAATATTGCACTTGTTTGGCGCTCGAGATTTATATTATACAAGCAAAGGTGATGGTATTACCCGTGAATTTGTTGATTATGTTGCTAAAGAATATAAAAAAGATATAATGCTTGGTAGCTCAACAGACGGTGTATCTTGGGATGATAAGGTAACATCTGAAATAACTAATATAACAGCTTATTTTATTGGATGGTTAGATGATATTTCAGAACTTAATGAATTTCCTGAAATTAAGACTAGATATGCTGCAAGTTACACACAATCGGCATACGATTATGATAATGAAAAACCATATCAATTAAAGTCAAGAAAACTCGATGAAAAGCAATTTAAGAAAGTAGTTTTAGGCAAGGTTATAGAAGTTGCTTTGTTTATTTTTGTAGTAATATCAATAATTAAAGATATTATGAGAGAAAAAGAACGTAAGAGAGTTAGTGAAGCTGTTATAGTTGTTGATGAGTGGGATGACATATGATTTTTTTCTTGCTAAAAAATAATTATATGATATTATAAACTGTGTGTGATTTGTTTCACAATGTATACGTAATAAATTTAAAGGAGATATATACAATGAGTAAGAAACCAGTAGTTTTAATGGTACTTGATGGTTATGGAATTAGTGACAAGACTGAGGGTAATGCAATTGCTATGGCTAAAACACCAGTTATGGACAAGCTTATGGCTGAGTGTCCATTCGTTAGAGGTAATGCTTCAGGTCTTGCAGTTGGTCTTCCTGATGGACAGATGGGTAACTCAGAGGTTGGACATATGAACATCGGAGCAGGAAGAATTATATATCAGGATTTAACATCTATTACAAAAGCTATCGAGGATGGTGATTTCTTTGAGAATGAGGCTATGCTCGAGGCTATAGATAATTGTAAGAAGAATAACTCGGATTTACATCTTTGGGGACTTCTTTCAGATGGTGGAGTACACAGCCATAATACACATCTTTATGGTATTTTAGAACTTTGCAAGAAGCAGGGTCTTTCTAATGTATACGTACATCCATTCCTTGATGGTAGAGATACTCCTCCAGCATCAGGTAAGGATTATGTTGCAGAATTAGTTGATAAGATGGCTGAAATAGGCGTAGGTAAGGTTGCATCCATTTCTGGTCGTTATTATGCAATGGACAGAGATAATAACTGGGATAGAGTTGAGAAGGCATATGCTGCTATAGTTTATGGTGAGGGTGTTAATGCTACAGATCCTGTACAGGCTGTTGCTGATTCTTACGCTGATGATAAGACAGACGAATTTGTTCTTCCAACAGTTATCACTGAGAATGGTGCACCTGTTGCTACAGTTAAGGCTAATGATTCAGTTATTTTCTTTAACTTTAGACCAGATAGAGCTAGAGAAATTACAAGAGCATTCTGCTCAGATGATTTTGATGGATTTGATAGAAAGGGTGGTAAATTACCACTTACTTATGTGTGCTTTAAGGATTATGATGAAAGCATACCTAACAAAACTATTGCGTTCAAGAAACAGGAAATCACTAATACATTAGGAGAATATCTTGCTGCTAATGGAAAGAAACAGCTTAGACTTGCTGAGACAGAGAAGTATGCGCATGTAACATTTTTCTTTAACGGTGGTCTTGAAGAGCCTAACAAGGAAGAATTTAGAATTCTTGTTAAGTCACCAGCTGTTGCAACATATGATTTACAGCCAGAGATGAGTGCTCCTGAGGTTGGAGCTGACCTTGTTTCATGTATTACAGATGAGGATTATGATGTTATTATAATTAATTTTGCTAATCCTGATATGGTAGGTCACACAGGGGTTATTCCTGCTGCCGTAAGTGCAGTTGAAAGAGTAGACCAGCTTGTTGGAGATGCTGTTGAGGCAGTTAAGAAAGTAGGCGGTGTATTATTTATCTGTGCAGACCACGGTAATGCTGAGCAGATGGTTAACTATGAGACTGGAGAGCCACATACAGCTCACACTACTAATCCAGTACCATTTATACTTGTTAACTATGATGACAGTGTTAAACTTCGTGAAGGCGGATGTCTTGCAGATATTGCACCAACATTGCTTGAGATTATGGAACTTCCACAGCCTAAAGAGATGACAGGAAAATCACTTATTGTTAGATAGTGTATTAATATATGCAAAGAATGTGCAAATGCACATTCTTTGTTTATATTAAAGCATTTATATGCTTAAACAAAAGGGGTGAATTAATGAACAAAAAACGTATTAAACAGCTTATCATCACGTTAATATTGTTTGTTGTTTCAATTGTGTTATTTATTGTTTCAAAAAATAACGTTGACAATCAGGATATTGTATACGAAGAAGTCAAAGTTACTGTAATACGTGCAGAAACAGAAAAACTTTCTTCAGGAGCTAGAAACGGAATGCACTTCTCATATCATGTCACTGTTTTCTATGAAGGTAAAAACTACGAACTTATAAATGTTCAAAGTGGAGAAATGCCTAAGTATGAGGGTTTAGCCAACTTGGAGGCTGATCTCCAAAATGATAATCCATATTTTGATAATACAGTTTATCTAAGTAATGGAAAATTGTATTCAAACATAGCTGGTATAAAGACTGATACAAAGCAGTTCAACTGGCAGATGTTAGGGTTGGCAGGCATAGCCATATTCGGTACATTACATTTGATGTGTGCTGTAGATCTAGCCGATAAGAAAAAGAAGCTTAAACAAGAAAATCAATAAAATACATAAGAATTATATTTAATTAAAATAAAAAAGAGGAAAAGGAGTATATGTTATGAAGAATTTTATCAAAGAGTTCAAGGAATTTGCTATCAAGGGAAATGTTATGAGTCTTGCTGTAGGTATGATAATTGGTTCTGCTTTTACGGCTCTTGTTAATTCATTACTTGATAATGTAATTTCACCAATTATTGGTTGCTTTAACACAGGTGGTATTAATGGATTGCATTTTACAATATGGAAGGCTGATATTTACTATGGAGCATTTTTAACAGATGTTTTTAACTTTATTATTATGGCGTTTGTTGTATTCCTTATGGTTAAGGGAATGAATAAGCTTAGCTCTGTAGGCAAGAAGGAAGAAGAGGAAGCAGCTCCTACAACTAAAGAATGTCCTTTCTGTAAATCGGAAATCAATATTGAAGCAACTAAGTGCCCACACTGTACTTCGGATGTTGAATAATAAAAATATAATCACATATTGATTGTTTAAATGAATAAAAAGTCTTCTATGGGTAATAATTACATTAGATTTATGTTACTCATAGGAGGCTTTTTATGTTTTTAGAAAAAATTGCAAGTGTGAGCGCAAGAGAGATTCTTGATTCTAGAGGAAATCCTACTGTGGAAGTAGATGTAATAACAGAATGTGGTTATGAAGGAAGAGCATCTGTTCCTTCGGGTGCATCCACAGGTGAATATGAGGCACACGAACTAAGGGATGAAGAAAAAAGATATCTTGGAAAAGGTGTAAGCAAAGCTGTAAATAATGTTAATACTCGTATTTGTGACAAAATAGTGGGATTGAATGTATTTGAACAAGCCGAAATTGACCGAATTATTATTGATGCAGACGGTACTGATAATAAGAGTAAATTTGGGGCAAATGCAATTCTTGGAGTGTCTCTTGCTGTAGCAAGAGCTGCTGCCAATGCTCTTGATATTCCCCTTTATAGATATATTGGTGGAATAAACGCAAGAAAAATGCCATTGCCAATGATGAATATTATGAATGGTGGTAAGCATGCAGATAATACAGTAGATATTCAAGAATTCATGATTGCTCCAGTTGGTGCGGAAAACTTTAATTCTTGCCTTGAGATGTGTACAAATATATATCATACATTAAAGAAAATTCTTTCAGATAATGGACTTTCAACTGGCGTTGGAGACGAAGGAGGTTTTGCTCCCAATTTACCAAGCTCATTTGATGTACTTGATTATATAATGCTTGCAATTGATAAGGCGGGATATAAGCCGGGAGAAGATATAAAAATTGCCCTGGATGTTGCTGCAAGTGAACTTTTTGATGATAATTCAGGAATGTATTATTTTCCTGGAGAAAGTAAAATGTCAGGAAGAGAAATATATAGAAATTCAGAAGAAATGGTTCAATATTATGAGGAACTAATAAAAAAATATCCAATATACTCTATAGAGGATGGTCTTGACGAGAATGATATGAAGGGTTGGAAGGTATTAACCTTTAGACTTGGTGATACAATACAGCTTGTAGGTGATGATTTATTCGTAACAAATAAGAAAAAATTAAAACAAGGCATAGACGATGGTATAGGAAATGCAATACTCATAAAATATAATCAAATTGGTACCTTAACAGAGACAATGGAAACTATTGCTATGGCAAGAGAGTATGGATATAAGACTGTTATATCCCATAGGTCAGGTGAAACTGATGATGCTTTTATTTCTGATTTAGCTGTTGCCGTAAATTCGGGACAAATAAAGGCCGGTGCTCCGTGTAGAACAGACAGAAATGCTAAATATAATCAGCTTTTACGAATAGAGGAAGAACTTAAAAAATCATCTATATTTTAATTGAGGAAATCATGAATTTATAGTATAATAAATTCATGATTTTTTATAAATAATTAAAAAGTTGAAAGGAGAATTACCATGAAAAAAAGAAAAATGCATAATAAAATAACCGCTTCAATTATGGTGATTGCTTTAACTATTTCTATGCTTGTAACGGGTTTCTTTGAGCCGGTAGAAGTTAAGGCGGCTTCATTAAGCCACGTGAAGGCTACAGCCGCAGATGTTGTTAATGGTAATTATTATAATAGTAAGGGTGTACAGGGTACTGAATTTGCTGCTTTGGGAGATACTGTTTCCAATCTAAATTTAAATCATATTATGTTAAATGTAGATTTGGCGTCTATTATTAACACAGATGGAACAGGAACACCATATAGATATAACGGCAAGACTTACTACTTTAACGAGCAGGAAGGAAGTATGATGAAAGTTCTTCTTGCGGAGGTAAAAAAATACCGTGAGCAAGGTATTACTTGGACTTTCTGTCTTGTACTTAGCTGGAGTGATGATCCTGTTATCCAGAAACTTATGTATAATCCAACACCGGGAAAAGTATACTATGCACTTAATTCTTGTGATGCAGAGGCTCAAAATCATATTTCTGCAATACTTAATTTTATGGCTGAACGATTTGGTTACTCAGATACATTTGTTCAGAACTGGAGAGTTGGTAATGAGGTTAATGTAGCTCATAATTATAACTATACTGGTGCATCGGGAAGTGGTATGAAGGATGTGTTGGTTAATCTTGCAACAGCAAGCTACAACCTTCTAGATAGTGCTTTAAAGGCACAAAATCCATATGCAAGAGCATATGTATCAGTTACCCATGATTGGAATAACTCTAACGAAGGTAAAGGTGTGCCAACTAAGGACTTTATAGATGCGTTTCATTTAGGTGTATCCAATAAATCGTGGAACCTTGATTTTCATGCATATCCACCTCAGATGGCAACACAGGTTTGGACTAAAGAAAATGCTCAATATTTAACACATGACGTAGATACTAAGTTTATATGTGGACCTAATCTTGAAGTTTTAACTAATTATATAAAAGATAATTTTGGTTCAAATCATAGAGTTATTTTGTCAGAGCAGAGTTTTGACTCAACATATGGTCAGGAAGAGCAGGCTGCTATGATTGCGCAGACATATTATGCAGGTGTATATAACGATATGGTTGATTCTGTTGTATTTACAACATATAAAGATACTAACTCTGTACATCATGATTATTATAATATGGGACTTTTAGATTACAATGGCAACAAGAAGGCGTCATATGATGTATTTAAATATATGAATACAGACCAGGCAGGAACATACGTCGATCCGTATTTAAGCAAGCTTAGTTCATGGACAGGTAGAACTATTTCTTCTTGGAAGGATGATATACTTTATAAGGCACCAGCTACTACAGCAACACTTAGTTATGCTACATTATATCTTCCAGAGGATCAGCAGACTGATGACATGGTGTTTATTGGATTAACAACAGTTCCTAAAAATAGCGAGGTTGACTTAGAATTTAAATGGTCTGCATTCAACTATACAACTAATCAAACTTTAGAACTTTCGGGCTGGATTTTAGGAAATGAATGGTTACAATGGTATCCAACAGAAAATGCTACATATAATATCAGTTGTACCGTAAGAGTAGCAGGCAATCCTTCATCCACTATGACTGACTCTATGGATGTTGTTGTTAACAAGCCAGGACTTCCTTCCTCTGTTGCAACACCAGTTGGAGTGCCAACAACACCTGGTAAGTTTGCATCTTATTTAGGAAATGATTTTTATCTTACTGACGCAGGAGATATAATTGCTAAAGATAGTCAAGGAAAGCTTGTTATTAATCAATTTGTTTGTGATGGAACATATACGTATTTCTTACAGGCAGATGGAACAGCCATGAGAGATAGATTGACTTATCATCCTGATGGTGTTCATGTAATATACTTTAATCAGTACGGACATGAAGTGTTTAGTGATTTTGCTCATGTAAAGAAGTCCATTGCCGGTGTACCAGTTGACGATTATTGTTTCTTCGATGTTAATGGTTATTTATACGTTGACGTAGTTACTTATGATAAGACAGGAACATATTTATACTATGCTAATCCATATGGAGTTCTTGAGAGAGATAAGTGGTTCCAGTTCTCTAATACCGTAATGTGTGCTGATGGAACACCATGGAATGGAGCTGCCGGTAATTATGGATATGCTAATGCGGATGGCACGCTCATGGTAAATACATGGACATACGATTGGCTTGGAAGATTATGTTACATGCAAGGTAACGGAGTTGCATTATATTAATTGCTGATGAAATTTATAAAAAAATGTTGCAAACATGACTTACTTGTGATAACATAAGCAAAGTGTGATTTGTAAATGATTAGGAGGTTTTTCTTTTGAAGACAGCGTTAACAATAGTTTTTTTAGTAATTTCAATTATATTAGCAATTATAGTAATGATGCAGGAAGGTAAAGGTGGCGGACTTACTACTACAATAAGTGGTGGTTCTGATACTTACTGGAGCAAGAATAAAGGCAAGTCTAAAGAAGCAATTTTAAAGAAGGTTACAATTGTTTTTGGTATTGCTTATATGTTGCTTGCACTCGTTTTATCTTCTAAGTTTATTTAAGAATTATTATAGATGCTTTGATATAATGTCAAAGCATCTTTTTTTCTGTTAAACATCAGTCATATGTGGTATAATTATCTTATATAAATTATAAGATTGTGGGGTGCATCTTATGGGAGAAAAAGTCAATATTATAAAAGAAAAAATATACAATTTTATATGTGATGATATGTACAAACCTATGCGTTTAAAGGATATCCGATTTTTGCTTCAAGTGTCGGATTCAGAAAAAAAGAGGGTAGAAACTGCTTTAAATGAGCTTATTAGCGAAGGTAAAATAACAGTTACACCTAAGGGTAAATATAAGAAGATAGATGATAATCTTAAGGTAGGAACATTTATTGGTAATAAAAAGGGATTTGGTTTTGTACGAGTTGATGGGGAAAAGGATGATTATTTTATACCAGCAAAATACAGCTTGGATGCATTTCACAATGACAGAGTTGTGATAAAGCCGGATGAATCTGCTAAGGCTGGAAGGCGTTGTGAAGCTAAGGTTGTTCAGATTCTTGAACGTGGAATGAGTGTGGTAGTAGGTACGTTTGAGAAGCAGGATGGATTTGGATTTGTTATTCCTGATAATCAGAAGGTTTCAGATGACGTATTTGTTGCCAAAAAAGATTCCATGAGTGCCATGACAGGACATAAGGTTGTATGTAAAATTAAGACCTATGGAAGTGCTGGAAAGTCACCTGAGGGAGAGATAATAGAGATACTTGGACATGTAAATGATCCAGCAACAGACATATTATCTGTTGTTAGAGCATATGATATACCTATGGAATATCCTGAGAAAGTCATGGATTCTCTTAAAGATATTCCTGATGAAGTTGAGCCTTCTCAAATAGAAGGAAGACATGACTTTAGAACTTGGGATACTGTCACTATTGATGGTGAGGATGCTAAGGATCTTGATGATGCTATAACTATATCATATAAGGATGGAATATATACCTTAGGTGTTCATATTGCGGACGTAACTAATTATGTTATTGAGAAGTCACCACTTGATAAGGAAGCTTTAAAAAGAGGTACAAGCTGTTACCTTGTTGACAGTGTTATTCCTATGATTCCACATAAGCTTTCTAATGGCATATGTTCATTAAATGCAGGTGTAGACAGATTAACATTAAGCTGTGTTATGGATATTGATAAGAAGGGCAAAGTTGTTAATCATTACATTTGCGAAGGTGTAATTAATGTTAATGAGAGAATGACATATACTAACGTTGCCAAGATACTTGATAGAAGTGATGATGAGGTCTTAAAAAGATATGAGCCATTAATCGGTATGTTTGATATGATGAAGGAACTTGCTGATATAATTAGAGCTAATCGTGTCAAAAGAGGTTCTATTGATTTTGATGTGCCAGAAACTAAGATAATAGTTGATGAAAATCATAAACCGGTAGAAATTAAGCCATACGATAGAAATCCTGCTACAAAGATTATAGAAGATTTCATGCTTATGGCTAATGAGACTGTTGCCGAAGATTATTTCTGGCAGGAACTTCCGTTTGAATATAGAACTCATGAAAGTCCTGACCCTGAGAAAATACAGAATTTGATATTCTTTATGAATAACTTTGGCTTGTTTACAAGACCGTCAAAGGATGATATTCATCCTAAGGAATTACAGAAAATTCTAATGAAAATTGAAGGTGAACCATATGAGGCACTGATTAGTAAGATGATGCTTCGTTCAATGAAACAGGCTAGATATTCTACAGAATGTTCAGGACATTTTGGACTTTCTTGTAAATATTATTGTCACTTTACTTCTCCAATCAGAAGGTATCCTGATTTACAGATTCATAGAATAATTAAAGAGAATCTACGAGGGGAATTGAATGATAAGAGAATTAAGCATTACCAAAAGATTTTACCTTCTGTTGCTGATGACAACTCTTTAAAAGAAAGACGTGCTGAGGAGGCAGAAAGAGAAGTAATAAAGCTTAAAGAAATTGAATATATGTCAGAACATATTGGTGAAGAATTCGATGGTGTTGTTTCAGGAGTAACATCTAACTATATATTTGTTGAGCTAGAAAATACTGTTGAAGGTGCCGTATCAGTTGCCTATATGTATGATGATTGTTATTATTTCTCAGAGGAAGAGTATGCTATGATTGGCGAGAACTCAGGTAAGAGATATCAGTTGGGTGACAAAGTAAGAATAAAAGTGTTAAGTTGTGATAAAATTAAGAAAAATATTGATTTTTCTATAATTGATGATAATATAGAAAGGGCTGAGTAAATTGGCTAAAGAAAAAGGAACAAGATTGATTGCCAACAATAAAAAGGCATATCATGATTATTTCATAGAAGATACCTATGAGGCTGGCATTGCCCTTGTGGGAACAGAGGTAAAGTCTCTTAGAATGGGCAAGTGTAGTATCAAAGAATCCTTTATAGGTATTGAGAAAGAAGAGGTATATATATACCATATGCATATATCTCCTTATGAAAAGGGAAATATATTCAACAAGGACCCTTTAAGAACTAGAAAATTATTGCTTCATCGCTATGAGATTAATAAACTTATTGGTCAACAGAAGATGAAGGGATATACCTTAGTACCATTACAGGTTTATTTTAAGGATAGTTTAGTTAAGGTAGAGGTTGGTCTTGCAAGAGGTAAGAAACTCTACGATAAGAGAGAAGATATAGCTAAAAAAGATGCAAAAAGAGAAGCAGAAAGAGATTTCAAGATTAGGAATCTTGGATAATTACGAGGTGAAATTTATATGAGTCAGGCAAAGGTTGATAAGTACAAAGAGGAGAAAAAAAACAGAGCAAAACAGATTAAGAAGAAGAGAAGAAAAAAGCTTGTTACCATTTTCGTTTTAGCAGGTATGCTTGGTGCGATTATTGGTTATCCTCTTGGTAAGGTTTTATATAAGAAGTCTGTTGAGAAGCGAGAGGCTAGTGCTACAATAGCAGCTGGATCTTTTGATTATTGGTCACAGCAGTATTGGGCAGCTAATTATGCTGGTATAGTTAATTTTAGTGCTCTTGATTCTGATGGAACAGCAACTTCAACAGATGCTACTCACGACCATGATCATAATCATGCAACTCCAATAGATGCTGAGTAGGTTACATACACAGGTTATACTTGTGTAAATATATAAATTTTCGTCATATAAACCAGGGGTTGTACTGGTTTCGACGGGGGTTTAGAAATTATGTAAGCCATCGGTGGACCGTGACCACCTAAAAACATGGAATTAAATATAAACGCAGACGAAAATTACGCGTACGCTGCCTAGTGGCAGCTGTCAGCCCTAGGTTCCCCGCGACTTAGGTTCCTGGCATCAAACTTGCGGGAAACTCTCAGACCAAAGCTTTGAGGTTTGAGAAAATTCATGAAGCTACCAAGATGAGAAGCCTGTCTTTGGGCGTCTTGTCGAGGGAATGTTAAAACATAGACTATGATGGAAGAAAGCATAATGGAAGAGCTTTCGGACAGGGGTTCGATTCCCCTCAGCTCCATAATATAGCCTTTAAGAATAATTATATTCTTGAAGGCTATTTTGGGATTATAAACAAATATTATGTTTTTACGGAGGATAAGGATGCAGACATTACAAATTGTTTTACCTGTTTTAATCATGCTTTTTATTGGTATGATATGTAATAAAACAAAGATGATATCTGATACAGGTATAGAAAATATTAAAAAGTTTATAACAACTTTTCCGTTGCCACTTACTATATTTCATGCTGTGTCCACAGCATATTACGATAAGGAAGTTGTTATTGTATTTGGTATAATGCTTGCATCTGTGGTTGTGGCACTTTCCTTAGGATTTGTTTGTAAGGGTATAGTTAAGGAGCCTTATAGAAAATATTTTCCATATATCATGACTATATATGAGGGTGGAATGATGGCATTTCCTCTATATCAGAGTTTAATGGGTGTAGAAAATATGTCTAACATTGCAATTATTGATGTTCCTTGTGGTATTTTTGCATTTGGTGTATATTTTGGCTTGGTAAAGATGACAGACCAGGGAACAAAATTTAATATCAAAGAATTAATTAAGAATGCTTTTTCATCCCCATGCTTTGTTGCCTTATTATTGGGTTTATTTATGGGAACAACAGGATTGATGAATGATTTCTTGGCATTAAATGCAGGTGATTTGTATTTAAGTATTAAGAATATGCTTACTGCACCTTTGAGTGCAATGATTCTTCTTTGTGTAGGATATGAGTTTTCCCTTGATAAAAATTTAGTTGGTGTTTGTCTTAAAACTGTATTTGCACGTGTTATTATTCAGGGTGCATTATTACTCGTTATACTTTATATGTTTGCAACAAAGCCTGACATGTTTGCAGAAGAAATGAAGATAGGTTTAGTGTTATATTTCATTACCTTACCAAGCCTTTGTCTTAGTAGTTTTGTTAAGAATCAAAAGGCAAGTAAATATATATCAACAACATCCTCTATATATTTAATAATAACATTAGTCGGATATGCAGTTTTAGCATGGATTATCGGTGGATAAATAAAAACAGGTGGCTATATAAATTATGTATAACCACCTGTTTTTGTTATATTGACTTTGAAATTATATGTCTAGCATATGCGTTGAGCATATCTATATCCTTCAAAAACGAATCAGCTAACTCAATATATGTTTCCTTGTCCTTTGAATTATATTTGTAGCCTTGTAATATACCATCATCTATTTGAGATATAAAATGTCCTTTTCTTCTAAGATAACAATTATCCTTTTTTGCCTGTTCGCGATAGTTTTTGTCTACATATTTTGCTACACTTTTATGAACTGCCATGTCTTCAGCAGGAAGATAGTAGTATTCCTTGTAATCGTCAAAGAAAAATTTCAATTCATCTGTGAGAATAGGCACATTAATAGTGGCTTCTTTTTTGTTACCTGTTATAAGTATGTCGTTTATTCCGAGAGTGATTCTTTTTGGTAAGGAATATTCAAGGTTAATAGAAAAAAGTAATCTATTGTCTCGAACAGACATCTTTTGGACTGTCAAGCAACCTGCCTTAAGTTTAGTATATGATAATAGACAGGTAGAGTACAGAAGTCCTTCCAAATCTTCATAATTATGTTGTAAAACAAGCTGTTTACCTTTTTCTGAATGATTTGTCAGATAATCAGTGTAAACCTTTATTAAATCTCCACCTGTATATTTGTCCAAACGATCAATTCCAAGAAATTTTTCGATAGATTTTTGTTTTAAGTTATCCAAATGTAGTATTTCTTTGAAACCTTTTACTTTTTTGTATAAGTCAATGCTTTCTATATGGTCAAAGGAATAGTCCAGTTTTAATCTGGAGATTTTTTTTTGTAGGTAAGGGATGTCAAAGCCATCGCCGTTGTAATGTAGAAGATATTTATAATTTTTAGTGAATTCCATAAACAAAGATATAATATCTGTCTCGGAAACACCATCGTCATTAAACCATTGTGTTATTTTCCACTGACCCTTATGATAGTAGCAACAACCGATGAGATAAAGAGTTGTATTTTCTGCTGTAAAGCCTGTTGTTTCAATGTCAAATACAATAATATCTTCCGGATTATAAAACTGATCTAACATAAGATATTTGTTGATTCGGGCATCATTTGTGATTATCTGCATCAGTTATCCTCCTTGTTTTTGTTCATTATATCATCTAATAATATATAAATCTATATTACCATGTTTTGCAAATAAATGCTTGTTTTTTTCTCTTATTATGATATAATTTTATTTATGAAAAATTCGTACGGAGGAGATTTTTGCATGATACAACCATTAGACATAAAGAACCAGACATTTAAGAAGGGAATATTTGGATATAAAGCGTCAGAAGTTCAGAGTTTTATAGATACAGTATATAGAGCATACGATGACGTATACACAGAGAAGAATAAATTAGCTGATAAGCTTGAGAAGACTGATAAAACATTACAGGATTGTAGAGTTAAGCTTTTTGAACTTGAGAATGAGATTCAGAAATTGGAGAATGTTTCATCAACTGAAGAAGATAATCTTGAGGCTAAGAAAAAGGCTGATCAGATTATCAAGAATGCTGAAATTGCTGCTGCAGAGATTATTGCTAAGGCTAAGGAGCAGAGTGAGAAGATTGAGAATTCTTCTGCTAAGAAGTCGGCACCAGCTGCTGAACCAGTTAAGGAAGAACCTAAGATGTCTATTAAGACAGAGGAGCCAGCTAAGGAATCAGCATCTTCAAGATTCTTTAAGAAGACAACTGAAGAAACTTCAGTGGCAAGCTCTGACGATGATGATGAAATCTTCGTAGGTGAGATTGAAGACGCAAGAAAGCCAGATCGTATGATGATTGGTGACGGTGAAGAAGAAGCCGATATGGACTTCGAGTTCTTATAAAATATGATTTAATCAGAGTGTTGCCATTGGCAACACTCTTTTTGGGAGAAGAGATATGTTTGCTTATATAAAGGGTAAAATTGAGTATATATCTGAAGA
The DNA here is from genome assembly GCA_015057525.1 of Lachnospiraceae bacterium. Classification (GTDB taxonomy): domain Bacteria; phylum Bacillota; class Clostridia; order Lachnospirales; family Lachnospiraceae; genus Coprococcus_C. The sequence goes on along the minus strand of SVEE01000002.1, from coordinate 246,358 downwards.
TGGATTTGTTATTGAAAATAATGGAATAGGTTACAGTGTTTTATCTAGCGGTAATGTTACTGGCAAACTTTCCCTTCATGATAATACAGTTATTTATACCTATCTTCATGTAAGAGAGGATGGAATTAATCTATTTGGTTTTCTTTCACAAGATGAAATTTCTGTATTTAAGATGCTTATTTCAGTAAGTGGAATTGGTCCTAAGGGCGCTCTTGCAATAATGACTGTGTTAACAGTAGACGAGCTTAGAATTGCGGTTTTATCTGAAGATTACAAAGCTATTTCTAAGGCTAACGGTGTTGGAACTAAAACCGCACAAAGGGTTGTTATAGAGCTTAAGGATAAATTTAAACTTGATGATGTATTGTCTGGTTTATCAGACCAGGCAGACTTGCCAGATACAGGCAGTAATGATATTATTACTGAGACAGCTATGGCATTGACAAGTCTTGGCTATTCTAATGTTGAGGCTCTTAGAGCGATTAAGAAGGTTAAGGATGCTGACAAGATGTCTGTGGAAGAGTTGCTCAAGGCTTCATTAAAGTTTATTATGTAATATATCCAAGAGGTATTTATGGAAAGAATAATTAGTACGGATATAATGCCGGAAGATGATAGAATTGAACAGGGACTTAGACCTTCCTCACTTAATGAATATATTGGTCAGGATAAGGCTAAAAAAAATCTTAGAGTTTTCATTGAGGCGGCAAAAAAGAGAAAAGAGTCTTTGGATCATGTGCTTTTATATGGTCCGCCTGGACTTGGTAAGACAACACTTGCAGCTATTGTGGCAGCTGAGATGGGTGTAAATCTTAAAATAACATCTGGTCCTGCTATAGAAAAACCAGGAGAACTTGCTGCGATTCTTAATAATTTATCAGAGAATGACGTGCTTTTTATTGATGAAATTCATCGTCTGAACAAGCAGGTGGAAGAAGTTCTTTATCCAGCCATGGAAGATTTCGCTATTGATATAGTGATTGGTAAAGGGGCAGGAGCAAGGTCTATACGACTTGATTTACCTAGATTTACCCTTGTAGGAGCAACAACAAGAGCAGGTATGCTTACAGCGCCTCTTAGGGACAGATTTGGAGTTGTTAATAGACTTGAGTTCTATAATGTAACAGAACTAATGCAAATAATAATTCGTTCAGCAAAGGTATTAGGAGTTAATATAGATGAAGAAGGTGCTTTAGAAATTGCAAAGAGATCTAGAGGAACACCACGTCTTGCTAATAGACTATTAAAGAGAGTTAGAGATTTTGCCGAGGTAGAACATAATGGTCAGATAGACTACAATGTTGCTAAAACGGCATTAGACCGATTAGAAGTAGATTCTATGGGTCTAGATAATACGGACAGAAATATTTTAGAGACCATAATCTATAAATTTGGTGGAGGTCCTGTGGGTCTTGATACACTTGCAGCTGCTATCGGAGAGGATGCAGGCACACTTGAGGATGTATATGAACCATATCTAATAAAAAATGGCTTTATTAATCGTACTCCTCGTGGTAGAATTGTTACAGAGAATTGTTACAGACATTTTGGTCTTGAAAACATGATAGAACACTAATTAAAGGAGAAGAACAATGGCAAACAAAGTAGATATACCAGTAGTTATTAATGGAAAAGTATATACACTTAGCGGATATGAGGGGGAAGAATATCTTCAGACTGTAGCTACATACATCAACAATAAGATATCAGAGTGTAAGGCTTCTGACCAATATAGAAGAATGAACTCTGAATATCAAGGCGTTCTACTTGCTCTTAATATTGCTGATGATTATTTTAAAGCTAAAGCACAGGCCGATAGTATGGTAACTGAGGATGGTAATAAAGAACAACAGCTTTATGATTTAAGACATGAGGTTATTGAAGCACAGATAAAGCAGGAATCTGCACTTAGAATGATTGAAGAGTACAAAGAACAGATTAATGCTCTTCAAAGAAAGATTATTCAGCTTGAGGCTGAAAAGGGAAGAAATGACTAATACAAATTTTATTCCTGAAATACTCGCACCTTGCGGGTCATATGAAATATTAATTGCCGCTGTTAAAGCAGGTGCAGATGCCTGCTATATTGGCGGCAACAAATTTGGTGCCCGTGCATATGCGACTAATCTAGACACCGATTCTATTGTTCGAGCTATTGATTATGCTCATTCTCACAACACCAGTTTATATCTGACTGTAAATACGCTTTTAAAAAACAACGAAATATCAGAATTATATAATTACCTGAAACCTTATTATGAAGCGGGCTTAGATGCTGTTATTGTACAGGATTTAGGCGTTTTTTCTATGGTTAAGAAACTATTTCCTGATATTCATATACATTGTAGTACACAGATGAATATAACATCTGTTCACGCTGCTTCTTTTATGAAAAATCAGGGGGCTAGTCGTATAGTTACAGCAAGAGAAATGCCTCTTGAGGAAATAAGAAAAATAAAAGAAGAAATAGATATTGAAATTGAAACCTTCGTTCATGGTGCAATGTGTTATTCCTACAGTGGTCAATGTCTTATGAGTTCTTTGGCTGGCGGAAGAAGTGGTAATAGGGGCAGATGTGCTCAACCTTGTAGAAAATGCTATGATGACAAGTATCTTCTTTCAATGAAGGATATGTGTGCTCTTCAACATATTCCTAGCCTTGTTGATGCAGGAATAGATTCCTTAAAGATTGAAGGTCGAATGAAGAATGAATATTACGTTGCCTCAGCAGTAGATGCATATAAAGAGCTTTGCTTGGATTACGCTTCTGGTGTATTTAGCAAAGAAAAGGCTGAGAAATATAAATATAAGCTTGCTAATATATACAATAGAGGGGGATTTTGTGACGGATATTTCTTTGTTCACAATGGTCCAGACATGATTTCCGTTAACAGACCAAATAACCAAGGAGTTTTAGTTGGTACTGTTAATAAAATTTCTGATGGAAAAGTAGGAGTAAAACTCAAAAAATCAATATACAAAGGTGATGTACTAGAGCTTAAGCTAAAAAATAATGAATCAATTGAAATTACATCAGGCATTGATGGTGTTTCTGGAAAAGAAATAATGCTTCCAGCCCCAAAGACAAAGTTAATTGCATTAAACAAAGCTGTATATAGAACAAGATGTAATTATATTTTAGATGATGTAGCTAAAATTATAAACAATAATACTAAAATACCTGTTAAAGCTATTTTTAGTGGAATTATAGGTGAAACTATGTCTTTTTCTTTATCAGCAATAAATAGAGGGGAAGTACACACCTTTACTGCATTTGGCAATATTGTTGAAAAATCAACTAATCGTCCTACAACAGAAAGTCAGGTATCAGATAAGCTTAAGCAAATGGGTGATACTGAATATTTTATTGATAATCTAGAGGTTAATATAAGTGAGAATGCATTTATTCCGGCTAGTGTAATTAAGAATCTGAGGCGTGAGGCTATAGCAGGTCTTGAAAAAATAATATGTGAATCTTATAGAAGAGAAAGCAAAGGTTGTAATATTATACCTGATGATGTAGAGCTATTTGCAGGAAAGATAGATAGGAAATTATCTAATCTGTCTCTTAACATAGGAGTAAAAAATATTAATCAACTAAAGGCTGTTGAACAATTTAAATGCTATAGTGGAATATATATGGATAAGAGTTTGTATATTCAAGCTAAAAATGAAGGATATATAGATTCATTAAAATCAAAAAATATAAAAATATATATTGAGTTGCCATATGTAATTAATGCTGATTTTAAGATTTCTGATTATTTGCAAAATTTAGATATAAATGGTATATATATTAAAAATATAGATGGCTTTGCATGTGTAAAAAACAACATAAATAATGAGTATGAATATATATGTGGTTCCTCGTTGTATGCATACAATGATTCTTCCGTGGATTTTTTTAATGATTTTATTCCAAATATGTTGTATGAGCTACCTAAAGAGTTAAATAATAAAGAACTTATAGGTATGAAAAACTATAAAAAGGAGCTTACAATTTACGAATATCAGCAGGTAATGCTTTCAGCACAATGCGTAAAGAAGACAATATCTGGATGTAATAAGGCAGGAGATGTTGTTAAAATATGTGATGACAAGGGTAATACTTTCTATAGCAAGGCTTTTTGTGATGAATGTGTAAATGTAATATACAATGGAATCCCCCTTGTTTTGTTTGATAAGCTACATCCGGACATTATTAATAGTCTTGGACTCTCAAGTGTAAGAATTAATTTTACACTTGAAAATGAAACTGAGGTATACAATGTTTTGAATTATTACGAAACAATGTTAAACAATGAACCTGTAAAAAAACTAAACATTAAATATACTACAGGTCATTTTAATAGAGGAGTTGATTAAATGATTAATATTATATGCGAAATATCAAAGTATATAGTTTTAATTTTTATGGTCTTATACACCTTTAAGTGTTTTTCTATTATGGCATCAAAGGATGAAGATGAAAGAGAAAAAAAGCTTAGAGCTCAGGTTGTATATATTTTTTTGATACACTTTTTTTGTTATCTTATTTTATATCTGAGATTACAGGAAATAAAGATACTTATTTTTTATGGAATACAGTTCACCATTATGATTTTCTATAGAATGGTTTATCACGCTGTGTATAAGGATGCATCAAAACTACTTACAAATAATATGATATTCCTTATGATGATAGGATATATTATTCTTACAAGGCTTGAGTTTGGATTAGCAATAAAGCAGTTTCTTTTTGCTACAGTTGGATTGCTTATTACAGCATTCTTTCCTGTTATTATGCTCAAATGGAAGAAACTTAAGGATATGGGTGTTGTTTATGGAATTATAGGTATTTTTCTTCTTTTATCTGTTTTTATACCTGGAATTGGATATGAAATGTATGGTTCAAGAAACTGGATACAGATAGGCGGTTTCTCTATGCAACCAATGGAATTCGTAAAGATTTTATTTGTATTTTTTGTAGCAAGTATGCTTGTAAAGGTAGATACTTTTAAGGATTTATTGATAAATGCAATTATTTCCGCTGCGTTTATGGGTATTCTTGTAATAGAAAAGGATTTAGGTGCTGCTGTAATTTTTTATATTACATATGTTTTTATGGTTTATCTTGCTACGTCAAGAATATCCTTCCTGATTGGTGGATTATCACTTGGTGTTGGCGGAGTAACTTTGGGGTATTTACTGTTTAAAAATACATTATTTCAACATGTTTTGGTTCGAGTTGAGGCGTGGAAAAATCCTTTTGCTTACATTGATACAGGAGGATACCAAGTTTCCCAGTCGCTTTTTGCCCTTGGAACTGGTGGATACACTGGTTCGGGTCTGACTCAGGGAAAAGCCCATACAATCCCAGTTAGTGAAAGTGATTTTGTATTTTCTGCTATTTGCGAAGAGATGGGTGTTATTTTTGGACTGGCACTCATACTTGTTTTTGTTAGCATATTTATTTCTTATGTTAATGTTGCTATGAAATGCAGAATACCATTTTATAAGTATCTTGCTTTTGGATTTGGCTGTATATTTATAATTCAATCACTTCTGAATATAGGTGGTGTAACAAAGTTTATTCCTTCAACAGGTGTTACGTTACCACTTGTAAGCTATGGTGTAACATCTGTACTTAGTACGTTGATTATTTTTGCAGTTGTTCAAGGCGTTTTTGTAATAACCAATAAAGAGGCGATGAAGAATGAGAAAGAAAAAGAAAGACTTGGATTACAACCAGCAAGCTCAACAAAATGAGTATCTGGCTAAGGAAAAAGCTAAAATAAAAAAGAATAAGCAAAAAAACAAGCCAATAATTCTTATTACTTATATTATGGTTGCTGTATTTATATGGTTGATTGGCTATATTATTTATTTTATGGAATTTAAGGCTGAAAGTATTATAGCTAATTCTCGCAACATAAGACATGACAATTTTGCTGATGTTGTTGAAAGAGGAGACATTATAACCAGTGATGGTGTAGTAATAGCCACTAGCAATACAGATGCAGATGGCGTTACAACAAGAAGCTACCCTTATGGAAATATGTTTGCTCATGTTGTAGGTTATGATAGCTATGGTAAAGCAGGACTTGAATTACAGGGTAATTTTTATATGCTTAGATCAAATATAAATATTTTTGAAAAGCTATATAAGGAATTAATGGAAGAAAAAAATAGAGGAGATAATCTGATAACAACAATAGATTATGCTCTTCAGGAGGCGGCATATAATGCTTTAGGCGGATGTGATGGAGCTGTTATTGCTATAGAGCCTGATACAGGTAAAATACGTGTTATGGTTTCAAAACCTGATTATGATCCAAATAATATTGATGATGTGTGGTCATATTTGCAATCTGATGAGGGTGCAGATAGTAGTATTTTGTTAAACAGGGCTACTCAAGGTATGTATGCTCCTGGCTCTACATTTAAGGTTGTAAGTCTTTTGGAATATATTAGAGAAAATCCTGATGATTACGAAGATTATACCTATGAGTGTGTAGGTGAATCTATATTTGATAGTGTAAGAATACATTGTAGCAACCAAAAGGTTCATGGTTATGAAAATATAGATGAATGTTTGGCCAATTCCTGCAATTGTGCTTTTGCAGATATGGGAACAACATTTGATTATGATTCATACAAAGCAACAGCTGAAGATTTACTGTTTAATAGTGAATTGCCGTATCAAGGAGATTACTCTGGTTCAGTTTTTGATATTGATGGTGATAGTAGAAAGGATGAACTTCCTCAGACTGTGATAGGACAAGGTAATACAGAAATAACACCACTTCATAATGCAATGATAATGTGTGCTATTGCTAATGATGGTGTACTTATGCAACCATACCTTATGGAAGAAATTGAAAATGATGATGGTGGTTCAGTTAAAAAATTCCCTGAAAAGAAATATGGTCAGCTTATAACAGAAGATGAGGCGGAAATACTTACTGAGTATTTAAAGGGTGTATGTGAATACGGAACAGCATCAGGATATATGTCAGGTCTTTCCTATGAAGTTGCAGGTAAAACAGGTACAGCTGAATATGACGACGAAGGGCATACAAATTCGTGGTTTGTTGGTTTTTCTAATCCAGATGACCCAGACTTAGTTATCTGTGTAATAGTTGAAGATTATTCTTCTAATGGGGTTTCTGCCACATATGTGGCAAGACAAATATTTGATGTGCTTTATCAATAAAAACAGATACTAGGTATAAAATTTTCCAAAATAGTATATAAACTTGATAAGTAATCTTATTTCTGATATAATGTAGCACAAATAGACACACCTATCTTTATAGATTGCAGGAGGGATTGCAATGATAGAAGCAACAAGCTGTGGTGGTGTGGTAATCTTTAGAGGTAAGATATTATTACTGTACAAAAATTACAGGAACAAGTATGAAGGATGGGTCCTCCCGAAAGGAACTGTCGAGAAGGATGAGCAACATAATGAAACTGCCCTCAGAGAAGTAAAAGAGGAGACAGGGGTTAGTGCTCAAATTATTAAATACGTAGGAAAAAGTAACTATACGTTTAATACTTCATATGATGTGGTGAACAAAGATGTTCACTGGTATCTGATGATGGCTGACAGCTATTATAGCAAGCCACAGAAGGAAGAGTATTTTTTGGACTCAGGTTACTACAAGTACCATGAGGCGTATCACCTACTTAAATTCCCTAATGAAAAACAGATTCTCGAGCAAGCGTATGCAGAGTATACAGCTTTGAAGCAGAGTAATCTTTGGGGAAGTAAGAAATATTTTTAATAATCATGTAATAAGCAAAACCCGTTAATTCGGGTTTTACTTATTTTTGAACCTGCTATTAATTTATATAAGGAGGTATATTTATGGGAGATTTAGATAAAGTTGATATGGAAACTGAAGATAAAATTAATGAAGAAATAAATAATGATAGTAATGAATCAGAAGAAGTAAAAGAGAAATTAGAAGAAATAAAAGAAGAAATAAAAGAAGAAACAAAAGAAGAAACAAAAGAAGAAACAGAAGTTGGCGAGATAGAAACCATAAAATTTCTAGATGATTATATGGACAATTCCTTAAAGGATAAAGAAGAAATAAAACAACCAACATCTAAAAAAACAAATAATAAATCACACAAAAAAAAGAAAGCTAAACTCATATATGATATTTGTATGTTTGTTTTTGCAGCCATCTTTATTGTATGCGCGATTTATCTTATCAATTATTTTTGGCAGAGTAAAAAAAGTGAAGATAAGGTTGCTGACTTAAAAGAATTAGTTATACAGGATACTACCGAACAAATTACAGAAGCAGATGGAACGCCAGTTGTTATTCCACCTGTAGATTTTGTTAATATTGACGGAGTATCAGTTCAAGCAAAATTTGCTGAAATATATAAGCTAAATACAGATTTTGTGGGCTGGATAACAATAGAAGATACAGAAATTGATTACCCTGTTATGCAGACTATGAATGATGAAGAATATTATATTCACAGAGATTTTGATAAAGAATATAGTTCAGCAGGAACGTTATTCATCGATACAAACTCTAGTTTAACTATTCCAACAGACAATATTGTTATTTATGGACACAATATGAAGACTGGAAAGATGTTTCATGACCTACTTGAATATGAAGATGAGGACTTCTATAAAGAACATAAATATATTCGTTTCGATACAATATACGAAAATGGCACTTATGAGGTAATTGCAGCATATAGAACAGAAATATTTCCTGCAGATTATACAGGCTTTAAATATTATTATTTCTTTGATGCTACCAATGAAGAGGAATTTAATAATTATGTAGACAATTCAAAGGCTCTCACATATTATGACATTCCTACAACAGCTGAATATGGTGATACATTACTTACACTTTCAACATGTGCATACCATGCAGATGAAGGAAGATTTGTAGTTGTTGCCAAGAAGATTAATTAGAATATAAATAAAAAAGGTTGTCGCAAAAACTTGTGACAACCTTTTTTAATGCCGGTGGTGGGACTTGAACCCACACGCGGTTACCCGCAACAGATTTTGAGTCTGCATCGTCTGCCATTCCGACACACCGGCCAGCAAATGAAAATATAGCATATTTTATGATTTGTGTCAAGAATTCCTGCTAGTAAATGAAATTATTCATTGAAGCAGGAATTCTTTATTAGTTTTAAATATCAAATATTTGTGTGATTAACTCAGTCGAATCATCTCTTTTTTTAAGCGTTTAATGATTTTCTTTTCTAATCTTGATATATAAGATTGCGATATTCCTAACAAGTCAGCTACCTCTTTTTGAGTCATTTCCTCATCGTCGTGTCCTATACCAAATCGCAATTCAATAATAGTTCGTTCTCTATCTGTAAGAATATCCATTGCCTGTTCAAGTAAATTTCTGTCAATTTCATCCTCAATGTCCTTATAGACCATATCGTCATCTGTTCCAAGAATATCTGATAATAGAAGCTCATTTCCGTCCCAATCAACGTTCAATGGTTCATCTATGGATACTTCTGTTTTTGTTCTTGAACTACGACGAAGATGCATTAAAATTTCATTTTCAATACATCTTGAGGCATAGGTTGCAAGTTTTATGTTTCTGTCCACGTTAAAGGTGTTAATTGCTTTAATTAGTCCTATTGTTCCTATAGATATTAAATCTTCAACACCCACACCTGTGTTATCAAATTTTTTTGCTATATATACTACAAGTCTAAGATTATGTTCTATAAGTGTACGTTTAACGTATTCGTTATTGTCTTTAAGCTGTTCTAAAACTTCCCATTCCTCTTCAGGAGAGAGGGGTGGAGGAAGTATTTCTGTACCTCCTATATAATGAACTTCGTTTTTGGGAAACATTACAAAATTTGCAAAGGTTTTAATGTTGAATCTTATTTTGTTATTGCTAACTATACTAATCATTTGAATTTCTCCTCTCTATTTGGTTTTATTCTTTCATTAAGTAAAACCTGATAATCTTTGTGGTTGTTTAATTTATATCTGCTTATTCCGGCAACAACCTTTTTAGTGCTATAATCGAAGTCGGTAAATTTTAATAAACTTACTTTAAGAGCTGGCATTAAAGATATTTCAGAGCTTATTGTTTTATATGGAAGTGGGTAAAAACGAGTAGTTTTATTTGCATTTTCATAGTCAAAAATCCCAGTTCTATGATATTTTTCTATGGATTCATATTCTTTTTTTGATAAAAGCTCTTTAAATATTCTGTAGTCAATAATAATAACGGGGTATCCTGTATACACATCTGTAAGCATATTCCCTGTATCTAAAAATCCAGTTAAGGTAACAGTTTTTTCCTTAATACACAGAGATATATTGTACAGATTAGTTAAACTTTCATTTCTAATCTGAAGTTTTTGGTAAAACTTCAATATAATTAAAGTTATAAAAATCAGCAAAGGCTGAAAAAACAATATGGAAGTTTTACTACCTAATAATGTATAAAAAATTCCACTTATTATTATTGTTGAAAGAATTATTGCCGGGATAATATGTATATAATTTTTGATATTAAGTCTCTTGAAATACAGATTTGTCATAAAAAGGTATATTGCCACATATAATATATGATGAGATAGTGTATTCATGTTGATTGTCAGTAATTCTACTATCAAAGATACAAAACTTATCAAAAGAGACCAAAGTATCGTATATGATATTTTTATGCGGACACTCAAAATATGAGATGAAAACCATAACATTAGAAAATTTATTATGGAATTTTCAAGAAACATTATGTCTGCATACAAAATATAAATTGTAGTCACCTCCTTGTTTCTTGACCCAATTATATTGATTAAGAGTTAAAAAATACGTCGTATGATGTAGTTAGATTTCTAAGAATTTAGTAGAATTTCGACAAAGTTTTGATGGTTAGGGGGATATATTGGCTGAGATTGAATCAAAAATAAGCACTGAACTTAATCTTGCATTAAGCTTAAATTATGATGAAAGAAATAAAAGTATAGATTTAAATGTGGGCTTTAATGCCTATGATGATACTTGGGAATTGATTATAAAATATATTGGAAATATAACTGATATAAGCAAAAGATATTCGTTTACTTATGTTGAGCTGCTTGAGAACTTTGCCATAATAATTGTCAAAACAGATACAATAAGTCAATTAATTGGAGATAGAGATATTGTTTACATAGACAAACCAAAGAAAATAGTTGACCAGCAAAATATCTTAACAGGATATTCTGCCTCGTGCTTTGATTCAACCTTTTATCCCAATATTGAAAATCTAGCAGGTCAGGGGGTGTTAGTTGCAGTAATTGATTCGGGAATAGATTATAAACACGAAATATTTAACAATGATGAAAACCGTATATTTCAAATTTGGGACCAAAATATAAGTGGTTTACCACCTGAAGGATATAACATTGGAACATTATATGAAAAGGAAGATATTCAAAACGCATTAGAAGAAAACAGAGAACTTGAAACAAAGGATTTTAGCGGACATGGTACAGCTGTTGCCAGTATTATTACAAGAATAGCACCCAAAGCAGAACTTTTAATAGTAAAACTTTTATCTGTAGAAGGAGCAACAATATCAAAAACCTCGTCATTAATTATGGGAATTGACTATGCTATTAGAACGGCTATTAAGTATAAAATGCCATTAGTTGTTAATTTAAGCTTTGGAAATAATTACGGTGATCATAATTCCGACTCAATAATTGAAAATTATTTGGATTCCGTTTCAAATATAACGAAGTTATCTATTATAGTAGGTGCAGGTAATGAAGGTGTTGCAGGAAAACATTCTCAGCTTATGCTTGGGAATACAACATGGCTTAGAAGCGAATTTATTGTTGCTGAATTCAATAGATCAATTAATCTTCAAGTATGGAGAAATTATATAGATATAATAGACATTTTTTTAATTACTCCAAGTGGTAGAGAAATTGGTCCCTTTAATGATTATCAAAATATTATGAACTATAATGTGGATAATATGTACATTGCTGTAATTAATGGTTTTCCAACACCTTATAATCAAAATAATGAGACTTATATATCCATCATCCCCATAAATGATTATATAGAAGCAGGTGTGTGGGAAATTAGAATATTACCAAAGAGCATAAGTAATGGAAGAGTGGATATATGGCTTCCTGTTGAGACTGGAACAGAGGCTTTAGTTAGATTTCTTAACCCATCAGAATTTACAACTTTAACAATACCTTCTACAGCAAGTTCAGTGGTGACAGTTGGGGCATATAACGAGAAAACACTAAGTTATGCATCCTTCTCTGGCAGAGGTTATACTGTAGATAATATAATAAAGCCAGATATTGTTGCACCAGGAGTTGACATTGAAACAGCTTCGGTTGGAGGAGGATATGAATTAAAGACGGGAACCTCATTTGCCACACCTTTTGTTGCTGGTGCAGCTGCTTTAATGATGGAATATGGAATAATAGATGGAAATGACCCGTTCTTGTTTGGTGAAAAATTAAAATCATATCTTATAAGAGGAGCAAAAACATTACCAGGAATAAGTAAATGGCCAAATGAATTTGCAGGCTGGGGAGCTTTATGTTTTGAAGATAGCTTGCCAGAATAAATTTGAAAAAGATATAACCCTATGATAAACTTAATTAGTAACTAATGATAATGCAAGAAAAGGATTTTTCGATGAACAATATTGTATTAGGTATTCTTGCACATGTTGATGCAGGAAAAACAACCCTATCAGAAGCAATTTTATATAAATCAGGAAATATCAGGAGTCTTGGAAGAGTTGATAATGGAGATTCTTTTTTAGATAACAACGAAATGGAAAGAAAAAGAGGAATTACAATTTTTTCTAAGCAGGCGGAGTTTCAATGGGGAGAAAATAATTTTTCCTTACTAGATACTCCGGGGCATGTGGATTTTTCGGCTGAGATGGAAAGAACTTTACATGTTCTTGATTATGCAATTTTGGTTATAAGTGGTTCTGATGGAGTTCAAGGTCATAGTCGTACTCTGTGGAGATTTTTAAGACAATACAAGGTTCCCACATTTATTTTTGTCAACAAAATGGACCAACCAGATAATGATAAGGGTGTATTACTCAAGGAATTAAAAAATGAATTTGGATTTGGATGTATAGATTTTGCTAACAATGAATTTTCTACAGAAACTCTCGAGGAAATAGCTTTAATTGGCGACAATTGTGATGATATGAAAAATATGGATGTACTGTCTAGATATTTAGAGACTGGCTCTATATCTGATGATATCATAAAAAGCCTAATAAAAAAAGCAGAAATATATCCTTGTTACTTTGGTTCCGCTTTAAAATTACAGGGTATAGACCAGTTTTTAGAAGGTATAAGCAGGTTTGTGGTTTCTACAAATTATCCAAATGACTTTGGTGCCAGAATTTACAAAATAACAAGAGACCCACAGGGAAATAGAATTACCCATATGAAGATAATCGGTGGTGAGCTTCATACTAAAGAAATTCTTTTTGATGAAGAAAAGGTAAATCAAATTCGTATTTATTCTGGAGAAAAATATGAAGTAGTAAGCTCTGTGGAAGCTGGTAGAATATGTTCTGTTGCAGGACTTATTTCTACATTTCCAGGACAGCATGTGGGATACGAAAGCAATAAGGAGGTTTTTCTTCTTGAGCCGGTATTAACTTATAGGCTTTTATTTGAAGATAGCACAAGCCCAAGGCAAGCTTACACTAATATTAAGATATTAGAAGATGAGATGCCAGAGCTGTCAGTAGAATGGATTGAAGAACATGGTGAATTACACATTAAACTTATGGGACAGGTCCAAATTGAAATTTTAAAAGAACTTATTTTATCAAGATTTGGCTATCATGTTAAGTTTGATGTGGGAAGTATTACCTATAAGGAAACTATTAAAAACACTGTAATTGGGGTTGGGCATTTTGAACCACTAAGACATTACGCTGAAGCTCATATAAGGATTGAACCGGGTGAGAGAGGCAGTGGAATAGAAATATGCTCCGATTGCAGCGAAGATAAACTTGATAAAAATTGGCAAAGATTAATTATGACTCATCTTAAAGAGAGAAGCTTCAGAGGAGTTCTGACAGGTTCTGTTTTAACAGATGTAAAGTTTACAGTTATCAATGGACGTGCTCACAATAAGCACACTGAAGGTGGAGATTTTAGACAGGCTACTTATAGAGCTGTTAGACAAGGTCTTATGCAGGCTGAATCTGTATTGTTGGAGCCAATGTATTCCTTTAGATTAGAAATACCTACTGAACTTGTGGGACGAGCTATGACAGACCTTGATAACATGCATGCTACTATGGATTCACCAGATATAAGTGGTGATAAAACTGTAATCACTGGAGTTGGTCCTGTGGCAACAATGCGAGATTATCAGATTAATGTTAATTCTTACACTCATGGTACAGGCAGTATTTTTTGTGGTTTTTCAGGATATAGTGAATGTCACAATCAGGATGAGGTTTTATCAAAATGTAGATATAACCCTGATTTTGATACAGCAAATCCTTCATCTTCTGTGTTTTGCGCACACGGTTCAGGTTTTATTGTTCCTTGGAATGAAGTGGAAAACTATATGCATGTATCTGACGAGGAATATGAAAACAGTCCAACATTCTTTAAGGATAATCGTAATATAGCTGTTAAAGATTTTGATTACAGCATTGACTTAGAAGAAATAGACGAAATAATGAATCGCACATATAAGTCTAATGAAAAGTCCGGAAAGCAGGAATTCAAAAAGAAAAAAACACCTATGCCGAGCTACAAGCAATATAAATCTGTATATAAGGTACCTGATAAAAAGGTGATGATTGTAGACGGATATAACGTTATTTTTGCCTGGGAAGATTTAAAAGTTCTGGCAGAGGTTAATATAGCTTCAGCAAAGGATAGGCTTATCAACATATTGTCAAACTACCATGGAATAACTAATATTGAGATAATTTTAGTTTTTGATGGCTACAAGGTAAAAAACAATTCAGGAAGTGAGAGTATTATTGAAAATATAACAGTTGTTCATACAAAAGAAGGGCAAACCGCTGATTTATTTATTGAAAATTATACAAACACTAACGCTGAAAAATACGATATTACAGTAGTCAGCTCAGATGGATTAATACAGCAAATTACAAGAGGACATAACTGTAAGGTTGTTTCTTCTAGAGAATTGAAAGAAATAATGCAATCTACTATGGAAAAATTTAGAGAAGATTACAATATTCAGTGATAAATTTATGCAATATCAATAAAAAACAACACCCTATTGATTGATTTATTACCTGTATTTTGGTATAATCATCTTATGTAAAAAATGACCAGAGGTGCTATGATGAACAGAAAAATAAAATTTTACAATTCAATTGGTTTTAAAATCAATATTGCATTAATTGTGGCTGTATTTTTTGCATCAGCTATTATAATGCAGACATTTTTGAAGACAACAAAAGAAAATCTTACACACACTAATAAAGCCTACATAGAAGACTTGGCTATATCGTATGGAAGAACTCTTGAAGATGAAATTCATATTCAGGGAGTAGATGCAACACTTGAAACTGAGAATTTAGCATTTTGTCTTGATGGTGTTGCTTTAGAAGGCATAGAAAGTAGCTATGCGTATGTTGTTAGTCCAGATGGTATTATGCTTTATCATCCTACTGCTGATAAGATTGGTCAGCCGGTTGAAAATGCTGCTGTTACACAGACTGTTGAAACAATCAAGAGTGGTAAAGAAGTTAAGAATGAGGTTATCACATATGAGTTTAAGGGTGTAGAAAAATTTGCGGGTATCTATGTTAATGAAGCACAGGACTATATACTTGTAGTTACTGCAGACCACGATGAAATATTTGCTTCAATTGATAAATTACAAACAAAAGGACTTATTATTTTGGTAATTATTTCAATTATTGCTGTAGTTGCAGGTACAGTATTCTCAAGAATTACAATTAAGCCTATCAATACTCTTGCAGCATATATTGACAGAGTTGCCGAGATGGACTTTACTGTAAGCGGAGATTTACTTAAGCTTAATGCCCGTAAGGATGAGACAGGAGCCATGAGTAAATCCATTTCAAGCTTAAGAGATGCGCTTGAAGTAGTAATTTCTTCTATTAAGGAAAAGAGCGAGAACGTAATGCAAGCATCAGATATGCTTAGCACAGATGCTTCTGAATCAACAACTACCATAGAACAGGTTGAAAATGCAGTTAACGATATTGCTCAGGGTGCTTCTTCTCAGGCTGAAGATACTCAGACAGCTACAGAGAATGTTGTGGTTATGGGTAACATGATTGAAGAAACATATGACGAGATTGAAAAGCTTCTTGGACATGCCGCTAACATGAAGGAATCTACAGATCAGGCTAGAAATGTTATTTCTGAGTTAGAGAGCATTAATAGAAAGACTGAAGAGTACATAGATGTTATTGCTGACCAGACATATAATACTAACGAATCAGCACTTAAAATTAATGAAGCTACTAAACTGATTACATCTATCGCAGAAGAAACTAATCTTCTTGCACTTAATGCATCCATTGAAGCTGCAAGAGCAGGAGAGCAGGGTAAGGGATTTGCCGTTGTTGCTGCAGAGATTCAAAAGCTTGCCGAGCAGTCAAACGAATCAGCTAAGCACATTGAAGAGATTATCGCTGAGCTTATTTCTGATTCAGAGAAGGCAGTTGATACTATGCATGAGGTTAAAGAAATTATTCATGCACAGAGTGATCATGTTGAACAAACAGACATGGCATTCAATGACATTGCTGATGGTGTTAATCAGTCTATAGATGGAATCAACTCTATTTCAAACAAAGCGAAGATGCTTGATGAAGCAAGAACAAGTGTTGTTGATATCGTTCAAAATCTTAATGCAATTGCAGAAGAGAATGCAGCTTGTTCACAGGAGACATCGGCATCAGTTACTGAAGTAACAGCAATTATAGAGGATATTTCCGACAAGTCATCTACATTAAGACATATTGCTGAAGAACTTGACTCAGGAATGAGTATCTTCAAGATGTAATAGTTGGGTACTATCAGGAGAAGTTATTGGGGGATACGATATGGATTTTGGAAGGTTTTGGTACAACACCAGGAAGAAAATCAAAAAAATCTATAAAAAGATAAAAAAATGGGTTAAAAGATATATAAGATTATTAGTGAGACACACAAAAGCTAAGGATTACAGTGTATTAATATACACAATATTAGCTGTTATTGCTATAATTCTTGCTTTTGTATTGGTTGGTAAGCTTTTTGGTGCCATAGCAAGTATTGGTGATGATGACAAAAAAGACAAGAAGACTACTAAGGAAACAACAACTGAACTTTCTACAACGGAAGAGATAACCACAGCTGAGAATGCACTTGCTACGCAGGCTTTGGTTATATACGAAAACAATAAGGATTTCCTTGTACTTGTCAATAATTCCCATCCACTAGATGAGAATTATACTTTCACCCATCATACACTTAATTGTGGCCTTGACATGGATGAAAGAGCTTTTAATGACCTGAAAAATATGCTTGAAACCTTGAATTCAGCAGATTTACATTACAGCATTGTTAACGCGTATAAGGAACGTGTTTCTGGCGGTGACGGTGTATTTAATGAAGGTTGCGATGAACATGAGACGGGATTAGCACTTGACATTAATACAGAGTACAACTATGAATACTCTACATATAATCCATCTGATCCAGCCAACGTTTGGCTTACTGATAATTGCTACAAATATGGATTCATAGTCAGATATCCCGCAGATAAAGTTGAATCAACAGGTGTTCCTGCTGAGCTTTGGCATTTTAGATATGTAGGTGTTGAAGCGGCTACTTTCTTACATGATAATAATCTATCATTAGAAGAATTTTATGAACTATTAAATCTTTAAAACTATGAGCCTATCTTTGTTTATACAGAGATAGGCTTACTTTACATTAACAAGTGATTAATGTATAATTTTCGTATTAGATTTCAGGGAGCATTTTATGTCTAAGAAAGAAAGCAAATCAAGAAGAAAAAGAAGAACAAAAGCATATAGAAGAGCTGTAATAATAACAGATATATTTTTTCTTTGTGTAATCGTACTAGGTCTTGTTTTAATATTAACACATACATTTACAAAAAAAGAAAAATACAGAGAACAGGCTATGAATTTATACAATCAAGGAGATTATCTTGGCGCTGTTACATATTTTGATAAATCCATTGATTGTAATCAATGGTTTTCGGATAGTATAAATGTAGACTCATCACTTTATAAAGCAGAATGTTATTTTCAGCTAAACATGTTTGAAGAAGCTAAAAAGGCCTATCAGGATATATTGAAGAAATATGATGAAAAATATTACAATAAGACAGAGATAGATTTTCTTATTAGTTTAACTGATAATTTTATGCTCTTTAATCAAGGGGAATATTTTGCAACAGTTGCCAAGTTTGTTGATGCTGTAGAACGTGGATATACAGAAATGAGCTTATATGCTGCTATATGCTACGAAAATCAACATAACTACGAGAAAAT
This sequence comes from Lachnospiraceae bacterium, assembly GCA_015057525.1. Classification (GTDB taxonomy): domain Bacteria; phylum Bacillota; class Clostridia; order Lachnospirales; family Lachnospiraceae; genus Coprococcus_C. The sequence goes on along the minus strand of SVEE01000002.1, from coordinate 227,822 downwards.
GAAAGAGTACTACGACAAATATAGTAATGTTTTTGGTATGAATTCATATTTGTATTATAAGTATGCCACATATTATATTCTTAAAGGTGATTATAATACTGCAATATCATACATTCAGGACGGATTCTTTACCACTGATGTTAAATATTTAGAGAAACTTAAATATGTTGAAATAATGTGTTATGAGCAAATGAATGACTATGACTATGCATATACATTGGCCAGTCAGTTTATAGAGAAATATCCAAATAATCCTAATGGAAAGGATATGTATGACTATCTTGATACAAGAGTGAATATTAATCCTATTCCTTTGAATGATAAATTTGAGTTATATGTAACTCCAGTATACGAGTAATATATTACTATAATATTTTTATGTTAACAAGGTGATTGATATGTTTGATAATAATGAATTAGAAGAGAAAGTTATATTGTTTTGTGTTGACCTAGACAATGGTGAGGACATTGATGTTAATCTTGATGAGCTTGAAGAGCTTGTCAAAACAGCTGGTGCTAAGGTTGTTGGTCGTTTAGTTCAGAAAAAGGAACATGTTGACAATGTAACATATATAGGTTCTGGAAAGACAGAGGAGCTTTGTGAATTAATACATGAGTTAGGAGCTACAGGTGTTGTCTGTGATGATGAGCTTAGTCCGGTACAGCTTAAAAATCTTGAAGAAATTCTTGATACCAAGGTTATGGATAGAACCATGGTAATCTTAGATATTTTTGCGGGTAGAGCGACTACTAGGGAAGGTAAAATTCAGGTAGAACTGGCACAGCTAAAATATCGTTCATCAAGACTTATAGGTATGCGTAATTCTCTTTCAAGGTTAGGAGGAGGTATTGGTACAAGAGGCCCTGGTGAGAAGAAGCTTGAGATTGATAGACGTATAATAAAAGATAGAATTGCACAGCTCCAAAGAGAGCTAGAGGATGTTAAACAGCACAGACAGATTATGCGTAAGCAGCGTATGGCTGGTAATTTACCTATTGTGTCTATAGTTGGATATACAAATGCAGGTAAGTCAACTCTTCTTAACAGGCTTACAGATGCAGGTGTTTTAGAGGAAGATAAGCTTTTTGCTACCCTTGATCCTACATCTAGAAATTACAAACTCATGAATGGTCAGGAGATAATTCTGACAGATACTGTTGGTTTTATCAGAAAATTACCACATCATTTAATTAATGCATTTCGTTCCACTTTAGAAGAAGCAAAATATGCAGATATTATTATTCATCTTGTGGATATTTCTAATCCACAGGCAGACAATCATATTTTGACTGTATACGAAACCCTAGATGGCTTGGGAGTTAATGACAAACCAATTATTACAGCATTTAATAAGATTGATAAGGTTGAAGAAATCCCAGCAATTAAAGACTTTAGAGCAGATAAGATAATTAAGATAGCAGCCAAAAAACAGATTGGATTTGAGGAGCTTTCCCATGCTCTTGAGGAAGAGATAAACAAGTGTAGACAGTATATTGAAAAAGTGATTCCATATGCTGAAGCGGGAATAATAAATAGAATCAGAAAAAGTGGAACCTTACTAGAAGAAGAATACAGAGAGGATGGAATATATGTTAGAGCTTATGTAGAAAAGAGTCTCAACATATAAATGCTTATGGATTTACCTATAAAATTTGAACAGAATATGAAATCTCTTTTAGGAGAAGAATATGAAACTTACAAGGCATGCCTTGATAAGGAAATGTTTCATGGTATTCGTATAAATACAGCCAAGATAAGTGTTGAGGATTTTCTCAAGATTAATCCTTTCCATCTTACACCTGTTCCATGGACAAACAATGGTTTTTATTATGATGAAAAGTTAGATAAACCGTCTAAACATCCATATTATTTTGCTGGTTTGTACTATATACAAGAGCCAAGTGCAATGACACCTGCTGCCGTTATTCCTATAGAGGAAGGAGACAGGGTATTAGATATTTGTGCCGCGCCAGGGGGTAAGTCTACTGAGCTTGCAGCAAAGCTTAATAATACAGGAATATTAGTATCTAACGATATTAGTGCCTCAAGAGCTAAGGCATTACTTAAGAATCTAGAAGTGTTTGGAGTGGGAAACTCACTGATTATAAGCGAGGCACCTTATAAGTTATCTGAAAGATTCTACGAGTATTTTGATAAGATATTAATTGATGCACCTTGTTCAGGCGAAGGAATGTTCAGAAAATCCAATTCTATGATTACTGCATGGGAGAATAATGGTAATCAGCTTTTTGCTGACTTGCAGAGAAGTATTCTTGATGAAGCAGTTAAGATGCTTAAACCAGGAGGTAAGATGCTTTATTCAACTTGTACATTTGCCCCTCTTGAAAATGAAAAATCCATAGAATATTTACTTTCACTTGATGATAGATTACGCATAGAAGCTTTTGATAAATACGAGGATTTTGATAATGGTCATCCCGAATGGTCTGATACTAATAACAAAGAACTTGAAAAATGTGCCAGATTGTGGCCCCACAAGATATCAGGAGAGGGTCATTTTGTATGTCTTATTAGCAAAGAAGGCAATAATACAAATGTAGGAAATACAGGTAATTATCCTATCAAGAAATGTAAATTACCAAAAGAAGTCACAGACTTTTTGGGAGAACTTAGCATAGAATTTGACGAATCACGTTTTGAAATATCTGCCGATAAGCTTTACTACATACCAAAGTCATTTCCGGCTGTAAAGGGCCTGAGAATACTTAGATGTGGCTTGTATGTAGGCGAGATAAAGAAAAACAGATTTGAACCAGGACAATCTCTTGCCATGTATATTACTAAGGATAGCTTTAAAAATACTCTTGATCTTAGGGTTGAAGACGAAAGAGTTATTAAGTACTTAAAGGGCGAAACCATAGATGCAGAAGTTAGTAATGGGTGGTGCCTTGTATGTGTAGACTCTTATCCGCTGGGATGGGGTAAGGTTAACAATGGAACATTAAAAAATAAATACTTGCCAGGTTGGAGGTTAATGTCATGAATATAGCAGTAGTTACAGGTGCTTCTTCGGGTATTGGCAAAGAATTTGTCAAGCAGATTGCTGAAAAATTTCAGACTGTAGAAGAAATTTGGGTTATTGCAAGAAGAAAAGATAGATTAGATGAACTTACCGAAATAATAGAGGATGTTAAAATAAAACCTATTGTTTGCGACGTTTCTGACTCAAATGATATAGAAAATTATAGAAGCATGCTTAAGGAATATAATCCTAGTATAAGAGTTTTAGTTAATTCGGCAGGCTTTGGTGTTATTGGAAGATTTGAAGAGTTAGAGGAAGCTGATATTGTTGGTATGTGTGATGTAAATATGACAGCTCTCACAAAAATGATTGCTGTTTCCTTACCATATATGAACGAAAAACGTGCCAATATTATTAATGTTGCATCCTCAGCTGCCTTTGCACCTCAACCATCATTTGCTGTATATGCGGCAACTAAGTCATATGTTTTAAGTCTTTCTACGGCTTTAAACAGAGAACTTATGAGTAGAAATATCTGTGTAACTGCAGTATGTCCAGGACCTGTAGACACAGAGTTTTTTGATATTGCTGAGAAACATCATAACGTAAAATTATATAAAAAAATGTTGCGCAGTAAAGCCTCAAAGGTTGTTGAGACGGCACTTTTAGATGCATATCATTCATATCATATATCGGTACACGGCTTTACTATGAAGTTATTTAGATTTATTTGCAAAATTGTACCAAGAAACTTTATTACAAAATTTATTGATTAATTACATCTAAGGAAGAGACATATGAATAAATACGAAAAAGGCGATTACGGTTATATTAACGCTTACAAAAAAGGAAAATTAGTTATTTCACTAATTCTTGCTGCTATGATTTCTTTTATAGTCATAACAGTAATTATTATGTATGGTTCAACAAACAAGGTAGCTATAGTATTTGCAATATTACTCTCAATGCCATTTGCTAAATTTTTAATTGCATATATTATATGCGCGAAATTTAACCCACTTAACAAAGAACAATACGAGTATATTGAAGAAAACACAAAAACATCAAATAGCAAGATTTTGTATGATGTTACAATTTCACAATATGAAGGAGTTGAATTTTATCACTCTCTATGTGTGAAAAATGGCATAGTATGTGCCCTAGTTTTAGACAAGAACATCAACAAAAATAGAGATGATTATGAAAAGTGGATTAGTGCATGTGTTACAGATGACAAATACGAGTACAAAATTCATGTATTTGGAGATATAGATGCTTACCTAAAGAAAGTTAATTCAATAAGTGCTCCAAATGACAACACAAGAATTGTTGACAAACATATGACAGAAAGAATTCTTGATACAGGGGTATAATATGCAGGAATTAAAGATATCTGCAAATGATGCAGGACAGCGATTAAATAAATATTTACAAAAATATTTAAATGAAGCACCCTCATCCTTTGTATACAAAATGCTACGTAAAAAGAATATAGTATTAAATGGCAAAAAGGCAAAGGGTGACGAAATATTGGCATTGGGGGATAGTGTTAAGCTTTTTTTGGCCGATGATACAATTGATAAGTTTAAATCAAATAAAACTAATATTTCTCGTGAGAAAGCACCCGACATCAAGGTGGATGTCCTTTATATTAATGATGATATTCTTGTTGTAAATAAGCCGGCAGGTGTATTATCCCAGAAGGCAACCAGTGATGACTATTCAATTAACGAAGCTATAATTGATTATTGTTTATCTAAAAATATTGTATCTTCTGAAACAATGGATACATTTAAACCCTCTGTCTGCAATAGACTTGATAGAAATACATCAGGTATAATACTTGCAGGAATAAGTCTTAAAGGTAGCCAATATTTGTCGTTGTGCCTAAAAAACAGAAATGCAGATAAATTTTACTATACGGTAGTAAAAGGACAATTTAAATCTGAGTTAAAGGTAAAAGCCTTTATTAAGAAGGATAGCCAAAATAATAAATCTGATGTAATAAACCATGGGACGTACGACAAACTTAACAAGGATGAGAAATCACAGTATCTACCAATCGAAACGGAATTTATTCCTATATCTGCAAGCAAATCATATACACTGCTTAAGGTAAAGCTTATTACAGGTAAAACTCACCAGATTAGAGCACATCTTGCTTCCATGGGGCATCCTGTTATAGGAGATAATAAATATGGTGATGTGACAGTTAATCGTATATTTAGAGATAAATACAAGCTAAGACATCATTTGTTACATTCAGGAGTATTTTGTCTCGATGATTTAAAGGTTGTTGCTCCATTGACAGAACAATTTGTTAAGATATGTCAGGGTGAACATCTAAATTACAGTCTGATAGATAAGGAAGAATAATATGGCAACATGGAATTCCAGAGGATTAAGAGGTTCCACATTAGAAGAGCTTATTAATCATTCAAATGAATTATATAGACAAAAGGGCTTGGGGCTTGTTCAAAAGATTCCAACCCCAATAACACCAGTTAAAATCGACAAGGATAACGGTAATATTTCTCTTGCTTATTTTGAGAAAGACTCTACAGTTGATTACATAGGTGTGGTACAGGGGATTCCTGTGTGCTTCGATGCTAAGGAGTGTGCAGTAGATACATTTTCTTTGAGAAATATTCATGAGCATCAGATTAACTTTATGAGGGATTTTGAAAAACAGCAGGGGATAAGCTTTCTCATAATAATGTTTACAGGGAGAAACGAATTCTATTATATGAGATTTTCTGAATTAATGAAGTACATTGACAGAATAAAAGAAGGCCATGCAAAGAATTTCAAGTACGAAGAGCTGAACCCGGATTACTTTATTAAATCCCAATCTGGTGCTCCTGTACATTATCTTACAGGCCTTCAATTAGACTTAAAAGAAAGAAACAATTAAATATCTTCAGTTATATTCCATCCTGGAATCTGAGAATTAGTAATGGCTGTAAAAATTCTGTTTTTGCAGCCTTTATTTTCTTTTTCAAGAAGTTTAATATGTTGTTTTGCATATTCTCTCTTAGTATATCCGTCAGCAGGACATTTGACTTTTGATATAGGCAGCTGATTTTTAGTGGTGAACGCTCTGATTTCACCTTCGTTACAAAAAAGAAGAGGTCTTATAAGTGTTATACCTGTACTGTCAAGGTATGTAACAGGAGCAAATGTATTAATTCTTCCCTCATATATAAGAGACATAAGAAATGTTTCTATTACATCATCCTTGTGATGACCGTAGGCAAGCTTATTACATCCTAAGCTTTTTATTTTATCGCACAGAGCTCCTTTTCTAAGCTTTGTACATAAAGAGCAAGGATTCTTTTCCTTGCGTGCTTCAAAGACGATTTCATAAATATCTGTTTTTTCTACATAATACTCAACCCCAAGTTCATCACACAAGGCCATCATGGACGAAGTGTCAAAATCAGGTAACCCCACATCGATGGTAATTGCAATTATATCAAAGCTTTTAGGGTAGAAGTCTCTTAGTTTTGCCATGGCATATAGGAGAGCAAGACTATCCTTGCCACCGGACATACCTATGGCAATCTTGTCACCATCCTGGATCATATTATATTTTTCTATGGCTTGTCTGGTGTAGCTTAATAATTTTTGTAGTTTCATATGAATCTCCAAACTAATCTAAATATATTCCACATAATATCAATTTAATGATATTTAATCAAGATTATGAAATTTTTTTCAAAAAGTTGTCCAATTTTATTCTTTATAGTTGTTATATATGTGTAGGAGTATTTTGTGCTCAGGAAATCTCTCTTGAAAGACCAAAGTATGAACCCTACATACTATATAAAGTAAAGGAGAAAAAAAGAATGAAGAAACAAAAGAAAATAATGGCATTTTTTATGTCCTTGGTAATGATGTTTCTAGTGCTTGGCACAGGAAACTCATTGGAGGGAAGAAGTGTGCAGGCGGAGGAAGTAATTGCGACGGACACAGATGCGGGTATTGACGGAGACGTTACAACAGAATCATCAGCAGAAGATGTTGTAGCACAGGATGTAACTTTTGATAACAATGCTTATGTGGGAGAGAATTATCAGGTAACATTTACACTTGATAGCTACTGGGATAGTGGTTATAATGCAACAATTACAATTGCTAATACAGGTGACAGTGTTATAGAAAATTGGACTATGGCATTCCCACTTGGGCAGAACATATCAAACATATGGAATGCAACTATTGCAGAAGTCCATGAGGATTATTTTGTAATAAAGAATGATGGCTGGAATCAGGATATTGCCGTGGGTGGCAGTGTGTCCTTTGGTATTACCTGCTATGAAGCATTTACAGAGTACCCTGCTTATTACACACTTCTTGGTAATGAAGTTGAGCTTGCAGATGGAGATTACTCTGTGGCATATGAGATTACAGAGGACTGGGGCTTTGGCTATAAGGCACAGCTTACCATTACCAACAACAAGGATACTGCCCTTGAGGACTGGAGAATTAAGTTTAACTATGGTGATAACCTAATAACCCAGATATGGGATGGTATGATTATATCTGATGATAACGGCCAGTACCTTATTGGATGCCAGCTTTATAATCAGAATATTGCTCCCGGGGCAAGTGTTACATTTGGTTTCCTTGTGGAACCTGGAACATCTGATGCAGAAATAAGTGATATTGTTATGTCAGAATATAATACAAGCGAAGGAGGAGGTACATCAGGAGAAGATACAGGCGAAGATGGAGATGCATCAGGAGAAGGCACAGACGAAGGAGGAGAAGATACATCAGGTGACAACATAGATGAAGACAGAGAAGATGATGAAAAAGATGAGATTGATTTAGATGATGTATTTGTTGGTCTTTTAGGAGGAATTAATGAGGAAAAAAAAGAACTTGAGCTTCATATGTTTTCGAATATGGAATGTATAAAATATGATATATACGTTTCGTATGATGGAATAGAATATACCTTATACGATACAACAGAAGACGACAGCTATATTTTTTCGTTAAATGAGTATAAACCCTATATAAATTTTTATGTGAATGGTTATTACGATGAAGAAACATATGTAGAATCACCATGGCTAAATGTAAGTGGCAATTATAATATAGCAATGGAAAACTCCGACTCAGATGGAGTTGAAGATAGCTATGAGTTTTATTATGGAAGTGATATAAATATTGAAGATACAGACGCGGACGGACTTAATGATTTTTATGAGATATATATTTCATTTACAAATCCATCTTTAATAGATACTGATAATAATGGAATATTAGATGGACAGGAAGATTATGATAAAGATGGATTAACAACAAAGCAGGAAGCTAATAATAATGCTGATTCATGGAATCCTGATACAGATGATGATGGATTATGGGATGGTAAAGAGGTGAATTTATACCATACAAAGGTAAGAGTAGCTGATACAGATAATGATGGATTAAATGACGGTGATGAAATTATATTAGGAACTGACCCACGTGTTAAAGATACAGATGGTGATGGTATATCTGATGGTAGGGAAACTTATGAGCAAAATTATACATATAAAGTAGAAAATGAGACTTGTTCGATAGATGAAATATCAATATCTACATCAAGTAAGGATTGTGTACAAAGCAAAACAGTAATTGAAAGTGTAATGAATAAGGATTACCACAGCTCAAGAGTTGTCGGTTTATATGGAGAACCGTTTGAAATAGAAACCACAGCAAAATTTGATATTGCGACTTTGTCATTTAAAGTAGATAAAGATAGTTTAGGAGATATACCTTTTGAAAATCTCATGTTTTTATGGTACGATGAAATAGGAATGCAATTTGTAGAACTTGAAACCATACATGATGAAGAAACTGGTATTGTAAGTACAGAAACAACACATTTTAGTAAATATATGCTTGTGGATAAAGAAAAATGGTATAAAGCATGGTCATCAGTACTTGACTACGATGGGGCAGATGGAACAAACCATATAAATACAGTGCTTTGTATTGATTGTTCAGATAGCATGAACGAAAATGACCCAATATTTACTAATAAAGATGTTAATTCGGCTGATGAAGCAAAATATAGAAAAACTTGTGGTAGAATAAATGGAGCATGTAATTATATAGACATGATGACTGCTGATGATAATTCGGCTACAGTATTTTTTAATGAGGATGTATTTTTTGAATCAGATTTTACAAATGACAAACAAGAACTTAAATTATATATGCAGGAGATTATTAGTTCTGGGGAAACAAATTTTGATGCATCTATGCAAAAATCTATTGATAAGTTTACAGATGAAATGCTTAATGACCCTAATGCATGTAATAGAGTAGTTTTTATATCCGACGGAAATGGAATGTGCTCTGAAGAAATTCTAAATTTATATGTTGAAAAAGGTGTAAAATTATATACTATTAAGGTCGGTGGCGGTCTGGCAGATGATAAACTTAAAGCAATGGCATTAGCTACAGGTGGATGTTACTTTAATGCTTATGAGCCTGAAGATTTATCATCTATATATTATAAAATATATGTTCAAAGAACTTTTGAAGTAACAGATGATGACGAGGATGGTCTGTACGATGAGGTTGAGACTATAGGCATAAGACTTATAGATGGAACAGTTATTTATACAGATCCTAATGATGATGACTCTGATGATGATGGTCTACTGGATGGAGAAGAGATAGATACAAATCCGATTTTATATACAAAAATAGGTATGAATGAAGATGGAGAACTAGGTGCAGAAGTTCGTGGTTATATGTTTATAATGTATTCAGACCCCAATAATCCTGATACAGATGGTGATGGTGCATTAGATTATGAAGATGCAACACCTAAATCATATAACAAATCAAAAAGTTACATTTTTACTAGTAGCACAGCAGAAGACTTTATGCAACATGAAGCTGATACAAGATATTTAGAATTAAAGTATGTTTATGATAAAAATGTTCAACATATTACCACTAATAGTATAAGTGATTTTGTTACATCATGGAATAAAATGGGATTAAATTCAAACGGAAAAAAGGAATATATTATTGATGAAGTACATTTGATATATCATGGGAATCCATGCTCAATTGCAATAGCAGAGAACGGTTGGTTATATGCTGATGATAATACGTATAACGATGAACATTTGAATAATAAATTCAATAAAAAACGAGATATTTCAGTTGACAATCTAGAACCGAAAAGTATACAATATCTGAATTTATCTAGTTGCAATAATGGTAATTTAGATTTTACTTTTGAACGAGAGGATTTTGGTTACAATATGGCTATTGCTTTTTTAAAATCAAATAATAAAATAAATAAAATAACTGCATGGGATGGCGTGTCAGTTTATTATGGTGTATATTGTACTTTTTATGAATATGATTATGTGATATCATATGAGTATTCTCATACATCTGACGAGTTTGATGCATGGTCACGCGAGGTTAATGGTTGGGAGAGAAAGGCAGAGCAACAGGTTACATATTGGATTGATGGATATGGAAATATTGTTTGCGATAAAGAAAAACATAAAATAAATTAGAACACATTAAAAAATGGAGAATAAATATGAGAAGTAAAATTAAATTAATAATATGCATTATATTTGTTTTGATTATATCAGGTCTTTTGTTTTTCTGCCGTAGCAAGTATAAAAAAATAGAGCTGGCAAAAGAACCTGATGGAATATTCTCGTCACAATATACAAATAAGCTTGCTGTGATTATAGATGGAAAGCTTACTATGTATGATGAGACTGGTAGAAGCAGATACATTGATACTCCTTTTGATATTTCCCTTGCATATCCACTTGAGGACAGCATATATCTAGTTGACAAAGAAGGTAATTTATATGAGTTAAATTATAAGCTTTATACTGAAACACCAATATCAGATATAATATTAACAAATGTAAAATATTTTTCTTGTGCACATAATTCAAATGATAACACAGTATGTTGTGGTGCAATTACAGAAAATGGAGAATTGTATGTATGGGGTTCAAACAAAGGATATTGTTTAGGCATTGATGGACCTGAGAACATAGAAATTCCTACAAAAATAGAAAACATTAAAGATGCAAAAAAAATACAATTTGCAAGTGAAACCACAATGGTACTGACTGAAACAGGTTATGTATATGAGGCCGGTTGTGTAAGTAGTGAGTCCGATGGAGAGGATGTAATATATAATTATCAAAAGGAATTTGTAAAGCTTGAAGAATTATCTGATGTTACGGATATAAATACAGGATATAGCAAAATAATTATGTGGGATGACAAAATAGAATATTGGAATTCATATGGTTATGATGTGAGAGAAGAACATAGATTTGATATTACATACGGAGATACTTTGTTTAAATGTTATTCTCAATCAAGCCTATTTTGTGTTACTTTGGATGAAGAGGGAAAGGTGTATTGTTTAGGCTATGATTTTGCACGAGTTGAACATGTAAACTGTAAGTGTATAACTCATTTCTTTGAACCACAAATAATTACAAAAATAAAAAATGCTGAAGAGGTATATGCAGCATCAAGTGTTGCCTACGTTAAAGCGGGAAATGAAATAGTTGTTTTAAAAGATAAACGCAGATAGTTGTCTGGATAACAGCGATATAGTATTTTGTAAATACAGCCACTGTATAATTTTAAGTAAGTTTTTAATTAGAATTATACAGTGGTATTTTTAGTTAACTTTTAAGGTGAAAAAAATAACTTTTAGGGCATAATTTGATTGGTATAAGGTGTGTTTATTGGACTTTATATAGGTTAATATAATAACAAGTTAAGGAAAACGTGGACCAAAACAAAAATCGAACATTTGTTTCAAAAAGTTATTGACAAACGAACAAATGTACGGTATATTATATTTACCGAAACAAACATTTGTTCTGAAAGGAGATTTTAATATGACATATAATTCATTTATTTACTTTATACATAATCATTTTAAGGCATTAATGATAGGACTCTGTGTGCTTATAATAGGAGGAGCTATTGTAATAGGAACTGCCGATTCTCGTGCAAAGTCTAACACTAAGAAGTATTTCCAGTGTATCGAGATAGAAGCAGAAGATACACTTTGGAGTATTGCAAACGAATACATGACATCTGAGTACGACAGCATCGAGGATTACATCGATGAAGTTAAAAGTATCAATAACCTTACCGGAGATAAAATTATCGATGGTGGTTCATTAATCATTCCATACTACGCCGAGGCACACTAGCAAGTGCCTCAAACCTATAGCCATATCAGGTGATACCCGATTGTCCCTGGTATGGCTTTTTCTATTTATTTAAACAAATTTTAATAATTGATTTAAGTACAAAATGTTGAAAAAAAAGAGTAACTGTCTTATAATATTTTGGTTAGAGATTTATTAAAGAAAGGAAGAGAATATGGATAGTAATACGATTCCAGTAATGGAGCCGGATAGACAATACTATTTCATGAACAAGTGTAAAGAGCTTGTTTTGGATTTAAAGGCAAAGAAGAATCGTCCGCTAACATATTGTGTAACAACCTTCGGTTGTCAAATGAATGCTCATGATTCAGAGAAACTAAAAGGTATACTTGATGAGCTTGGGTATGTAGAAATTGATGACGAAAATGCAGATTTTGTTGTATATAACACATGTACCGTTAGAGAAAACGCCAACAAAAAGCTTTACGGACATTTAGGACATCTTAAGAACCTTAAAAAGAAAAATCCGGATATGATTATTTGTCTTTGTGGCTGTATGATGCAGGAGAAGCATGTTGTTGAAACAATAAAATCAAAATATAAATTTGTTGATATTGTTTTTGGAACACACAATATTTATAAACTTGCTGAGCTTATAAATATTTATTTCAACCAAAATAGTCAAATTATCGAGGTTCTTGATAAGAGCGAAAAGACAGTGGAAGAGCTTCCTCAGAAGAGAAAATACAAATTCAAATCAGGGGTCAACATTATGTATGGCTGTAACAACTTCTGCAGTTATTGTATAGTTCCTTATGTGCGAGGAAGAGAGAAAAGCAGAAGACCAGAGGAGATATTAAAAGAAATTAATCTTCTTGTTTCCCAAGGAGTTAAAGAAGTAATGCTTTTGGGACAGAATGTTAACTCATATGGAAAGATATATGATTATACAGATGGCAAAATGGACTTGCAGGAAGAAAAGCTTATGAGTTTTCCTGATTTACTTAGAGAAGTTTGCAAGGTTGACGGCCTTGAAAGAGTTCGTTTTATGACTAGCCATCCCAAGGATTTATCTGATGAACTTATTAAGGTCATGGCAGAAGAGCCAAAGATATGTAACCACCTTCATTTGCCTTTCCAATCTGGTTCAACTGATATTTTAGCTAAAATGAACAGAAGATACACCAAGGAGCAGTATCTTTCTTTAGTTGATAAAATTAGGAATGCAATACCTGATATTTCCCTTACCACAGATATAATAGTAGGATTTCCGGGGGAGACAGAAGAGGATTTTCTTGACACACTTGATGTGGTAGAAAAGGTTAAATACGATCAGGCATTTACATTTATATATTCAAAGAGAACTGGCACACCGGCCGCTGTTATGGAAAATCAAGTTCCCGAGGATGTAGTCAAGGATAGATTCCAGAGATTATTGACAAGGGTAAATGCAATTTCAAATAGCAGAATAAAAAGGTACGAAGGTCAAATAAAGGATGTTCTCGTAGAAGAATTGAATCATCAGGATAATAATCTAGTTACAGGAAGAACCAAGGAAAGTATTACGGTTCATTTTCCTGGAGATTCATCACTTATTGGGGAGACGATAGCAGTAAACTTAAAGGAATGTAAGGGGTTTTATTTCTTAGGTGAAAGGACAAGTTAAATATGAATAAGCTCAAACCAAAGTTGTTTTCTGTTATGAAAACATACGATAAGAAACAATTGTTTAAAGATATTATTGCAGGTATTATCGTTGCAATTATTGCATTACCGCTTTCTATAGCTCTTGCTATAGCATCTGGTGTAGGACCTGAACAAGGTCTATATACAGCTATATTTGCTGGCTTCTTTATATCATTTTTAGGAGGAAGCCGTGTTCAAATAGGTGGACCTACAGCAGCCTTTGTTGTTATTGTGTACGGCATTGTTGTAGAACATGGCATGGCAGGACTTACAGTTGCCACACTTATGGCAGGTATTATACTTATTTTGATGGGATTTTTACGTTTCGGAAGTCTTATTAAGTTTATTCCTTATACAATTACAACAGGCTTTACAGCCGGTATTGCTATTGGTATTTTTGCAGGACAAATCAAAGATTTCCTTGGTCTTAATATGGGAGCTGTTCCTTCAGAATTTATAGAGAAAATCAAAGCGTACGGCGAGCATATAACTACTGTTGATAGAGATACCCTTATTGTGGGTATTATTTCCTTAGTAATTTTAATTATAATGCCAAAGATTTCAAAGGTTGTTCCAGGCTCTCTTATAGCAATAATAGCAGCAACATTAATAGTTAAATTTACTCCACTTGAAGCAGCAACTATAGGAAGTGTATATGGAGAGCTTTCTTCAAATATTCCAGCACCTTCATTGCCATCAGGCATTTCATTTAATATGGTTAAGGAGTTGCTTCCAAGTGCATTTACTATTGCAATTTTAGCGGGAATTGAATCCCTTTTATCTTGTGTTGTATCAGATGGTATGATTAACAGCCGTCATCGTTCAAATATGGAACTTATAGGACAGGGTGTTGGTAACATAGCATCAGGTTTATTTGGTGGTATTCCGGCAACAGGAGCTATCGCAAGAACTGCTGCCAATGTAAAAAATGGCGGACGTACACCTATAGCAGGTATGGTTCATGCCTTAGTTTTACTTCTGATTTTAAAGGTGTTTATGCCATACGCAGCTATGATACCTATGACAACACTTGCAGCAATTCTTATTGTTGTTGCTTATAATATGGGTGATTGGAAGGAATTTGGAAGTCTCTGTAAACATGCACCAAAAAGTGATGTTACAGTACTTATAGTTACTTTCCTTCTTACAGTTATATTCGACCTTGTTGTAGCAATTGAGGTTGGAATTGTACTCGCATCGTTACTTTTCATTAAGAGAATGTCAGATGTCTCATCAGTCAGAAACTGGACATATGTACAGGGTTATGATGACAATAGAGAAAACGACCCTATGTACATAGGCTTGAAAGAGGTTCCAGAGCATACTTTAGTATATGAAATTGATGGACCTATGTTCTTTGGTGCTGCAGATAACTTTATGTCTATTTCGGTAAGCAAAGACATTAAGGTTGTAATACTTCGTATGAGAAGTGTACCAGCCATGGATATTACAGCACTTCATTCTCTTGAAAAGGTTCATGCAAAATGTATAGAAAATGATGTAACTCTTGTATTTTCACATGTAAATGAGCAGCCTATGAAGATGATGGAGAAGGCAGGATTTGTTGACAAGGTAGGAAAACAAAACTTTAGAGAAAATATTGATGCAGCTTTAGAGTGGGCTGCTGGATTAGTATAAATTGAGGTGATATTGTGGCTAAACTTTCTCCGATGATGGAGCAATATGTTGCAACAAAAGAAAAATATAAAGACTGTATTTTGTTTTATAGATTAGGTGATTTCTACGAAATGTTCTTTGAGGACGCAATAACTGCCTCTAAAGAACTTGAAATTACACTTACAGGAAAAGAATGTGGTCTTGAAGAACGTGCACCTATGTGTGGTGTTCCTTATCATGCAGCGGATTTGTATATAAATCGACTCATCGAGAAAGGTTACAAGGTTGCTATTGGTGAACAGGTTGAGGATCCTAAGCTGGCTAAAGGTTTAGTTAAGCGCGAGGTGGTTAGAATTGTAACACCAGGAACAAATATGTCAGCAGAAATGCTTGATGAGGCAAAAAACAATTACCTTATGAGTATTTCATACTACAATTTTTCATATGGTGTTTCTGTAGCAGATATTACTACAGGTGTATTTAAAACAAGCCATATGTCCTCAGCAGATAAGGTTATTGATGAAATAAATAAATATCAGCCGGCTGAAATCATATACCAGGATACATTTATGTCTTCAGGTATTGATATTAGTTTAACTGTAGATAAGCTTAAAATAAGTACATCTGAGGCTCCAACACACTATTTTAATTATGACACCTGTGAGCAGACCTTAAAGAGACATTTTAACATATCTAGCCTTGAGGGACTTGGATTGAGAGATTTCCCTGAATCCATTGTATCTTCAGGAGCAATGTTACAGTATCTTTATGATACACAGATGAACTCTTTAAAGCATATAAATCACATTGAAATTTACAGCGTAGATTCTTATATGATTATTGATTCTTCAACAAGAAGAAATCTAGAATTGACAGAAACCTTGCGTGATAAGCAAAAAAAGGGTTCTTTGCTTTGGGTTTTGGATAAAACCAAGACTGCAATGGGCGCAAGAAAACTTAGAGAATATGTAGAACAACCTCTACTTAACAAATGTCAGATAGAGGGTAGATTGGATTCGGTTCAATCTCTTTGTGAATCAATAATCACAAGGGAAGAGCTTAGGGAATATTTGAGTTCAATATATGATTTAGAAAGACTTATGACTCGAATATCACTTAAAACAGCTAATCCAAGAGATTTGCTTGCCTTTAAGAATTCCATCAAATATTTACCATACATAAAAAATTTACTAACAGAGCTTGAAGCTAAGCGTTTCAAGGATATTTACAATGATTTTGATATATTAGAGGATTTATTTGAATTACTTGAGGCTTCTATTGATGAAGAACCACCTATTGCAATAAAGGAAGGTGGAATATTTAAACCAGGTTATTTAAAACAGATAGATGACCTTAAGCTTGCCAAAAGCGAATGCAAAAACTGGCTTGCAGACTTAGAGTCAGCAGAAAAGGAAGCTACAGGTATTAAAAACCTAAAAATAAAATACAACAAGGTGTTTGGTTATTATTTTGAGGTTACTAATTCCTTCAAAAATATGGTACCAGATTACTTTATCAGAAAACAGACTCTTGCCAATGCGGAAAGGTATACAACAGACAAGCTTGATGAATTATCCAACACAATACTTGGAGCAGAAGATAAGCTTTATGCACTTGAATACGAAACATATGTTGCTTTAAGAGACCAGCTTGGGGAAGCACTTACAAGAGTACAAAAGACAGCGCATTATGTTGCTGAAATTGACGCTTTGGCATCCCTTTCATATGTGGCTGAAAAAAACAACTATGTACGCCCTAATATCAACGAAGAGGGTGTTATTGATATTAAGGATGGCAGACATCCTGTTGTTGAAAAGGTTTTAGGTAACGACAGCTTTGTGTCAAATGATACATATTTAAATAATATAGAAAGCAGAATTTCAATTATTACTGGTCCTAATATGGCAGGTAAATCTACATATATGAGACAAACTGCTTTGATTGTACTTTTAGCTCAGATAGGTTCATTTGTACCTGCTGCCTTTGCTAATATAGGTCTGTGTGACCGTATATTTACAAGAGTTGGTGCATCTGACGACCTTGCATCAGGACAATCCACATTTATGATTGAGATGAATGAAGTAGCAAATATCCTTAGAAATGCCACTTCTAACAGTTTGCTTATACTTGATGAGATTGGACGTGGAACATCCACATTTGATGGTCTCAGTATTGCGTGGGCTGTTGTTGAATATATAGCTGATAAGGAGATAATAGGTGCAAAAACTTTGTTTGCAACTCATTATCATGAGCTCACCGAATTGGAAGGTAAGCTATCTTCTGTAAATAACTATTGCATTGCCATAAAAGAAGAGGGGGATAATATAGTTTTCCTTCGTAAAATCATTAAAGGTGGAGCTGACAGAAGCTACGGTATTCAAGTTGCCCGTCTTGCAGGTGTACCTGAATCAGTACTTAAGCGTGCAGATGAAATATGCAATCAGTTAATTGATTCTGATATTGCCACAAAAGCAAAATCAATAGATGTTAAGGAAAATACAAAAAAGACATCAGATAGCTATGATCAAATGTCATTTTTCTCTTCACCAATAGAGATGACAATTGCAAATGAGCTTAAAACCATGGATTTAGATAATATGACACCGCTTAAGGCTATGCTGTATTTACAGGAGCTTAAAGAAAGATTAAAGGGTTAAATTATGATTAAATTATTAGATAAAGCTACAATAGATAAAATTGCTGCAGGGGAAGTGATTGAAAGACCTTCATCTGTAGTAAAGGAATTATTGGAAAACTCCATAGATGCAGGCGCAACCTCTGTTACAGTGGAAATAAAAGAGGGCGGTATAGATTTTATCAGAGTTACTGATAACGGCTGTGGTATACCTAAGGACCAGGTTAAAACCGCTTATCTTCGCCATGCAACCAGTAAAATCGATTCTGCAGATGACTTAGAAAAAGTAGCATCTCTTGGATTCAGAGGAGAGGCTTTATCTACAATTGCAGCTGTTTCACAGACTGAAATGATTACAAAAACAAAGGATGAGCTTACAGGAATTAAATACGTCATTCATGGTGGAACAGAAATAGAATTTAAAGAGGTTGGTGTACCTGACGGAACGACTATAGTGGTACGAAATTTATTTTATAATACACCCGCAAGAAAGAAGTTTTTAAAAACACCTATGACAGAAGGCTCATATATCCAGGATTTGGTATTAAAACTTGCTTTATCCCGTCCTGATATATCCCTGAAGCTTATAATTAACAATCAAACTAAAATTGATACATCTGGTAATGGTAGTACTAAGGATGCAATATATCAGCTTTTTGGAAGAGATATAACTGCAAACTTAATCCCAATTGACTACGAAGCAGAAGATATAAGAATATCTGGTTTTATAGGAAAACCTTTTATATCAAGAGGAAACAGAGGTCTTGAGAACTATTTTATTAATAAAAGATATATTAAGAGTAATGTTGTAAACAGAGCTATTGAAGAGGGTTACAGAACCTTTGTTATGCAACATAAATTCCCATTCACAGTTATGTACATTGAGCTTCCTGCTGATAAGTGTGATGTTAATGTTCATCCGACGAAGATGGAATTTAAATATTATAACGAAAAAGGTCTCTTTGAAGCTATAACAAGAGCTGTTAGAGATGCTTTAACACATAAAGAGATAATTCCTAAGTCATCAGAAGAAAACCTTAATCCAGATAAGGCTATAAAACAAATCGCCAAAGAAACTGCTGCAATAAGCAAGGAATCAAAGGTTAAACCTCAGATTAATATTAATGCTGGAAAATATAGTCCAACATATAATATTCTTGAAAGTCTAAAGAAATCTTCTGAGGAAGGAATTGATATATCAAATCTTATTAAGGACGAAGGTGCTGTATACACAAGTAGTAAAAATACCGAGAAAGAAAGCGTAGAAACTACACAAAAAACACCAGAGCCTATAAAGAATAATGATGAGAAAATAACAGCATATAAGACCATTACAGAAAAACCAGCAACTAATCCAGCAATAAAGGCATATGTTAAAGCCGAAAAGACTGCTCAGGAAATTAAAGATAACCCTGAGATAGTAACTGGAAAACAAACTTCTTTGTTTGATGATGATTTTCTTACAGACAAAGCAAGAAAAAAACACCGAGTTATAGGTCAGGTTTTCGGTACATTTTGGCTTATACAATACGAAAACAACCTATACATAATGGATCAACACGCTGCTCACGAAAAAGTTAAATACGAGGAATTACTTAATAATTTAAATGGCAAGGAAATCCTTTCACAGCAACTTATGCCACCGTTGGTTGTTACAGTTTCTTATGCAGAAAGACAGGCCATACTTGAGTATTATGATTTGTTTATGAAAGTTGGATTCGATATAGAGGAATTCGGTGGAAACGAATTTAAGATAAATTCTGTGCCAAGTAATCTATATGGTATGCAGGAAAGACAAATATTTATGGAATTTGTTGGCTCCCTTATCAATAATGCAGGTTATGTTTCCAATGATTTATTTGTTAAGAAGTTATCTACAATGGCATGCAAGGCCGCTATCAAGGGTAATACACGAATAAGTCTTGAAGAAGCAGATGCTTTAATTGATCAGTTGCTTAAGCTTGATAATCCATATACATGTCCTCATGGAAGGCCAACTATTATATCCATGAGCGAGGCTGAATTAGAGAAAAAATTTAAAAGAATAGTATAAATTAAAAAGGGATGTAATTATGGATAACATTAATAATAAAAAATTAATAGTACTTACCGGACCTACAGCGGTAGGAAAAACAGATTTATCCATAAAGCTTGCCAAAACAATTGATGGCGAAATTATATCCGCAGATTCCATTCAGGTATATAAACACTTTGATATAGGTTCAGCAAAGGTAACTTCCGAGGAAATGGACGGTGTAAAGCATCATTTAATAGATGTTTTGGAACCTACAGATAATTTTGACGTGGCTACCTTCAAGAAAATGGCAAAGAATGCTCTGGAGGATATTTATTCCAGAGGTAAAATTCCTATTTTGGCAGGTGGAACTGGCTTTTATATTCAGGCCTTATTGTATGATGTAGACTTTAAAGAAACCGAGGATGATGGATATAGAAATGAGCTTGAGGAACTCTACAAAGAAAAGGGAGCACATTTTATGTGGGAAATGCTAAAAAGTATTGATCCTCAATCAGCTCTAGATATTCATGAGAATAATGTAAAAAGAGTTATACGCGCCATTGAATATTATCATCAGAATAATAGACCAATATCTGAGCATAACCAGGAAGAAAGAGCAAAAAGCTCGCCATATAATTTTGCTTATTTTGTACTTAACTGCAATAGAGATTTATTATATGAAAGAATTAATACCCGTGTTGATATTATGCTAAAAAATGGTCTTGTTGAAGAAGTTAAGGAGCTACTTGATAAATATAATTTAACCTCTGACATGACATCTATGCAGGGAATTGGATATAAAGAAATAGTCCCATATATCAATGGAGAAATAAGTCTTGAAGAAGCTGAATATATACTTAAACGCGACACAAGACATTTTGCAAAAAGACAGTTAACATGGTTCAAGAGAGAGAAAGATGTAATATGGATAGATAAAGACATCTATAAAAATGATGATGAACAATTAGAATTCATATTAAACATACTAAAAGAAAAACAAATATATTAATATATATCCCAGGAGAAAAATATGAGTACTGATAAATTAAAAGAGTATTATTTACAGCTAGGAATTGACGAAAAAGTATATAATTTTTGTTCTGAAGTTGAAGCAAACCTAAAGGACAGATTTGAAGAAATAGACAAAATTGCTGAGCAAAATCAAATTAAGGTCATTAAGGCAATGCAGGAGGCAAGATTCGCAGAGGAACATTTAGGTGGAACAACAGGATACGGCTACAATGATGCTGGACGTGAGGCAGTTGAAGAGATATATGCTAATGTATTTGGTACTGAAGATGCCTTAGTAAGACAGCAAATCACATGTGGTACACACGCCTTAGCTATTGCATTATCAGCAAATCTTAGACCAGGAGATGAGATTCTTTCACCTGTAGGCAAGGTTTACGATACATTGGAAGGTGTTATAGGTGTAAGACCGTCAAAAGGTTCTCTTGCTGAATTTGGAATCACATATAAACAGGTTGATTTGTTGCCAAACGGTGATTTTGATTTTGAAAACATTAAAAAAAGTATTAACGAGAATACAAAGTTAATTGAAATACAGCGTTCTAAAGGCTATGATGTAAGACCAACTTTATCTGTAGAAAAAATAGGTGAAGTCATTAAATTTATTAAAGATATTAAACCAGATGTAATATGTATGGTTGACAACTGTTATGGAGAATTTGTTGAGCTTATTGAACCATCTCAGGTTGGTGCAGATATGGTCGTTGGCTCTTTAATAAAAAATCCTGGTGGTGGACTTGCTCCTATAGGAGGTTATATTTGTGGAACTAAAGAATGTATAGAAAATTGTGCATATAGACTTACAAGTCCAGGACTTGGCAAGGAGGTTGGTGCATCTCTTGGTGTAACAAGAGATATTGCACAAGGTTTATTCCTTGCACCTACTGTAACGGCAGCAGCTTTAAAGGGTGCAATTTTTGCAGCAAATATATACGAGAAGCTGGGATTTAAAACTGTTCCTGATTCTAAAGAGTCTCGACACGATATAATTCAGGCAGTTGAATTTGGTAAGCCTGAGCTTATTCAGGCATTTTGTGAGGGAATTCAGGCAGCAGCCCCTGTTGATAGCTTTGTCACACCAGTTCCATGGGATATGCCTGGATATGATAGCCAGGTTATTATGGCAGCAGGAGCATTTGTCTCAGGAGCATCTATTGAGCTTAGTGCAGATGCACCAATGAAGGAGCCTTATGCAGTATATTTTCAGGGTGGACTCACATATCCACATGCCAAGTTTGGTATAATGATGTCCCTACAGAAAATTGTAGAAAAAGGCCTTATTGTATGGTAGACTAACCATGTGAAAGGATATGTAATTATTAAGGAGGTTTCATATGTCTGGAGCAGCAAATAAGAGCAAATGGACTTTGCTTTTAATATTACTTAGTGGAATTGTATTAGGTGGATTTATTGGCTACTTATGCCGTAATGTAGGATGGCTTTCATGGCTTGCATATGGACAGACCTTTGGTCTTTCCTCACCTGTAGTACTAGACCTTGGGATTATGGTGTTCACCTTTGGACTTACAATTTCAATTAACATTGCAAGTATTATAGGTATTATAATAGGTATAATAATATACAAGAAACTTTAAAACATTTTCACCTGGAGAGGTGAAAGGATTTTTGATGAATAACTTAATAAAAGACATTGCGTATTGTGAAAGACCTTATGAAAAAGCTTTGCATCAGGATATCAAGGTTTTGACAGATGCAGAATTATTAGCCGTTATCTTACGAAGTGGCACAAAGGACACAAGTTCTATTGATTTGGCAAATAAGCTTTTAAATGCTCACATTACGCATAAGGGTTTGCTTGGAATAAATCATTTAAGAAGAGAAGATTTAGTATCAATCAAAGGAATTGGACAAACTAAAGCAACACAGATACTTGCTATTGGTGAGATTTCATATCGTATCAATAAAATGCGAGCAAAAGAAAATATATCATTTTTCTCGCCAGAAAGTATTGCCGAGTACTATATGGAAGAATGTAAATTTCTCACTAAGGAAAGAACATATCTGATGATGTTTTCCACTAGGCAAATGCTAATCAAAGAAGTTTTGCTATCTCAAGGGACTATTAATCAGTCTTTGATTTCCCCTAGAGATGTATTTTTAGAAGCATTGAAATACGAAGCAGTATACATAGTTCTTATTCATAATCATCCTTCAGGGAATCCTGAACCAAGTGATGCAGATATAAACATCACTAAAAGGATTAAAGAAGCCGGAAGATTAATAGACATTCATTTGTCTGATCATATTATTGTAGGCAATGGAACATATGTCAGTATGCTGGAAAGAGGAATAATTTAATGAAATTCGATAAAAGAAAAGACGTTAATCCTAAATATTTGTTGTTAACATTAACAATAATCAGTGTATTTCTTCTGATTATTTCTTATTTTGCAGCAGATAAGGTGGCTTTCTTGAAAAATTTCACAATTAACGTGGTAACACCTATCCAAGAGTGTATAAATGACATAGGGTTATGGACAGACTCCAAAGTTAAAAATCTTGCAGAAATAGAAGAGTTAACAGAGAAAAATGAAGCATTAGAGCAAGAATTAGCACAGCTTAAGGCAGAGGTTACTGTATATCAAAATCAGTTAACTGAATTAAGCGAACTAAGAGAATTATATGATTTGGATGAAACATACCCAGAGTTTGATAAAACAGGTGCTCATGTTTTTGCAAAGGATACATCTTCATGGTTTTCCGTTTTTTATATTGATAAGGGAACAAATGACGGTCTTTTTGTAGGCGCCAATGTAATGTGTGACGATGGTCTTGCCGGTCTTATAGTTGAATGTAATGACGATTATTCAAAGGTTAGAGCTATTATTGATGATAATTCAAATATAAGTGCAAAAATAATGCCATCAAATGCACTTTGTACTGTAGAAGGCAGTAACAGTCAATTTGAGAACGGATATCTTGTTGTATCTAATATAGATAAGGATGCCAGCGTAAATATTGGTGATAAGGTTGTCACTTCAAATATTTCTGACCGTTTCCATTCGGGTATAGTTATCGGATACATTATTGAATTAGAGAATGACCCTAACAACCTAACCATGACTGCTTACATCACACCGGCAGTTGATTTTAGTAACATTACAGATGTTCTTGTAATTACAGACAAAAAAATGTCTATAGAAGAGCAGTAGAAGGAGATTTATATATGAGACGAGTAATCACATTGGGATTACTTATATTGATTAATTTTTCCCTACAATCAACTATATTTGGATTTCATGACATAGAAAGCATATCACCTAATCTTATGCTTATTTTAACTATGTCATTTGGTCTTATGAGAGGTAGAAAAGAGGGACTTTTAGTTGGCTTTTTCTGTGGTTTTTTAGCTGACTGCTATTTTTCTACATTAATTGGACCATATATGTTGCTCTATATGTTTATTGGATATATCAATGGATTTTTTCACAAAAACTACATGATAGAAGATGTTTTGCTTCCATTAATTGTAATAATAGTTGATGAAATAGTATTTAACTTTGTTATTTACTTCTTGTTTTTCTTTTTACGAAACCATTTGGAATTCTCGAAATATCTTGTTCGAGTTATTTTGCCAGAGACGTTATGCACGGCATTTTTGACAATAATATTATACAAGCTATATGTATTTATAAACAGACACCTTAAAAATAAGGCAGAAGGAAAGGAATCATAATGATTCGCGAAATATTACATTCAATCAAAGAAATTATATTTGATTATATTAAGCACAGATTATTCCCAATAACTGTGCTTGTTTTCGTACTGTTTTTTATTTTGGTGAGAAGGCTTTTTGTTCTTCAGATAATAGAAGGCGAAGAACATATGGAGAACTTTATATACACTGCTGAAAAAACATTAACAATCGAATCTGTACGAGGAAAAATTCTCGATAGAAATGGCAAGGTTTTGGCATACAATGAGCTTTCTTATTCCGTTATTTTTAGTAATGACCCAAATCTTTCTACTAAGGCTAGCGAATTAGGCATGGGGGAAAATGAACTTAAAAATCAGATTGTAAGCAGAGTTATAAATATTCTTGAAATAAACGGAGATGAATTATATGTTGATTTTCCTATTGAATTAACATCAAGTGGTGAATATCAATTTACCGTTTCAGAAACCCAGCGTAAAAATTTTATTAAAAATGTTTATTCAACAACAGATTTTGATAGTCTTCCTGATGAGAAGAAGAATTCCACGGCAGCAGATATAGTGAGTTATCTTGATAAGGAATTGTTTGAAATTAGTGATGAATACGAGCCTGAAATGGCTTTAAAGATTCTTTCCTGCAGATATAAGCTTTGGCTTAACAGATATCAGCAATATGTTCCTGTAACTATAGCATATGATATCAGCGAGGAAAGTAATGCAGCAATAACAGAGTATGCCGATGAATTTATAGGCATTGATATATCTGTAAAATCTCTTAGAAAATACAATGATGCAGAATACTTTGCTCATATTATCGGCTATATAGGTTCTATATCTGATGAGGAAATGACTAACTATAACGCAAATCTTGATGATGAACATAAATATACAGGAAGTGAGATGGTTGGTAAAACCGGTATAGAACAATACTGCGAAGAATATTTAAGAGGCAGTAACGGTTACGAAACCATGTATGTAGATAATTTAGGAAAGGTTATTGAAACAATAGAAACAGTTCCAGCTGTTGCAGGTAATGATGTATACCTTACCATAGATGCTGACTTACAAAAATACTGCTATGATAACTTAGAAAAAGAAATAACAGCTATCCTTTTAGCAAATTTGGTGCCATCTTACATGGTAGCAGAGGAAGAAAATGCTAAAATTCCAATATCAGATGTTTATTTTGGACTTTTTAACAATAATTATCTTACGCTATCTGCCATGACAGACAGTGATGCTTCTGATTTAGAGAAAAGTATATACGAAGAATTCACAACAAAAAAGGAAAACACCTTAGAAAAAATTGATAAAATTTTAACAGAGGATTTCACACCAGTTTCAGCTTTATCGTCAGAATACCAGGAGTATATGGAGTACATTTGCGAGATATTAGTTAAAAATGATATTTTTGATAATTCTCTTATATCCCCTGATGATCAGGAATTTATTAATTATACATCTGGTCTTACTTCCTTAGAGCATTACTTAAAATATGCTATAAGCATCGAAGCAATAGATGTTACTTACTTTGAGGCTGAAAGTAATTATTATGACACTGACGAAATATACGAGCTGTTATGTGATTATATTATAAATTATTTAAATTTGGATACTGAATTCGACAAAATGTTGATTCACGTTATGATACAATATGGTGAGATTTCGGGAGATGATATGGTTGAATTGCTGTATTTACAAGGAATTCTTAAACAGGATGGAGATTTGGAATACGAGCAATATAAACAAGGAGTATTGAGTGCTTATGATTTCATGCGTAAAAAGCTTGAGAATCTCGACATAACTCCTGATATGCTTGCTTTAGATCCTTGTTCAGGTTCTGTAGTAATTACTGATATTGACACAGGTGATGTTTTAGCTATGGTAAGCTATCCAAGCTACGATAATAATTATTTAACTAATGAGGTTGATGCTGAATATTATAATATGTTGCTCAACGATAAAACAACACCACTTTACAGCAGAGCTACTCAAACAAAAACAGCACCAGGTTCAACCTACAAAGTCCTTTCATCTGTAGCTGGTTTGACAGAAGGACAGATAAGTCAGGGAAGCTATTACTATTGTAATGGTGAATTTACAACAATTGAATCAAAACCTAGATGTTGGTATTATCCTATGGGACATGGTTCTGTGGATGTTACCTCAGCTATACAACATTCGTGTAATGTTTTCTTTTATAATTTAGGATATTATCTATCTATAGATGAAGACGGTGAATATAATGATGCACAGGGTATTAATATTCTTGCGGAGTACGCTGGATATTTTGGATTAAATCAAACTTCTGGAGTTGAGTTACCAGAGATTTCACCTACTGTATCTGACAACGATGCTGTTCGAAGTGCCATTGGACAAGGTAGAAATTCATATGCGCCCGTTCAATTGGCAAGATATGCCACAACAATAGCAAATAGTGGTACATGCTTCAATTTAACCCTTATTGACAGGGTTACAGATTATGAAGGCAACTTAATATTTGATAACCAGG
Source organism: Lachnospiraceae bacterium (assembly GCA_015057525.1). Lineage (GTDB taxonomy): Bacteria > Bacillota > Clostridia > Lachnospirales > Lachnospiraceae > Coprococcus_C. Next base: position 200,476 of record SVEE01000002.1, on the reverse strand, counting down.
CAACAGTGCTTAATCAGTTGGATAATATAGCATTATCGACATGGGAAAGTGTTCATATTGGTATGAGAAATGTTGTTAAATATGACGTTGCATCCACGGAGATGATAAATCAGATTGATATAGCCGTTGCTGGTAAATCGGGAACAGCGCAGGAGAGTGATGTACGACCTAACCATGCTTTATTCATTTCCTATGCCCCGTATGAGGCACCAGAGGTATCGGTTACCTGCGTTATTCAAAATGGATATTCATCTGGTAATGCTAGAGAGCTAACCGGATTTATATATGCATATATGTATGATCCTGAGGAATTATCAGGAGCTCAAATGACTGGTAGCAGTTCACTTGATGAAGATTAATTAGATAAGAGGTGAGTGATGATAAGTCCCGTTATTATTAAGGGTAATAAAATGGGCTTAAGGTTGATTGTTGCTTATGAAGCAGATATTGATATAATTATAGATGAATTAATCAAAAAACTTCAGAACACAAAACAATATTACAAAAATATCAAGCCTATTACGGTTACCTTTGAAGGTAAAATTTTAACGGAAGATGAAATTACAATAGTATTAGATACATTAAGAAATTTGGGGTTAAACATAAAAACTAATATATCACCCCCTGAAATACCAACAGATAAACAACAAAATATACCTCCTGATGAAGATGGGCTATTCTATTTGGGTAACTTAAAAAACGGTCAATCCATAGAGGCATCTGAGAGTATCATAATTGTAGGAGATGTAGAGCAAGGAGCCTGTGTATATTCTAAGGGAAATATAATAATCATAGGACGATTAAATGGATATGCAGAAGCAGGTTATCAAGGAAATGAAGACGCCTTTGTCTACACTCTATTTTCAGGGAGGAATTAAAGTATGAGTGAAGTTATAGTTGTTACATCAGGAAAGGGTGGCGTAGGAAAAACAACAACCACAGCTAATATTGGATATGGTTTGGCCCGTATAGGATACAGCGTCTTGCTAATTGACACTGATATAGGACTAAGAAATCTTGATGTGGTAATGGGACTTGAAAATCGCATTGTCTATAACCTTGTTGATGTTATAGAAGGTAACTGTAAATTTAAGCAGGCTATCATTAAAGATAAAGGCTGCCAAGGACTTTCCCTTATGCCTGCTGCTCAGACAAGGGACAAAACCTCTGTCACACCTGAACAAATGAAAAAACTGGTTGAACAACTCAAACCAGAATATGATTACATAATAATTGATTGCCCTGCGGGAATTGAGCATGGTTTTAAAAATGCAATTGCAGCCGCTCAGCGAGCTATCGTAGTTACAACACCCGAAGTTTCAGCAATAAGAGATGCAGATAGGATTATTGGTATTTTGGATGCAAACGAAATGCCTAGAATTGATTTAGTAATAAATAAAATTAGGATGGATATGGTTAGAAGAGGGGATATGATGTCTGTTGATGATGTGTCAGATATACTTTCTGTTAATCTTATAGGCACAATCATGGATGACGAAAACATAGTAATATCCTCAAACAGAGGAGAACCAATAGCTGGAACAAAGACCAAATCTGGCAAAGAATACGAATACATAGCCAAGAGAATAGCGGGCGAAGCGCTTGATTTAGGCAACGATGTAAAAAGCCTGAATCTATTCAAATGGTTTAAGAAGAAGGATAAAGATGTTCACAAAATTCAGTCTCAAGGATTATAATTTCAAATTACTATTTCTGGTTATAACAGCAATAACAATTGGTATTGTTGTTATAAACAGTGCGGACAGCTCATTTACTGTCAGACAGATTGTCGGAGCAGTATTGGGTCTATTTGTTATGATCTTTATTTCTGTACTTAATTATGATTTTGTGTGTAAATTTTCAAATGTTCTATATATTATAAATATTATTATTCTTTTGATGGTTTTACTTTTTGGTGTAACTGTTAACTATGCAAAAAGATGGATTGTTATTGGAGGAGAAAACGGAATTCAGTTTCAGCCATCCGAGTTTTCTAAGATATTTATGATTATTTTTATAGGTACATTGCTTGCAAGATACAAGGATAACGATTCAATTAATACCTTTAAATGTATTATCTCATTTATCGTTCCTGTGGCAATATGCCTTATGCTTATTGTATTAGAGCCTGATTTATCTACAACAATATGTTTAACCTTAGTTCTTGTTACAATGCTTTATATATCTGGTTTAAGCTATAAAATCATAGGAATAGCATTGCTTATTTTTATTCCTTTGGCAGGAAGTTTTCTATGGTATATTCAGTTACCGAATCAATCTCTTTTACAGGATTATCAGGTTAGACGTATAATGCAGTTTATTTATCCAAGTCATTACGGTACAGAATATTCTCAGCAGAATAACTCTATAATGGCTATTGGCTCAGGTCAATTAACAGGAAAAGGATTAAATACATCAACTATAGCAACAGTGAAGGATGCTAATTTTATCTCAGAACAACAAACTGACTTTATTTTTTCTGTAATAGGTGAAGAATTAGGCTTTATTGGAAGCGTAATTATTATTGCAATTATATTGTTAATAGTGTTACAATGTATAAAGATAGCAAGATGTGCAAAAGACACTAAAGGTATGCTTATTGCCTCAGGTGTTGGTGTCCTTATCGCATATCAGTCATTTATTAATATTAGTGTTGCAACAGGCGTGCTTCCAAACACAGGAATACCTTTACCATTTATTAGCTATGGTTTAAGTTCATTAATTAGTATTTCAGTGGGTATCGGTATTGTTTTAAACATAAGCCTACAGAGAAGTAGATACTAGAGGAGAAAGAAAATCAAATGAATATCGGTCTAATTGCTCATGACTCAAAGAAAAAATTAATGCAGAACTTCTGTATTGCATATCGCGGAATATTATCTCACCACGACTTATACGCTACTGGTACAACTGGTAGAATGATAGAAGAGGTGACTAATTTGAGTGTGCACAAATATCTGGCCGGACACACAGGCGGAGAGCAGCAGTTAGGCTCTATGATTGAAAGCAATGACCTTGATATGATGATTTTTCTAAGAGACCCTCAGACTAAGAAGTCTCACGAAGTGGATATAAACAATATATTCTCTCTCTGTGATATACACAATATTCCTCTTGCAACCAATCTTGCAACTGCTGAATTGATGGTTAAGGCACTTGAAAGAGGAGACCTTGATTGGAGAGAATTATTTAAACATTAAATTTTAAGCATATGATAAAGAATATTACGAGATACTTGTGTATTATTGCTTGTATTGTTGGCATATACGCATTATCAATTCATTTTAAAAATAAAATAAGTCAGCCATATCCAGCACTTAACTCAATGACGTTAAATGTGGATGAGACACTACAGCCAGTAGAATCTCTTGAACTGGATTCAAATAATACAGTTATAGCTAATGGGGAAGAGCTTAACAGTCATTTATTTCCAGATTGCTACTACGCCTTATTTGTAGATGATACTAATAACCAACTATATGCAGCTAAGAATGTTCATAGCCGTATGTATCCTGCTAGTATGACTAAAATCATGACTGCAATAATTGTAGTCGAACAAATTGAATCAGGTGAAATCAGCTTGGATGATATTGTAACAGTTCAAACTACATTTGATTTGTCATATGAAGGTGTTTTACCTACAGATGTTGTTGCGGGATGCGAAATTACGGTTAAAGACTTATTATATGGTCTTATGATTGAATCAAACAATCACTTTGCCCTTATTTTAGCTGAGTATATTGCGGGAGATGTATCATCTTTTTGTGATATGATGAATAAGAAGGCTTATGATATCGGTGCAACAAACACTCATTTTACTAATCCTCATGGTTTAGATGAGCCTGAGCACTATTCATCAGCCTATGATATATATCTTATAATTAAGGAAGCACACAGTCATTCTATACTGCGTACAGTAGCAGATTTTGAAACATATACATATTCTTATGTTAATAACGCTGGACTTACTGTTACAGAAGATATAGAAGCTTCAAACTTATTTTACAATGGTTATGTAGAACTTCCTGCCAACTATGATATAGAAGCATGGAAAACAGGAACAACAAGTGGTGCTGGACATTGTTTGGCTATGTATCTAACAAAAAACGGTAAAACATATATAGCAATTGCATCAAGCCCTGATTCAAAAGAGGTTTTATACGATGCTATGGTTAAACTAATGTGTCTTGTAGGTGAATAATTTATGAGCAATAACAATCAAAAGATAGTAAAATTTAATAGAGATATTAAGGTAAATGCTGCAACCTGTATAATTGCAGCAATTTTACTGTATGTGGTTATATGTGTTGTTATTGCATCACGTAAGGAACCTATAACCACATATAAAGTAAATAAGAGCAACATAAGTAACAACATTACCTTAGAGGGTATTGCCCTTAGAGATGAAGAAGTAATCAGCACAACAAAATCAGGATATATTTGTTATTATATTAGAGATGGAGAAAAAATCCAAAAGAATTCCACAGTATGTTCAGTAGATGAGACAGGTCAAATATACAATGTTATCTCAGATGTTGATGAATATGATGCCCTCCTAACTAAAGAGGATTATGACTCTATACGAGCATTAATTTCTTTATACAAGGTTGATTACAGTGACAGCTCATTTTATCAGGCATATAATTTTGAAAACAATCTAAATAACAAGGTTCTCGAGCTTAACAACGAGATACTTATGCAGCAGATTAATGATACAACAAATACAACTGCCTTGACTGGAATTTATTCACCATACAGTGGACTTGTAACATATTATATTGATGGTTTTGAGAATCATACAGTTGCAGACATAAATCAAGGTTCTTTTGACAAATCAAAATATAGTAAGCAAACACTTAAAACGGGTGATGTTGTTGCAACTAACAGCCCTATTGTTAAGATTGTTCCAAGTGAAAAATGGAACATTGTTGCTCCAATTACGCAGGAACAGATTTCTGCAATTTCAGATAGTGAATATATTAATTTTAAGATAAACAACTCTTCATATGAGGTATATATGCCATATGAGATTATTAATGGGGCAGATGGTACATACATAAATATTTCCTTAGATAAATATATGTCCAATTTTGTTTCAGAAAGATATCTCACTATTGAAATTCTTAAGAAGGACGATACAGGACTTAAAATACCTGTTTCTGCAATTGTTGATAAGGATGTATACAAGATACCAATAAGCTACTTTAGTGCAGGAAGCAATCAAAGCAATGCTAATCGCATAAACATACAAATTCTTGATGAAAATGGAGAAATAACAATTAAACAGGTTGCTCCAACAATATATGATTCAGATGAAGAATATTGCTATGTTGACCCACTAGCATTTAGTGCCACCGATGTTTTATTAGATATTAATTCTAATAAGACCATTGCAGTATCATTGCTTACTACAAGTCAAATACAAGGTGTTTATTCTGCCAACAGAGGAACAGCAGAATTCAAAAAGATAACAATAATTAAAACAGTAGACGAATTTGCACTAATTGAAAGTGATGAGGATCTTAAAATCTACGATAACATAATTCTTGATTCTTCTACAGTAAAAGAGAATCAAATAATTTATTAATACTAAGAAGGTGAAGACATTGTTAAAGAATAACTTGGAACAGGTAAAGGCAAATATATCCGCAGCTTGCAAAAGAAGTGGTCGTAACATAGATGATGTTACACTTATTGCAGTAAGTAAAACGAAGCCTTTGTCAGACATAGAAGAGCTTATTTCTTATGGCACAACAGAATTTGGCGAAAACAAGGTTCAGGAATTGGTAGAAAAATATGAAAATGTTTCAACACCAGTCAACTGGCATCTTATTGGTCATTTACAGACAAATAAGGTTAAATATATTGTGGATAAAGCCAAGTTAATTCATTCTGTGGATTCACTTCATTTGGCAAAAGAAATAGAAAAAGAGGCTGCAAAAAGAAATGTTATAGCCAACGTGTTAATTCAAGTTAACATTGCTCATGAAGATACAAAATTCGGAATAGACGAATCAGAAATTTTTGATTTAATTGATGAAATCAAAGATTTTAAACACATAAAAGTTAAAGGTTTAATGACTATAGCACCTTTTGTTGAAAATCCCGAAGAAAATAGGGTACACTTTAGAAATTTGTACCAATTATTACTTGACATAAAATCAAAAAACATTGATAATATTGATATGAGTATACTTTCAATGGGAATGACTAATGATTATGAAGTTGCGATTGAAGAGGGTGCCACTATGGTTCGAGTGGGAACCGGCATTTTTGGTGAGCGCAATTATAATATTGTGTAAGGAGAATTTGTTATGGCAAAAGAAGCTAAAAAGAGTTTTTTAGACTTTTTCAAAATGAAAGAATTAGATGATGACGAATTCGAAGATGATTTATTCGATGACGATGATGACGATGAAGATTATGATGATTATGTAGCTTCCAAGAAAACTAAACAAAAATCAAGTTTTGGTAGAAGCAATACACCTGCTCCACAGCAGAGTAGTACATATCAGAAGCCTGCTTCATTTAGCAGTGCTACAACTCAGAGTCAGACTTCATATAGAGGTACTACTGGATATGCTTCGTCATATCAAAGCACAAGAACACAGGCTAGACCTGTTTCAAATGTAAGTAGCAACAATAACAAGCTTGTTGATTTTAATAATAACAAGCAGCAAAGAACTGAAAGTTTTAGGGGTAAAAGCGAAGTGTATGTAATTAAACCACACGAAATAAGTGAATCACAGACAGTTACGGATTTCTTAAAAGAAGGCAAGACAATCGTTATTAATATGGAAGGTCTTGAGCTTGCTCCAGCACAGCGTATAATTGACTTTATAGGTGGTGCATGTTACGCACTTAATGGTTCGTTACAGGCTATATCAGCAAATATCTTTATTGCTGCACCAAGTTCAATCGAAGTATCAGGTGATTTGCGAGAAGAAATTTTAAACGAGTCAACAGTTTCACCACAGTTAGGCAGATATTAGAATAATTGTTATACAAGGGGGAAGACGGGGAATGCTCACACCAGTTGATATTCAACAGAAGAAATTTAACATTGGATTAGGTTACGATAAAAAGGATGTTAATACATTCTTCCAGTCTGTAGCAGAAAGCTATGAACAGCTTTATCGCTTAAACGCAGAATTAAAGGAAAAAGTAGAAACATTAACAGATGGCTTACAGCATTATAAATCTAAGGAAGAAGCATTAGAAAAGTCTCTTTTGAGAGCGGAGAAGGACTCAGAAGATACTAAGTCTAGAGCTAACAAAGAAGCTAAGAACATTGAGTTAGAGGCTAAGAATAAAGCTAAAATGATTGTTGGAGAAGCAGAAGAGCGACTTGAACAAATCAAATTAGAGATGGCTGAGCTTGAAACAAGATATGCAGCCTATAAGTCTAACTTTGCAACTATGCTCAAGAAACAAGCTGAGTTTCTTGGTGAAGTTGATTTTGATGTAGATGCACAGATTGATGATAGAGCCTTTGTTCTTATTGCTGGAAGCATGCCACAACAAGCTGCACCTGCAGGCGGTGGAGCATTTGGAACATTTGATGGTGATCCACAAATGAGAGATGAGTCCTCATTGGGTGGTATGAATGCCGGCGGTGGTGGAATGATGGGTTCTGGCGGAGATGTTAATAGTACAAGTGCTGTTTACACATCTATGTTAAGTGCCAATGAAAATTTTGTTGATCCATTCAATCCAAACAAAGAAGAACCTGGCAGATACAATCCGTACGATGGTAGAACAGTTACTAAGAAAACTAAATCTGGTGGTCAAAAATTCACTGTTAATAGTGGTGGTAAAAACAGAGTTAGACGAAACACTGGTGAAACTCAAGCACCAAAGAAAGAAGAAAGTGCGTCAGCTCCCAGTGTAGACGATAAAATAAAAGAAGATGTTTCTAGTGCAAGTACACAGAGCACAGCTCAAAGTACAGCACAGAGTTCAACTCAAAGCTCTTCACAGAATAATAAATCTCAGGGAATTAAGGTATCCACTGTACCTGAAGAATTAAAAGAAAAGCTTAGACAAAGAGGCTTTGAGCATCCTGGTTCTCAAACATCATCGACAATGTCAGAGAGTTCAGGAACAATACCTACAGTTGATTTCTCATCTACAACTGAAGATTCGTCTCCTACAGAGGAACAGATTGAAGTTGAAATCAACATTCCTGAGTCAAGTCTTCTTGGAGATGGAGATGATTCAGATAAAGAGACAGACGAATTTGGATTTGAATTTGTATAATTACTAAAATATGTATTATAGGAGAGATTATGATGACAGATTTAACAGTACATCTTGATAATAAGCCTATATACAACATAGTATATTCTGATACATTCAACAAACTTCCTGAGCTTATTACTGAGCTAGGATACTCAAATAGAAAGGTTTGTGTAGTATCAGAAACTAATGTAGCATCCTTATATATGGATGCTATATTATTATCTATAGATAAATGTTGTGATAAGGCTGTAAGCTTTGTTTTTCCTGAAGGTGAGCCTAGTAAAAACCTTGATACAGTAAAAGCATTATATGAGAAGCTTATTATTGAGAAATTTGACAGAAAAGATATTATAATTGCCTTAGGTGGTGGAGTAGTAGGTGATTTATCTGGTTACACAGCTGCAACCTATTTAAGAGGTATTGACTTTATTCAAATTCCTACAAGTCTTTTATCGCAAGTTGATTCCAGCATAGGTGGTAAAACTGGAGTCGATTTTGATTCCTATAAAAACATGGTAGGTGCATTTCACATGCCTAAGCTTGTATATATGAATATTTCCGTTTTAAATACTTTAAGTAAGAGACAATTTAATTCAGGAATGGGCGAAATTGTAAAGCATGGACTAATTAAAGATTCTGGCTATTTTACATGGTTAAATGATAATGCTAGTAAAATCACAGCTAAAGACATGGATGTTTTAGGCGAAATGATATACAGAAGCTGTATTATCAAGAAAAACGTTGTAGAAAATGATCCAACTGAAAAAGGAGAGAGAGCATTACTCAATTTCGGACATACTCTTGGCCATGCAATTGAAAAGTATATGGATTTTAATCTTTTACACGGAGAATGTGTATTTATTGGTATGATTCTCGCTGCAATAATATCCTATAATAAGGGAAATATTTCCAAAAATGAGCTTGATATAATCATTAATTCAATAAATACATATGATATACCTAAGCTTGATAATAATATAGATATTGCTAAAATCATTGAATATACTAAAAATGATAAGAAGGTAGAAGGAGATAAAATCAAATTTATTCTCTTAAAAAATATTGGAGAGGCATATATTGACACAAGTGTAACTGAGGCAGAGATGTTGGAGGCATTAAACACCTATATGTCAATGTAATATAATAATGAAAGAAAACAAAAAAACAATAAAAATATATACTGTACCTATTATAATTATAGGATTATTGACAGCCCTTGATCAATTAACTAAATTTATGATAACTAGTTCATTTGAGCTTTATGAGTCAAGACCTGTTATCAAAAATGTTCTGTCATTTACCTATATTCAGAATCGTGGCGTTGCATGGGGCATGTTTCAGGGCAAAAGAGTCATATTCCTGATACTAACAGCCATTATTTTGCTTTTATGCTTTTATATTTATTCAAATATAGCCAACAATCCTAAATACTGTATTTTAAGAGCAAATATGATTATTTTGATGTCAGGTGCCTTAGGTAATATGATTGATAGAATAAAGCTTGGATATGTAGTTGACTTTTTCGAAGCTAAATTCATTGATTTTCCTATATTTAATGTTGCGGATATCTATGTTGTGGTCAGTATGATTATGATTTTCATATTGATTATATTTAAATATTCAAACGAGGAATTTGATGAGATAATAGGAAGCAAAAAAGACAAGGAACAGGACTAACAATGGCAGATTTTGCAGAAGAAATAGAAATTTGTATAGACGAAAGCAAAACTGAATATATAGGACTTAGAATCGATAAATTTCTTTCTGAAGAATTACCCGAGTTTTCACGAGCGTACTTGCAAAAATTAGTTGACGAAAAAAACATTTTAGTTAACCATAATAATATTAAGTCAAATTATAAACTGAAAAAATCAGATATAATAAATATTTATATACCTGAACCAGAAGAATTAGAAATTGTTCCAGAAAATATTCCTCTTAATATTGTTTACGAGGATAATGATATTATTATTGTAGATAAACCCAAGGGCATGGTTGTTCATCCAGCACCTGGACATACAAGTGGGACATTAGTAAATGCGCTTATGTATCATTGTAAAGACTCATTATCGTCCATAAACGGCGTTTTAAGGCCAGGAATCGTACACAGGATAGATATGGATACCACAGGGCTCCTTGTGGCCTGTAAAAACGACGCAGCACACCGAGTAATGTCTGACAAATTCAAAGTACATGATATAAACCGTGTATATACAGCAATTTGCTATAATCAGTTTGCTGAAGGTACTGGAACCATAGATAAACCTATAGCCAGACATAAACAAGACCGAAAGAAAATGGCTATAGATCCTAATGGACGTCATGCAGTTACACATTATCAGGTTATAGAGAATTTAAAGAATAATTTTTCATTAATTCAATGTAAACTCGAAACTGGGCGAACACATCAAATTAGAGTCCATATGGCTAGCATTAATCATCCGTTACTTGGTGACGAGGTATATGGGCCTAAATCAAAGCCATTTAAATCTAATGGACAATTTCTTCATGCAGGAACCCTTGGCTTTAATCATCCAATAACAAATGAATATATAGAATTTACTTCGGAGCTTCCAGATTACTTTAAAGACGCTTTGAATAAATTAAGAATGTAAAGCACTTGCAATTTGAATTGTAGGTGCTTTTTATTATATAGATATATGAAAATATTAATTGTTTTTGAAAAAAATGTTTAATCGAATAGTAGTATAAAACTCATCCAACTATGCGATAAACTCAGGTTTAACGAAAAAGTCCTGTACTTTTAAACCAAATAGTGTTATAATTATAATATCTTGAAAACCGCGTATTTACTAGACTTTTATATAAAGGAGGTATTTATTTTGCCTGAATATACATATCACGAGCAAACTGATATCAAAAACATAGAACTCATTCGTAATATATGTGATGAGCTTCCACCATACGTCAAAAAGTTTTTTAGATCAATACAGCAATCTAAGTCATCACGTACAAGACTTGGTTATGCCAGAGACATTAAAACCTTCTTTGAATATATATGTGAGGCATATACTGACGTTCCTTGTGAATCACCTAAGGATGTAACCCTGGAAATCCTTTCTTCTATAGATGCCATGTTTATTGATGATTATATGGACTATTTACAGGTATATAGAAAGGATGGACGAGTTATAACTAACGGTAAGGCCTCTATTAAGCGTAAAATAACCGCCTTAAGCGTATTTTACTCATATTTCTACAGGAATGACCTTGTAAGCCAAAATCCAGTGGCTAAAATCGAACGTCCACGTTTGCACGATAAGCAAATCGTTCGTATGGATGCTGCAGAGACAGCCAATTTCCTTGATACCGTTGAATATGGCATTAATTTGACTGATAAGCAGCTACAATACCATAAAAAGAACAAAACAAGGGATTTAGCCCTTTTAACCCTTATGTTAAGTACCGGAATTCGTATATCTGAGTGTATTGGTCTTGATATTAATGATGTAGATATAGAGAATACATCAATCAAAATTACTCGAAAAGGTGGTAAAGAGGCAATTGTATACTTTAGCGATGAATCAATTGACCCTCTTATAGCTTATATGGAAGAAAGAAAGAAAATCGAGCCCCAAAAAGGCCATGAAAATGCTCTTTTTCTCTCCTCTCAAAAACGCCGAATAAGCATACGTACCGTTGAAAACCTTGTAAAAAAATACTCACAAAGTGCTGTGCCTCTTAAACATATTACACCTCATAAGCTTCGAAGCACATATGGTACAGCTCTTTATCAGGAAACCTCAGACATATACTTGGTAGCTGATGTATTAGGTCACTCAGATGTTAATACAACTCGTAAGCATTATGCTGATATAGACAACGAACGTAAACGTATGGCCAGAAATAAGGTTCAACTTAGAGAAAAATAAATATTTTAACCGTAATAATATTATGTTAACAAATTGCTATTTTTTCAATATTTTTTAAACTTTAAAATAAAAACCTCTATTTAGTAATCTGACTTATAGAGGTTTTTATTTTTTGACACTACATTGCATCAATATATTCAATTATAAAATCAACTGTCTTTTCAATACTCATTAAACTGCTATTTATACATATGTCATAGCTGTCAATTGAGCCCCACTTTTTAGAGGTATAATAATTATAGTATGATGCTCTACCCTTGTCTTCCTTGTTAATCTGTGATTTAGCCTTATCTTCTGCTAAATCAAATCTTTTCATGATTGTTTCAATACGTTTTTCCATAGGAGCATAGATGAAAATGCTTATTAAATCAGGATTATGACGTAATGCATAATCTGCACATCTACCTACAATCACACAAGAGCCCTGATCAGCTATGTCTTTAATTGTATCATATGTAGCCTGGAATGCACGCTGATTTAAATTAGCATGATACCCAGTTGCTGTAAACCCATAGCTATATGGATCCATAACCAGAGAATAAAGGAAGCTCTTTGATGGTCTTTCGTCAAGTTCTTTTAATACAGCTTCACTTAATCCGCTTTTTTTAGCTGTTTCATTTAATATTTCCTTGTCATAGAAAGGAATTCCCAGTCTTTCGGCGAGTAAACGACCTATTTCTCGACCATTACTTCCAAATTGTCTGCCTATTGTTATAATGTGCTTTGCCATAAAAACCGCCTCCTTTTTTATATTGAAAATATATTTTATAAAACAATATATACAACTAAATTATATCATACTTTTCTGCCAATTTGTTGAATTTTTCTATATTTGAATTAATTCTTGAGCCCACATCATTATATGTTCTGTCAACTCGCATTTGCATAATAATTTCGTTGTAATCATTAAGAGCAAGTGACTGTTCCATTTTAATGTAAATGTCATCCTTTTCAAATTTTGTCTTGATTGCTCTTAAGCCATCCTTATAGCCAAGCATCTCTCTGAAATCTATAGCTTTTTCATGGAAGTTAAGTGTACCATCTACCAATTGTCCAAGATCCTTACTTGGTGTAATGGTTATAAACTCAGCATCCTTCCATTTATCAGTATTTATTACCTTGTTTTGATTCATGCATATCACTATAAATTGGCGTATGCCTGCATCATACAATGGCTTAATTGGTGTATTATCACATATTCCACCATCTCTGTAATATGAACCATCTATTTCAACAGCTTCATATATCAGAGGTAATGCTGTTGAAGCCAAAAGAATTTTCTTGGCAGTATCTATATCATAATCTGATAATTTACGATATTCAGGTTTTAATTCAGTCTCCCCTGTGACAATTTTGCATATTGATGCATAAATATCAATATTGGAACCTAAAAGTTTTTCAAAATCCATATACTTTGAAATTAACTTCAAGGTTTCATCACGGGAAAATAGGATGTTTTTCTCTACAAATAGCTCTAAATCAATATCAAAAAGTGTACGCATATCCATATCATCCCATGCTTTATACATGAGTTCTACGTCATCCATTGCGTATAAAACAGCATTTATTGCACCAATTGATGCACCTGAAATTGCTGTTACTTCATTAAGTAATCCATTTTCTTTTAAGGCCTTTAAAACACCTACCTGATAGGCACCTTTACCACCGCCACCACATAAAACAAGACCTACACCTTTATTAATTTTATCTGCCATGTAAATTCCCCCAATTTTATTATATGAATATAAATATTCATACGGTGACATAAATTTTGTTAAAAGTTACTTATACAATATAAATATTATCTTGGAGCCATTAGCTTAGTTATGCCAGCCTTTAATCCATCTAATGTAAGTGGATACATATCGTAAATCTTAGCTAATTCAGCTTCAGATTCCATCCATGCTAAAGATGTAAGACTTCCGTGATAACGCGGATTAAGCCATATTGCCTTCTTAAACTTACTGCGAAGAAGCTTATTCCATTCATAACCACTTTTTCCGTCATTTGGCCCTCTATAGTTACCATTTTTATCAAAAAGTTCCTCTGGAGCCATCTGGGCATCACCAACAATAATAACCTTATAATCCTTATCCGTATGCCTGAAAAGATAATCAAGGTCTATCCAATTGCCATATTCACATTCTGCATCCTTATATAGCTTGCTATAAACGCAGTTATGGAAATAATACGTTTTAACATCTTTAAAGTGATTGGCCTTGTGAACAGCCTGGAACAAATCATTGCACATTTCTGAAAATGGCATCATTGTTCCACCACAGTCAAACAAAAGCAAAAGTTTAACAGAATTCTTTCTTGGTTTATCAAACTCAAGCTGCAAATAACCACCGTTATTACATGTAGAATCTATGGTTTTATCTAAGTCAAGCTCAGTACGTGGAACTTCAAGTTTAGTAGAAAACTGTCTAAGACGTCTAAATGCAACCTGAAACTGTCTGATATCAAGGGTTTTATCATGTCTAAAGTCCTGATATTTTCTTTCACCAATAACCTGAAAGGCAGACTGCATACCTGTTTTGCCGGAAACACGAAGTCCACCAGGATTACGTCCACTGTGACCAAAGGCAGAACCACCACTTGTACCTATCCAATAATTACCACCATTATGCTCTTCCTTCTGCTCTGTGACACGTTCTCTAAACATACGCTTCGTCTCTTCTAACTCTCTGGTAGTATCAAAGCTATATACATCTTTATTAAGATTAGAAGTATCCATCTCCTCTTTGTCAAGGAAGTTCATAATTATTTCAGGAATCTCATCTTCACCAATATGAACATTTTGGAAGTAAGCCTTAAAAGCAATATCAAACTTATCGTAATCTGATTCTGTCTTTACCAAAATCATTCGACCAAGATAATAAAGCCCATCTATAGAAGAATGTGCCAAGCCTTTGTTTAGGGCTTCCATAAATGTTATCCATTCTGTCATGGATATTTTTAAACCTTTTTCTCTACAAACGTATAAAAAATCAGTAAACAATTAGTATGTACTCCTCTTTTTTACTATCTCAAGATCTTCATCCTTCTTAATGAGAACACCAAGATAAGGAAGATTCTTTCTTATAGTTTCTGGGTCAATTCCACCTAATACAAGGGTATTTAGCCAGTCAATAAATTCTGAAGTGCTAGGTTTTTTGCGAACCTCTTTAATATCTCTTATCCAATAAAATGTATCCATTGCATGTTTTAAAAGATTTTCATCTATATCATTAAAGTGAACTCTAACTATTTCATCCATTTCAGCCTTATCTGGGAAAGAAATATAATGGAAAATACATCTTCTAAGAAATGCATCAGGAAGCTCTTTTTCGGCATTTGAAGTTATGATTACGATAGGTCGTGTTTTAGCCTTAATAGTCTCCTTTGTCTCGTGAATATAAAATTCCATCTTGTCAAGCTCCCATAAAAGGTCATTTGGAAATTCAAGGTCCGCCTTATCTATTTCATCAATAAGAAGAATAACCTGTTCTTCCTCCTTAAAGGCCTCACCAAGCTTACCAAGCTTAATATATCTCTTAATATCATCTACGCCTTCTTCGCCAAACTGACTGTCATAAAGTCTTTGGATTGTATCATATACATAAAGACCATCCTGAGCCTTTGTAGTTGATTTAATATTCCAAATATATAACTTCATATCAAAAGCTTCACTAATTGCTTCTGCAAGCATAGTTTTACCTGTTCCTGGCTCACCTTTAATAAGTAATGGTTTTTCTAAGGCTCTGGCTACATCTACAGCTGACATAAGCTCTGGAGATGCGACATACTGTTTTGAACCTGTAAATTTCATATCTGACATAAGGTTTTCTCCTTTTTAGTTTTATTCTCTAATTTGTCCGTTACCATATACGATAAATTTAGTGGATGTAAGTGCAAGCAATCCCATTGGTCCTCTTGCATGAAGCTTTTGAGTTGAAATACCAATCTCGGCACCAAATCCAAACATAAATCCATCAGTAAATCTAGTTGAGGCATTTACATATACGCAGGCAGAATCGATTTCATTTAAGAATCTCTGAGCATTTTCATAGCTTTCTGTGATAATAGACTCTGAGTGACCTGTGCTGTAATTATTAATATGTTCAATAGCTTCATCTATACTGTCAACAATCTTAGCTGAAATTATCTTAGCAAGATATTCTGTAGCAAAATCATCCTCTGTTGCAGGAACAATGTTAGAAGAAAGTAAAACGGCTTGTTCATCTCCTCTGATTTCGCAATCATTTTCACTAAGCATATCTGCAATAAGCGGAACTGCCTTGGCTGCTATATCCTTATGAATTACTAAGGATTCACAAGCATTACACACGCCTAAACGCTGCAACTTGGCATTCTTTATAATAGGCAATGCTTTATCTAAATCTGCATCCTTATCAATATATATATGACAGTTTCCTGTACCTGTCTCAATTACAGGAATAGTTGCATTTTCAACAACTGTTCTTATAAGACCAGCACCACCACGAGGAATAAGTAAATCAACGTATTTATTAAGCTTCATAAACTGCTTAGCTATTTCTCTATCTGTGTTCTCAATAAGGTTTATAGCATCCTCTGTAACTCCAGCAGACTTTAACGCCTCTTTAATTACCTTAACAAGTGCAATATTAGAATGAATACAATCACTTCCACCTCTTAAAATAACTGAATTACCAGTTTTAAAACATAGAGCAAATGCATCAACAGTTACATTAGGTCTTGACTCATATATGATTCCAATTACACCCATAGGAACTCTCTTTTGACCAATTAGAAGCCCATTTGGTCTTTCCTTCATGGATAAAACCTCTCCTACAGGGTCCTCCAAGGAAACCACCTGTCTGATTCCTTCAGCCATATCATCAAAACGCGCCTTAGTAAGCTTAAGTCTATCAAGTAAAGCCTCAGACATACCGTTTTTAATTCCGTTTTCAATATCTATGTCATTGGCCTTAATTATCTCCTCAGAATTTGTAACAAGAGCATCTGCAACCATAAGTAATGCGTTGTTCTTATCATTTTGTCCAAGCTTAGCCATAATTCTAGATGCAGCTTTAGCTTTTTTTCCTAATTCCTGTAACATATTTATTCCCCTTTCCATTGATACGTTTATATTTTATATACTATCCCTTAAAAATGTTATCATTAGTAATTATCATATCAGGCTTAACATCATGTTCGTCCATAGGTACCATGGGCATAATTTGAAAATTGTAGCATACAGCAATAGTTTTGCAACACCTATGTACGCTTAAGTATCTGTCATAATAACCACCACCGTAGCCGATACGTCCCAAATTATCGGAAAATGCAGCCCCAGGCATAATTATAAGAGTTTTATCATCAGGCACTAAAATGTCGTCTGAATCAGGTTCCATAATATTATAGGCGCCTGTTATAAGCTTAGTATCTTTTGTATATCTGTAAAACTCCATCTTTTTTTCACGAACCCTGGGAAGCCACACATTTTTATTGTTTTTAAATGCATCCTCGAGAATCAAATCAAGAGAAACTTCGTTGTTAATAGGCATATAAAGCACAATGTCTTTACATTCTCTATATTCTTCCTGATTTATAACTCTTTTGCATATTATTTGGGATAATGTGTTAAGATATGATTCATCGAAACTCTTTCGTATGTCCAAAACAATATCCCTAATTTCTTTCTTTGATACCATAGATAACCTTCTTATATTTAATAATGTTACTGATTTTTCTTCCTGTTAGGTATGTCCTTAACATGTGTTATAGAACCATCTTTTTCCTTGATGTCTATGTTATCAAGGGTTCCACGAAGATTTTTCTTGAAATCCTCAACAAACTGCTTACGAAGTGCAGCCTGCTCATCTTTTTCTTCTTGGGTTAAACCCTCCGAAGATTTAGATTTATGGTATAATTCATTAATTCTCTGTATTCCTTCTTCAGTCATTAATTATAATCCTCATCTTTCATAACTAAATAAACATATAAATTATTTCAGATATCCCTTATGAACTATAAAGTCTACTGTATCAAAATCCTCTGCATCATGTGCTAAAAACAAAGTTCCAACATCATCACCATCTATAAGATGATTAATTTGATTTAAATCTTTGGCATCAACAATTGCCATATCAGCTCCTGAATCTGTTGCAATTCTTGCAGCGGCAATCTTAGTTGACATACCACCTGTACCGTAGTTTGTAACAGCTCCCTTAGCCATATCTTTAAGTTCATCTGTGATTTGTTCAACAACAGAAAGCTTAACAGCATCCTTATTCTTGTGTGGATCATCAGTATAGAATCCGTCAATATCTGTAAGTAAAATAAGTAAATCTGCCTTAATTAAATGTGCAACAATAGCAGAAAGTGTATCGTTATCACCAAATTCAATTTCTTCTGTAGCAACGGTATCATTCTCGTTAACAACAGGTATAACATCCTGCTGAAGCAATTCATTCAATGTATTTTCTGCATTTCTTCTTCTCTCTTCATCTGTAATTGCATCAAAGGTAAGAAGAACCTGAGCTGCAAGATGGTTATATTCCATAAAAAGCTTCTGATACATCATCATAAGCTGTCCCTGTCCTATAGCTGCACATGCCTGCTTTAAAGAAACAGTTTTAGGTTTAGATTTTAATCCAAGTGCCTGAAATCCAACACCGATTGCACCTGATGAAACAAGAACAACATCTTTACCCTGATTCTTAAGATCACATATGATACGTACAAGCTTTTCAAGCTTTCTAAAATCAACGCCACCTGTCTCCTCATGAATAATAGATGATGAGCCTATTTTTATAACTATTTTCTTTTTATTTTTAAGTAATTCTCTATGGTTCATAATATTCTTCCTTTATTGTAATGAATTTAAGTATGCTGCAACTGCCTCTGCAACCTTGATTCCATCTACAGCAGCAGATGTAATTCCACCAGCATATCCTGCACCTTCTCCACAAGGAAAGATACCCTTTTCCTCACTCATAAGAGTATCATCCTGTCTTAAGATTCTAACAGGTGATGAAGTACGTGATTCTACACCGGATAAAACCGCATCCTCACGGGCAAAGCCCTTAAGTTTGCTGTCATAGTAGGAAATCCCTTCAATTATAGCATTATTTACATATACTGGCAAACAGTTATTAAGGTTTGCAAACTCATATTTTCCTTTAATATTGGGAGTGATTTTGCCTAATGTTTCAGTGGTTTTACCAGCTTTGTAATCTCCAAAGGTCTGAACAGGGATACAACCCTTTCCCTCTAAATATGCGAGTCTTTCGTATTTTTTCTGAAATTCTACTCCTGCCATAACACCATAATCACCAAATCCTTCATTAATAAAGTCTTCAGGTGTTACATTAACAACTATGGCACTGTTTGAATTACGCTCATCTCTTCCATGATTACTCATACCATTAACAACAGACTGCTCTTCATCCGAGGAAGCATTGACAACAAATCCTCCTGGACACATGCAAAAGCTATAAACACTACGACCTTTTGATGAACGAAATGTCATTTTATAATCCGCTGTAGGAAGAAGCATTGCATCATCACTACATCCATATTGAGATTCGTTAACCATATCTGTGGGATGTTCAACTCTGATACCTATTGCAAAGGATTTAGGCTCCATGGGAATTGATTTCTTTGAAAGCATGTAAAATGTATCTCTAGAGCTATGCCCTATTGCAAGTATCAATGCATTAGTATTAATTTTACTAAATTCTATTGTTGATTCCTCACAGGTAGGTTCTAAATTAATCTGTATCTCATCCCCTTGCATCGAATAATCAACAAATCTGGTATTAAAATGTATCTTTCCACCTAAGGATAAGATTTCTTTTCGCATTTCAAAGAGAACCTTCTTAAGTTCATCAGTTCCTATATGGGGCTTGTTTAAATAACCAATTTCCTCAGGAGCACCAAAACTTATAAAATCTGAAACAACAGCTTTTATTCGACCATATCTGTCTTTGATTCCTGTATTAAGCTTACCATCAGAAAATGTACCGGCTCCACCTTCTCCAAAAGATACATTTGAGTTACTATTTATTTTTTCTCCATTCCAAAAACCTTCAACGTCCTTTTGTCTTTCAAAAACAGGTTTACCACGTTCAATGATTATAGGTTTATAACCCTGCCTTGCAAGATAAAGTCCACAAAAATATCCCGCAGGACCAGCTCCTATAATTACAGGAGGTAAATAATCATCCGATAAAATAGTTTTTTTATCTAATGGAAATACATATATTTCTTCTTTTGTTGACATAATATTATTATGGTTGTATTTCTTTGTTTTATCTAATATTAAGCCTTCATTTTTGACCTCTATATCCACAGAATAAATATAAAACAAATTATTTTTATCCCTTGCATCTATGGATTTTTTCACGATTTTAGATATAGAAAAATCAGATGTCTTAATCAGTTTAGATATCTTAGATTTAAGCTCTTCCATATCTCCTGAAACAGAAACCTTAATTTGATTTATTCTTATCATAAGCACTCTCTCCCGCTTTTTTACCTGATAAAATTGCAAAGGTTATATTATATCCACCGCAAATTCCATCAATATCAAGAATTTCACCAGCAAAATATACGCCCTCTTCCTTAACAGACATAAGTGTATGGTCAGAAACCTGATTAATACTTATACCTCCGGCGCATACTTGAGCCTGGTCATATCCTTTGATACCATTTATTTCAATATCATAGTTTTTAATTTCATGTATTAAATCTTCAAGATCATAGTAATCAATGTTCTTTAGTTTAATTTTTGTATCCTTAAGAATTTTACTAGTAAAAAAGGAAGCAAGCTTATCATTCATAAATGTATTAAGAAAACCTACTACAGTTCTATCACCACAAACATCATACATTTCCTTTATTTTACTCATATCTATTCCTGGCAAAAAATCCATTGTTACAGTGAAATCATCATTGTCTTCCAAAAGTCGTCCAACCTGAGATGATACATTAAAAATCATAATTCCTGATAAACCATAATCGCTAATTTGCAATTCACCAATTTCAGATACAAGCAATTCGTAATCACATTCATAATCCTTGTATACAGAAATTTTAGCCTTGGTTCTTACACCAGATAACTTTGTTATAGCATCTTTTGTTGTCAATCCACAAAGTGCAGGACGAACAGTTGTAATGTTATGTCCTAGGTTTTTAGCCAAAATATATCCTGAATCTGTTCCACCAAGACTTTCATAGCTTTTTCCGCCACATGCGATAATCACCTGAGAACATGTAAATTCCTCGTTTTGGGCTTTTAAAATAAAAAGGCTATTATCTCTACATATTTCTTTAATAAACGTCTTAAAATGGATTTTAACGCCTAATTCGGCCAACTTGTCAGACATGGCCCATACAACTGATGATGCTTGAAATGACTTGGGATATACATATCCTTTTATATCCTCAGTTAATATACCAATAGATTTGCAAAAATCATTAACAGCCTCATAGGCATGATCACCCATAACAGAATAAAGGAAATCAACGTAATCTTTATCTGAAGAATTATAGCATTTTTCGTAATCTATGTATTGATTTGTAAGATTACATCTTCCGTTTCCTGTGGCATACAGCTTACGCCCAAGTTTCTTATCCTTTTCAATTATGGCAACCTTCATACCCTTTTGGGCAGCAGTTATGGCAGCTGAAATACCTGCCACACCACCACCTATAACGCATAAATCGTACATAGTTCTCCTAACCGGCAATGGATTCTAGAAAACTAAAGAGCTCCTCTCTTGTATCAAAAATCACACTTTCCTTCAGTTTATTATACATATCTTCATCTGTGATTTTGATAGTTTCAGCATCAATGCCTGTGTATTCATATATATTTTCTACTGAATTTTGATATACAATTATATATCCATTTTTTATTGTTACAATATAATTTGATTTGTCTTGGGACATTTCTCCTGAATTTAAAGTATCTATTGCTTCCTCTGACAATTCCTCTGTTGCATCTTGTATTGTTTTATCATTGTAGGTCATATCTTTTTCTGTGGTAACTTCAATACTTTGTACATCTTCAGTAGCTGTCTCTAATCGATTATCAATTGTTTCAGTAACTGTAAGTTTAGTGTTGTTCTTTGTATGATTATCAAAAAAATCTTCTGATAAAGCAAAAGCTACTATAAAAACAACAATTAAAATAGTCATATATAAAAATAATTTCTTCATGGTATTCACTCCTTGAAGAAATTATTTCCATATTAATATTAAATTATTCAATAATAATCTGATCAGGTATAGTATTATCAAATACTGTTATAAATGTTTTACCTGGATTCATCTTTAACTGCTCGCCATTCTCATCAAAATATTTAACAACACTATCTTCATTAGCCCATGTTATAGCTTTGTATTCACCATCTGTGAAATAATATCCGTTACCACCTGATGTAAAATCAACATCCTTTAATCCTTCACCAAGGTCAGAGTATGAAACAAACATTACGACAACATTCTTATACTTAAGCTGCTCACCAGTCTGATCATCTATCTGTTCTGTACCATACTGGAATCTGTAATAAAGACCGTCCTCGCTGTTGTATTCAAACCAAGGCTTTCTATCAGAACTAAACGCCGTTGTAACCTTATTAGCTGTCTGACCATTGCCAATTGGAGTGTCTTCATAGTTAAATGCAAACATATCTGTCTGTTCACCTACATAACTGAGACTGTATCCATAGTTATTGGCAAGTGTTTCCGCCATTCTCTCTGAATTAGTATAACAGTTATGTGGAGCAACTCTTGACTCATCTCGATAATATGCAGTTCCATCATATAATCCGTTAATATTGTTAACTCCATAATTAACAATCATTTCATTAGCATATACTGACCAGCCAACATGAGCATAAAGTCCCTGCATCATACATGATAACTGCACATAATAATGTCTGGCACTTCTTACAGGTCCAAGCTTAGGAATATTTGAATAGTCCTTAAATACACACATAAATCTTGTAATTCCGCCTTCAACAAGAATCTCGTATGTAATATCTGCCTGAGATATACCTGACTGAGGCATAGCATCTGAAATATTGTTAATCATAATACAAAGAGGTCTCTGATTCTCTAATGATTCATCAATCCACTCACCAGAAAACTCATTAATAACCATGCCTTCTCTTGATACTATTTCTATGGCCTCTGCATCCTCCATTGTAGCAACAGGCTCAAGAGAAATAGTAGCCTCTGTTGTAGTTTCTGTCTTCTTTTTATCCTTTCCACATCCACCTAATAAGGATGCTGTAATCATTGTTCCTGCTAAAATCAAAGCAACTTTATTCTTCTTCATTATCCCTTGTATATCCTTTCTTTGTAAGAATTTCTTCTTGCATTTTTTCCATTACAAGTCTCTCATCATCTTCCATATGGTCATATCCAGCAAGGTGAAGCATACTGTGAGCAGTTAAAAAAGCAATTTCTCGTCTTCTTGTATGCCCATATTCCTCAGCTTGAGAGGCGATTCTATCAACATTAAGAACTATATCTCCAAGCATTAATTCTCCTGTATCCTGATTGAAATAATCAAGTGGATATTCTTCAAGATGTTCAAATTCGCCTGGTACCTCATAATCACCCATAGGAAACGATAATACATCTGTAGGTGAATCTATGTCACGATGTTCTTTATTGATTTGTCTTATACCTTCGTTGTCAGTGAATATTACATTAATCTCACATTCGTATGGGCATTTCATATAATCTAAAGCCCCTTCAATAATATCCCTGACAATATCTTCGTAATGTTCAGGTGTTGGCCTGTCCAATTCATTTTCAAAAAAAACACTCATAACATCTCTCCTACAACTAATTCATTATACTATAAATTAGTCTCTTTATCAACAATTCATCACTTTCTTTTATGGTTATTTCTGTCAAAAGATTTGGCTTGATTTTTGTCTTTATTTCTGTCATTTTGTTTGTTTGCAAGTTTTGCTTCATATTCTTCATAAGCATTGACAATCTTCTGCACAAGCGGATGTCTGACAACATCATCACTTGAAAATTCAACAATAGAAATATCATCAATTTTGCGAAGAACTCTAAGTGCAACTTCCAAACCTGATACAGCATCTTTAGGCAAATCCTTCTGGGATAAATCGCCTGTTATAATGGCCTTTGAACCAAAACCTATACGGGTAAGAAACATTTTCATCTGAGCAGGTGTTGTATTCTGCGCCTCGTCCAAAACAATATATGCATTATCTAAGGTACGTCCACGCATATATGCCAGTGGAGCTACCTCTATAAGTCCCTTCTCCATATTTTTGAGGAAGGACTCTGCGCCCATAATTTCATATAAGGCATCATATAATGGTCTAAGATATGGGTCAACCTTGCTTTGGAGGTCACCTGGAAGGAATCCAAGTTTTTCTCCCGCCTCTATTGCAGGTCTAGTAAGAATTATTCTATTAACTTCGTTGTTCTTAAAGGCTGTTATAGCCTTAGCCATGGCCAAATATGTCTTACCGGTTCCCGCTGGGCCAACACCAAAGACAATCATATTTTTATCTATAGAATCTACATATTTCTTCTGACCTAATGTTTTGGCTTTTACTGGTTTTCCATTAATAGTATGACATATCATATCTTTATCCAGCTGACTAATGCTACTTACATCACCTGTTTTTGATAATGACACAGCGTAATTAATATTCTGGTCTGTAATGGCATTTCCGTTTTCAGAAAGCTTAAGCATTTCTCGGATAACTTCCATTGCACTTTTTACATTATCCTCTTCACCAGTAAGTTTTAAGATTTCATCCCTTAACACGGCTGTGATATTGTAGGATTTTTCTATATTTTTCATATTTTTGTCGAACTGACCAAATATATTTTGTATATGCTTATCTGGTATTTCTATCTGTTCAAAATAAGAACCCATGTGTAATTATTCTCCTTGAATTTTTGTACTATCAGTTGATAATTTATCCAGATTGTAGTTACTTACATCTATATCCCTTGGAATACCAATAAGCTCCTTAACTACAATTGTTCCACTAGACACAAATGTATCATCAACAACTTCTATTTTAACATTATTTTCAAGTATTTCCACCCCTTTTTTCTTTAAATCATCTATATATAAATTTAGCTTTTTTTCAGCTTTTTCAAAGCCTTCCTCTTGGGTGTAAACACATGCAACTGGCTTATATTCTTTGACAGTAGTTAAATAAAATGAAAGTGGTGCTGTATATGTATTGTTTATTTTTAAATTTTTTTCTTCATTAATCACATCATAATAATCATATTTTATTTCAGGAACATAAGGAGAACATATTTTATCTCCAAAAATTAAGCTATATAATTTAATTTCATTTCCTGTATATTCCTTTTCATAATGCCTTGCAGAAAATGTATCATAATACGTATATATTGTTTCTCCATAAACATATCCATCTGCAACAACAAAATTTATCTCTGTCAACTCATCATAGTCATTATAAATCTCCACCGCTCCACTAATTAACACATCACCTTTTTTTATTGACATTCCTGTTGTAACTGCTGGAACCCCTGTTTTTGCTATCATATCTATAATTATACAATCCTTTACAGCAACAATATCACAGGGAGAATTACCAGTTTCTATCTTATCTGGCTCGATTGTATCCGATATTTCTATATTAAATTCTGTACCTTTTATGTAGCAGCTAATCCACGCAATCTTACTATATTTTTCTCTTAATATTTTTTCAATATTATAACAATCCACATCATCTATCTTGGTTCCTGGTTTTATTAATTCTTCTTTAACATATGTCAAAATTTGATTATCTGTGTAAATACTTGAGCCTAATATATTTATTTTCCATATAAAGTTGTTAGAATATAATAATAGTATTATAAATATAACAATTCCAATTATAAAACATTTTCTTTTTTTGTACTTATACATAAAAAAAGGAAGGCCTCGTTTATCTTCTATGGAAACAGTACAATCTGTCTTCTTTACATAACCAAGAACCTTTTTATAATCTCTTTTTGATACTCTGAACCTAATATTATTCTCTATTTTTTTTATTTTCCATAGCAAAATATCATTTAATTCGCATAATTTCATGAATCTTTCTTTTGAATTTCCTGATATATTTAGAATTAAATAGCCATTCAGCCATCTTAATAATATTCCAACCATAGCGACTCCCAAGTATTTCCTATAATATTTTTATTCTCACAAAAAAACATATAGAACAAAAAAAGAGTTATCCTAATGGATAACTCTTTAAGAACATTTTACTTATTTATATTTGCGCTTTCTAGCAGCCTCTGATTTCTTCTTACGCTTAACGCTTGGCTTCTCGTAATGCTCTCTCTTACGAATCTCCTGCTGAATACCAGCCTTAGCACAATTTCTCTTAAATCTACGAAGAGCGCTATCTAAAGTTTCGTTCTCTTTAACTATTACGTTTGACATACTATCCTCAACCTCCCTCCAGTTGTATATTCATAAATTATCGTGCGTTTTCAACAACTGTTTGGGTTTACCTCCAAATTGCACAACTATGATTATATCACAATAAAATATTTCGTCAACAAAAAATTGAAATTAAATACATTTTTTTCTAATTTTTTGAACAAAATTAAAATTTTTATACAAAAAAATGCTAAATATTATATTTTACTGACGATTTGTATATATGTGATCAATCAAACCATATTCAAGTGCCTGCTCAGCAGTAAGGAAGTTATCTCTTTCTGTATCCTTCTCGATTTCTTCGATTGGCTTACCTGTGTTTTCGCTTAAAATCTGATTTAACTTCTCTCTTGTTCTTATAATATGATCAGTGTGAATCTTCATATCTGTTGCCTGACCTCTAGTTCCACCAAGTGGCTGATGAATCATGATTTCAGAATTAGGAAGAGCGATTCTCTTACCCTTTGTTCCACCAGCAAGAAGAAATGCTCCCATACTTGCTGCCATTCCTACACAGATAGTAGAAACATCACATTTAATGTACTTCATAGTATCATATATGCCGAATCCAGCTGAAACAGAACCACCAGGGCTGTTAATATATAAGCTGATATCCTTTGTTGGGTCCTCAGACTCAAGGAATAAAAGCTGGGCAATTACAAGACTTGCAGTTGTATCATTAACTTCATCTGCAAGGAAAATGATTCTTTCCTTTAAAAGTCTTGAATATATATCGTAAGCTCTTTCTCCTCTACTTGTTTGTTCAACGACGGTAGGTACTAATGCCATATTATGACCTCTCTTTCTTTACTTATGCTAACTGAGTTTTTGCTACTTCAACACCCTGACTAAGTGCTTCATCCATACCTGCTGGATTTTTACCACCTGCCTGAGCCATATTTGGACGGCCACCGCCGCCACCACCTACACAAGGTGCAATAGCTTTAACTATGTTTCCAGCGTGAGCGCCAGCCTTAACTGCATCATCTGTTGCCATTACAATAAGGTTAACCTTACCATCAGAATCTGATGCAAGAATAACAATACCAGAACCAATCTTAGCCTTAAGGTCATCTCCAAGATTACGAAGAGCATTCATATCAATTCCATTAACCTTAACAGGAAGAACCTTATATGAACCAACCTCTACAGCATTAGACATAACATCACCAACTGATTCTTTAGCCATCTTATCTTTAAGCTTTTGATTCTCTGACTGAAGTGCTTTAATTTCAGCAAGAAGTGCTTCAATTCTATCTGTAAGCTTTGAAGGCTCTGTTTTAGCTGCAGCACTTGCCTTAGAAAGTTCCTCTTCAAGCTTCTTATAATAGTCAAACGCACCCTTTGAAGTAAGTGCTTCTATACGTCTTACACCAGCTGCAACACCAGCCTCAGATACTATCTTAAATGTACCTATGATACCTGTTGCTGGAACGTGAGTACCACCACAAAGTTCCTTAGAAAAATCTCCCATGGATACAACACGAACTGTATCGCCATATTTCTCGCCAAAAAGTGCCATAGCGCCAGTCTTTTTAGCATCCTCTATTGACATTTCAGCCGTCTCAACAGCTATATCATTCTCAATTTCTGCATTGACAATTTCTTCAACCTTAGCAATTTCTTCTTTAGTCATTGCCTGGATATGAGTGAAGTCAAAACGAAGTCTGTCTTCTGCAACATAAGAACCTGCCTGTTCTACGTGACCACCAAGAACAATCTTAAGTGCCTTTTGAAGAAGGTGTGTCGCTGAATGGTTCTTACAAGTAAGACTTCTTCTTTCTTCATCAACAAGAAGATTTACCTTCTCGCCCATCTTAAACTCACCTGAACTTACATATCCAATATGAGCAGTTTTACCACCTACAACCTTAACTGTATCCTTAACGATAAACTTGCCTGTGGCAGTTTCAATAACACCTATATCGCCACACTGACCACCCATTGTTGCATAGAAAGGTGTTTCTGATACAAGAATAGAACCGTTATCTCCTTCTGAAAGAACGTCAACAACTGCGTCTTCTGTTGTCATTGCTACAATATCAGATTCATATTTAAGATTGTCATATCCAACAAAATTAGTAACTATATCCACAGGAATCTGCTCATAAATAGTTGCATCTGCACCCATATAGTTAGATACCTTACGAGCATTTCTTGCTGTTGTTCTCTGTAAATTCATACACTCAGTGTATCCTGCTTCGTCAACAGTAATGCCTGCCTCTTCAAGAATTTCCTTTGTAAGATCAAGAGGGAATCCATAAGTATCATAAAGCTTAAATGCATTTTCACCACTAAGCTCTTTCTCATTCTTCTCTTTAATTTCAGTAATAAATGTATTAAGAATAGCAAGACCCTGATCTATTGTCTTGTTAAAGCTTTCCTCTTCCTTGTTAAGAGTTGCAAAGATATGAGCCTGTTTCTCAAGAAGCTCTGGATAAGCATCCTTTGACACCTCAATAACTGTCTTTGAAAGCTCTGCTAAGAACATATCCTTAATTCCAAGCATTCTTCCGTGTCTTGCGGCACGACGAAGTAATCTTCTAAGTACATAGCCACGACCTTCATTTGAAGGAAGAATACCATCAGATGTCATAAATGTAACTGAACGAATATGGTCTGTTATAAGTCTGATAGAAACATCCTTCTTCTCATCAGTCTTATATGTAACACCTGCCATATCACATATCTTGTCTCTTAATGCTTTGATTGTATCAACATCAAATATGGAATCAACATCCTGAACTACAACTGCAAGTCGCTCGAGACCCATACCAGTATCAATGTTTTTCTGCTCAAGCTCTGTATAGTTATTATTTCCATCGTTATCGAACTGAGTAAATACGTTGTTCCAAACCTCCATGTATCTGTCACAATCACAGCCTACCTTACAGTCTGGTTTACCACAGCCATACTTCTCGCCTCTATCATAATAAACTTCTGAACATGGACCACAGGGACCTGCACCATGCTCCCAGAAATTATCCGCTTTACCAAATTTGAAAATTCTTTCAGGGGCAATACCAATTTCTTTATTCCAAATATCGAAAGCTTCATCATCCTCTAAATAAACAGAAGGATAAAGTCTATCTGCATCAAGACCTACTACATCTGTAAGAAACTCCCAAGTCCATGCAATAGCTTCATGCTTAAAATAATCACCAAAAGAGAAGTTTCCAAGCATTTCAAAAAATGTACCGTGACGTGCAGTTTTACCTACATTCTCAATATCTCCTGTACGAATACACTTTTGACATGTTGTAACTCTTCTTCTAGGTGGAATTTCCTGACCTGTAAAATATGGCTTAAGTGGTGCCATACCTGAGTTAATAAGCAATAAGCTGTTATCATTGTGTGGAATAAGTGAAAAACTCTTCATCTTAAGATGGTCTTTGCTTTCGAAATATTCCAAATACATTTTTCTAAGTTCGTTTACGCCGTATTTCTTCAATTTATGTTCCTCCAACACGCTACTGATTATTCATTTTCGCTTTCAGCAGCTAATTTTTCGTTTTTTCTCTTTCTAAGCTTTATACCAACAGCAACACCTGCAACAGTGCAAAGAAGCATGGCAAAAAACTTTATAATATATGTTATAAATTCACTTACTAAAAGATTCATGTTTCTACCTCCCAAAACAATATAATTATCTTCTATCTGCAAGTTCTTTAATTACATCATCCCATGTAACTCCTCTTTCTACCATAAGTACCATAGCATGGTATAAGAAATCAGAAATCTCATATTTGATTTCTTCTGGATCAGGATTCTTAGCTGCAATTACTATCTCGGTAGCCTCCTCACCCAACTTTTTGAGAATTTTATCAATACCCTTATCAAAAAGATAGTTGGTATATGAACCCTCCTTAGGATTCTTCTTTCTATCAAGGATTATATCATATTCCTCCATAAATACCTTAAGTGGATTGGTATCGTTATAATCCTTCTTAACCAAATCTGTAAAGAAACATGTTGGACTACCTGTATGACAAGCTGCGCCAATCTGTGAAACCTTGGCGAGTATTGTGTCCTTATCACAATCTATAGAAAGTGACTTAACAAACTGAAAATGTCCGCTTGTCTCGCCCTTAGTCCAAAGAGAATTTCTACTTCTGCTAAAATAAGTCATTCTTCCGCTTCTTATAGTTTGGTTATACGCTTCTTCATTCATATATGCCATCATAAGAACTTCGCCTGTCTTATAATGCTGAGCAATAACTGGTATAAGACCCTTATCATCTAGCTTAAATTCCTTAAAATCAAGAGAACTCTCGAACAAATTAACAGGTATTCCTATCACCTTACAAGCTTGCTTTATTTCCATTATGTCAAACTTGTTACTGGCGCCAAGACACACTCTTTCACACTTAGTCTTATCAATGACATCCGCAATCTCGGCTGAATCTGTTGAATCAGTAGTTGTTGCAATAGGAAGACCAACTTCCTTTCTAATATTTTTAGCAACTTCTAAATAATTATCTAGTTCTTTACTGTGAACTAAAAATAGCTCTCCTGCACCGGCCTTTTTAAGTGCTTTACCATACTCTACAGGATTATCGCATGAAGATAAATCTATAGTAACTATAAGTCTTTCAGAGCCAAATCTATCCGCAGCCTCTCTTACAATATTAATATCCTCAAGAGGAGCTCT
The DNA here is from genome assembly GCA_015057525.1 of Lachnospiraceae bacterium. Taxonomy (GTDB): domain Bacteria; phylum Bacillota; class Clostridia; order Lachnospirales; family Lachnospiraceae; genus Coprococcus_C. Next base: position 169,251 of record SVEE01000002.1, on the reverse strand, counting down.
CTTCATACATACTTTTGAAGCACCAGCATACAAAAGCTTTTTGATGTCTTCCAATCTTTTTACTCCACCACAGGCAATAAGAGGAACATCAACCTGTCTTGTGATTTCTTTGATGATTGCGATATTCTTATCAATATCGTCCCTTGTGCATGTGCTGTCGAAAAATGCAATCTCGTCCGCACCGGCATCATTATAATATAATGCCTCTTCGATAGGATTATCCATCGAAAGACAAGGAATTATCTTCTTGTATTCCATATTTATCCTCCTATAAGCTTCCCTTAGTGGAAAGAATTTGTCCTTCTAATCTTTTATCATACATTGTAGCTATATCAAGAGCCTTAGCAAACGCCTTAAAGGCAGCCTCAATTATGTGATGATTATTCTGACCTGAAATTTGTTTAATATGTAAATTCATACCTGCGCCATAAGATACCGCATAGAAAAATTCTTTAACCATCTCAGTATCCATATAACCAACCTGTTGTACAGACAAATCTAAATCATAAACTAAATAAGGTCTTCCAGATAAATCAAGAGCACACATAACAAGGGCATCATCCATAGGAAGAAGAAATGAACCAAATCTGTTTATTCCTGCTTTACTCTCTAATGCCTTGCTTATAGCCTGACCCAATACAATACCTGTATCCTCAATTGTATGATGTGAATCTACAAATAAATCCCCTTTAACTGTAAGCTTTAAGTCAAAAAAACCGTGTTTTGCAAAGCTGTTAAGCATATGGTCAAAAAATCCAATTCCAGTATCTACCTCTGCAATACCACGACCATCAAGATTTAATTCTAAACTTATATCTGTTTCACTTGTTTTTCTTGAAACAGTTACCAATCTGTCTGACATAAAATCACTTCCTCTCATATTAAAGGGAACTAGTCCTTATCATCCTTATTTTTGTAAAAATACAACTATAAATTGTACCATTTTACAGACAAATATTCAATATATTTACAACAATTAATCCTCTTCAAATCTTACACTTATAGAATTTGCATGAGCTGTAAGTTTCTCAGATTTAGCAAAAGCAACAATATCCTTATAAACTGGCTCTAATGCCTCTCTTGAATAGTATATAATACTTGACTTCTTAATAAAATCATCTACAGAAAGTGGTGAAAAGAATTTAGATGTTCCATTTGTAGGCAATACATGGTTAGGACCTGCAAAATAGTCACCTAAAGGCTCAGAAGAATATTCACCTAAGAAAATAGCACCTGCATTTTTAATCTTTGTCATTGTATCAAATGGATTTGCAGTTACAATTTCAAGGTGTTCACTTGCTATTTCATTAGCTGTATCTATCGCCTCTTCCATGTTTTTAGCCACAAGAATATAACCAAAGTTATCAATGGATTTCTGCATAATCTCTTTTCTATCTAACTTAGCAATATATGCATCAACATCTACTGAAACCTTTTCAGCAAGGTCTCTTGAAGTTGTTATAAGTATTGCAGATGCAAGCTCATCATGTTCAGCCTGAGAAAGTAAATCTGCAGCTACAAATCTTGAGTTAGCAGTCTCATCAGCTAAAACTAAAATCTCACTAGGACCAGCAACTGAATCTATGCTGACATGTCCAAACACTGTTCTTTTTGCAAGGGCAACAAATATATTTCCAGGACCAACAATCTTATCAACCTTAGGAATAGATTCTGTACCATATGCAAGCGCTGCTATTGCCTGAGCACCACCTGCCTTATAAATGGCATCAACACCTGCCTCATTTGCAGCAACAAGAGTCATAGGATATACCTTTCCTGCTGCATCACAAGGTGTTGTCATAATAATATTGTCAACTCCAGCAACCTTAGCTGGAATAACATTCATAAGAACTGATGATGGATAAACAGCCTTGCCACCTGGTACATATACACCAACATTGGCAATAGGAGTTACCTTTTGTCCAAGCATACTTCCGTTGTCCTTAGAATCAAACCAGCTATACTGCTTCTGCTTTTCATGATATTCCTTGATGTTGACAATTGCCTTTCTGATAATCTCAAGAAGATTCTCGTCTACCATAGCATAAGCTTCATCAATTTCTTCCTTAGTAACCTTTATATTGTCTGCATTAATAGTTGCCTTATCGAATTTTTCAGTATATTTGAAAAGTGCGGCATCTTTATTAATATGTACATCCTCAACGATTTCCTTAACTACAGTCTCATATTCGCCGTAATTATCCGGACTTCTCTTTAAAAGGTTAGTCAATATATCCTTCTTTGTTTCTTCATTTAATTCAATTATTCTCATTTTATATCCTCCAATTGCAACAATCCATATAGATTGAGGCTTCACAAGAATTTAATTATTTTTTATTAACTGGTTTAAATCATTTAAAAGCTGTCTAATTCTCTCATGCTCCATCTTAAGGCTAACCTGATTAACCACAACCCTTGCAGATAATGGACAAATTTCTTCTAAAACCTCAAGACCATTTTCCTTTAAAGTGGAGCCAGTTTCAACAATATCAACTATAACCTCTGACAAATCTACTATTGGAGCAAGTTCTACTGAACCGTTTAATTTAATTATTTCTACTGTCTGATTTTTCTTATTATTGAAATAATCCTTTGCAATATTAGGATACTTACTTGCAACTCTTATTATTTCATTCTTGGCAAGCAGCTCTTTAGCCGATGCAGGACCACAAACGCACATACGGCATTTTCCGAAGCCTAAATCCATAACCTCATACAGATTTCTACCTTCTTCCATTATTGTGTCCTTACCAACAACACCTATGTCAGCAGCGCCATATTCAACATATGTTGGCACATCTGATGCTTTAGAAAGGAAAAATTTGATTTTGTGTTCCTCGTTAGTAAATATTAACTTTCTAGTATTTGGGTCTTTTACCTCTTCACAAGTAATACCCATCTGTTCAAAAAGCTCAAGGGTTTTCTTTGCAAGTCTTCCCTTGGCAAGGGCAAATGTCAAATATCTCATACTGTCTGCCTCCTACATAAGTTCTGAAATCTTTCTGTCTGACTTAGAGCCGTCCTTAACAGAAATATCTATTAAATCATTATCGTTAACAATACTATATATACCCGAGAATTTCATCTTTTTTGCATATTCAATATAATCCTCTATAGCATGCTTGTCTGACTTTCTTACAAGCTCTATTTTCTTATCTGACTGACGAAGCTTTGTTGCAAGCCCAATAGCCGCCTGCTGATTATCTCTCTCATATAAAACCAATACATTTGAATAATCCACATCAATAGCTATTTTGTTTCTAGACAAAGCATTCATAAGCTCATCTACATAGATGGCAAAACCTACTGAAGGTGCATCCTTGCCAAACTGAGAAAGCAAATTATCATATCTTCCACCTTTGACAATTGCATTACCTGTTCCATATGTATATCCTCTAAACACAATGCCTGTGTAGTAGTTATATCCGTTTAACATACTGAGATCAAATCCAATATATTTTTCGAATCCATAGGAAACAAGGGCATTATAAACCTTCTTCATACGTTCTATTGCAGCAATTGACTTAGGATTGCTTACAAATGTAGCTGCAACCTCAAGCATTTCAAGTCCACCAAAAAGATTATCAAAACTAGAAAGAGCCTTCTTCATATTATCAGAAATATCAAGCGTAGAAACAAACTCTGACAAACCAAAGAAATTCTTAAGCTTAATATAATCTCTAATTTTCTTTTCTGTTTCCTTATCTATACCAGCCTCAGCAATAAGTCCCTTGAAATAATCCACCTGACCAATTTCAATCTGGAATTCCTTTAATCCAACAGCTAAAAGACAGCTTACTACACATGCTATAACCTCAGCATCTGATGCAGAACTTGCGTCGTTAATAAGTTCTCCACCTATCTGAGTACATTCATTGAGCTTACCTTGGTGCTGATGTGCATTAATAAATGTATTACCTTCATAGCATAGCTTTATAGGAAGCTTTTCATCCGCATAATACTTGGCAACACATCTTGCAATACTTGGTGTAATATCAGGTCTTAATACTAAAGTATTATTATTTCTATCAAAGAACTTATACATCTCATTAGATGCAGCTGAACCTTTATCCATATTAAATATATCAAAATACTCAAATGTAGGTGTATCTATATCCTGATAACTGTAAAGCTCCAAAACATGATGGAGATGCTCAAGAACCTTAAATCTTCTTTTTAATTCTGATTCATAGATGTCTCTAACTCCTTCTGGAGTATGTAACAGTTTTTCATTCATAAATGATTCTCCTTGCATATTATTTATATTTTTATACTTTACCAATTTAAAGTGCTACTAAGGTAGCATGTTAGCAAATTAAAACATACTGATTATATATATTATTATATTATTTGTCAATTACCAACATCTAAGAATTATACCATTTTATTCAGAAATAAACCATACAAATTGTACATAAAATATATTTTTATCAGAACATTAGTTTGCATTATTATAAAATATATGCTATACTAAAACAAACATTCGATATTTTAGTGATTTATTTATATCTGGAGGGATTATAATGCAAAGTTTAACTGCTAAACAGCAAGAAATTTTTGATTACCTAAAAAAGTGTATTCTTGAGAGAGGATATCCACCTGCTGTTCGAGAGATTTGTGAAGCTGTACATCTTAAGTCTACCTCTTCTGTTCATGCTCACCTTGAATCATTAGAACAAAAAGGTTACATACGTAAGGATCCAACTAAGCCACGTGCTATAGAAATTCTTGATGATACTTTTAATCTTGCTAGACGTGAAGTTGTTAATATTCCTATTATAGGAACTGTTACCTGCGGAGAACCAATCATTGCTGAAGAAAGAATTGATGGTTACTTTCCTGTTCCACCTGAATATTTAAAAACATCTGGAAAGAACACTTTTATGCTTAAGGTTAAAGGCGATAGCATGATTAATGTAGGTATATATCACGGTGATTTAGTTCTTGTTGAAGAAGCTAACACAGCTAAAAATATGGATATTGTATGTGCACTCATTGAAGACTCTGCAACCATTAAGACATATTACAAGGAAGCTGATCACATTAGATTGCAGCCTGAGAACGATTCTATGGAGCCAATTATTGTACATGGTGATATAGCGATTTTAGGTAAGGTTGTTGGTCTCTTCCGAACATTCTAATAATATATACATATAAAAGGGATATAGATTGTCATCTAGACTTCTATATCCCTTTTTATTAGCTTATTATTATATCGCAATAAAATGCATTTTTATCTTCTTTGCTTGTTATATATCTATATCTTACACACTTTCCCTCATTAAATCTTACGTGCATAGATGAGTAGTCATAAGATATCTTATTATTAAAGTAATTAAAAATCTTAACAGCCTCTTCAACAGAATATTTCTTAAGCTTTATATCCACCATATACCTTTGAAAATTAACTGTCACTGTATGTTTCTTTATGTTCTTGCAATCATCAAGACACTCTGAAATCATTTTGTATATCTCATCATTAGCCTGAAGATTAACTTTTCCTAAATATTCATTTATTACTCTAAACATATTAACCTCCAGTTACATCAAAAAGCATTAATACTTCTGCTTATCAGGTATCTTATTGTGTATTGCCTTAAAAGCATCAAAATTTTGTATAAATAATTTTACTACTTTAGGGTCGAAGTGTTTACCGCTTAATCTGATTATCTCATCAAAGGTATCCTCTAGGCTCCATCCCTTCTTGTAATATCTATCTGATGTCAAAGCATCAAAAACATCACAAACAGCCATAAGTCTACTTATATAAGCAATCTCCTCACCCTTCATACCAAGGTACCCTGAGCCATCCCATCTTTCATGGTGTTCCTTAGCAAGAACACAGGCAAGATGCATCATTTCTCCAGGACATTTCTCGAGAAGTGCTTCACCATATAATACATGATTTTTCATAATTTGATATTCTTCATCAGTAAGCTTATCCGGCTTATCGAGAATTTCTTCACTAATCATAAGCTTACCTATATCATGCATCATGGAGGCAGTTGCAAGCTTATCAACATATTCGTCATCAAATCCAGATGCTTTACCTAATACTCTCATATATTCAGCAACACGCTTAATATGCTCGCCAGTGAACTTAGATTTACTCTCGCTTATTTCCGCAAATGAATAAATAAGTCCATTCTGATTATTCTGCATTGTGACAGCCGTATTAACCGCTGTATTTATCATCATGGAATTTCTTTGAACAATAAAGTATGCCACAACAGACATAATAAATACTATAACAATCTGAGGTATAGTATATGCAATAAGAACATCATAGAAATCAGTATATTGACTGCCAATAAATAAATCATGAAATCTACATGACATGAAACTTGATATTGCAACACCACATGACATAAGAAGCGATGCGAAAAGTACCAAGGTCTGGTTTGTATATAATGATGCCATCATAATAGGGAAAAGCATAATAGGAAATGCCAATGAAGAAAGTAAAGTAAGCAAACTTGTTGCGATTATGCTGACACAAATTATGACAACATACTTAGTAGAAGGCGCTTCATCAACCTTAAACACGTTCACAACTAATGTAGGAATAAGAGCAACAAAAACAGACGATGCAAAGAAAATCACCAATAACATATCGTCTATATCAGTTAAGAACCAGCAATATACAAAAGCAATCACAAGCATAAATACAATTACACGCATGCATCTTGCAGATATTTGGTTAATTTTTTTGTAGTTGTCTTTGATGAGATTGCCCTGTTCCATGAATCTACAAGTCCTCCGCTTCTACTATGTTACCATCCCTCCATATATGCTCTAAATCATAGAAGGAACGCTCTTCTTCCGCAAATATATGAACTATTATATCATAATAGTCTAGTAAAATCCATCCACCATTTGCATAACCTTCTCTATTTTTCAATTTAAAACCAGCTTTATGCATAAACTCTTCTACATTATCGCACATAGCCTGCACCTGATTCCTATTTGAACCATCTGCAACCACAAGATAATCACCCATAGAAGAAACTTCTTTTATGTTTATTATTCTTATGTTGTTAGCCTTTTTATCATCAAGAGCTTTAACAGCTGTTTTTACCATTTCATTTGAATTCATTTTATTACCTCATAAATTATTTGTTAACATAGTAATTGTATGTCATCTGAGTCATGTAATCCATTTCATTCATAGATGTTTCAAGATAATCAATGGTGTTCTTTAAGATATGAATCACACATTTATCCAAATCATCAAAAGCTTCTTTACGTATTATATCCATCTCTTTTAATGTTTTTCTGTTTGGCTCGATGTAATCAGCAACAAATATGATTTTTTCCAGTAAAGACATATTAGGTCTTCCTGTAGTATGGTAACATATAGCATCTAATATCTCTTCATCCGTCACATCATATTTGTATCTTGCATAAAATGCACCAAGCTTAGCATGCAACATATCAGGATTTTTCTCTTCATATTTGCTTACAGCAAGTCCATGTTTTCTAGCTTTTTCAAGCTTTTCCTTAGTGGGAAGCCCCTTTGCACAATCATGTAATAATCCCGCAATTCTCGCTTTTTCTATATCAGCTCCGTGAACCATAGCCATACATGCTGCAGTATACTCCACTCCAAGAGAATGCTCCATTCTTTTCTCATTTATCTTTGTTTTTAAACGTGAAATCATTTTTTCTCTAGTCATTTCTCTCACATCCATATAACATATTATCAAATATATACTCAGACACTTCATCATCAAGATACATTTCATTATCAAGACTGTTGAATAACTCCCGTCTAAGTTCTGATGAAGAAATTTCTATAGGCTCTGACTGGATAAATCTAATATCAGAACCATCTATTTCATCCATAAGTTCTGACGCATATTTTTTAATTTCCTCATCATTACTATTTCTACATGCAACCAAAAAGATACAATTTTTAAGTACATCCTCGTATCTATGCCACTTTTTAATCGAAAACAAAGAATCATCTCCAACAATAAAGTATATCTTAATCGTTGGATTAGCCTGTTTTATTTCCATCAAAGTATCATAGGTATATGTTGTTCCACCTCTTTTAATTTCAAGGTCTGATATAAGAATATCATCATACCCCCTTGTGGCTATAAGAAGCATATTGATTCTATGCTCGGAATCAACAATATCCCAAGTATTTTTATATGCCGGTAAATTATTAGGCATAATAATCATTTTCTCCATATCGGGATATTGTTCCATAGCACAATTAGCAATTTCAATATGACCCTTATGAACCGGGTTAAATGTACCACCAAAAATACCTATACAATTATTATTTAGAAATATATCATCCATATCCTTTATTATCCCATATATTAGCTAGGAAGCTCTATCTTAGAATCCTTTTTAGCCTTCTTAAATAAAACTATTTTCTTACCAATAACCTGTACAACTTCACTTCTAGTTCTTTCACCTAGTGCTCTTGCAATTTCCTTTGGGTCATCTATACAATTTTTTAGGACACTTACCTTAATAAGCTCTCTTTTTTCTAACGCCTCGCTAACAGCTTCCGTAACTTCAGGTGTGAGGCTTGACTTACCTATATTTATAACAGGATCCATTGTCATAGCAAGACCTTTTAAATATGCTCTTTGCTTACTTGTCATATTATTCTCCTCATATATTATTTATAATAATCAAACTCTAATCCATATAACTTAACAGTATCACCCTCTTGAATACCTAATTCTTCAAGCATATCCAAAATTCCATTTTCTTTAAGGAATCTCTGGAAGAATGCAAAACCTTTTTCAGATTCAAGATTTGTATATCCAAGCATTCTTTCGATACGTGGACCTTCAACGATAAAGAGTCCCTCCTGCTTATCTGACTTAGTTACCTCAAATGGAAGCTCAGGGTCATCCATATAGCTTATATCCATCTCTGGCTCAAATTCAATAACCTCATCCGGAGCCTCTTTTACTAATTTATTTACATGCCATAATAGTTCGTCAAGGCCTTTTCCAGAAACAGCCGATATAGGGAATACCTTAATCCCCTTTGGCTCATACTCGTCCTTTAACATCTCTATTACAGTCTCGTAGTCATCTCCATATAATGCATCACACTTGTTTGCAGCAATTACCTGTGGTCTATTTGCAAGCTCTGCGTTATAAGAAAGTAATTCCTTATTAATAGCTTCAATATCACAAATAGGGTCTCTTCCCTCAGTAGATGCAGCGTCAACCATGTGAATCAATACCTTTGTTCTCTCAATATGTCTTAGGAAGTCAAATCCAAGACCAACACCTTCTGATGCACCTTCGATAATTCCAGGAATGTCAGCAATAACAAACCCCTCTTTATCCCCTAAATCAACCACACCAAGGTTTGGATTAAGAGTTGTGAAATGATAGTTTGCTATCTTTGGCTTTGCATTTGTAACTCTGGATAAAAATGTGGACTTACCAACATTAGGGAATCCAACAAGCCCAACATCTGCTATCATCTTAAGTTCAAGTGTTACCCACATCTCCTTAGCCGCTTGTCCTGGCTGAGCATACTTAGGTGCCTGCATAACAGATGTAACATAATGTCTGTTACCTTTTCCACCTCTACCACCCTTTAAGAGTGTTACTGGCTCAGTTTTATTAGACATATCAAGAATAACCTTGCCTGTTTCAAAATCCTTTACAACAGTACCTGCAGGAACTTTAAGAATAACATCCTTGCCATCAGCACCATGACAATTCTTCTTACCGCCTTCTTCTCCGTCCTCTGCCTTATATTTTCTAACATGTCGGAAGTCAGTCAGGGTATTAAGTCCTTGGTCAACAACGAAGATAACATCTCCACCTTTACCACCATCACCGCCGTCTGGTCCGCCATTAGGCACATAAAGTTCACGACGAAATGACACATGTCCATCTCCGCCTTTTCCAGATCTAATAAATATTTTTGCTCTATCAGCGAACATACTAACCTCCTAAAATCTTAAATATTAACATAAAAAGCCGGGATAAATAATTATCCCGGCCAAATTATACTGTAATTACTCAGCTGTTACAGGATAGATAGAAACCTGCTTCTTATCTCTACCCTTTCTCTCGAATCTAACAACACCATCAACAAGTGCGAATAATGTGTCATCTCCACCACGACCAACGTTTACACCAGGATGAATCTTAGTTCCACGCTGTCTGTATAAAATATTTCCAGCTTTAACAAACTGTCCGTCTGCTCTCTTGGCGCCAAGTCTCTTAGACTCAGAATCTCTACCGTTCTTAGTAGAACCAACACCCTTCTTATGAGCAAAGAACTGTAATTCCATTCTTAACATATTTACACCTCCTTGAAGTATACTTGTAAATACTTTCCATCATACTCTTTGTATATCTCAGTGATACCCAAGACAAGAGCATTAAGTAGTAATTGTCCCTTTTCGTCAGAATCTGACGTAAATTTGAATTTAATCTTTCCAGATGCACCAGTTTCAAGCTTGTAAGTATTATCTGTAAACTTCTCAATCGAATTCACAGTATTAATTGTTAGTGCTGAAACCGCTGAGCAGACAATATCTTGTCCTCTCTTTGCGTATCCAGCATGACCACTAACGCTAAAACCAATATACTTATCTGTGGCATCCTTATAAAATACAGCATCTATCATGTTACTAATTAAGCGTTGATAGCTTCAATCTTAACCTGAGTATATGGCTGTCTGTGACCCTGCTTCTTATGATAGCCAGTCTTTCTCTTGTACTTGTATACAACAACCTTCTTGCCCTTACCTTCGCCAAGAACAGTTGCCTTTACTGAAGACTTCTTGCAAGCCTCACCACAGAGCATATCCTTGTCAGTGCTAACTGCAACTACATCAAATGCTACCTCTGAGCCTTCTTCTGCATTAAGCTTTTCAACCTTAATGATATCTCCTTCAGCTACCTTGTACTGCTTACCGCCTGTTGCTATAATTGCGTACATATGGTTACCTCCTATTATCATTACTCGCCAGTTTCGGTGCTGCCCTATAGACAGACTTCTACCACACTGTGCGGCATACTCGAATAATATAACACCAGTAAAATGTTATGTCAAGTGTTTTTTATTGCATTTTTATTTAATTTTACAATTAATAACTATAACTCCATAAATTCAAAATTTCTGACATAATATCTTCTAAACTCCAACTTTGCTTACTATTAATTTTACTGTTTGGGTCGTGAATCAAAATATTTCCATTCTCATCTAAACCATACATAACAATAAAATGTCCCTCTTTTGTAAAATGTCCAGCTCCTACAACACAAATAATAGGTCTTCCTTCTGTAAGTTCCTGTATAATATGTGCCTCATCAAAAATCACTTCATGTACACTTAATCCCATAAAATTAGCTAAAGAAGACATCATTTCCCATGATGAGCCATTACCTTCAACATAATATCCTCTTTCTTCAGCTAACTTTGCAACCTCATATGGATTATATGTATTATCTCCTGTCAATCCACAATAAACCATGGATAAACAAGTAGGTCCACACCCTGTTACAGCCAAAAAATCATTTCCGTAGCTTTTGTATCCCCAGCGTTCATCCCACTGCAAAAAAAGAGGAATTTGCCCTTCGTGTATATCGTTACTTATATCTATATAATCTTCATCCTTATAATACTTATAATTTAATACAAAATCCTTCGTTTCAGGATTATTTTCATATAAATTAATTAGACTTTCCGGATAATCGCCAGCATATAAATCATCTATGGAAACAACAGTTTCTGCTACCTCTTCATTTTCTATATTAAAGCTTACACAATCCATCGTATAAAATATTCCGCTACTCATAACGTTATCACCCTTAATAGCATATTTTCCACTAAAAAATTTCATTGTAGCTTTAAATAAAAATACACACAAAATGATAATAAATATAAAAAAGAAAGATATTTTCATAACATGAAAAAAATAAGCTTTTATTCTTCTTAAACGTTTTTTTCTTTTTTTACTATAACCACTAATATCTCGTCTATATAACTCAATACCAAAATCCATAAATAAATCCCTCCATACATTTTTTTAAAAAATATCTACTTTTATTATTTCTCAAAAAATATTAATAAAAAAGTAGCTGAATTATTAAGATTTATTTAAGATATTTTTACTTAATTTGTCATTTATTATACTCAGCGTCTAAATAAAAAAAGAACAGTCTTACTGTCCTTTTTTCATCACCTCGTAAAGAGGTTTTCTTATTCTCTTCCTTGTCATTTCTACAAGTCCAAGCTTAGTAATATCTACAACCGTCGTAAGAACACTGTCATCATACACAGCATTTCTCAAAGCCTTAAGCAATTGCTCTTCATTATATGAATTGTTCATGCTGATAAAATCAACAATTATCATTCCACTTATATTTCGTAATCTAAGCTGTCTTGCAATTTCATCAGCAGCCTCAACATTAATAGCAAACAATTTATCCTCTTTATTATTACCTTTTATAGCTTTGCCACTATTAACATCAATTACAGTCATTGCCTCAGTATGTTCTATTATAAGGTAGGCCCCTGATTTTAAATAAACTCTTTTATTTAAGGCTTTTTCAATAATCGTATCAAGATTAAATAATGCTCTCATTGATATCATTGCATCATCATAAAGTCTTGGTGCTGGCACATTATATTCCTGACACTTAGCTATAACATGTTCTAAATCTGTTAGAATTTCAAAGCTATCTGAAGATTCAACATAATCATCTTTTTTTATTTCCGATTTACTAGCATTATTGCCTGTCATACTCTCTATATCCTGTAGATATGAAGGCATCTTCTCATACATACACGAATATGCTGTTGCATAATTTGATTTATATATAATCTCATCAAGGTTACATAATATTTTTATGGTTTCATTATAGATAGTTTCGGGAGAAACATCCTCTGCTTTAGTTCTGATTATTCCTCCATAAGTAATATCTTTGCATTTTTGCTGTACCTGAAAATCCCTAATAGCTTTGTCAAATACTACCTTTAACTCATCCCTTTTTGAATTATCCTTTATCTTAGTTGATACACCTATTGTATCATCCTGATGAACTACCACATACTCTCCTGTCAAGGAAAGCTTTGTAGTAACAGAAGGCTGTTTCGTCTTAATAGGCTCTTTATTAATCTGAACTGTAAGCAAATCGCCTATTTTAAGCCTGTCTCCTATATATTCTTCTAAAGGATAATAACAGCTTAAGCCTTTTTTTATGTCTATAAAAGCAGAGTTGATATTTTTAACAATATTTGAAACTCTGCCTACATAGATATTACCTAAAATGGATTCCTCGTCATAGCAACGTATTTCCTTTGCTTTACCATCCTCCATAAGAAAACCACATAGCATATTATTAAATTCAGTAATAATATATTTTTTGTTCATACCTAGAATCTTTCTCCCGACTCTATTAAGGACTTAAGCTCATCCTTTTCGCCCATATAGGTCTCAAGTCTGTGAACCATGTAATCATATCTGTTATACACAATCCCTGCATATTTGCAGAGTGCTTCTACAACAAGCTCAGGTTTAAGATTAAGTATACTTCCTGAAGCAAGAAGCATATATATACCATCATCTTTTTTCTCGAGCTTATAAATTGCTGGCTTTATATCGGATATTTCTTCCTTGGTTTTTGTCTTTTTCATAATCTCAACCTTAGACTCATTATTGAATTTATCAATAATTTCCATCAAATGCTGTAGATTATCGTTATTACACTCATCATTCTTATATATATAATAGTCTGATGCCGAAACGATAGACATAGAAGGCTTGGCATTCTCAGGCAATTTAACTATATCAAGAACTCTCACACCCTCTGGTAGTGTATCGTTAAGACGGTTCATCATATCCTCTGTGGATGTAACACTGTCAAATTCACCATCAAAATATTCTCCCTCTGAGGTCATGCCAAGTGGCATAGGTGCCGCAAAAGATATTATCTGATGCGGAGAAAATCCCTGTGAGTAAGATACGTTAAGCTTAGCTCTTCTGATTGCCTTTTGAAAAAGTCTCATAATATCAAGATGTCCTATGAATCTCAATACTCCGGTTTTAGTGTATTTAATTCTTATTTTCAAAGCACACACCTCCTCCGTAAGTAGCTGAGCCACAGCCTGAGCATTTCATTCTGCAATTAGGAGTAACCTCACCCTTTGATGCCTTCTCCCATTCCTTCTTCAGGAAATTCTTTGAGACACCTGCGTCAATATGATCCCAAGGGAAGATTTCATCTATATCTCTTTCTCTGGCTGTATAAAAATCAACATCAATGTTATTTTCAGCAAATGCTTCCTCGTACCTAGCCATATCAAAATATTCTGTCCAGGCATCGAACATAGCACCTTTTTTGTATACGTCATATATAACCTTACAGAGTCTTCTATCACCTCTGGCAAGTACTCCTTCTAGTATAGATATACCTGCATCATGGTAAGAAAACTTAAGACTCTTCTTGTTTTTCTGCTGGGCAAAAGAATCCTTAACGTAGTAGGCCCTTCTTATAAACTCATCCGGCTTAATCATAGGTGCCCACTGGAACGGCGTAAATGGCTTTGGCACAAAATATGATGCTGATGCATTAATCATAACTCGTCCATTTCGTTTTTCCTTTGGTACCGCATCAAAATATTCCTCTGAAATGCGCTCTGCAAGCTCAGCTATACCAAGTAAGTCCTCATCTGTCTCAGTTGGAAGTCCAAGCATAAAATAAAGCTTAACCTTATCCCAACCTCCAACAAAGGCCTGACGGCTTCCTGTAAGAATATCTTCCTCAGTAATTCCTTTGTTTATAACATCTCTAAGTCGCTGAGTACCAGCCTCTGCGGCAAAAGTAAGAGAACTTTTTCTTATATCCTGAACCTTGCTCATAACATCAAGTGAAAAAGCATCTATACGAAGCGATGGTAGCGACACATTTACATGGTCCGTATCCTTAAGGGTTATGAGATAATTTAAAAGTTCGTCTAACTCTTCATAATCACTGGAGCTTAAGGAGCTTAAAGAAATCTCCTCATAGCCTGTATTATCCAACATTTCTCTCGCATACTTTTTGAGCATTTCTACGTTCTTTTGTCTTGTTGGTCTATAAATCATACCAGCCTGACAGAAACGACAACCTCGTATACATCCACGCATGATTTCAAGACATACTCTGTCCTGAGTGACCTTTATATATGGAATTACAGGCTTCATAGGGTATGAAACCTCTGAGAAATCTGTCACAACCTGTCTTAAAATCTTGTCAGGTACATCATCATATAAGGTCTTAATTTCCTTGACTGTTCCATCCCCATTATAAGAAACATCATAAAGGGAAGGCACATATATTCCAGGCACATTAGATGCCTTTCTGAGGAATTCTTCCCTAGTCATATCGCTATTTTTGTATACCTTATAAAGGTCAAGAAGTTCATCATAGGATGTCTCTCCTTCACCTATATAAAACATATCAAAGAAATCCGCCATAGGCTCTGGATTAACTGTACATGGACCACCTCCAATAACGAAAGGCTGTCCCTTAACTCTATCCTTGGCATAAATAGGTATCTGTGAAAGTTCAATAACCTGTAAAATATTTGTGTAACACATCTCATACTGAATTGTAATAGCAAGCCAATCATAATCCTTGATTGGTGTCTGTGTTTCAAGACCAAAAAGAGGGATATTTTCCTCTCTCATAATCTTATCTAAATCAGGCCATGGACTATATACTCTCTCACAATATGTATCTTCTCTTTTGTTAAACATATCATAGAGAATCTGTATACCAAGATAAGACATACCTATTTCGTATACATCAGGAAAACACATAGCCATGTGTATATCTATCTTGTCTAGGTCTTTTTTTACTATATTAACTTCATTTCCAATATATCTTGCCGGCTTTTCGATATTCATTAATATTCTTTCCGACAGGGCTAATTTTGTCATGTTAATTTTTCCTTTAATTAATAATATATATAAGCCATGCTTTCCAACCGGCTTCGCCGTTTAGTTCTTAAAGCTATGTATTGGAGCTGGTATTCTTCCACCTCTATTTATAAATGCATCACATGAGAATTTATTTACAGGCATGATTGGTGCGTATCCAAGCAATCCACCAAACTCTACTGTTTCACCAACACCTTTACCGATAACAGGTATTATTCTTACTGCAGTTGTCTTCTGGTTAATCATACCTAGAGCCATCTCATCTGCAATAATTCCTGAAATAGTTGTTGCCTTTGTATCACCAGGTATTGCAATCATATCAAGTCCTACAGAACACACACAAGTCATAGCCTCAAGTTTTTCAAGAGTAAGTGCACCTGCAGTAACTGCATCTATCATTCTCTGATCCTCACTTACAGGAATAAATGCACCTGAAAGTCCACCTACATAAGAAGATGCCATAACGCCACCCTTCTTAACCTGATCATTTAACATTGCAAGAGCTGCTGTTGTTCCTGGCGCACCAGCAAACTCAAGGCCAATTTCCTCTAAAATTTCACCAACACTATCTCCAACTGCAGGAGTAGGTGCAAGAGAAAGGTCAATAATTCCAAATGGAACACCAAGTCTTTCAGAAGCTTCCTTAGCAACCAACTGGCCGACTCTTGTTATCTTAAACGCTGTCTTCTTTATTGTTTCACAGAGAACCTCGAAGTTCTCGCCTCTTACACTTTCAATAGCCGCCTTAACAACACCAGGTCCACTTACACCTACATTGATAATTCTATCAGCCTCAGTAACACCGTGGAAAGCACCTGCCATAAAAGGATTATCATCAGGAGCATTACAGAACACAACAAACTTTGCACAACCAATTGAATCAGCATCCTTTGTAAGCTCAGCAGCTTCAAGGATAATCTCTCCAATAAGCTTAACTGCATCCATATTTATTCCTGTCTTAGTAGAACCTGCATTTACAGAACTGCAGACCTTGTTTGTTATTGCAAGAGCCTTTGGAATTGAACGAATAAGCAATTCATCTGCCTTTGTCATACCCTTTGATACAAGAGCAGAATAACCACCTATAAAGTTTACTCCACAAGTTGTTGCTGCTGCATCAAGAGTCTTGGCAATCTCAACGAAATCATCCTCTGATTTACAAACAGAACCACCAACTAAAGCAATAGGAGTAACAGAAATTCTCTTATGCACAATTGGCACACCATATTTCTTTGAAATATCCTGTCCTGTTGCTACTAAATCCTTAGCAGAGGTAGTGATTTTATTGTAAATCTTATCGCAGGTTTCCTTTAAATCTCCACCTATACAATCAAGAAGGCTTATACCCATAGTAATTGTTCTTACATCAAGATTCATTTTCTGAATCATTTCATTAGTTTCTATAACTTCATTTATACTAATCATAAAATCTGCCTTTCTATGTAAAATATTATGAAAAATACAATCACAGATTAATTAAAGTCTGTGCATCATATCAAAAATTTCTTCATGCTGAGCCTTAATCTGAACACCTAACTCGTCTCCGATATCTGCAAGCTCTTCAGCAATTCTGTTATGATCCTTAGAAGCACCGTTTGCATCAACAACCATCATCATGTTAAAGTAACCATCAACGATTGTCTGAGCAATATCAAGAATATTGATGTTGTTCTGTGCAAGATATACACAAACCTTTGCTATAATACCAACCTTATCCTTGCCAAGTACTGTAATAATTGTCTTTTTCATTTATTTATCCTCCTAAAATTATGTACTATATTAAATTAATAAGCGGGCCACAAGCATTTCTGTCTGCAACCTGTAAATTAAAATCTCTAACATCATCCGTATAAGGATTATCCATAAGTGTAAGCTTTACTGTCTCATATGCCAATTCAGGGTAATTATTTTCCTTACTTAAATGTCCTAGAAAAATAGCCTTAATATGGTCATTTAATATATCCTTTATAAGCTGACCACTTTTATCGTTAGATAAATGGCCTCTTTTACCTAAGATTCTTTGTTTTAAATGATATGGATATGAACCAACCTGAAGCATTCTAACATCATGATTTGCCTCAACTAAAAGCACATCTGAATCCTTCAAAGCATTAACAATATAATCATCATAATCACCCATATCTGTGGCAACTGATATCTTATAGTCATTATTCTTAAATGTATAACACACAGGATCAGCTGCATCATGCCATATCGAATGAGCCTCAACATGAATATCACCTATATCAAATGGCTTGTCAGGCTCAATAGGCACAAGCAAAGATTGGTCAAATTCCCCAAGAGAGCTAATATTTCCAATCTCTTCACAGGTATCATATGTGGCATAAATAGGTATATTGTAATTCCTAGATATTACACCCAAACCTCTAGTGTGGTCAATATGCTCGTGAGTAATTAAAATACCATTAATATCATTAAAATCTCTATCTATGCTTTTTAATCCATCTTGTATTTTTTTCTTACTTATTCCAACATCCACCAGCAAAGATGTATTATCACTGCTCACAAAGGAGCAATTTCCACTACTTCCACTGGCTATACTTAAAAAATCCATAATTAATCCTTTATTATATGTTTGCATCCCCTTTAGATACAGGAGATAATATTTTGTCAACTTTATATTCTAAATAATCAGGCATATTTATCTTGTTGGTGAGTTGTTTTCCTCTAAGCCTAGACTCACCAAACAATATACCTACAAATTCCTTTAAGTCAGGGCTTTCAATCCCCTTTAGGGTTATAGAGTTACTACTGAAAAAAATCTTAAGTATTCTCTCCCCTACTTCTTCTAAAAAAACAAGTCTAATTTTAAGCATAAACCTGTCATCTTCATCAAAGGCAAGACTACAATATGCAGCCATAGGCATTTGTTTACCACCATAATCTATAATCTGGTATTTAAATTCATTATCAACATATCCCAATTGAATTGTAAACTCAGTATCATTTTCCTCTACTATCATAAATAAGTCGCTTTTAATCCTTTTAAATCTAAGAGACCTAATTCCCATAGAAAACATAGAATAAAAGCCTTGAACACATATAGGCAAAATACTTGCCGAATAATCATAAAATATATATTTATTATCCAAATAATCTGATATGACAGTAAAAAATGTTTCAGCATCATATCTAATTTTATTTCTTTTTATTAAGTCATATTTAGGTTTTTTCACAATATTCTTTATATTTGTAATAAACCCACGGTGATATAATAAATCATCGTTAGCAAAATCGCATATCTTTCTTACCAGAGTACCACCAGGAAAAACCTCGTATGCAGATGCCATAACAGCAATTACTAAATTCTTGTTTGGATTAACATAGATATTTTGACCAAACAGACCATTAAAAAGGTATGCTCCATCTTTTAATATCCAAATTTGATACCCATAGCCCAAAATAACTTCTTTATCATTAAGACTTACTTGCCTTCTTGTTGATTCTTTAACCCATTTTGCATCTATTAATCTGACTTCCTTATTGTCAACAATCCATTTACCCTCATTAAGATATAATTGGCCAAGTTTTAACATATCCATGAGAGATAGTTTAAGTCCCCAACCACCTATCTCAATGCCCTGTGGACATTTATCCCAAGTCACATCATTAATCCCCATATATTTGAAAAGATTAAGATATAGAAAATTCTGAAATGACATGTTACTTTTCTTACATATTGCTGCAACAAGCATATAAGTGTTTAAACTATTGTATGAAAATTCACTTTCAGATTCATATTTAATATCGCTCCCCATATAGGCGAGACACCAATCTTCTGAAAAAAAAGCACTTATCTCATCAAAAGATACACCTGAAGTCATAGTCAAAAGACTCTCTATAGTTACATTCTTCATTCCCCGCTTAATAAATACACTGTCGTGTTCAGGAAAAATATCAACCAAATGCTCATTTAACGAAAGAATCTTCTTATCTATTGCAATTCCAACTGCCATGGAAACTATGGATTTACTCATTGAAAAAGACACATGTCTGTAGGAGGACGTATGGGGATAAATATATTCTTCCTTTATCAGTTTTCCACCATGCATTATGCCAATTCCAGCCAAATTAACCCTGTTATCTTGCTTTAGTTCATAAATAAATTTATCTATATATTTTCTATTTAATGTACTATTCTTAGATATTTTTATATCATCATGAGGTGAAGCCTCTAAAAATCCCGTCACATAATTACTAAAATTATCCGGTAATTCATTATGTCTTGAATTAGTAAATTTATAGATGAGGTTTATAATTTTAAGGGTTAGGGCTATATCCATTATTAATTCCTTACAAAACACATATTATTCAGAAGATTATTTTGATAGTCAGGTTTATCAGCTAACTGTAAAACTGTAATCTCATCTTTTGTATATGTATCCATATCGTGGATATAAGAACTGTCTTTAAGTAATAAGGTTGCGCCTAAAAGAGATGTATTACCAACAACCTTGATTTTGCTACTTAAACAATCAGGCAATAAACCTATTTGTAGTGCATTGTTTATATTTAAAAACTTACCAAAACCGCCTGCAATAAATACATTTTCTATTTCATCAAATGCTATATTACTTTCTTTGATTAAGTAATCAATTCCTGTACGTATAGCTGCCTTAGCAGACAATATTTCCCTTAAAATATCAGATGTTATACAAATATTAGATATTCTCAAACCATCATTAAGATATTCATCTTTTAATATTCCAAAAGAAGAAATATTTCCGGATTTAATCCCTAACACTATACTGTCAATTAAAGAGGAACCATACACACCTTGTTTTTTTAGCATACCCTCAAAAGCAGGTCCACAGGCTGTTGATGTAGCCAAAAGCATACCTTTATTGTTTATGACCATTTCACCGTTAGTTCCTAAATCAACCAAAAGTGACACATCCTTATCATTAAAACAATTATGTGTATTTTTCAAATATAATATGCCAGAAATAATATCGCCACCTATAAATGCACTTGCACATCCTGATAAAATAAGCGGAAAATTATTTTTTATTTTATTACCGAATATATTGACTGCTCCTGTTTCAACAGATTCCTTAAGAACAGTTTTAAAAGGATAATATCCCAGGGTTGTAATATCATATTCAAGCAAAATACTTATCATAGTTGTGTTACCACAAATACAACCATAAGTAATATCCCTTTCATCAGCCGAAACGTCTGCCAACATTTCACCAATTGATGCAACGATATCATCAAGTACCATATCCTTCATTATCTTAAGGATTTTATTGTCTCTAACAGTGGAAAGTATTCGATTAATAACATCACTGCCATATAGTGATTGTCTATTCTTTATGCTTCTTTGGGCAACAACATCACCTTCAAAGCTTAAAAGACACATATCTATGGATGTTGTTCCTAAATCAACAGCTAATTTTATATTCTTCATATATCCCTTATATTAGAAAATAGCCTTAGGTTTTTTCTCTATTGGTCTATAACCTTCATCATTTAAAACCTTTAAAATTTGTTCCTTGTGTTCTGGACCAAAAGCCTCAATTGTAATAACAAGCTCAACGGCTGAATTTCTATTAATAGTTACGAACTGGTTATGCTCAAGCTTTATTATATTTCCATTTTGCTCAGCAATAACTCCTGAAACATGCTGAAGCATACCTGGCTTATCAGGAAGAAGAACAGAAACTGTAAATATTCTGTTTCTTGCAATAAGACCATGCTGAACTACAGATGAGAATGTGATAACATCCATATTTCCACCGCTTAATATACTTACAACCTTCTCATCCTTTGCCTCTAAATGCTTAAGTGCTGCAACAGTTAAAAGACCACTGTTTTCAACAAGCATTTTGTGATTTTCCAGCATATCAAGAAAAGCTACTATAAGCTCGCTATCTTCTACAGTTATAACATCATCTAAATTCTCCATAAGATATGGAAAAATCTTAGAACCTGGTGTCTTTACAGCAGTACCATCTGCTATAGTATCCACAGAAGGAAGAGTTGTAACCTGATTGTTTGCAAATGATTCCTTAAGACATGCGGCACCTGCAGGCTCAACACCAATAACCTTAATATTCGGATTAAGAGTTTTAGCCAAAGTAGCTACACCTGTTGCAAGTCCACCGCCACCAACAGGAACAAGAATTGTATCAACAAAAGGAAGCTCTTTGATTATTTCCATTGCTACTGTACTCTGTCCAGTTGCTACATCTAAATCATCAAAAGGATGTATAAATGTATATCCTTTCTCTTCTGCAAGCTTAAGTGCATGCTGACATGAATCATCATATACGTCACCGTATAATACAACTTCAGCACCATACGCCTTTGTTCTGTTAACCTTTATAAGAGGTGTAGATGTAGGCATAACAATTGTTGCCTTAACACCATATGCCTTTGCTGCATAGGCCACACCCTGAGCATGATTTCCTGCTGATGCAGTTATAAGACCCTTTTGTCTATCCTCGTCTGATAAAGTGCTAATCTTATAGTATGCACCTCTAATTTTGTAGGCACCTGTAACCTGCATATTTTCAGGTTTCAAATACACCTTGTTACCACACACCTGTGAAAAAAATTCACTTTCAACAAGAGGTGTTGGATGAACAACCTTTTGAACTGTATTATATGCTTCTTCAAATTTTTCTATTGTTAACATACTTATATCTCCTAACTTAATTATAGCTTTTATACATCAAATAAATCATCATCTGGCTGGATTTTTTCGATATCTGAATCTATAATCATTTCAATGTCCGATTTTACGTCAAAATCAGCAAATAAAGCTGTTACATAGCTATTTGGATCAAACTTCTGTAAGTCATCAATCTTCTCACCAATACCAATGTATTTAACAGGAACGTTAAGCTCTGACTGTATGGCAATAGCAATTCCACCCTTGGCAGTTCCGTCAAGCTTGGTAATAATGATTCCGTTGATTTCTGTTACTGAACTAAATTGTCTTGCCTGCTCTAAAGCATTCTGACCAGTTGTACCATCCAAAACAATTAAGGACTCTACATTGGCATCAGGATATTCCTTAGATATGATTCTTCTCATCTTAGCAAGCTCATCCATAAGATTTTTCTTATTATGAAGTCTTCCTGCTGTATCCACGAGAAGAATATCAGTATTTCTTGCCTTGGCAGCAGAAACGGCATCAAATACAACTGCTGAAGGGTCGGCACCTTCATTCTGAGCAATAATTTCTACTCCAGCTCTGTCTGACCAAGTTTTAAGCTGGTCTATGGCAGCAGCTCTAAATGTATCTGCAGCAGCCATAAGAACCTTTTTGCCCTGAGCCTTATACTGAGCAGCAAGCTTTCCTATAGATGTTGTCTTTCCTACACCATTAACACCAATAACAAATATGACTGTTTTTTTATTTTCAAAATCATATGCAGAATCTTCAACTGACATCTGATCTCTGATAATGTTAATAATTAACTCTCTGCAAGCTTCAGCCTCTTTAATTTTTAATTCCTTAACCTTGTCCTTTAAGTCATCAATTATTTTTTCTGTAGTCTCAAACCCCATATCTGACATGATAAGAGTTTCTTCTAACTCTTCATAAAAGTCATCATCTATTTCATTTGCTTTAAAAATATTTGAAAAACTTTCAGCTATGTTATTACGAGTTTTTGACAAACCCTCTCTTAATCGCTTAAAAAAGCCTTTCTTTTCTTTGATTTCTTCTGACATAATATCCCTCCTAGTCATCCAGTTTATCTTCAATCATATTAACTGAAACAAGAGTTGATACACCCTTTTCCTGCATTGTGATACCATACAAAATATCTGCAGCCTCCATTGTACCCTTTCTATGGGTAATAACAATAAACTGAGTATCTTTTGTAAGTTTGTTAAGGTATTTTGCGAATCTCTTAACGTTAGAATCGTCAAGAGCCGCCTCTATCTCATCTAAAAGACAGAATGGAGATGGCTTTAAGCTCTGAATTGCAAATAAAAGTGCAATTGCTGTTAAACTCTTTTCTCCACCGGAAAGCTGCATCATATTCTGAAGTTTCTTTCCAGGTGGCTGTGCATTAATCTTTATACCTGTCTCAAGAAGATCTTCTTCATCAACAAGCTCAAGATCAGCCTTACCCCCTCCGAAAAGCTCCTTAAATACCTTCGAGAACATGATTCTTATCTCTTTAAACTTCTCAGCAAACTGTTCCTTCATTGCTCTGTCAAGTTCGCTAATTATATTAACAAGATTAGCCTCTGCTTTAACTATATCATCATGCTGTGCCTTTAAGAACTCGTATCTCTCTGACACCTGCTTATAGTCTTCAATAGCATTGACATTAACATCACCAAGCTGTTTGATTTTAGCTTTGACTGCTGAGATTTCTCTCTTAAGTGCAGCTATATCACTCAAAGAATCATCTTTATAATCAGCTGCCAAATTATATGTAAGTTCATACTCCTCCCACATATAATTTGTTAAAGATTCACTCTTTTCTGATAATTTTTCAATAGATGCATTAATCTTAAATGCAGACTTATCAAGACCATTAATCTGCTCCGAAAGAGCTTCACGCTTATTAAAGAAGTCCTTATGACTTTCATTTAACTCAGCTTTTTGAGCAGTAAGCTCATTTAATTTTTGCTCTTTAATGTTAATTATTCTATTGTTTTCTTCAAGCAACGACTTATAGCTTTCAATCTTTTCAGATAAATCAAGCATCTCCTTACTTCCTGTAGAAAGCTTAAGTTTTAATGTAGCTAAGCTTTCCTTAGCTTCCTGCTCGTCCTCACGAACACGCTTAATATTCTGAAGTATGAAATCATATTGTTGCTTTATTGTATTAAAATCAATATTTAACTTATTGATCTTTTCAGTGGATTTTTCAAGCTCTTCCTTGTCTGTAACAATCTTCTTTTCTAACTCTTCTATACGTTTTTCAAGCTCTTTTACTGCTTCTTCCTGCTTCTTATTACTGTTGAAGAGTTCCTCTTTGTTATCGTTGATATCCTTTATCTGAGCTGTAAGTTCATTGTTTTCTCTTCCGATACCAGCAAATATACGCTCAATTTCTTCCAATTTCTTAGAAGCCTGCTCCATATTAAGTGTATATGTATTTTTCTTAATATTTAATCCTTGAATTTCTTCATTGACAGCTTCCTTCTTGGCTTTCAAGGAATCTCTATCCTTGGCAAGAGTAACTGCAAGCTGTTCAGCTGTTTCAAGTTTCTTCTTGAAATCCTCAACAAGTACATCTATCTCATCTAACTCACGCTTTCTACCTAAAAGATTAGATGAATTTTTAAATGCACCACCTGTCATTGCTCCTCCTGGATTAATAAGTTCTCCTTCAAGAGTTACAATTCGAAGAGTCTGCTTGTACTTCTTAGAAATAGAAATAGCATTATCAATGTTGTCTACCACAAGAATTCTTCCAAGAAGATGTCCAACTATTGTATTAAATTTAGCATCGCATTTAACAAGCTTTGAAGCATATCCAACAACGCCCTGTTCCTTTGTTACATCATTGTTTGAACTACCTCTTTCAACTATTGAATTAATTGGAAGGAAGGTTGCACGTCCATATTTGTTCTGCTTCAAAAACTCAATCATCTTTTTAGCAGTCACATCATCCTCAGTAACAATATTCTGAATACTGCCACCTAAAGCTGTTTCAATTGCTGTTTCATATTTTTTATCAACTTCAATAATATCAGCCACAACACCAATAATCTTAGGATTAGATGTTTTCTGTTCCATAACACGTTTGATACTATTGCCGTATCCATCGTATCTTTCTGTAAGGTTGCGAAGAGCTTCCTTCTTGGACTTTAAACTTACTATCTGATTATTATATGTAGCAATATTTGTTTTGTTTTCATTATGTTTAGAAAGATTATCATCAAGACTGTTCTGTATGCTTTCTGCCTCTTTAGTCAATGCACTTAACTGACCATCAAGTTCGTCTAAGCCCTTAATGAGACTGTCGTGCTCAGTCTTATACTTTTCTTCTTCGCTCTTATTTTCAAGAAATCTCTGATTAAGCTGAGTTTTTCTAAGGTTGATATTCTCAAGCATAGTGTCATATCTTCCAACCTTTGCTTTTAAAGTACCACCCTCATTAAGAAACTCTATGATTTCACTCTTAGATTCCTCAATCTCTCTTTCTTCATCAGCAATAAGATTTTTTAATTCTTCATATGCATTGTTAGCTTCATCAAGAACATCATCAGCGTTATCAAGCTTTTCATCCATAACGCTTTTCTCTTCAAAGTATTTCTTTAACTGTTCATCACATTTAGCTATATCTGTATTTACCTTATCAAGCTGTTCACTAAGATTTTCTTCACTCTGCTTATAAGATATTATTTGCTGACTAATTACATTTATTTCGCCTTCATATCTCTGATTTGTGAGCTTCTTCTCGTGAATCTCATTCTTTGTATCATCAATTTTTTGATTATATGACTCTATCTCAGACTCAATTCTGTCATATTCCTCTTTCGCCTGGTCGAATTCCTGTCTAAGTCTTGTAGAATCCTCCTCAACAATATTAAGCTTTTCTTCATATTCATCTAACTGCTCTTTGTTTGCATCTACATCAAGAAGGAAAGCATTAATATCAAGCTTCTTTAATTCATCCTTAAAAATAAGATATTTTCTCGCAGTCTCAGACTGTTCTTTGAGTGGGCCAACCTGTTTTTCCAGCTCATTTAATATATCTGTTACACGAGAAAGATTCATTCTCTCGTTTTCGAGAGATTTTTCAGTTGCAGCCTTATTTTTCTTATATTTAACAATACCTGCAGCCTCATCAAAAAGCTCTCTTCTTTCTTCTGGCTTACCACTTAAAATTTTCTCAATCTGGCCCTGACCAATTATCGAATATCCTTCTTTACCTATACCTGTATCAAAGAAAAGACTAGTTACATCCTTAAGTCTGCTAACAACACCATTGATAAGATATTCACTCTCTCCAGAACGATATACTCGTCTTGCTACAGTAACTTCATTGTAATCTATAGGGAGCTTGTGATCACTATTATCCAATGTTATAGCAACGTAGGCTGAGCCCTGAGGCTTTCTAAGCTCAGTTCCAGAGAAAATAACATCCTCCATTTTTGCTCCTCTAAGCTGCTTAGCACTTTGCTCACCTAAAACCCATCTTACAGCATCACCAACATTACTTTTTCCTGAGCCATTAGGTCCTACAATACCAGTTATTCCATTATTAAATTTAAAGGTTATTTTGTTGGCAAAGGATTTAAATCCATTTACCTCTATACTTTTCAAATACATATATTTACCTTACCATTCCTGTAATTTCAGATACTCGTTAAGAGTATTGTATGCCGCTGTCTGTTCAGCTGATTTTCTTGAATGTCCCGTTCCACTTGCCATATGCTGACCATCAAAAACAACATGTACCTTGTATATTTTATTATGATCCGGACCTTCCTCAGAATCTAATATATATTCCAGTTTCTTATCGTGCTTTTGTGCATATTCCTGCAAAGATGACTTAGAATCATGAAATCTCTTCTTATGCTCAATATCTGTAAGAAGAAACTTTGATACAAACTTTTTAGCCTCTTCAGCTCCACCGTCTATATATATGGCACCAAGTAAAGACTCAAAAAAATCACAAAGTATGGAATCTCTATTGTTTCCACCTGTTAATTTTTCTCCCTTGCTAAAATATCCGTATTCGCCTAACTTAAGCTCTCTTGATATCTTAGATAAAGTAAATTCACACACCAAACTGGCACGTAATTTAGTTAATTCTCCTTCTGGTTTTTCAGGATAAGCGTAGAATAAATATTCACTTACCAAAACCTCAAGTATTGCATCCCCTAAAAATTCATATCGCTCATAAGATTCCCTTTTATTTACCATTTTTTCATTAGTATAGGACTTATGTGTGAAAGCAATATCAAGATGATTAGTATTCTTAAACTGATACCCTATTATATCCTGAAGCTCCTTATAATCGTTCCCCATTTTTATTTTCCATCCTCAAAAGCTGATACAATCTTACTAGTAACATCATTTTTAATGAAGTTTCTACATTGTGCAATGGCACTTGAAACCTCCTGATTTTTGCAGTTGCCATGAATTTTAACAACAAGACCCTTAAGTCCTAAAAGTGGTGCACCACCCTTATCAGTTGCTTTATATTTTCTAAATGAATTTTTCAATGTCTTCTTTATTAAAAGTGCACCTATTTTAGTTTTGAGGCTACTCATTAAGGTAGCTGTAATTTCCTCCATAAACATACTACCCATACCCTCATAGAATTTAAGAATAACATTTCCCACAAAGGCATCACACACTAATACATCAGCTGCTCCATATGGAATTTCCCTAGCCTCAACGCTACCTATAAAGTTAATGTCATCACATTCTCTAAGTAAAGGTATAGTCTCCTTGACAAGAGCATTACCCTTTTCATCCTCGGCACCAATATTAACTATTGCAACTGTTGGGTTATCAATTCCTTCTATATTTTTCATGTATATAGAACCCATCTTTGCAAACTGAAACAGATTTTCCGGTTTAGCATCAACATTAGCACCACAATCTATTAACAAAGATGGCTTACCTTTAGTTGGTAATAGTGGAGCAAGTGGAGTTCTCTTAACACCTTTTGCACGGCCAACAATAAACTGCCCACCTGCTAATATGGCACCTGAACTACCTGATGAAATAATCGCCTGAGCCTCACCATCCTTAACCGTATTAAGTGCAAGCACAAGTGAAGAATCCTTTTTCTTTCTAATTGCTTCTACAGGAGCATCGTGACAAGAAATAACCTCAGTAGAGTTAATTATTCTAACTCTATTCTTGTCGCAATTATATTTTTCTATATATGATGTAAGCTCTTTTTCATCACCTGTCACAATGATTTCTATATCATCATATTGTGACAAGGCTTCACTTATACCCATAACAATATATTCTGCACCATTATCCCCACCAAGAGAATCTACAGCTATCCTAATTTTGTCCATCTTTTTTACTCCTTCTTGTAAGTTCATCTTACATAATAATTATTGAAAAAATATCTATTTCTATCTATAAACATAGCTATGACATAGTATCATGTTATTATATATTTTTTTGATTTATTTTGCAAGTTATTACAGCCTAAAGACACAAAAAAAAGAACCCTTAACGGATTCTTTTTTTTACTAACAATTAGTTAGCCTTAACGATTTCTTTTTTATTGTATGAACCACAAGCCTTGCATACTCTATGTGGCATCATAAGCTCACCACACTTGCTGCACTTAACTAAACCAGGAACTTCCATCTTCCAGTTAGCTCTACGCTTGTCTCTTCTTGCTTTTGAACTTTTATTCTTTGGACAAATTGACATTTGGTTACACCTCCTTAAAAATCACACTTCGACCATTATACAAATATTGCTGTATATTGTCAATAAAAAATTTACATATTTTGATAAAAAATAATTATATTAAGGCAACTGTTTCCCTAGCTATAGCAAGCTCTTCGTTGGTAGGAACTACATAAACAGGAACTCTTGATTCGTCTGTTGATATTTTTACTTCCTCTCCACGTAACTTATTAGCTTCATCATCAATAGCAACACCAAGATACTGTAATCTGTCACATGTAAGCTTTCTTACTAAAGGATCATTCTCACCCACACCTGCTGTAAATACAACTGCATCAACACCATTCATAGCTGCCACATATCCACCAATAAGCTTTGATGCCTGATAACAAAATACCTTCATTGCTATATCACATCTCTCATCATTTTCAGCAATTCCCTTATTTAAATCACGGAAATCACTGGATTTTCCAGATATACCATATACACCTGATTCTTTATTCAAGATGTTCATTATCTCTGAAATTGATTTATTCTCTTTATTAGCAATAAACTCGATAATGGCAGGATCAATATTTCCACTTCTTGTTCCCATTGTGATACCTTCAAGTGGTGTAAGCCCCATAGTAGTATCTATAGATTTACCTCCCTCTACAGCACATATACTAGCGCCACCGCCAAGATGACATACAACAATCTTAGTATCCTTTATATCTTTACCTAAAAGCTCTGCAGTTCTCTTTGAAACAAAGCTATGACTTGTACCATGGAAACCGTATCTTCTTACCTTATACTTCTCGTAATACTCATATGGAAGACCATATATATATGCATAAGAAGGCATGGTCTGATGAAAAGCAGTATCAAAGACAGCAACCTGTGGAACATTAGGCATAAGTTCCTGACATGCTTTGATTCCTATTAAGTTAGCAGGATTGTGAAGTGGTGCAAGATCATTACATTCTTCAATTGCTGCTAATACTTCGTCATTAATCAATGCTGACGATGCAAACTTCTCTCCACCATGTACAACTCTATGTCCAATAGCACTTATATCTTCTAAAGACTTTATTGCTCCAACCTGTGAATCAACAAGTTTATCCAATACAAGCTTAACAGCGGCACTGTGATCTGGCATTGGTGACTCAATCTTTATTTTATCTGAATTTAATGACTGATGTGTTAAAACTCCATCTAATTTAATTCTCTCACATATTCCTTTAGCTAACACAGCTTCAGACTGTGAATCAATAAGCTGATATTTGAGAGATGAACTTCCACAATTAATAACAAGTATATTCATAAAATACCCTCTCCTTTTTATTCCTTAAATTATAATATTGGGCGAATATTAATTCCGCCCAATATGTATGTATCTTATTTATTATCTTGTGCTTGAGCCTGAACAGCAGTTATTGCAACAACACCTACAATATCCTCTGCAGAACAACCTCTTGATAAATCATTAACCGGTTTAGCTATGCCCTGTGTAATAGGACCATAAGCATCTGCTTTAGCTAATCTTTGAACTAATTTGTATCCTATGTTACCAGCATCTAAATCAGGGAACACCAAAACATTAGCCTTACCTGCAACAGAACTGCTTGGAGCTTTTGATGCCGCAACAGCTGGAACAATAGCTGCATCCGACTGTAACTCTCCATCACATTTCAAGTCTGGACATTCGCGATTAACAATCTTGCAGGCTTCAACAACCTTATCAACCTCAGGATGTCTTGCACTACCTTTTGTAGAATGTGAAAGCATTGCCACGATTGGCTCTTGCTGTACTAAAAGTTCAAAGGATTTTGCTGAGCTCTCAGCTATAGCTGCAAGTTCTTCTGAATTAGGACTCTGATTAAGACCCGCATCAGAGAATATAAATGTGCCCTCAGCACCCATGTCGCAGTTAGGAACAACAACAAGGAAGAAAGCTGATACTAATTTAGTATCTGGTGCTGTTTTAAGAATCTGAAGTGCAGCTCTTAAAACATTAGCTGATGAATTAACAGCTCCTGCAACCATACCATCTGCATCACCGGCTTTAACCATGATGCAACCAAAATACAATACATTAGTGAGAAGTAACTCTTTAGCTTCTTCTGGAGTAATACCTTTACTCTTTCTTAACTCAACTAATAATGCAACATAATCATTCAGTTTCTCACAATCATGAGGATCAACAAACTGAGCACCCTCGAGAGAAAGTCCTTCAGCCTTCTTAGTAATATCGTATTTTGATCCTATAAGAATTATATTAGCAATATCTTCCTTTAAAATCTGACTTGCAGCCTGAAGAGTTCTAATGTCTGCTGTCTCAGGAAGAACTATTGTTTTTTTGTTAGATTTGGCTCTTAATTTTATGCTTTCAATAAAACCCACTGTTCCTTCTCCTCTAGAAATGTATTAATATAATTATAATAAAAAATGCATTTATTCTCAACAAGTAATTAAATAAAAATTGTCTTTTTATTAGTACAATTCCATAACAATTATTCATCAACTTGTGGATTATCAACTACAAGTCTACCACGTCCACTCTTTTTACCATAATACATAGCCTTATCTGCTCTACTAATAAGTATATTGGTATTGTCACAAAGACTTGGATATGTAGAAAGTCCTATACAAACATTGATAGATATGTCTGTTCCGTTAAAGTTTACTGGTGTAGACTTAATCTCCTCATGCATTTTCTCAAGAACTTCCAATGCCATTTTGTCATCATAATCTGGAAATACTACAAGGAACTCCTCACCACCATAACGACAGGCAAAACCATTACGTTCCTCAGCATATTTTTCAGCTATGGAAGCAACCATCTTGATAACCATATCACCGGCAAGATGGCCATATGTATCGTTAACATTTTTAAATTTATCAATATCAAAAAGGGCAACAGATAGACAACAATTATCTTCTACTGCTGTTTTTGATGCTTCAGCAAAAAGCTCGGTGAAATAAATTCTGTTGTATATACCTGTTAAGCCATCCTTTCTGGCCATTTCTTCCATCTTAAGGTACATTTGTGTACTCTTAACAGAAACATTGAACTCAATTATGCATGATTCATAATACTTTAATCCTTTAGAGAAAAAGTATGTATCATCAGAACCAACAAGCATTACACCATAATATTCTGAGCCGTCAATAAGTGGCATTACTGCCATAGAGTTAATATTAACCTCACCAATAAATTTAAACTTTTTAAGTTCAACTCCTGTATATGTAACAGAATTTAACTTTTTCTCTACTACATCCGAATAAATATCTTCAATTTCTTTCTTTAATCTGCGCTGCATTGAAGTATAATTTGTCTTGATAATACAGCTTCCATATTTATTCATAAAAACATCTTTGTCTATGTATAATGCACAAAGCTTAGGCTTTTTAACCTCCATGACCGTGTCAGTTATAACATTGATACATTTTAATACATCGAATGTGGATGCCATATATCTCATAATTTCTGACTGAGATTCAATCTCTATGTTAGCTTGTTCTAATTCCTTGTTAACTCTAGCTAAATCAATCTTCTGATAATTGATTTTCTCGTTGATTGTCTTGACTCTCTCCTGGTATTCCACAAGCTTTTCGTTAGTACTTTCTATTTCTGACTTTTCTATATTTAATTTATATGTCAAATCTTCGTATATGCTGTTTTGTTTAACAAACCATTCAACAATGTAAAAAATAACCATAAGCATTATGGCATGAGCAAGCATAAAGGCAAGCCAAGCTGCTTCATCCATGTTAAGTATACCAACTATTCCAGCTACTACAGTAGGAATAATAATCATCATCTTTCTGAAATTTATAGTTAATACATCCATATCAGAAAAATAAATAACGAATTCCACTGATATTAAAACACAGAAAATCATTACTGGTATTGCAATAAATATCTCGTTTAAAATAAATGGCTGAACCGCTGAATAAAATAATAATTCTGAAAATCTTATAATTAAATATACACTTATACTGTCAAAATAATTAAGTTTAACTAACACAAAATCACACACAAAGAACACAGCCACTACAAAGCATGTACATATAATAAGATTGGTACTGTCAACAATCTTAAAAAGACCCATAATGACAGCAAGAAACATCATTGCAATATACATAAGTCTATGATACAACAGATGATTCTTTATGAATTTGTCCATATTAAAATCAATCATTACCTACTACTTCTCCCAATAAATTTCTATTATATCCCCATCATATATAGGCTGTACAAAAGCCACTCTTTCACCATTGACCTTAGTGATAAGCTTAGACCCCCTCATCTTGCTTAAATCAAATGGATAAAAGTCAAAAACATCGACAAACACATAGCTTGATTTTCCGGTTAAAGTCACATCGTGATCATTAACTTTAACATTTAATGTTATATTTTGTGGTTGTTCAGTTTCTACTGTTTGCTCTGTTTTTTGAGCAGTATTTTCATTTGAATCCATGTCAGACATTTTGACCATTTCGGCTACTTTATCTGCCACAGAAATTGTTTCTTTCTTTTCTTCTTTTTTCTTAATATCCTGTTTGTCCGCTTCCGGAAGTTCATCATAAGTAACTGTATCGCTCCAACGAACAACAAAATTATTATATATTTTTTCATTCATATCAGCCGTCTTATTGTTAACATATATAACAGTAGACGGTTTAACATCCATAAATGTAAGAAGCTGTTCTAAGGTATAATAATCCTGCATAAGAACATCATCCCCATCACATATTTTATATAACTGTGATTCCGGCTCTCCATTAACAAGAGCAAACTTTGGACATGTTATCTTTGTGTCATTAACCTCAAATTCTAAGGTTCCACTATACTCAGGCAGGCTTCCAAGTTCAATCTCAGCCGACTTACCAGCAGTTGACTCCTTAATCTCTATTTTGTCATTGGCTTCAATGATAGAATTCATACCAACTGTATTACCATTCAGAGTAATAACAGCCGCTTCACCATTGTATCCTCTGACAATTCTGGTTTTACCGTTAATCTTGAATGTTATATCTTCACCTCTCTTAGGGAAAATACTTTCGTTAGGTAAACCATATTGAACCGCAGCATCAAATATTGTAAGTCTGTCGTTATTATATAGCTTAACTCTTGTTCCATTAACATTTACAAATATAAAGTTATTCTTCTGGTCAAAATAATTAAGACATATTCCTATAGGAGTAACATAAAGAGGATCTTTCTTAATACCTTCCACAAGGAAATTAATGTCATTCATAACCTCCTGCCCCCTAAGAGCTACTCGCTCTGCAGGAATATTTAAATACTTGGCAAGAATATCAGTAAATCCAACAAGCTTGCCACCGCCACCTACAACAAAAGCAGCACTTACTGTTGAACCACCATTAAGCTCTATTATTTTTTCTGCAATCTTCTTAGTAATATCTTTTTTAATATTATTGAGAGTCTCATAAATTTCATCAGGGGTAATTTTATGGCTTATCCCCATAATATCCTTATATGTAACACTCTTTCGCTTAGCACTTACCATCTTTAACTTCTCGGCTGTTTCAAAGTCAACTAGATATTTTTTAACAATTGCCTCAGTTAACTCATCACCAGCGGAAGGAATCATACCATAGCCAACAATACTTCCATCCTTAGTTATACAAATATCGGATGTTCCAGCTCCTACATCTATAAGGGCAATATTAAGAAGTCTGAACTGTTCAGGAATTGCTACATTAATGGCAGCAATAGGCTCGAGAGTAAGGTTTGTAACATAAAGACCTGCCATTTCGACAGCAGAATACAGACTGCTCACTACCTCTTCCGGTAAAAATGTGGCAAGCACATCAGCGGCAATCTTTGTTCCCTTATGACCCTCTAAATTATGTATCTCATAATCATTTAAGTAGTATTTAACAACTGTGTAGCCTACACAATAATACTTGGTTGTTTCACTATTTTCAGAAAGCTCCTCTAATATAATCTCATGAGCTTTTTCGACACCTATCAAATCAATAGAATGTATATAATCCTGATTAATAAGTGTATTTTCAGAAAACTCATATTCTCCATGACCAACTGCTGTTTTTAATACACGACCTGCAGCAGCGATACATACATCATGAAGCTTTCTGCCATTGAGCTGTTTCTCCAACTCCTCTTTAACCCATACAATGTCTTCGCTAACCTTGGAAATATCGTGAATCTGTCCATCTATCATGGAACGGGTATCATGATATTTGACAGCCATAGCTACCACATTAAATTTATTCTGTTCTTTATATCCAATGGTACCAACTATACTTCTAGTACCTATATCAAGTCCAAAAACCAACGGTTCAGGATACTTAGTAACAACAGCCATCAAAAGCCCTCCAAAAGTCCATTTGTGTGGTAAGCATACCACTAAGACATTATATCATTTTGCATTAATTTATTCAACCTTGCTTTTAGCAATTTTGATGTATTTTCATAGTCAAATTGATTATTTATTGTGAATGTCGCATATTTTTTGTAATATTCATCAGGTTCTTGACTATTAAACATGGATATACATTTTTCTCTAGAATATCCTCTTTGTTTCATCAATCTTTTGATTCGTTCTTCCTGTTCTACCCACACATACCAAATCTCATCACAAATAGCCTTATAGCCATCCTGTATAAGAAGCGCTGCTTCAATCACAAACAGTTTGATTTTACCTTCTTCTCTGGCATGCTTTATCTTATTTTTAATCTCTTCCTTGACTATAGGATGCGAAATACTATTAAGCTTTTCTAATTTGGACTTGTCATTGAAAACAATCTGTCCAAGCTTATTTCTATCAATTTCATAAGGCTCTTTGGAGCATAGTATGTCTCGTCCAAAACATTCTACTATCTGATTGTAAATTTCGTATCCGGGTTGCATTAATTGATGTGCAAGCTTGTCTGCCTCAACCACATATGCTCCGTAATTTGTTTCTAAATCATATAAAACACGACTTTTTCCGGAACCAACACCACCGGTTATTCCCAAAACCTTCATGAGAATTCTCCTTTATTTTGCTTCATACCAGCTATATCCACTGTGAACATCAACTATAAGAGGAACTTTAAGCGTAGCTGCAGCCATCATCTCATTAACCAAAATATCTTTTACCTCTTCTAGCTCGCTTTCATGTGCCTCAATCAAAAGTTCATCGTGAACCTGTAATATTAATCTTGACTTCAAATTTTTACTTTTAAGCTTGGAGCTGACATTAATCATAGCAACTTTTATTATGTCTGCTGCAGTACCCTGAATAGGTGAATTCATAGCTGCTCTTTCCCCAAAGCTTCTTGTCATGAAATTTGAAGACTTAAGCTCTGGTATAGGTCTTCTTCGATTAAATATTGTACTTGTATAACCGTTGTCTTTGGCATTTTTAACAGTATCATCAAGAAATGCCTTTATTCCTCCATAGGTAGCAAAATACTTTTCAATATAGCCCTCTGCCTCCTTACGTGATATATCCAAATCCTGTCCTAAACCAAAGGAACTTATACCATAAACAATACCAAAGTTAACCGCTTTTGCTTTTCTACGCATAAGATCTGTAACCTCATCCATAGGTACATCAAAAACCTCCGATGCAGTTACAGCATGTATATCAGAATCCTTTTTATAAGCATCAATAAGTGTTTCATCATTAGAAAGATGAGCTAAAACACGTAATTCTATCTGAGAATAATCCGCATCAAGGAAACAATATCCATCTTCAGGAATGAAAACCTTTCTGATTTCTCTTCCTAAAGGTAATCTTGTTGGTATGTTCTGTAAATTAGGTTCTGTTGAGCTTATACGTCCAGTTGCAGTTACTGTTTGATTAAACTTACCATGTATTCTTCCATCTGCTTTAATGTAAGACGACATACCTTCAACATAGGTAGAATTAAGCTTAGTAAGCTGTCTATACTCCAAAATAAGCGGTACTATAGGGTGCTGATTTGAAATTTTTTCTAACACCTCTACACTTGTAGAATATCCCGTTTTTGTCTTTTTGCCACTTTTTAACTGGAGTTTTTCAAACAAAATTTCACCTAACTGCTTCGTTGAATTTATATTGAATTCCTCTCCTGCAAGCTCATATATTTCTGAAACTAATTCTCCAATACGATTTTTCAGACTATTTCCATATTTATCTAAAGCATCTTTATCTATTTTTATTCCATATTTTTCCATGTCATATAAGGCAAATACACAAGGAAATTCTATATTTTTATATAAGTCATACATATTCTGTTCCTTAAGTCTATCTATCAATACCTCATAAGCCATTACAGGTATTGCCGAACAATACGAAGAATATTTTGCAATATTTTCAGATTCTATAGAAAAAACATTTATTTCCTGTTTTCCTACAAGTTCCTTGTAGCCATCAAGAGAAATACCAAGATAATCCCTTGCTATATCATCATAGTCATAGTGGTCCTTAAGGGGATTAAGTAAATAACCTGCCACACCACAATCAAAAATATTATCTTTATCACAAAGCTTAAGATATGAAAGTTTGCTCTTAATATCAAGACAGCAAAGAATAATGCCCTTGTCAGACAAGGACTTAAGCGCATCAGAAACCATATCTACTGTTACAAAATTGATTATTTTTAATATATATGCTTTCTTACCGTCAAAAGATAAGGATAACGCTACCTGCTCATCCCCTTGCGTTATAATATCAAAACCAATGAGCTTTTCCTTTGATGCCATATTAATTATTTTGTTAAATTCATCATAATCTTCAATAACTTCATAGGATATAGTAAAATCCTCTATTTTATTTTCTGCTGAAAATCTTCCCAAAAGGCTCTTAAATTCAAGTTCGTCAAAAAGCTTGTAGCTATCTTGATTAAAAGGATTGTCATACAAAGAAGCCTCAAGATTAACATCAAGTTCACAATCAAGTTTAATTGTTGCAAGCTCCTTAGACATGTATGCCTGCTCCTTAAAGTTAACAAGATTATCCTTCATTTTGCTCTGTTTCATAGAATCAATTCCAGCATAGATTCCGTCTAAAGAGCCATATTCTACAAGCAACTTACCTGCTGTTTTTTCACCAATGCCAGGAACCCCTGGAATATTATCCGAAGTATCTCCCATAAGACCTTTCATGTCAATAAATGTGACAGGATCTACCCCATAAGCTTCCACTACATCATTGGAATAATAATTCTCTATTATAGTTTTGCCAGCCTTTGTCTTTGGTAATTTAATTAAAATATGTTCTGTGGCAAGCTGAAGTAAATCTCTATCTCCAGATAAAACAGTAACCATATAGCCTTCTTTTTCTCCAACTCGTGACAATGTACCAAGAATATCATCTGCCTCATATCCAGGTCTTTCTATGGTGGTTATATTCATAGTTTTTAAAACCTCTTTAATAAGAGGTACCTGCTCTCTAAGTTCATCTGGCATAGGTTTTCTTGTACCTTTATATTCTTTGTACATTTCATGTCTGAATGTAGGATGTTTAACATCAAAAGCCACACATATATGTGTAGCTTTTATATCATCAATTACTTTTAATATTATATTTAAAAAACCTAACACAGCATTTGTATGTCTTCCATCCTTTGTAGTAAGGTCTGGTAAACCGTAAAATGCTCTGTTAAGAATACTATTTCCATCAACTAATAACAAATTATTCAATGTAATTCCTCCCAAAACGAACTTACTCTGTATCTTCATCTGTAGTATCTGTATTTATTACATGTTTCATGTTGTAATAATGCACTATATCATAAAATGTAGGTTCAGCAATCTCTGGGACAGTTGTCATTTCTACAACGATATCCCTATCTTCAAAATCAATATAATCAGAAAAATATTCATAAAAGAACTCATTTCCCTGACTCTGTTTAAGCATTACCTGTTCAATATTATAAACTTTAGAAAGACAATGATTATAAAATACAACTAAAAGTGCTACGGCTACAGCAAAAACCACACCAAAAGATGAAATCTTGAATCTTTTTGCTGTCTTTACCTTGCTAGTTAGCTTATTTAATTCATCGTTTAAATCCTGGGTAAAATTATGAGATAATTCTGTATTGTCATCAAGCTGTCTCATACCAACAATCAAAGTATAGTATATTTCCAACTCCTCGAAACAATTTGGACAATACTTCATATGTCGAACAAAATCTTCCACCTGATCATCAGGCAATCTATGCTCGATAAAAGCCATAATATTCGATTGTGCCTCAAGACAGGTCATATTATTCCCTCCTAAAAGAAAAAATAGAACCCAGACCTAATACCGATCCAGGTTCTATTTAGTACTAAATCTTAGTTATCGATGAATTTCTCTTCGTCATTCCAGCTATATAACTTACGGATGTCCTCACCAATCTTCTCTGATGGGTGCTCAGCAGCAAGCTTTCTCATAGCCTTGAAATGAGCCTGTCCGCCAGCCTTAGACATGTCTAATAAGAAGTCCTTAGCAAATGTTCCATCCTGAATGTCCTTAAGAACCTTCTTCATAGCCTTCTTAGTATCCTCAGTAATAATCTTTGGACCAGTTATGTAATCACCGTACTCTGCTGTATTAGAGATTGAATATCTCATACCTGCAAAACCTGACTGGTAAATAAGGTCTACGATAAGCTTCATCTCATGGATACACTCAAAGTATGCATTACGTGGGTCGTAACCAGCCTCTGTAAGAGTCTCGAAACCAGCCTGCATAAGTGCACAAACACCACCACAAAGAACTGCCTGCTCACCGAAAAGGTCTGTCTCAGTCTCTGTTCTAAAGTTTGTCTCAAGAACACCAGCTCTTGCTCCACCAATACCAAGTGCATAAGCAAGTGCTAAATCCTGAGCCTTACCAGTAGCATCCTGGTGAACAGCGATAAGAGAAGGTACACCCTTACCTACCTGATACTCACTACGTACAGTATGTCCAGGTCCCTTTGGTGCAATCATAGTAACGTCTACGTTTGCAGGTGGAACAATCTGTCCAAAATGAATGTTAAAACCATGAGCAAACATAAGCATGTTGCCTTCCTCTAAGTTTGGCTCAATATCGTTCTTGTAAAGTGAAGCCTGTAACTCATCATTGATAAGAATCATGATGATATCAGCTAACTTTGCTGCCTCTGCTGCTGTATATACCTTGAAGCCCTGTGCCTCTGCCTTAGCCCATGACTTACTTCCTTCATAAAGACCAATGATAACATTGCATCCTGAATCCTTTAAGTTAAGAGCATGTGCATGACCCTGGCTACCATAACCAATAATTGCGATTGTCTTATCATCTAAGAGAGATAAGTTACAATCTTCCTGATAAAAAATCTTTGCTGACATTTGTATTCCTCCTAAAATGTTTAAAAATTGTTTATATAGTTATTACTTTTAAAGTAAGTAATGACCTGAAATTATTCTGAGATACCGTGTCCTCTTGTAAGACCTGTAAGTCCTGTACGTACCATCTCTTCGATAGTAAAGCCATCAAGCAATGTTATAAATGCCTCAACCTTACTAATGTTACCTGTAATCTCTATCATAACCGAATCCTTGGATACATCGACAACCTTAGCTCTAAATACATCTGCAAGGGAAATAATCTGCTGTCTTTCTTCAAGAGTTGTCTTAATCTTAACAAGAATAAGTTCTCTACAAACAGACTCTCCATCCTTAAGTTCTGTAATAGAAATAACGTCCTCAAGCTTCAAAAGCTGTTTCTTAATCTGGCTTAATATTCTATCGTCACCGCTAACAGCAACTGTCATACGAGAATATTTTGGATTTTCTGTAACACCAACTGATAAGCTGTCAATGTTATATCCTCTACGACTGAACATTCCAGAAACTCTACTCAAAACACCTGAGGTATTGTCAACCAATAATGATAATACCATCTTCTTCATATATGTATCCACCTTTCGACTATATTCTCTGTTCCTTGCCAGAGATAATATTTATCCTCAAAAATTGCTAAAGTTTATTTTAACCTTTTAACAATCTTCTGTCAATAGTCTCTCAACAACCTTAACTGCTTCATTGGCATCTTTTGAATATCCATCAGCACCTATTTCATCAGCAAAACTTTGTGAGACCACTGCTCCACCTATTATAACTTTATGTTTTAATTTTTCTTTTTTGACTGCATCAACAACGTCCTTCATTCGCATCATAGTTGTAGTCATAAGTGCTGATAATCCAATGATATCTGCTTTATGCTCCTTTGCAGCCTTTAAAATGACCTCCTTAGGTACATCTTTGCCCAAGTCAATCACATTATAACCATAATTTTTAAGCATTAATGATACAAGATTTTTGCCAATATCATGAATATCTCCTTCAACAGTTGCAATTACAACTGTTCCCTTTGGTTCTTTAACACTATCCGACTGTAATAAAGGAGTTATATATTCTATTGCCATATCCATAGCTGTAGCTCCAGCAATAAGCTGTGGAAGAAAATATTTCTTAGCTTCAAACAGTTCTCCCACTTTATTGACCGCAGGTATCAAATCATTATCTATTATGTCCTGAGGCTTTTTGCCTGAGTCTAATGCTTTTTTTACATCTTCTATTATAGAAGTTTTATTACCTTTAACTACATCAATATATACATCACTACCCTTAATATTATCCTTGCCGGCTGACTTAACTGTCATATCACTGCTTTGAGTAACAGGAATAACATTGTTAACATATATATTGTCTGAATCATCCTTAGCTAATAATAAATCTGCTGAATAAGCTGCATTCATAAGCTGAGCCTGACCCGGATTACATATAGCCATAGTAAGACCTCTTGCAATAGCCATGGTTAAAAATGCTGTATTAACATTTATACGTTCTGGCAAACCAAACGATATATTAGAAAGACCACAAACAGTAGGCAAACCTAATTCGTATTTACAATATGAGATTGTATCTAAGGTTTCTATGGCAGCCATCCTGTTAGCACCAACTGTTGCAACAAGTCCATCTACCACTATATCATCTCTTGAAACACCTTCTTCATCCGCAATCTGAAGAAGTTTATTGATAATATCTTTTTTCTCTTCCAAATTTTCAGGAAGACCCTTATCCGAAAGTGGAAGTAAAATACACATTGCACCATATTTTGCCGCAATCCTCATAAGAGGTCTACATTTCTTTTCTTCGTATGGTATCGAGTTAATAAGAGCACGTCCCGGATATATTCTCAGTGCAGCTTCTATAACATCTATATGGCTTGAATCAATACAAAGTGGTAAATCAGTTACACTTGTAACCTCATAGATAGCTTTCTTCATCATATCAAGCTCATCTATTCCATTCATACCCATATTTATATCAAGAACCTTTGCTCCACATTCTGTCTGCTCTTCAGCCATAGAAATAACCAAATCGAATTTGCCATTTCTAAGTTCCTCTTGAAGTTTCTTCTTGCCAGTAGGATTAATTCTTTCACCAATAACAAAGAAATTATCATTAAGATTAATGTCTACAACCTGACGTTCACTGGCCAAAACTCTTGTTTTCACAGAATATTCTGCAGATGCACCTGAATATCTTATTTTCTTCTTTAATGCTTCAATATGCTTTGGTGTCGAACCACAGCAACCACCTACAGCTCTAGCTCCCGCATCAACTAACTTTACAACTGCATTTGAAAAGTCTTCTGGTGTCATATTGTAAACGGTATTTCCATCCATAAGCTCTGGCAAACCGTTATTTGGTTTTGCAAATACCGGAACCTTAGCGTATTGCATCATTCTTTTCACAAGAGGCACCATCTCATCAGGACCTGTAGAGCAATTTATTCCCACAGCATCAGCCCCAAGAGATTGTAATACAACAACTGCCGATTCAGGAGAAGCCCCAAATAATGTTTTACCATCTTCATTAAATGACATACTAACCATAACTGGAAGGTCGCAAATCTCTTTTATTGCAATAAGAGCAGCTCTTGCCTCAGCAAGACTCATCATTGTTTCAACCACAAAAAGGTCTACTCCTGCTTCAAGAAGAATCTTTGCCTGCTCTTTA
Organism: Lachnospiraceae bacterium; assembly: GCA_015057525.1. Taxonomy (GTDB): domain Bacteria; phylum Bacillota; class Clostridia; order Lachnospirales; family Lachnospiraceae; genus Coprococcus_C. Next base: position 126,016 of record SVEE01000002.1, on the reverse strand, counting down.
TATACATCTATCAACTCTTCTAGTTCTAAATCTCCAATAGGCTTTAGCTGTTTGCCTGTCATTGTTATATCACCAGCAACATATCCTCGATGTCCTTCCTCAGCAATAGCCTGCTTCGAAAGTGCAACTAAACCTTTATTAATTTCTATTATCTTGTCAGCTAAACCATATTCAGAAAGTTTAATTCTGTTTGCAGTAAATGTAGGTGCAAGTAAAATATTTGTTCCTGCTTTTATATATTCTCTCTGAAGCTTAATAATGTGCTTAGGATTATCCAAAATCCATTTTTCTGGACATACCCCCATAGGCATGCCTGAAGCCATAAGATTACTTCCTGTAGCACCATCAAGCATTACAATTCTGCTGTCTATCAATTGTTTAAACTGTTGTTTGTTCATAGAATTACCTCTTTGGTAAATTATTTTATATTTATAATAAAGTTTTTAATTAATGCTGTAAATTTATCTGCAATCATATTAGCAGTATCTCCCACCTCTTTATGATTAAGAGGTGTCTTATTCATACCTGCCGCAAGGTTTGTTATACATGAAACTCCTGCTATTCTCATACCCATGTGCATGGCAGCCATAGCTTCACACGCAGTACTCATACCAACAGCATCAGCGCCAAGGCTTCTGTACATATTGATTTCCGCAGGTGTTTCGTAATTTGGACCAGTAGTCTGTAAATATACACCCTGCTTTAATTCAATATTAAGTTTTGAAGCTGTTTCCTTCATAATATTTTGTAAATCAGCATCATATACATGTGACATATCAGGAAAACGAGTGCCAAGTTCCTCTATATTTTTGCCAATAAGTGGTGATGGAACAAAAGATGTAATATGATCAGTTATCATCATTAAATCACCTGGAACAAAATCAAAGTTCATTCCACCAGCAGCATTGGTTAAAATAAGAGTTTTTGCTCCCATCAACTTCATTATACGGATAGGCATAACCACCTTATCCATAGAATATCCTTCATAGTAGTGAACTCTACCCTGCATGGCAACTATCTTTACATCACCAATATGTCCACACACAAATGTCCCTGCATGTCCAACAACTGTAGACACAGGAAAACCGTCTATTTCATTATAAGGTATATAAACCTTATCTTCTATATGCTCAGCAAATCCTCCAAGACCTGAGCCCAAAACAAGGGCAACATCTGGAGTAAAGGGAATCTTATCCTTAATACTGTCATATGCTTTTTGTAAATCCATCATCATTTCAGTCATATTATTCCTCCTCAAGGAAAGTAACTTCATCTTCCCAATAACATATTACAGGCATACCCGACTCTACCAAATAAAATATATCTCTGGCATTCTCCCATGGTAAATTAACACAACCATGAGAACCATCGTACAAATAAGTATCGTCCTCAAAGCTATATCTCCATGTTGCATCATGCAATCCAATGCCGCCATTGAAAGGCATCCAGAATGTAACTGGGGATTCGTAATCAGCACCTCTAAGAACAACATCAAGCGCCATATATGTAATACTATAAACTCCACCAGGAGTACCATGCCCAGAACTTTCATCTCCTGTAACGCAACGGGAATGGGTTTCAAGTTCACCATCTATATACACATAAACGTGTTGTTGTGTAAGGTCTATCTCAACATAGGAATCTCCAATATCATTGATTTCACTATATGAATAGCCTCTTCTGTCACACACTGGTTCTTTTGTAAAGCTTTTTTTAGTGATTATAAGGTTATAGAATTCTTCAAATTCTTCTTCCGCATTTATAACCCAGCCATACCATTTACCACCTTCAACCAAAATAAGGTCTCCGTTATGTGTGACAAATTTTCTGTCTTCCTGCACAGTTGTGAATCTATCCGCAAAATCTTCAACAAACATTTTAACGTTTGTTTTGCTTATCTGAACTTCCCCGTTATCATCAATATATGCCATAAGAGCAAGTTCTTCTGTTGTGAGTGTATATGTGTAATCCTCGCAGAATTCAAAACTTGCCTCTATTGATAAATAATCTACGGCATTATCATATGCTTCAAGAACAGATGGCGAATCACTTCTTATATCTGCAGGTATGTAACACATTTTCTCATCAATATTAACAAATGATGACATACTATCTAAAGCTTCCTTAACTGCCACTAAAACAAGTTCTTTATCAAGAACAGTTCCAGTTATGTCAGGAACAATAACGGCTTCTCCTTCCTCAAATTTAACATATGCGTCTATTGAAGGAGTCATATTCTCAGTTTTCATCACATCAAAGGTATTAATATATGCCGATAATACCTCTTCATCATAACAAACTCTATAATCAACAAAATATTTATTTTCCGCATTGATGTTAAACAACCACAAGAAAGGATTTTGCTTGTTTTTGTATACGCTAATCGGTGTGGCAGGCTCAACATACATATTTCCATCTCCCACATTAAGAATTTGCGTATCATTCTTAAACTGTATTTCAAGATTGTAGCCTGAAAAAACCATATCATTGAGCATAGTTTCTACTTCTTCAACAGTTTTACCTGAGATGTCATATCCATTAAGATATGTGTTACTATTAAAATATTTAGAATAATATATAACTCCTGCTACATATGCAATTATTAAAGCTGCAAGAATTGTAGAAAGAACAACCAAGCGAACTTTCTTCTTATTTTTACTCTTGGCAACTGATGAATCAATGTATGGTGTTTGTATAACTAACCCAGGCACCTCATCCGCTAAGGATGAAGTTTTATTATCCTTCTTATCTGAGTTTTCTTCACTATTTTCAGAATCTTTTATCTTGTCGGATTCTTCTTTCTTGTCAGATTCCTCATCTTCCTTTTTAGAGTCTTTTATTATATCTGTCGTATCCTCTTTAGAATTCTTATTCTCATCCTCTTTAGAATCCCCATCCTCGTCCTTTTTCATATCAGCTATCTTTTTATCAATCGCTTCCTCAATAGCTGATTTTTCAGAGTCTTTTTTGCTTGTATTCTCTTTTGTTTCTTGATTTTCAGTCTCCTTAACTGAATCATCATTTAATTTAGTACCCATAATATATTTCCCTTATATTAAAATTATAATTTGCCATGGTTATAATACTTTAATTCTAGATTTTTTTCAACCATATTAGCAATAAATATTATTCTTTTGCTATATCCAAAACAACCACTTCTGGAATATTGTTAACCCTTATCTTCATGGAGTGTGCTCCAAGACCTCCTGTAAGCACCATATTACTGTTATTTTTAGTGTAAATACCGTAATCATATTTAGGAAATAATCTAAGCCTTGGCGATATTACTCCCCCTAATATAGGTAATCTCATTAATCCTCCGTGATTATGCCCTGAACATATTAACTGTGCACCATATTCTGCATAAACATTAAAATAATCCGGATTATGGGCTATTAATATGTTAAAGGAGTCTTTGTCACACTCACCAACAAAAGAAACAACATCTTCTCTTGTAAGCTTTTTTTCAACAAACCTTTTATAGTAATCAATGTGTAAATCTAATCCACTAATGGAGACAGGCGTATCATTTAACACAATTCTTTCTTTTTGATTTTGAAGTAAATGTATGTTTTCGTTATTGTTTAATACAGAAATATATTCCTTCCACAAGCTCACTAATTTCTTTTCGGATATTATCGCTCGTTTCTCGTGATTACCTACACCATAATATACTGGTGCAATACTAGATAGTTTTTCAATAAATCCAGCCGTTTTTTTATTATCTTCACCCTGATCCGAATGACTCACTATCATATCACCTGCAAGTATAATAACGTCCGGAGCTTCGTTTCTAATAGCATCAAGCATTTTTTTATTGTCATCCCGTCGATTACAATTATGTAAATCCGCCATCATTACAAGCTTTAATTTATCATTAACATGTGATGATTTTAACGTATATTTAGTTATTTTTATTTTTGAACATTCTATCACACTTTCAATAGCCACAAAAATCATAGCCAATAATAGAATTATACAAATAAAACTTATAACCTTTAACATATTTTTCTCCCGAAAATTTATCTAACTACACATATAGATAACATTATATCTCATGACAAATTATTTTACCATAAATATTCTTCCTAACATATTAAATAATGTGTTTTTATATGTTACCTTTTCAACATTCTCATTTGCATATATAAACACTTCATCAATAACATTACCTTCATAGGAATATTGAACACATCCTATTATATCATCTTTATAGATTGGTGCCTTAATATTGTTATATTTAACTATTTTCTTCTCTACACCTTCAACATTCTTGTCTATAAGGACAATTTCATTGGTATTTTCACAATATCCTGTTACCTTATCCGTCTCCCCATTAGCTACTTCAACCTCATACTTGCTTGGCATAACATTATCATCCACATATAAATCACATTTAGCAAAACCATAATCAAGTAATTTACAGGCTTCACTATTTCGTATTTCCTTTGTATCAGCACCCATAATTACAGTTATGAGAGAAATCCCGTCTCTTGTAGCTGTGGCGGACATACAGTATTTTGCTTGAGAGGTGTATCCTGTTTTTAATCCAGTAGCACCATTATACATATTAAGAAATTTATTTGTGTTAGCAAGGTCAAATCTTGATTCACCTCTACCTGTTTTATGTATTATGTAGTCCATCCAAATTGTTGAAAAATTTACTATATCTGGATGATTAACAATAAGCTCTCTGGACATAATACCAATATCTCTGGCACAAGTATAATGATTATCATCATCCAACCCACAAGCATTTACAAAATTAGTATTTATCATTCCTAATTCACTAGCTCTCTCATTCATCATTTCAACGAAGGCACTTTCGCTTCCAGCTATATACTCTGCCATTGCTACAGCAGCATCATTTCCTGATGCAATTTCTATACACTTTATCATATCTCGTACGCTTTGTTCCTCCCCCGCCTCAAAAAAACATTGGGAACCTCCCATAGATGCTGCATGCTCTGATATAGTTACTACATCTTCATAGGTTATATCTCCAGCATCAAGTGCCTCAAAAATCAAAAGTAAAGTCATAACCTTAGTTACAGATGCTGGCTTTAATTTCTCATCTGCATTTTTCTCATATATTACCTCACCAGTACTAGCTTCGATAAGAATAGCTGACTTAGATTTAATTTCAACATCTGCCATAGCACTTATAATTTCTTCCTGTGTTTTTGTAGCCGCTTTACTATTCATAGTCATGTCATATGGATATACACCACATAAAGCCAGTATGAAAACTAAAAATATTGCAAGTTTTTTCATGAATCATCCTAGAATCTTTTTATACATTATACTAATTGTCTTATTTAAATATGATTAACATCCTAAAGTGACCTAATTTATCATTATGAATATAATATAACAACTACGTATATGGAGGCATTATGTGCGGCATAGCTGGTTTTTTTAATCCTAGAATCAACTTTAGTGATACTCCAAAGAAAACAATATCTATTTTAAACCAAATGATATCCAGCATGAAAATGCGTGGTCCTAATGAGCAAAACTTTTCAATAATCGACTCCTGTTGTCTGGCACATACCCGATTATCTATTATTGATATAAATGGCGGTTCCCAGCCAATGACTGTATATCACAACGAAAACAAATATCATGTTATTTATAATGGTGAAATATATAACTATAAAGAAATAAGAAACGAGCTTATATCTCGAGGATATAAATTTAATACAAATTCAGACACTGAGGTAATAGGTGTTGCTTTTATACACTGGGGCGAAGAGTTTGTGAACAAATTAAATGGTATTTTTGCCATTGCTATCTTTGATCAGAGTAACCAGACTTTATATTTGTACAGGGACAGATTTGGAATCAAACCACTATATTATACTCAATCCTGTAAAACCTTGGTATTTGCTTCAAGGATAGACACCCTGTTCGAATATCCGAAGGTAAAACCCTGTATTGACATTAACGGTTTTAACGAAATATTTACAGTTGGTCCTGCAAAAACACCTGGTCAAGGAGTATTCTTAGGAATACGTGAGGTATTGCCTGGTGAAGTAATAATTTACTCTCAAAACTCATTTACAAAGAAACTATATTATCAATTAAAAAGTACACCTCATTATGACACACCAGAAGAAACTCTTGAAAAAACCAAATGGCTCATTGAAGATAGTATTAGAATGCAGCTTATCTCCGATGTCCCTATATGCACATTTTTGTCAGGCGGTATAGATTCATCCTTAGTCACATCAATATGCTGTAAACATTCAAAAGAAAAACCCCACACATATTCCTTTGATTTTGAGGATAACAATATACATTTTAAAGCAAATTCATTTCAACCTTCTGAGGACAGACCTTATGTTGATATAATGAAGGATTTTCTAGAGACAGACCACACCTATTTGAACTGTAAATATGAAATTCTAGCTGATTTGCTGGAAGAATCTGTGGATTCAAGAGGACTTCCAACTATGGCTGACGTGGACTCTTCTCTTCTATATTTTTGTTCTGAAGTAGCAAAAAATCACAGAGTAGCTTTAACTGGTGAGTGTGCTGACGAAATATTTGGTGGATATCCATGGTTTCACAAGGAGGAAATGATGCAGGAGCAGACGTTTCCATGGATGAAGGATATTTCCTTTAGAAAATCTATCCTTAACTCAGAATTTGCTGCCGCACTTCATATGGAAGCCTATATCAGTCAAAAATATAATAAAACTATATCTGAAGTACAAATTCTCCCAGAGGAATCAAAAAAGGAAGCTACCTTAAGAAAAATATCTTATTTAAACATTCGTTGGTTCATGCAAACATTACTTGACCGTATGGATAGAACATCTATGCATAGCGGTTTAGAGGCAAGAGTTCCTTTTGCCGACCATAGACTTATAGAATATGTATACAATGTTCCTTGGAAAATAAAGGTAGCTGATAATACGCCCAAAAGCTTGCTAAGAAAGGCCGCCAAAGATTTTCTTCCTGAATCAATTATGAATAGACCTAAAAGCCCATATCCTAAGACATATCATCCGGAATATGAAGGCATCTTAATAAATAGATTAAATGAAATAATAAATGACACATCATCACCAATAAGAAGTTATCTAAACCTTCCTGTGTTGGAGAGCTTTCTTAAAGCACCTAAGGAATACGGAAAGCCTTGGTATGGTCAATTAATGGCAGGACCACAGATGGTTGCATACCTAATTCAGATTAATTATTGGATGAGAAAATATTCTCTTTCAGTATGACTTATAAAAGCACAAAAAAGCACCACATTATCTATGTGGTGCATATATTTATATAATGACCGGTTGTATTTGCTGCCCATCCAGTGCGTATTCCAAGGTATCCTTTATTTTATTAATATCACCTATTAATGAATTAGGTTTACCTACATAATCATCCTGACCAAAAGGAACAAAATAAATATTTTTCATATTCATCAGCTTGCCAATATTTTGAAAATTAATTCCTAATGCATCGTTAGAAGATACAGATAAAACAAGGGGTCTGTTATTTCTCAAATGAGCCTTTGCAGCCATCAAAACAGGTGTATCAACAATACCATTAGATAGCTTTGCTATTGTATTTCCTGTACATGGTGCAATAATCATAATATCAAACATTTTTTTAGGTCCTATTGGTTCTGCACCCTGTACAGTTTTTATTATTTTTTCTCCCGTAATCTCTTCTACAGATGAAACAAAATCTTCAGATTTAAAAAATCTTGTATCCATGCCATAGCTGTTAAAAGATAAAATTGGTAAAACTCTAGCTCCTTCATCTTTCAGAATTTTTATTTGTGGAAGAATTTTATCAAAAGTACAAAATGAGCCTGTGATGGCAAAACCAATATTGCACTCTGATAATTTCATTTTAATATCCTTTCATATAACTTTTTCTCTGTTATAAAGATATTATATGCTCATTTACTGCATTTGCTATAATCTTTCCTGCTTCATCAGGATATTCTTTTCCTGGAATTCCCAAACTATTTACTGCATATATCCCTTTTTCAACACAATAAGAAAATTCTGTACCGCCTGGTTTTGATGCAATATCAAAAATCATAGCATCCGGTGCAAGCAAATCAATAATATCCTTATCAAATATCAAAGCTGGTACAGAATTAAAAATATAACTGTATTTTTCTAAATTGTTTATTTTTAAATCATTAATATCAACGTATTCGCAATTTATTTTTTCTATTTCTCTTCTTAATTCCTTTCGTCTTACTGCAACATCCACATTAGCTAACGAATTTTTAAGCTGAATTGCTATCTCTTTTCCACAAAATCCATAGCCAGTAACAAGACAACTTGCTTCTTCAAAAATAGCACCTACATTAATTGCCTGTTTGATAATTCCTTTTGCAGTCAAACGAGCATTTTCAGTAACAACATTTTGCCAGCTCAAGTAATCCCATAATTTGCACTGTTCCAATATTTTTTTTACTCCATCACTTATTGCCCCACCATAAATTATCTGACCACTATGTACATACTCCTTCAACACATTCGCTATATCTTCATTGACAGGTGGTGGTAAAATCAAAATACTATTCTTATCAATATATTCCAACTCTCTATATACATCATATCCCCTATCATAAAAAAAATGTTCCACAGCATCTAATCTTTTGTCTTTTCCCCAAACACATATATTAAATATTTCCATTTTTATCTCCTTTACTACATATTAAAAATACATATCAAATATTCTATACACCCAATACGATAAATCTATTTTATCTATGGAATCCTCCGCATACACATTTACACTTGTATAAAATTCGTCATTTATATATATATTTAGCTTTTTAACAACATCACCCCTAGTTACCGGTGCATATATGACATCTTTATTTTCACATATAATGTCAACTTTATCATCCTTACATAAAAGGAGTTCTATCTCATCCGTAACATAAAGCTTTGTCTTGTCATCTTGTATACCGTCAATTACTTTTATTTCACCAATATCATACGTTCTGTCTATTATTTTTACATATTCAAATTCTGATTTACCATAATCTATAAGCTTTGTTACATCCTTCCATTTATAACCCTTGTTATTTGGCCAGCCACAACCTAATAAAGCTACAATATAAACTTTATCCTCATAAGAAACAGCACATACATAACAATACCCAGCATCCACTGTAAATCCTGTTTTCCCTGCTAGAACATTGTCCATTTTATCTAACAGTGCATTTTTATTATCTACAGTAAAGGTTCTTTTATTATTGTAGTCAGAAAATGTATATTGTCTTGTTTGACATATAGCCATAAATTCCTCTTTCATGGGCGAATCCATAACACAATACTTCATAATCAAACACATTTCATAAGCAGTACTACTATGCTTACCCGACTCATCTTCCATATCTAGTCCATTTGGAGTTAAAAAATATGTATTGGATAGACCTATTTCCATAGCCTTCTTATTCATCATATTTATAAATGATTCAAGGTCTCCACCCACATGTTCCGCTATTGCAACAGCAACATCATTGTGACTTTCTAACATCATTGAATAAACCAAATCACCTAATTTATACTGTTCCCCCTCTTTAATTCCCAGCTGCACATCAGGCATCTTTGATGCATATGAACTAACGGTTATAATGTCTTCAAGATTACCATATTCAAGAGCTAGTATTAATGTCATGATTTTAGTTGTGCTTGCCATAGCTCTTTGTTCATTAGGATTTTTACCATACAACAATCTTCCATTGTTTCCATCTATCATTGCAGCTGATAATGAATATAACTGATTTTCATTAAGCTCCTCAGCATAAACTGGCGTAATCAGTTGAAAAACAAGAAAAAAAATCAAAACAAAACTCACTAGTTTCTTCACGTTTCACCCTAAATTATAATCTCATAATATTATATTAATCCCTCAACGATTCTATACTTTATAATTGAAATATATCCATCAATACTGTATAATTAAGAAAAAAAATCTACGAAGGAACAACCCACCACATGAGCTCAATTTTTTCATCAGAATTAAAAGAAGGTATGATAACTCTTACGGATACATATTCCACTAAGGGTCGTTTAGTTTTGCCTAAAGATACAGTCATCACTAAAAGTATCATTAATAAGCTCATCAATAATGATGTTTTATTTGTAGAAATCGCTGATGAAACAGCAGAAATAGATTCATTCGAAAACGAACTTTTTTCAAGTTTTGAAATTGATGCAAGTACCGTAGTAAATACACCTGAGTATAAAAAGTTCAAGCGCAGATATGAAAAGAACATCGAAGACTTAGGTGACCACCTTAACGATATCGTCAATAAAAATGCACCTCTTGAAGTGGATGCAATGCTAAATAGCACTCTTAATATCATTAAAGCAACTGATTCCCCATTAAGTATATTTACTATGCTCTCAACACTTAAAGATTATGATGATTCAACCTTTAATCATTCTCTTAATGTTGCTTTGATTTGTAATATTTTTGGTTCTTGGCTTGGTCTTAATTCCAGCGAAGTAGAATTACTCACATCCTGTGGTTTACTTCACGATATAGGAAAGCTTACTATACCTGACCATATCATAAAAAAACCAGGCAAACTAACACCAGAAGAATATAATATTGTTAAAACTCATTCCAAAAAAGGTTATGAGCTTCTAAAAAAACAAAAAGCTGATATTCACATTCAATATTCAGCATTAATGCATCATGAAAAATGTGATGGAACTGGCTATCCACTGGGTTTAATAGACAACCAAATTGACTGGTGTGCTCAGATTGTTACAATTGCAGACATATATGAGGCAATGACAGCTAAACGTGTATATAGAAAAGCCTTAAGTCCATTTACCGTTATTAGTAACTTTGAAGATGACGGCCTTAGAAAATACAACCCTAAGTTTCTTCTTACATTTTTAGAACGTGTTGTTAATAGCTACATGAACTGTAAGGTTAAGCTTAGCAATGGTGAAGAAGGCGATATTGTCTATATCAACAGAGTAAGTCTTTCTAAACCAATGATAAAAACAAAAAATAACTTTATCGATTTATCAAAGACATCAAATGTTTCAATCGAGAGTTTATTATAAGCTAAAAAAGTGGCACCTGCTAATGCAGATGTCACTTTTTTTACACTTCAACAATTATATTTGCTTCTTCCATAGCCTGTTGTTTAAAATCTTCTATCTTATCAGGTGTTATAATCGGAAGTTCATCCATTGATGCAACCCCAAAGCATCTAAGGAAATCTTCTGAAGTACCAAATAATATAGGTCTACCAATAGCATCCAGTCTACCAACCTCAACAACCAAGTTATAGTCCATAAGCTTATTAATTGCGTGTGAACATGATACACCTCTTATAGCTTCTATCTCCTGTCTTGTAACTGGCTGTTTGTATGCTATGATAGATAATGTTTCCATAAGTGAATCAGTAAGATTATGTTTCTTAGGCATATTTACAATCTTAGATAAAACATCATAATGCTCATTTTTTGTACAAAGCTGATATGAATTTTCAAGTTTTACAAGTCTTATTCCTCTATCTTCTTGTTCATATTTATCCATCATATTTGTAATTATTTTTTCTAAAGTTTTGTCGTCTATTTCCAATACATTAGAAAGTTCCTTTAAGGGCACTGCATCACCTATAGAAAATAAAATTGCTTCTATAGCTGCTTCTGTTTTTTTTATGCTATCTTCCATATTTCCTCCAATAAATGTGAAAATTTACTCTAACGAATCAATAATAATCTCTCCAAAAATCTGGTCTTGCTTTATTGTTATATCTCCTACTTTCATCAACTCGAGAATTGCCAAAAATGTAACAATAATATTAATTCTTGATGCTTGAACCTCCAGCAATGTTCTAAAATTAATCCCCTTTAAACCTCTTATGCTAGCTCTAATCTCTTCCATTTTGTCCTCAATACGAACTTCTTCCTTCTCAATGGTACCGAACTTGCTTCTAATTGGGTCAACTCTGTCTACAGTACGACGCATAACTTGGTTAAATATTTCGTTAAGCTTAGCAAGGGTTACATCTCCTATAACATCAGCAGGATCAATTTCTTCCTTATAGTCTTTAATCTCCTGAGGAATAGAAGGATTTTTGTAATATGCCTTTTCTGCATCTAACTCCATATCCTTAAGTTCATAAGAAGCATATTTATACATCTTATATTCCAAAAGACGTCTCACAAGCTCCGCACGAGGATCTTCCTCCTCATCGTCCTTTTCTTCCTCCTTAGGAAGTAACATCTTAGCCTTAATACTTATGAGCGTAGCTGCCATAACCAAAAATTCACTCATGACATCTAAATTAGCTTCCTGCATTTGATTAACATATTCCAAATATTGCTCAGTAATCTCAACTATTGGTATATCAAAAATATTAAATTTATTTTTGTCGATTAAATGCAATAAAAGGTCAAGAGGGCCTTCAAATTCATTAATCTTAAATTCCAATTTACCTTCTGTAGACATAGTACCTCTCCAAATTTACTTTAGCTATAGGATTGTAGCATATTTTAAATTATTATGCAAACCATTCCACCGTTTGAATCGTTAACTATTTTCTCCATTGTATCCTGTAACTTTTGTTGACTTTCCTGATTTATTTTATTGATTTTTGTTTTTAAGCCATCCTCTACAAGCTGTTTTACTGTTTTACCAAATATATTTACGGACCAAATATTATCATTATCCATATTATCCTTTCCTATATATTTTATCAAGTCCTTTGCTTGTTCCTCCGAACCGATTATTGGTGCAATCTCTGTTGTAATATTTGCTTTGATTAAATGTATAGAAGGAGCCTGTGCTTTGATTTTTACTCCATATTTGTTTCCAGATTTTATTAACTCTGGTTCATCAAGCTTAATTTCATCTTCTTCAGGTGTTACGGAACCGTAGCCTGTTTTTAAGGACTGTACTAAAGCTGAACTAACCTTTATACATTGTTTTCTGGTTTTTGCCATATCCTTTATTTCACGAATAAATTCGTATTCATTCTTTATAGAACAATCCATCATATCTGAAAGCATTTCATAGTAATATTTATCATTAACCTTTATCTTAAGATTAATATTTCCTTCAGCCATACTTATGGAATCCATCTCTATTGCATCTATGTATTCAAGCAGTTCACAATCTTCCTCATACAAATCCTTCATATGTTTTATTTTTGAAAACATATTTTTACAGTTTTCTATTATATATTTCTTAATTTCATTAGAGTTATCTAAAGCCTCAATCCATTTTGGTATATAAAAGTTGAGTGCATTTACAGGGAAATCCATAAGCAAATTCTCAAATATTGTATTTATATCACTTCCCTTTAACTGGTCACAATTTACAGGAATTACAGCAACACCATATTCCTCTGACATTTCCTCTGCCAATTCAATGGTATCATCAGAAGCAGGTCGGCTAGAATTTAAAATCACCACAAATGGTTTACCTATAGACTTTAATTCATCTATTGTACGTCTTTCTGCATCAATATAATAGCCTCTATCTATATCCGTAACTGTTCCATCCGTAGTTACAACAATACCTACTGTTGAATGGTCATGAATTACCTTTCTGGTGCCAATCTCAGCCGCCTTTGTGAAAGGAATATCATAGTCAAACCAAGGGGTCTTCACCAATCTTTCTACTCCATCTTCTTCATGCCCCTCAGCACCCTGAACCATATAACCAACACAATCAATCATTCTGACCTTAAAGTTTACTCCATCCTCAAGAATAACTTCCACTGCATCCTTAGGTATAAACTTAGGTTCAGTGGTCATAATGGTACGTCCTCCTGAAGATTGTGGCAACTCGTCTTTGGCTGTAATTTTACCATAGTCATCCACAATTGCAGGCAAAACTAAGAGCTCCATAAACCTTTTTATAAATGTAGACTTACCTGTTCTCACAGGGCCTACAATACCCATATATATTTCCCCCTTGGTTCTAAGCTCTATATCTTTATAGATGTCCATAAAAATACCTCCATTTATCTATTACACTATTAAATGTATATGTAATAATAAATGAAGGTATTACAATTATTTTTTGTCATAAACATGATATCTTATATACTGAAGCATACGCTTACAATAGTCAGCATTACAATGAATTCCATCTGCTGCAGCTTCTTCAGGAAGAAAACCATCTTCGCCAGTTACACTGGCAGCCGTATCAAGATAAATTACATCCTTTCTGTTCTGGCACATTTCGATAAGCATATCATTAAGCTGTTTTACTCTCTCCTGAGTATATACGCTACTTGTTGCTGATTCATATTCAGAAACAGGTAAAACACTTTGAACATATATTGTTGCATCTGGATTAGTAGCTCTTATCTGCTCGATGAGTTCATTAAAATACTCGATAAATACATCCAAATAAACCCAGCCTAATTCATTAACTCCAAACATACAATAATAATTATCATACTTTGTCATTTCAATTGCCTCAAAGCAAGAATAACCACTTCCATGTTCGGGAACATATATCTGATAAAGTGAATCTAGCTTATCAATACTTAATCCTTTATAGCAAAAACCATTAAGATTAGGTATTCCACCATATAAAATAAGCCCCTCAGTTCTGGAATCACCAATAAAAACTGCATTATCGAAATATGATAAATCCACTGGTCCTTCATGTAATACATAAGTCTCTTCATCGTACCAGTCATTACCAGCAATCTCTTCTACAGGTGGTAAAGAAGTCTCTGGCACAACAAACTCTGTTGTAACTTCTTCTGTAGTCTCAGCCACTTGCTCTTCTGTAGCATCTGTAGCTGTTCCATCTGTTATTATTCCTGGATATTCATCTAAAGTTTCATATGGTATAACATTACTATCTGAATTACCCAAGGAAACCTTTGTACCAGTGTTGATTTCTTTGCCTTTTTTTATGTTGTTATCATAGTGATCTATATAAAAATATGTTCCAACTCCTATTCCACACAATAGAATAAGAGAAAAAATACATGCTATAATTTTATTTATTTTCTTTTTTCTTTTATTTTTCAAAAGAGTAATTTCTTCTCGAGAAATTGTTCTTAAACTCATTTTCTCACCTCAGTGTTTTATTCCCATGATAAATCAGCTGACTCATTAGTTTTCATACGAGTAAGTAATGCAACCATGGCTTCTTTGGAGCTTAAATTTTCAAATAAAACTTTGTTAATCATCTCCACAATAGGCATTTCTATACCATATTTTTTGCTAAGTAATAATGCAGCCTTAGCAGAATATACCCCTTCTACAACCATCTTGACTTCATCCATGGCTTCTTTGTATGTTTTACCCTGACCCATAAGGTATCCTGCTTTTCTATTTCTACTATGTACAGATGCACAGGTTACTATCAAATCACCAATTCCTGACAAACCTGCAAATGTAAGCATATTTCCACCCATAGCAACACCAAGCTTAGTTATTTCAACTATACCTCTAGTTATAAGAGCCGCCTTAGCGTTATCACCACAGCCAAGACCATCCGATACTCCAGCTGCAAGGGCAATAACATTCTTTAATGCTCCTCCAAGTTCTATGCCAACAACATCAGGACTTGTATAAACTCTGAAGAAGTCTGACATAAATACGTCCTGAATAAGCATAGCAGTTTCCTTGTCATAAGCACCTGCAACTACAGTTGTAGGCATACCCTTTCCAACCTCCTCAGCATGACTTGGTCCAGAAAGAACTGCCACATTGGCGCAAGGAATCTCCTCTTTAATAATTTCATCCAAAAGCATAAGTGTACTTTCTTCAATACCTTTTGATACATTGACAATTATCTGTCCTTCTTTAACATAAGGAGCAGCAAGCTTTGCAGTACTTCTTATAAAAGGAGAAGGTACAACCATAACTATCATCTTTGCATCTTCTATTGCTTCGTTAATATCTGATGTAAAAAGAACATCCTCTGATATCTTAACCTCAGGAAGTTTTGTCTTATGCTCCCTGTGTTCTTTCAACATTGCTATTTCTTCTTTATCTATTGACCATACTGTAACTTCATGTCCATTTCCAGATAATAATACTGTAAGAGCTGTACCCCAGCTTCCTGCACCCAAAACACCTATCTTCATTATATCCTCCAATCACAAATTAAGCGGATTTCTTGCTACCTAATTTGTTTTCCTCATGATTAATAAGTCTCTTTATATTTGCTCTATGTCTAAATATAGCCATACCTGTTAAAAATACAATAATTATTATACTTTCAACCATTGCATTTTTAGAAACAGATTCATCCATATTAAAACCAAATCTACCATTCAAAGCAAATATGATATATTCAACTGCAAAAGAAATAACAAGAACAATAGAACTCACCGACACATATCTTGTTATTATACAAAGTCCAAAGAATACAACCGCTGCAGAAAGAATCATAATAGGATCTAAAAAGCCCACAATAACTCCGCCAGTTGCAGCAATACCCTTACCACCTCTAAACTTAAGATAAAATGGGAAATTATGTCCCAAAACAACTCCAAGTCCTGTATAGGCAAGGAACAAGTAAAGTTCATCTGGATATATATTAGTTATTATTAATCTAGCAATAACACATGCGATAATCGCCTTAAATAAATCACCAAAAAATACTATAATTCCTGCTTTCTTACCAAGAACACGAAGTGCATTTGTTGTTCCTGCATTACCACTTCCATGCTCTCTTATATCTATACCATTCATTCTTCCATAGATATATGAAGTTTGAATGAGACCAAAACCATAGCCTCCAAGAAGACACAATATTCTAGCTAATATCATTATTTCTCTTTCCTCTCACGTATAATAAATTTAAGTGGTGTTCCCATAAAGCCAAAGGCTTCTCTTATTTTATTCTCAATGTATCTTGTATAAGAGAAATGCATTAATTCTTTATCATTTACAAATATAACAAAGGTAGGTGGCTTAACTGATACCTGAGTTATATAATAAAGTCTAAGACGCTTACCCTTGTCAGAAGGTGGCTGATTAAGTGCAACAGCCTCCGACATAATCTCGTTTAATACACCTGTAGCAACACGCAACGAATGATTCTCTATTACCGCATCTATGGTCTCAAAAAGCTTAGGTAATCTCTGTCCTGTTTCAGCCGATACAAAAAGAAGCTCTGCATAAGGCATATAGGATAACTTCTGCCTTATATCATTAGTAAACTTATATATAGTCTTGTCATCCTTGGCTATAGCATCCCACTTGTTAACAGCAATAATCATACCTTTTCCACGTTCATGTGCTATACCTGCAATCTTAGCGTCCTGGTCTGTTATACCTTCTGTTGCATCAATAACTAATACTGCAACATTACATCTTTCAACAGCAGACACAGTTCTAATGATACTGTATCTTTCTATTTCCTCTTTGATTTTATTTTTTCTTCTAAGTCCAGCAGTATCAATAAAAACATACTCTGTTCCATTTCTTGTTATTGTTGTATCAATTGCATCTCTTGTTGTTCCTGCAATGTCAGACACAATAACTCTGGACTCGCCTAAAAGCTTGTTGATTATTGATGACTTACCTACATTTGGCTTACCTATTATTGCAATTCTAGGTCTAGTATCCTCTTCTTCCTCAGTTGCAGAATCATCGAAATGCTTAACTACCTCGTCAAGCATATCTCCAAGACCAAGCTGAGAAGCCGCAGACACAGGCTGTGGGTCTCCTAAGCCAAGATTATAAAATTCATATACATCTGGCATAAACTTTTCAAAGCTGTCAACCTTGTTAACAACCAATACAATAGGCTTGCCTGAACGTCTTAGCATGTCTGCTACTTTACCATCAGCATCCACAAGTCCTTGACGTACGTCAGTTATAAACATAATAACATCAGCCGTAGATATTGCTATCTCCGCCTGTTCTCTCATGCTCTTTAAAATTATATCACTACTCTCTGGCTCTATACCACCAGTATCAACAATCGTAAAATTATAATTAAGCCAAGTTACATCAGCATATATTCTATCCCTAGTAACACCAGGAGTATCCTGTACAATAGAAATTTTATCTCCTGCCAAGGTGTTAAACAGAGTAGATTTGCCTACATTAGGTCTTCCTACTATAGCTACAACCGGTCTACTCATTATTATTTCTCCATTTCAATTATCGAATTAAATATATCTACACCGTTTGATTGTACAATAATCACCGGAACTTGTAAAGCATTTTGAAGTTCTGCAAGAGTCATGTCATCAAGAAAAATATCCTCATCAGCTTTTAAAACATTACAAGGCAAAAGTAATGCATCACCCAGTTCCTTGCCGCTAAGCTGTTCCACAATATCCCTTCCTGTAAGAAGTCCGGTAACTGTTATTTTTTCTCCAAAGAAGTTATTTATAATTGGATAAACATTTAAATCAACTAATGGTGCCCCCACTTTTATTTTAGATGCAACTTGACGCATAACATCCTGTGCTAATACGCCTGTTATTGTGGAAACTTTAAATTCATTTTGGAAGGTTTTTCCGCCATTTTCATCTAAATACTGGGTAATAGCCTCATCAACTCCATCAAGAAGTAATCTCACCATACCAACACCATTTTCAAGCTGAACATATCCATCATAATTGTCTTCATCAGGAATTTCTTTTCCTGCATTAATATACCATTCATCACTTGCATGGACAAAATGATAGCCGTATTTTTCCATAGCAATATCCTGATATTCTTCAACAATATCTATAAGCTCAATTGCATCCTCTTTGTTGAATGGTTCTAAGGGATAAAGACCCTCTCTATACTTTGACAAACCAACAGGAACTATAGAAAGACTTTCAATCAAAGGAGCATATTTCATCAAATCTGAAATAGTGCGTCTCAGTTCCTGCTTATCATTTAATCCTTTACATAGTACTATTTGAGCATTCATAGGTATACCTGCTTCATAAAGCATATCCATATACTCTAAAACTCGTCCTGCAAATCTATTGTTGAGCATTTTACATCTAAGTTCAGGATTAGTTGTATGGACAGATATATTAATTGGAGCAAGCTTATATTCAATAATTCTTTCTATGTCCTTTTTTTGTAAATTTGTAAGAGATACATAATTACCCTGCAAAAATGATAACCTTGTATCATCATCCTTAAAATATATGGTTCCCCTCATCCCTGGAGGATTTTGATCAATGAAACAGAATACACATTTATTGTGACAGCTTCTGTACTTATCCATGAGTGATTCACCAAAACAAAGGCCCAAATCTTCATCTGGGTCCTTTTCTACCTCAAGTAACCATTCTTCTCCATCAGCCTTCTCAATTAAAACTTCCAAATATTCATCTTCAAGAAGATAATGGTAATCAAAAATATCCTCAATTTCTTTTCCGTTGATGGATACAAGCATATCTCCCGATTCAATTTCAAGTTCTTCAGCAATACTTCCTTCTTCAATTCCTTGTATTAAATGTTTTTTCATATTAAGTCATCCTATCTATGCATTATCTTTGAGCATGATTACAGCGGCCAAATTCCCTCTCATACCCCGTGTCTTTCTATGGGAAAAAAGTAAATCATCGTTACAACATGTACAAAGGTCTGGCATTGCAATATGTTCTTCAAGAACACCTGCTTCCATAAAGTTAAATTTACATGCCTTATGCAAATCTAACTGATACTTGTCACCACCCTTATCTATCATCATTTGCTTATTATTTTCAGGTTTAAACATATCCTTAAATCTATCCGCAACATCCTTGCTTATTTCGTAACAATCCTGGCAAATGGACGGCCCAATAGCACAAATGATATCTGATGGATTAGAACCATAATTATCCACCATCTTATTAATCATTTTAGTTCCAATTTTTTCCACTGTACCCTTCCATCCTGAATGAGCTAAACCAACTACTTTTTTAATTGGGTCATAGAAATATAAAGGGACACAGTCTGCATAAAATGTTATAAGAGGAATACCAGGAACATTTGTAACAAGTCCATCTATTCCCTTAATATCACTTTCATTAATAATTCCTTTTCCAATATCTTTTTGGGTAACCTCATAAATATTAGTAGAATGGACCTGATCTGAAAATACTAATCTGGTATAATCATATCCACATGCTTCACCAAATCTTCTATGATTTTCCATAACATTCTCTGTCCTGTCACCTCTGGTAAAGCTTAAATTAAGTGATGACAAATGAGCACGGCTAACGCCACCTTTTCTTGTTGAAAAACCGTGAATAATATCATCATATTCATCAAATATTTTATATTTTATGACTGGAACCTTAATTGTTTTCCCTGCATCATCTTTAACAGAAGCATACGATATTTTAGTGCTTCTATTCTTGAAGGAATATCCGTTAATATAATTGTATCCGATTTCTTGATTGGCAAGTAGTTTGTCTGGATTAAGCTTTAACTTAAATGTTTCCATTATAAAAAATCACCCCTAAAACAAAATGCATTTTCAACATGCGTAATTTTTTTACCTAAAATTCCTATTACATCAAACCTAATTGACGTATTATCAAGACTTATTTTATTTTTGCTTATATAAGAAAGAGCCGCTCTTGAAATTCTTTGTTGTTTTCTAAAATCAACCGCCTCCAACGGATGACCCGACTTATCTGTAGAACGGTATTTTACCTCAACAAACACAATTGTAGCATTATCTCTAGCAACAATATCAATCTCAGCCTGACGTATTCTAAAATTAGTCTCTATTATAAAATATCCCTTTTGGCGAAGATAATCTACAGCAATTTGCTCTTTTTCTCCACCTGTCAGTCTTTTATTATCCATATTACATCCTATCAATCTTAGACCTGATTTTGTCCATCTTGTCTACATATACAAGTATCTCTGCTACAACTCCATACAACTCTGGTGGAATACAATCACCTATATCAAGCTTAAGCAATGTATTAGTAAGATCAGTATCTTTGTATAAAGGAACATCACTTTCCTTTGCAGTATCAATAATTCGTTCTGCAATTGCTCCCTGACCTGCTGCAACAACCTGAGGAGCCTGATTACTAGGATCATACATCAACGCTACGGCCTTTTTCTTATCTGGAGCCTTGCCCTTCTTATCTATATTAAAATTATTATAAGCCACATTATCACCTACATTCTAATATCAAAGGTATATCTTTTTACACTTTGCTCCAAATCATCGCCAAGCATCTCTTTTACAACCATATTATTTCCTACGTTTAATGTAGGTTCTCTTGTTATTACTTCGTTGGTAAGAGAAAATCCATTATCATTTACTGCTTTTTCCAACATATTCATATGTTCGTCTATAATACGTGCGCTCTCTTCGTCCTCAACATAAAATTTTGTATGGACTGTAGTACCACGAAGACTTACATGTACATCTGTAGGACCTAAATGATCCATATCAAGATGGAGCAATGCACTAACTTCCTCTTTTGATTCTTTAATACTTCTTTTGTTCATATAAACAAAAAGTTCAGAATTCATATCCTTTCCAGATATACTTACAGGAATCTGTGCATAGGCATACATTTCGTTGAGATTCTGTATGAATTCAATTTTATCCTGCATAGACTTTGCACTATCAGCCAAATTTTGTCCCGAACTTCCACTTCCCGAGAAATTCTCCAGCAACTTGCCTGCCTTATCATACAAGCTTTTGTATAAATCATCAAGCTCATGTGGATCCTTCATATTGTTCGGATCAAGAGTCATCTTTTTCTTTACAACTTCTGTGAACAAGTTCATGTAACTATCCGACTTAAGTAAATCTTTGATTTGCTCTGGTGGCAATTCCATACCCACCTCTTTTGCATCGCTAAGAAGCTTATTTATATTGTTCATAAGTTGCATAGGACTTTCTGATTCCTTGATTACAGTATTGAGTGTGTTTTCATTAAATCCTAAATCAGAAAGTTGTTTAAACACATCCGAAACATTAGCTTCGTTTATAGAAAAGTTATTTGACAATTCTGTAATGTTGTTTGACAAAATAGTACTATTAGATATATCAGTGAGTACTTCACCTGACATAGAAGGTGCACCGCTTGCTAAATTAGCGGTATTTACGTTTTGATTTATATTGGCATCCCATGTATTATTTTGGGAAATAGATTCTGAAATAAGTGTTTTAAAATCCATCACCGAAACATCAACATTATCAGATATGCTTCCCAATAAGGTTGAATTAAAATTAATCAAATCATTTAAGCCACTAGCTGCTGACGTACCTTCACCTGTAGGTATATTATTTATTATCTCATTTGTCATAGTTGCAATATCGTTGACTAGAGAATTCAAATTATTGACCATCTGATGATTATTAGTCATATATTCGTTAAATTGGGTAATTGTACTTTCAGTAACTGGAATATTTAATTTGTTCATAGAAACAAGAGTATCTATAGATGCATCTGGAAACTTATATGCCTGTTGCATAACCTTCTGCATTGATGCCTTATCGAGGGGCATATTTTTATTCATCAATGCCTCCGCAATCTGGTAATTTTTTTCTGATGGAGATAAACCGTTTAATTCCAATGCTTTAAAAATAGCGTTATCCTTCATCATGTTAGCTTCTTGATTAAAAGGCTTAATCACCACATTAGTCCCATTATTTTCTTTTACTAAAAAATTAAGAGAATCTCCTATGTTCATAGTTAAGGACTCTGTCATATGTGCAATTAATGTCTTGTTATTGGCAAGAAGAATATTAACCTGATCACCAGTTATGTTTTGAATTTGACCATGAAAAATCTGACCCTCAGCAACCTGCGAAATCTGAGCGTTACCTGAAAGACTGCTTGTATTTACAGTTTCCTGACCTTTTCCGGCAGAAACTGCAATATTTCCAGTATAAGAATTATTAACATTATAATTTGAATCAGAAATATTCATGTAATCCCCTCTATAATAATTCTAAATAAAATTACCAATAAATGTTCTTCTATGTATTGGGCATGGACCCACATCCTTTAAAGCCTGAATATGCTTTGCTGAACCATATCCCATATTGCTTCCAAAATCATACTCTGGATATATTTCGCCATATCCTTCCATCATTCTGTCTCTTGTAACCTTTGCCACAATACTGGCTGCAGCAATAGATGCTGACAAGGTATCACCTTTAATTATAGGTACCTGAGGTATGTCAACATCTGGAATTTTAACTGCATCATTTAATAAAATATCGGGTTTTATTCCCAAATTATTAATAGCCATTCTCATAGCTTCAAAGGTTGCCTGAAGTATATTAATTTCATCTATACGCTGTTCTGAAACTATTCCTATTCCATATGCAACGGCTTTATCTATTATTATATCATATAATTCCTCTCTTTTCTTTTTTGAAAGCTGTTTTGAGTCATTTAAATATAATATTTTTTCATCCTTAGGAAGGATAACTGCACATGTAACTACAGGTCCTGCCAAAGGTCCTCTACCGACCTCATCAATACCACATATATATTGATTTCCTAATTCATAATACTTTCTCTCAAAAGAAAGCATCTTATCTGAACGAATTATTTCTTTATTTATTGCATCTAATTTTTTGTTTGCAGATTCAATAATAGAAATAACTCCACTTCTTTCATCAGTTTTATGATTATTTATAAACTCCAAAATCGACTCCGGCGAATCATAATCTAATGCCTTAAATTCCTTTTTTATTTCTCCTATGTTCATACTATTCTCCTAATTAAGCAACACTTTTATAATGTTAAAAAACCCGCTCTCCCTCGAATAAATAAACGCAGTGAAAGCGGGTAAATTTTTATTTTATAGCTCCAATACTAGTGAATGGATAAATACGCAAAACAACCTTTCCTAAAATGTCATCCTCATGAACATTACCTACATCAGGCCATCTACTATCCGAACTGTTATTACGGTTATCACCTAATACAAAGTATTCTCCTTCACCTAACACAACATCTACACTTGCTCTACCAATATTAGTAGGCTGAATAACCTCATTACCATATGACTCAACGAGTAGCTTATTATTAATATATATATTACCGTTAATATCTATACGCACAGTCTCTCCTGGAAGTCCAATTATACGCTTAACATATGTTGTATCCTCGTTATAATTAAATATAATTACATCAAATCTGTCTGGGTCGCCAAAAGTATAAGACAACTTATCCACCCATAAATTATCTCCATCCTCAAGAGTAGGATTCATTGAATCACCATCAACTCTCGAACGGCAACCAACAAAAGTAATCACAAAATAACAAATGAGAACTACAATTCCTATGTAAATAATAAGGTTAAGAAGCTCGCTGACAATATTAATATCCTCAGGGTTTTTCTCTTCTTTTTCCTTTTTCCTCTTTATCTTTTTGGGTGCTGGTTCATCTTCTTTAGATGCTTCTTCAGATTCTTTGCCTTCTTTAACAGCAGTACTTACTTCTGACACATCTGCATTACCAACATTATCTGATTGCTCATTTTCTTGACTATCTGAGCCCTTCTTTGCTGCCTTTTTAGCAAGTTTAGCTGCTTTCTTTGCCTCTTTCTTTTCTAGTTTAGCTTGAAGCTTAGCTTCCTTATCCTTGGCAATTTCTGCAAGAGCATCTTCTGTTTCTTCTATCACATCTTCTGTTTTTTCTACAACTTCTTCAACCTTATCATCAGTTAAATTTTCAGTTTCCTTGATATCTTTGCTCATATGAGTCACTCCTAATTTTTTTTAAGGTGTTTCCAGACTAATTCTACCTAACTTACCACTTCTATAATCATCAAACAATAAGTTAGCTGCCTTATCTAAATCTGGTTCATTACCTTTCAACAGACATTTTCTTACAATAGCAATATCTGCCAATATTTCATGACACTCCTTGTCACACTCTATATTATACCTGTCTTTAAGTGCATTACAATAATTATTTTTTAAAAATTCTATGAAACTTATGGCCATCTCACTTTTGATAATAATATTATCATTAATTGAGCCAATATACGCTAATCTAAGGCCAACATTTTGATCTTCGAATTTAGGCCACAATATACCTGGTGTGTCTAGAAGTTCAACATTTTTGCCTATTCTAATCCACTGTTTGCCCTTAGTTACTCCTGGCTTGTTTCCTACCTTTGTACAAGCCTTTTTAGCATATGAATTAATAAACGTAGATTTACCTACGTTAGGAATACCAACAATCATAGCTCTGATAGGTCGATTAATTATTCCCCTCTTACGGTCTCTTTCTATTTTTTCTTTGCAAGCCTCCTGAATCATATCAGTAATTGCCTTCATACCTGTATTCTTTCTTGCATCCATGCATGCAACAAAAAAACCTTTTTCCTTATAATAGGCTTCCCATTTACTTGTTACACTTGGGTCAGCCAAATCATTTTTATTCAATATTATAAGTCTGTATTTATTTTGAGCTAACTGATCAATATCAGGATTTTTACTGCTTAAAGGTGTTCTAGCATCAACTAACTCTACAACAATATCTATAAGCTTTATATCCTCCTGCATCATACGTTTAGCTTTAGTCATATGACCGGGATACCATTGAATATCTGTCATTCTATCTTTCCTCTACTCTCTTCTGGACTGTAGATATAAACAACTTTTCCAAGTATTTCAGACTTAGAAATATTACCAACATTAGTATATCGTGAGTCCTCACTATTATTTACGTTATCTCCTATAACAAAATACTCATTATCACCTAAAACAATTTCTTCTTTCGCATTACCACTTGATAAAATATAGTCATCAAATGGCAAATCCTCAAGCTTTGCCCCATTTATATAAATATATCCATCCACAATCTGAACAGTTTCCTCTGGAAGTCCTATTACTCTTTTAATATCGTAATAAGATTTTTTGTCAACCTCAGAATATGCAATAATATCATATCTTTCTATGTCATTAAATTTATACGTAATTTTATTAACAATAACTACTTCTCCATCCTTAAGAGTATTACCCATAGATGGACCAACAACTGTAACTGTCTGAAATAAAAAAGTGACAATTGCATAACCGGTAATTGCTGCAATTAAAATAAGTAAAAACCAATTAAAGATTTCTCGCACAATCTTCTTTCTATTTAATGCAAAACGTCTCGGTCTAAATGTAAATTCTTTGCTGTAGCGTTTTCTATTCCTCTTAATATTACTCATACATAACCACCAAACAAATTAATACACAAAGATTGCAACCAAGTTACAATTTCATGATTTTAAAAATGACTGGAGTTTTTGCTCCAGTCATCTTATAAATGAGTTATTATTTAACAAGTTCTTTAACTTTAGCCTTCTTACCAACTCTTTCACGTAAGTAATTAAGCTTAGCTCTTCTAACTTTACCTCTTCTGATAACTTCAATCTTCTCAATAGTTGGAGAATGAAGTGGCCAAGTCTTCTCTACGCCAACACCGTTAGAATTCTTTCTAACTGTGAAAGTCTCTCTGCAGCTTCCACCCTGTTTCTTAAGAACAGTACCCTCGAAAGCCTGAACTCTTTCTCTGTTACCTTCTTTAATCTTAGCGTATACCTTAATAGTATCACCAACATTAAACTCTGTTACTTCTTTAATCTGAGCAGCTTCAATGCTCTTGATGATTTCACTTGTATTCATCCTGTGTGACCTCCTAAATATATTAGACGTTCTTATATAAATATATACAGAGGACCGTCCCACTTTTCACAACTCCACTAATATAACATATACTTAAATATAAATCAAGAAAAATTTATAATAATTTTACTTGATTACATCTTTTTATAGAAAAATGTTCGCAATGTATCAAAACCTAATGATTTTGCTCTAATAATCTGCTCTGTACTACCAATAAACAAAATACCATCCTTAGAAAGGGAATTATGGAACTTTCTATATACAGAATCCTTTGCTTCATCAGTAAAATATATTACCACATTACGGCAAACTATCATGTTTATGTCTGAGAAATATTTATCCTCAAGCAAATTATGTTTCTTAAATGTTATACAATTGCGAATTGCATCAGAAATCTTATAAAGACCTTTGTCAAGCTTATCAAAATGCTTATCCAAATAAACCTTAGGTAAGTCCACTAAGCTTTTTTCAGAATACACACCCTCTTTAGCAAAAGC
Organism: Lachnospiraceae bacterium; assembly: GCA_015057525.1. Taxonomy (GTDB): domain Bacteria; phylum Bacillota; class Clostridia; order Lachnospirales; family Lachnospiraceae; genus Coprococcus_C. The sequence continues at coordinate 98,975 of SVEE01000002.1, read as the reverse complement.
AAGAACATCCTCATCTATATCTGTTGCAATAATCTTTATCTTGTCTAGCGAATAATGTTTAGAAAAAATCATCGCTAATGTATATGGTTCATCACCTGTTGAACAAGCCGCACTCCAGATAGTAACTTTATCTCCAAAATTCTTCTTAAGATAAGGAATAATCTCCTTCTCAAGATTTTCCCACTGTACAGGATTGCGATAAAATTGAGATACATTAATAGTTAAATAACTAACAAAGGTACGAAGCAGACCTTCGTCCTGTTTCATACCTTTGAAAAAACTCTCAAATCCATCAAATCCTTTGCGGGATATCAGAGACTCTATTCTTCTTTTCATCTGGCGTTCCTTGTACATTTCCAAATTAATGTTTGTCAAACCATAAACATCCTTTTTGAATTCATTGTACCCGTATGCCATGTATATTACTCCTCAGTTACTTCCTCAACTACTTCTTCTGCAGGAGCTTCCTCAGCTACCTCTTCTTTAAGCATAGCCTTAATGCTAAGACTAATCTTCTTGTCCTCCTGCTTGAAGTCTACAACCTTAGCAGTAATTTCCTGACCAATCTTAAATACATCTTCTGGCTTCTCAACATGCTCGTTAGAAATCTGTGATACATGAAGAAGTGCATCAACACCTGGCTCTAATTCAATGAAAGCACCGAATGCTGTCATTCTAGCAACCTTACCTGTTACTTCTGTTCCAACTGCATACTTCTCAGCTGCTGCAATCCATGGATTAGCATCATCAAACTTAAGAGAAAGAGCAATCTTCTCGCCGTTGATATCTTTGATAAATGTCTTGATTGAATCTCCAACCTTCAATACACTCTTTGGATCATCAATTCTTCCCCATGACATTTCAGAAATATGAAGAAGTCCATCTGCTCCACCTAAATCGATGAATGCACCGAATGCTGTAACATTCTTAACTGTTCCTTCAACAACATCTCCAACCTTTATTGAATCAAAAAGCTTCTTAGCATCTTCTGCCTTCTTAGCAGCTACAAGCTTCTTTCTATTACCAATAATTCTTCTCTTCTTTGGATTGAACTCAGTAATAACAAATTCAATCTCCTGATCCATAAACTTATCGAGATTCTTTTCATAAGTATCTGAAACAAGACTTGCAGGAATAAATACCTTGCACTCCTCAACATTAACACTAAGTCCACCTTCAAGAACCTGAGTAACCTTAGCCTTAAGAACTGTCTCGTTCTCGAATGCTTCCTCAAGTTTCTCATAAGACTTCTCAGCTGCAACTTTCTTATAAGAAAGAAGAACCTGACCCTCACCATCATTAGTCTTAATAACCTTAACAGTTATAGGATCACCTACATTAACAACTGTTGTTAAATCAATATTTGGAGTATTAGAATACTCATTTCTTGTAATTATACCATCAGCCTTATACTGAATATCAACGATAATCTCCTCAGGCTTAACACCAATTACTTTTCCTTCAACCACGCTACCTGGTTTAATTTTGCTCTCATTTTCTTCTGATTGCTTTAATAATTCTTCGAAACTTAATTCTGACATACTGTCATGAACCTCCTTAATAATATGATTTGGGGTAGATGCCCCAGCTGTAATACCTACCCTCTTAGCGGATTCAATAACAGTTAAATCCAAGTCAACGAGTGTCTGAATAAAGTAAGTATTTATGCATTCATTTTTACTTATCTCATACAGCTTTTGTGTATTAGAACTTTTTTTACCACCTATAACCACCATAGTGTCAACTAACCCCGCCAATTTCTTAGCTTCTTTCTGTCTTTCCTCTGTTGCATTACAAATGGTATTATAAACAGTAACATTATAATATTTTTTTCGAAAAAATTCAACTAAATCTTTAAATTTAATACTATTAAATGTAGTTTGGGATACTAAAGCAATGTTATCTCCATATTTTTCAGCATTTTTTTCGGCTTTTTCTATGGAATCAATTATAACTGGTTCATTTTTACACCAGCCCTTTATACCTTGAACCTCCGGATGATTCTCATCTCCAACTATAACAATCGTACTTCCTTTTTCACTTTCATCTAGAACAATGTTATGAATTTTCTTTACAAAAGGACATGTGGCCTCAATAATCTCAAATCCTGCATTTTGAAGCTTATCATAAATAGCTTTACCTGTGCCATGAGACCTAATAACAATATGTTTTTTTGTAGATGAATCTCCAAATTCTTTACTTTCTTCAGAAGAAATATATCTATCTAAATCTACTTCATCCTGAATAATAGTTACACCCTTCGACTCCAAATCACTTACAACCTCTTCATTATGAATTATAGGGCCGTAAGTATAAACTTCGAAATTATCAATCTTGGATTTTTCTACCTGTTCATAAACAGTGTCTACTGCTCTTTTTACACCAAAACAAAATCCTGCTGTTTTAGCTAGAATTATTTCTCTCATTTAATCACCACTTTTATTTTTAGTTAAATTACATATATAGGCAACTACCTGTTCAATATTCATATCAGATGTATCAAGGAATATAGCATCATCAGCTTGCTTTAATGGAGCTATTTCTCTGTTCATATCCTGATAATCTCTTTGCTCAATATCAGCTTCAATTTTGTTAATATCTGGACTCTCACCCTTAGAAACAAGTTCATCATATCTTCTTTTTGCTCTTGTTTTTACCGAAGCTGTAAGATATATTTTAATCTCTGCATTTGGAAGGACAAATGTTCCTATATCTCTACCATCCATAATCACATTATTGTCAGCTGCAATATCTCTTTGTAGGGAAAGAAGCTTGTCGCGAACAGCTTTTTTTGCTGCAACTTTTGAAGCCATATTACCTACCTGTTCTTGTCTTATTTCCAAAGAAACATTTTTGCCATTAAGGTATACCTGCTGTACACCATCCTCATACTTAATTTCAATATTAATATTGTCACACGCATTATCAATAGCATCTTCATCATCTAACGATACATTATTTTCAATAAAATAAAGAGCTATTGAACGATACATTGCACCTGTATCCACATATAAAAATCCTAACTCTTTTGCTACCAATTTGGCAATGGTACTTTTTCCCGCACCTGCAGGTCCATCAATCGCTATATTCATATTTAATACTACGTCTATATTTAGACGTTCTCCTTTCAGTTATATTAAAATACTTATATTAAGAACAGAATACTTACTCAAGAGCAGCCGCTGTACTCCAGGCTATCTGTAAATTAAATCCACCAGTTAAAGCATCTACATCAAGAACTTCACCGATAAACCTTAGTCCTTTAATCTTTTTAGCCTGCATATTTTGTGGATTAACTTCTTTTACACTTACGCCACCCTGAGTGATAATTGCCTCATTAAAATCGCGCAAACCTGTAACCTTAAGTTCCATACTTTTCAATACCTTTATAAGGCTAATTCTTTCTTCTTTAGTTATTTCATTTACTTTTTTATATTGGTCTATACCTGACATTTCTATAATAACAGGTATAAGCTTTTTGGGTAAAAGCTCACCCAAAGAATTTCTGAACTGCTTGTTTATATTTTGAGAAAAATCTCTTAATAATCTATCATTTAATTGTTCCTCTGTCATAGCAGGTTTAAGGTCTATGTATAGCCTCAAATCATTTCCTAAATATTTTCCCAAATAAGATGAAGCACTCAAAATAACAGGTCCACTCACACCATAATGAGTAAACAGCATTTCGCCAAAATCAGAATATACGGTTTTTTCTTTATTTTTTACTTTAGCTTTAAATTTGACCTGTACATTTTTTAATGCAAGACCCATAATATCCTTACAAAAAACTTCCTCAATCTCTAAAGGAACTAATGCTGGCTTAGGTTCAACAACATCAAGGCCAAGTTCTTTTGCCCATTTTACTCCATCACCTGTAGAACCTGTAAGTGGATAAGACACTCCACCTGTTGCAACTACAACGTCCTCACAGCTTATATATTCTTCTTTTCCAGCATTATTTTTTACTTTAACCCCTTTAACAGCCTTACAATCTTCTTTTTCTAATACATCTATATGAACAGTTTCTGTATTTAACCTGATTTCAACCCCAAGTCTTTTTAATCTTGTAGTCATAACACTAATCACATCAGAAGAATGGTCAGATGTTGGAAAAACCCTGTTTCCTCTTTCTGTTTTTATTGCTAAACCCAAGCCTTCAAAAAACTTCATTGTAGCATTTGAATCAAATCCATAAAAGGCACTATACAAAAACTTTGAGTTTGTGACAACATTTTTAAGCAGTTCCTCTGTGTCACAGTCATTAGTAAGATTGCATCTTCCTTTACCAGTGATAAAAAGCTTTCTGCCTAATTTGTCATTTTTCTCAATAATAGTTGGGCTATAACCTTTTTCTGCAAGCATTATGCCTGCCATCATACCTGCTGCTCCGCCACCAATTATAATAATATCCTTCATTTACATAAGCCTCTTTAAATCAGTCTTTTTTACAGTAATTATAAGTGGACAATCCGCTTTTAATGGAATGTCTGGATCCATTACTACATTAACATCATTTTCTTCCTTGACAGCAATAACATTTATTTTATATTCCTTACGAAGATTTAATTCCTTTAAGGTACGTCCTACCCACTCTTTTTTTGGCATAAGTTCAATTAAACTCACTGTATCTGATATTTCAAAAAATTCCAAAAAATCAGAACACATAAGCTGTTTTGATATTCTTTTGCCAGATTCTCTCTCTGGAAAAACAACCTTATCTGCACCAACCTTATCTAATATTTCACCTGTAACATGGTCTCTCGCTTTGGCAATTACAAGTGGAACACCCAAATCCTTTGCAGTTATAACACCCATAATACTAGGCTCTAAAAAATCTGCCATAGCAACAATAACTGCATCCATATTTGATATACCGGAATCCTTAAGTGCAGCAGTATCACATACATCAATATTAATCGCACATGTAACATAATCCGATAATCTGTTTACTTTCTCTTCATCATTATCTATCGCCATTACATCAGCTCCTAATTTAGAAAGCTCCATGGCAATACTTCTTCCAAAACGTCCAAGACCAATAACTGCAAATGATTTTCTCATATATTAACCTCCCAATATTATCCAACTATTATATCTGCCTCAGCATAATGCAAAGAGTTTTTAATTGTATATTTGTTGCTAAATGCAATAAACATTGATATAGGACCTATTCTACCTAAATACATAGCAATAATAACAATGATTTGTCCTATAGAATTAAGTGATGATGTAATTCCTCTGGTAAGACCTACCGTTGCAACAGCACTCGCCATTTCAAAGGTTGCATCAGTAAGCGTGACACCATTAGTTGCAATAAGTAATATACTAAACACAAAAAATACAAATACACTAATAAATGTAACTGCCAGTGATTTACGAATAAGCTCATCATTTATACTCCTATTATAAATTATAGCTTCTTTTCTTCCCTTAACAACAGAAATAACACTAAACAGTAAAACAACAAACGTAACCGTTTTTATTCCACCTGCTGTACCAACAGGAGAACCACCAATAATCATAAGTACAATCGAAACCAGTACAGAAGTCTCATGCAAACCACCTTGGTCTATAGCCGCAAAACCAGCTGTTCTCAATGTAACAGATTGGAAAATACTATTGAGTATTTTATCTCCCAAAGTCATATCTCCGATTGTGGCTTTATTATTATATTCAAACAAAAAAATCAAAAATGCACCTGCAAATATTAACGAAAATGTTACCGATAAAACAATTCTTGAATGAATTGTAAGCTTTTTAAAGAAATCTTTTAACTGTATTTCCTTTTTGATTATCTTTCTTACGATATCTAAAAAATCCCACCAAACAACAAATCCTATGCCACCATTAAAAATAAGCATCATAGTTGTAATAAGAACTACTGGTGAAGAATTAAATGACATAAGACTATCATTTCCGATAATATCTATGCCTGCATTACAAAATGCTGATATTGCATTGAAAAACGCATACCAAATTCCATTTTTTATACCAAATCTTGGTATGAATTCTATGAGGTAACAAAGCATACCTATAAACTCAACGACGAATGTTCCAATTATAACTTTCTTTATAAATCTCACAACACCTTGTAAGGTAGAAAGATTATATGCATCCTGTATTATCATTCTGTCCTTAAGTGAAACTTTCTTATTTAAGACAAGCATGATTGCAGATGTAAAACCTACAATACCTAATCCGCCTAACTGTATCAATATTAAAATTACAATTTTCCCAAATAAAGTCCAATATGAAAATGTATCAACAACCACTAAACCAGTTACACAAATGGATGTTGTAGCTGTAAAAAGTGCTGTTAAAACATTACTTTCACCACTAACAGTAGCACATGGAAGTGATAAAAGTATTGTTCCAATAATAATTGCACATAAAAAACCTAATAATATTATTTTTGTTGTAGATAATTTCTTATTTTCTTTTTTATTAACTGTATCCGACATTCTATACTCCAAAATTTTTTAAGAGACGGGATACAATTATCCCGTCTCTTTATTTTACTTACTATACTGGATAAGTCTTGTTATCTGAATTAGCTAAAGATGCATCAATACCTGTCTGCTGAGCTTCTCTATATTTAAAGAAGTCCACAGCAACCTGTGGGAATAATGCGTAAGTAAGCACATCCTCATCCTGCTGCTTGTACTGTGCCATTTCCTTCTCAAGCTTATCCAACTCATTTTCAATTAAATCAGCTGGTCTGCAAGTAATAGGCTCCTGATCACCAATTACCTTCTTCTTAACCTCTGGGTCTACAGGAAGTACAGACTGACCATACTCACCTGCAACGAGAGCCTTAGACTCCTTAGTACACATCTTATATCTTTCACCAGTTACAACGTTTAATACTGCCTGAGTACCAACAATCTGGCTTGAAGGAGTAACAAGAGGTGGCTCACCATAGTCCTTACGAACTCTTGGAACTTCCTCAAGAACTTCCTGGAACTTATCTTCAGCATTCATCTCCTTAAGCTGAGATACAAGGTTCGAAAGCATACCACCTGGTACCTGATAAAGAAGTGTCTTAATATCAACACCCATAACCTTTGGATTAAGAAGACCATTTGCTAACCACTCTTCTCTCATTGGCTTAAAGTAATCAGCGATTTCAACAAGAAGGTTCTCATCAAATCCTGGGTCATACTCTGTACCTTCAAATGCCTTAGCCATTACCTCTGTTGCTGGCTGGCTTGTACCAAGAGCAAGTGGTGACATAGCTGTGTCAATAATATCACAACCAGCTTCTACTGCCTTCATGTAAGTCATAGAAGCTACACCTGAAGTATAGTGAGTATGAAGCTGAATTGGAAGTGATGTACTTTCCTTAAGAGCTGTAACAAGCTCAGTAGCCTTGTATGGAACAAGAAGTCCTGCCATATCCTTGATACAAATAGACTTTGCACCCATATCCTCAATCTTCTTAGCCATATCTTTCCAGTAGTCAAGTGTATATGCCTCTCCTAATGTATAAGAAAGTGCTATCTGCGCATGACCACCTTCCTTGTTAGAAGCCTTAACAGCTGTCTCAAGGTTTCTAATATCATTTAAACAGTCAAAGATACGAATAATATCAATACCATTTGCAATAGACTTCTGAACAAAGTATTCAACAACATCATCTGCATAATGACGATATCCTAAGATATTCTGTCCTCTGAAAAGCATCTGAAGCTTAGTATTCTTGAAGCCATCTTTAATCTTTCTAAGTCTCTCCCATGGATCTTCCTTAAGGAATCTGAGTGATGCATCAAATGTTGCTCCACCCCAACACTCTACTGAGTGGTATCCAACCTTGTCCATCTTCTCGATGATTGGGAGCATCTGCTCAGTTGTCATTCTTGTAGCAATAAGCGACTGGTGAGCATCACGTAATATAGTTTCGGTAATCTTTACCGGTTTCTTTTCTACTGCCATTTATCTTACCTCCTGTAATTTTACATAACACCGAATATTGCAAGGAACGTACCTGCCGCAACCGCTGTACCAATAACACCGGCAACGTTAGGACCCATTGCATTCATAAGAAGGAAGTTAGTAGGGTCTGCCTCTGCACCAACCTTCTGTGAAACTCTAGCTGCCATAGGAACTGCAGAAACACCTGCAGAACCAATAAGTGGATTAACCTTACCCTTTGTAGCCTTACACATAATCTTACCAAACACAACACCTGCTGCTGTACCAAATGAGAATGCAATAAGACCAAGAGCAACAATTTTAAGTGTACTTATATTAAGGAATGCATCTGCACTTGTAGTAGCACCTACTGATGTACCAAGTAAAATAACTACAATGTACATCAATGCATTTGAAGCTGTCTCTGTAAGCTGTTTAACAACTCCACACTCTCTGAATAAGTTACCAAGCATAAGCATACCAACAAGTGGTGCTGTTGTAGGAAGAATAAGAACTACAACAAGTGTAACAATAATTGGGAATAAGATTTTCTCAAGCTTAGTTACTGGGCGAAGCTGACTCATCTTAATCTTACGCTCTTTCTCTGTTGTAAGAAGCTTCATAATAGGTGGCTGAATAACAGGTACAAGTGCCATATATGAATATGCAGCAACTGCTATAGGACCCATAAGAGTTCCACCCATTCCAAGCTTACCTGCAAGGAAGATAGATGTAGGACCATCAGCACCACCAATTATAGATATAGCTGCTGCTTCTTTGCCGTTAAATCCCATAAGGAACGCAAGGAAATACGCTGAATAAATACCAAACTGTGCTGCCGCACCAAGCACAAAACTCCTAGGATTTGCAATAAGGGGACCAAAGTCTGTCATTGCACCAACACCTAAGAAAATTAGTGATGGAAGAATACTCCACTCATCTAATAAATAAAAATAATGTAATAATCCGCCCGGCTCAATAATCGAAGGGAACATGTTAACCAAAAACATACCAAATGAAATTGGTACTAAAAGTAATGGTTCGAATCCCTTAACAATTGCAAGATACATGAAAAAACATGCCACTAAAATCATAATATAATGTTTCCATGTAAGCGTTGCAAAACCAGTCTGAAGGGCGAGATTTTTTAATACGTCTACAAAACCGCTCATCTAGCTGTTACCTCCTGATTTAATAGGTACAAATAATAATTTGTATTAATTTAATGTTGCTAATGTATCGCCAGCTTCCACAGCATCACCTGTTGAAACATTGATACTTGCAATTGTACCATCCTGAGGAGCAACAACTTCATTTTCCATCTTCATTGCTTCAAGAACAAGGATTACATCTCCCTGCTTAACAGCTGCACCCACATTTGCTTTTACTCCTAAAATCTTACCTGGCATAGGTGAAGAAACAACAACTGAACCTGCAGAACCACTTGCTGCTGGTGCTGCTGCAGGAGCCGCTGGCGCTGCTACTGGAGCTGCTGGTGCTGCTACTGGAGCTGCTGCAGGAGCTGCGCCTGCACCTAATTCTTCAACTGCTACATCATATGCTGTACCATTAACTGTAATTCTATAATTTTTCATTTTAAATTCCTCCTAAACATCTATTATTTCTTAGCTCTTCTAATTGAACGAACTACAAGTGTATCTTTACTTACTGCACCACTACCTGATGCATTTCCAGAAGCTGCATAAATTGCTGCTGTAATAACTGCAACAAGTTCTGCATCATTCATAAGATTCTCAGCAGGTGCAACTGATGCTGCTTGGGCTGCCTTAGCCTCTTCTTTCTTTGGTTCAGGTACTTTAGTCTTCTTAGCAAATAATGCTGGAAGATACTTAAAGAGAGAGATTATAAACGAAATAAATATAAGAACAACGAATACAGTTCCCATACCTATAAGCGTATTCATACCTGCCTGTCCCATAAGCTCTGATTTTGAATATACAGCTGACACTACCATTTCCTCAGGTATATATGGTTCTATACCCTGATTCTTCATATAATAATGTAACTCATTATCCATAAAATCATCTAAATTATCAAAACCTGCAAAAGCAAGAAGATCCTCAACTGTATAGCCCATAGCTATCATTTGGTCAAGTTGAGCGTATAATTCCTGAGTTATCTGATCACATGTAATATAATATTCAGGATTTTCTACATACTTAATTGTAATTTCAACGTCTCTTTTTTCTGCTTTATTAAGTATTGTTACAGAAACATACTCTTCTGTATTTTCAATATTTGCATCGACAAGATTCATATTGAAAAGTTCACCATAAGATAAATACTCACTATAATCCTGGAACTCTCCAACCTTGTCATTGTTAACTGCCTGATCTATACCTTTAATTGCTGACTGCTCATAAACAGTACCTGAAGAGAGATAATATCCTTTATATTCATCAGAAACACCTTTGTATTTCTGGAACTCCTCCATTGCATCCATAACAATTTCAGTTCCATCATACTCAAACGGCGCTTCAACCTCTTCATCACAACCGGTTAAAGAAAACATAACAGCTAACATGGAAAATAATACTAAAAATTTCTTCATTTTCATTTAGTTGTCACCTCTTCTTTAAACTGCTCCATGCTTCTTATATGGTCTATCTTCATTCTTAGTGTAAAGCATATCAAATACAGCCACAAGACGCTTTCTAGTTGCATCTGGCTCAATTATATCATCAATATAACCTCTCTTAGCAGCTGCAATTGCACTTGACTGTAACTCAACATATGCCTTCTTTAACTCTGCAACCTTAGCTGTCTTGTCATCAGCTGCAGCAATTTCTTTTTCATACATAATCTTAACTGCCATCTCTGGATCCATTGTTCCAATCTTAGCACATGGCCAAGCATACACAACATCGGCGCCGATAGACTTTGAGTTCATTACTGTATAAGCTGTACCAAAAGCATCGCCCATTACTAATGTAACCTTAGGTACTGTAGCATCAGCATATGAATAAGTAAGCTTAGCAACTGCATCAGCAATAACTTTCTCATTATCTACTGTTGCAACAAATCCCTTAACATTAACTAATGTAAGTACTGGAATACTAAATGCATCACAGAACTTAACAAAATCAGCAGCAACCATTGCACCGTCAGCAGTAACCATTGCTCCGCCATCCTTAGCCTGGTTAGCTACACATCCGATTGTTGCACCATTTAATTTGATGAAACCAACAACCATTCCCTTTTCATAGTCCTTGTTTACTTCAATGAATAGATTGCCATCTGCAACATTCTGTAATACTGCTCTTGCATCATCAGCAAAACCATCAAGGTTAGGAATAATTCTATTTAAATCATCTGCACACTCTGCAACTTCATCATCAGTGTTGTTTGAAGGGAGGATGTCTACAAGTGTTCTTACCTGAGCAAGAAGCTGTCCATCATCTTCACATACAAAATCAACAAGTGAAGTATTATTGCTTAAATAATCAGCTGAAGCTGTATCAAGCTTAGCAGAATTATTTCCATCTAATGCATTAGGGCTGTTAACGAATAACTTTGAGCCTTCCTTTGTCATAAATGTAAAATCTGTTAATGTTGGAATAAGTGCCGCACCACCGCCACAAGTCCCAAAAATTGCAGTAATCTGTGGAATAACACCTGAAGCTAAAGTCTGCTTCAAATATACTTCACCAAACGCATTCATAGCATCTGTAGCTTCCTGAAGTCTAAGACCTGCACAGTCAATAAGACCTACAACAGGAGCTCCTACCTTCATAGCCATGTCATAGATTTTAGAAATCTTCTTAGCATGCATCTCGCCGATAGCACCACCAAGAACACTAGCATCCTGGCTGTAAACATACACTAATTTGCCATTGATAACACCATATCCGGTAATAACACCATCTTTTGGAGTATCAGTTTCCTGCATGTTGAAATCAGTACTTCTTGCTGTAACATAAGAACCAACTTCAACAAAGCTTGAGTCATCAAGTAAAGCTGCTATTCTATCACTTGCTGACAAAGTAAGTTTGTTACTCATTTTAAGTCCTCCGTTGAATTTATTTTAGGCTTTGTCTAAAACAAAACCAATTTCTTCCGAGTATATAATATACCTTTTAAAATATTAAATCAAGCTATTCTATCCATATTTTTTAATAATTATTTTTAATAAATTTAAACTTAATTTAACGATTATTTTCTCTGTAATTCTTTATAAATTCTAGTTAAAACTTCGTCTGTTGTTTTTTTTCTAATTTCATATCTGTCTCCCTGAAAGTTATATCTTTCTACAAAACTTTCACCACATATATAATAACCCACATACACAGTTCCAACAGGTTTTTCCTTCGTCCCTCCATCTGGTCCAGCAATACCTGTGACAGCAATGGCACAATCAGTACAAGCTCTTTTAGCTACCCCTTCAACCATCTCTTTCGCAGTTTCCTCAGATACAGCACCATATTTATCTATAGTTTCTTTGCTAACGCCCAAATTCCTAGACTTTGCTTCGTTAGAGTAAGTTACATATGCTTCATTTAAAACAGCAGATGCTCCAGAAACATTGACTAACCTAGATGAAATCATACCACCTGTACAAGATTCCGCTGTAGTAATAGTCATGTTCTTTTCGTTCAATAGTTTAATCAACTTATCTTCTATCATATTTATCCCCTTTTTATTAATTATATATTTGACAATATTTATTAAATATATAAAAACAGGTCGCGTATTTACCACAACCTGCTTCTATGATTACCTATTTAGTTTCTGATAATACAGATTTGTTTTTAATTAAGTAGTCCAGTAATGAAATAACTGTAAGAGCAAGTGCTGCATATATAAGAACCGTTTCAATTATTCCAACAACCTTACCACCAAAATCACAGATAAGTACAATTATCATAATCATCTGTACAACAGTTTTAACCTTGCCCCACCATCCTGCTGCAATAACAACGCCATTATCTGATGCAACAAGTCTGAAACCACTTATTATAAATTCTCTTGCTATTATAACAATTACAACCCACGCTGGTATTCTACCCAAATCAATCATTGCAATCATGGCTGAGCATACAAGAAGCTTATCTGCAAGTGGATCCATAAATTTGCCGAAGTTAGTTATTAAATTATATTTTCTGGCAATCTGTCCATCAAGCGCATCTGTAATACTCGCGATACAAAATATTGCAAGAGCAATCCATTTGCCATATGGTATTCCGTCAACCATAAGTGCTACAAGAAAAAATGGAATAAGTATAACTCTAAGAATTGTTAATTTATTTGGTAAATTCATCTTTTATCTCTCCTATTAAGTCATAAGGTCCAGCTTCAGTTATAACAACATCAACTATTGTACCCGATATTAATTCATAATCACAATTTACAAATACAAGTCCATCCACATTAGGTGCGTCCTTGTAGGTTCTTCCCACATATACATCATCCTCCGGTGAATATCCTTCTATTATTACTTTGTAACTCTTGCCAACCATTTCAAGATTTTTATCTAAGGATACTTCTTGCTGAAGCTCCATTATTTCATCTCTCCATGTCGCCGCAAGTTCCTCGTCTATTTGGTTATCAAAGCCAGCCGCTGGAGTTCCATCCTCTCTAGAATAAGTAAATACTCCTACTCTGTCAAGTTCCATCTCGTCTAAAAATTCCATTAAAGATTCATGCTCACTTTGGCTTTCACCCGGAAAACCAGAAATCAAAGAGGTTCTAATAGCCATATCTGGAACCTTACTTCTAAACTTATTGATAATTTCTATTATTGCCTTTTTGTCAGTTTTTCTACCCATACGATGAAGAACATTATCTTCTGAATGTTGCAAAGGCATATCTATATAATGACAAAGCTTTGGTTCATTTGCAAATGTATCAATAAGCTCATCATATATTTCCTCTGGATAACAATACATAACTCTTATCCACTCTATTCCTTCGATTGAAGCGATATCATGTATAAGCTCGTGAAGGCATTTCTTGCCATACAAGTCCACACCATAACATGTTGTTTCCTGAGCTACAAGAACTATTTCTTTTATACCCTGTGATGCCATGTAATTAGCTTCTTTAATGAGATTTTCCTTTGGGACACTTCTGAATTTTCCTCTAATGTGAGGTATGACACAGTAGGTACAAAACTTATTACATCCCTCTGCTATCTTAAGATAACCCATAAAAGTTCCTGAAGTAATAACCTTATCCGTATCTGTAACAACAAGCTTGTCTATATCCTCAAAACATGTAACAGGTATATTATTATCCTTTTCATTATTTTCAAGGCTATTAATCACTTCAACAATTTTGTCAAAGCCAGTTGTTCCGATACATGCATCCACCTCTGGAAGTTCATCAAATATTTCTTCCTTAAAACGTTCTGCAAGGCATCCAGCAACTATTAAATATTTTAATCTGCCTTCCTTTAGTCTTGCCATCTCAAGAATAGTATTAATACTTTCCTCCATAGCATCGTGAATAAAGCTACATGTATTAATCACAACAACATCTGCGTCTTCTTCATTATTTGTAATATTGTAATTGTTGGCTCTAAGTAATCCAAGCATAGCTTCGCTATCGCATAGATTCTTATCACAGCCTAATGAAACTAAAAGTATATTCATTTTTAATTCATTCCCGCTTCTACACAATTATTCATAAGCATCGCAATTGTCATCGGACCTACACCACCTGGAACAGGTGTAATTGCTCCTGCAATTGGTTCAACTGAGTCAAAGTCCACATCACCACAAAGCTTACCTGACTCATCTCTATGAATGCCAACATCAATAACTGTTGCACCTTCTTTAACATATGATGCATCTATCATTTTAGGTTTTCCTATAGCTACTACAAGAATATCCGCTCTCTTACAAACCTCTTTTAAGTCTTTAGTTCTAGAATGACATATTGTCACTGTTCCATTCTCTCTAAGTAAAAGCATACTCATTGGCTTACCAACAATATTACTTCTTCCTATTACAACACATTCCTTACCTGCTATTTCGATATTTGAACGTTTGAGAAGCTGTATAACACCTGCTGGCGTACATGAAACAAAACCTTTTTGTCCAATACTTAAAGCACCAACACTTGCAGGATGGAAACCATCTACATCTTTAGAAGGAGATATTGCATTGATAATCTTTTCTTCATCTATATGCTCAGGAACAGGAAGCTGTACAAGAATACCATGTACTGAATCATCCTTATTAAGCTTATCTATTATACCAAGAAGTTCTTCTTCTGTTGTCTCCTCTGGAATCTCATATGCAAGAGATTTTATACCTATGTACTCGCAAGCCTTCTTCTTGTTTCCAACATACACAGTTGAAGCTGGGTCATTGCCAACCTGAATAACGGCAAGGCATACCTCTTTGCCCTCAGTCTTTAACTGAGCAACCTTCTCTTTTAATTCATCCTTTATCTGTTTAGAAATAACTTTACCATCAATAATATGTGCCATTATTCATCCTCCTTAATATATATATTATTTTTTATAATTTGTGTACCATTCATATCCACCGATATCATTTGTTATCATAAAATCACACATATAATATTCTTTATCGTCAACAATAAACATATAATACGTCACTATAGAATCTACTTTCACTTCAGGATTACCTAACACCTGAACAACATTATTTATATTTACTCCTGTTTCAGAAAATACATGTTGCTCTTTTCCTACATAAACCGCATCAGGAGAAAGACTCGCAATCGCATCAATGTAAATTAAATCAATTTCTTCTTCAGGAGTCATCCATGCACTCTGTTCAGAGTGATATGAACCTATGTAGTTTCCACTACAGTCATACACCTCAACTACCATATCTTTCCAATAATGCCTTGAATCTATGGATGTATATAAATCACTTACTTCTCCTGACACTAAAGCTGCATTTGATGTATCATTTGAATTATATGAAATCCTAGCAAAGTAATATATATAAGTTCCATCAGATATAGAAATATTCACATTATACTTATCTTCTATATCATGTATTTCATCTTTAATTGTATCATTTATATAATTATAATATGTAATATCAAAGTTACTACCTTTGTTTTCCGTAGAGCCAAAGGTAGCGCCATCTATAACGATATCATTCATATAGCTAGAAACAAAATATTCAAAGCTATATTCCTTGTCTTTAAAATAACATACAACTTCTTCGTCATCTATTTTTTCTGTTCTTATAAGCGTAGCTTCACCATATTTTTCATTGGCATATCTTATTATTTCTTTCTCAGATGCCACCGAACAGCCGTTTAATAATAAGATTAAAAATATACATATAGCAAATGTCATTATTTTTTTCTTCATATTAAATCTCCACAAAGAAAAAGTATATTAGAACAATCCGTTAATAACTCCATTATCATCAACAAATATTCTCTCAGCTGCAGGGGTCTTAGGAAGACCAGGCATAGTCATAATAGCTCCAGTTATTGCAACAACAAAACCTGCGCCCGCACTTACATATACTTCTCTAATATTAACTGTGAAACCTTCTGGTCTACCAAGAAGTGAAGCATCATCAGAAAGGGAATACTGATTCTTAGCCATACATACTGGCATGTTGCCCATTCCCATAGCTTCTATCTTAGCTATTGCATTAGAAGCCTCTGAACTATATGTTACATCCTTTGCACCATATATTTTGGTTGCAACCTCACCAATTTTTTCCTTTATAGAAAGACTATCATCATAAAGTACCTTGAAATTACTTTCCTTGGTTTCTAGTGTATTGAGAACAGCCTTGGCAAGTTCAATACCACCTTCACCACCTTTTGCCCAAACATCAGCAAGAGCAAAATCGCAACCTCTTGATTCGCAGAATTCTTTAATAAAATTGAGTTCTGCATCTGTATCAGTAATAAATCTGTTAAGAGTAACAACAACAGGCACACCATACATCTGGAGATTCTCAATATGCTTTTCAAGATTAACAATACCTTTGGCTAAGGCATCAAGATTCTCATTGTTAAGTTCTGTCTTAGGTACACCACCGTTATATTTAAGTGCTCTTACTGTAGCAACAAGCACAACAGCATCTGGCTTAAGTCCAGCCATACGACACTTGATATCAAAGAACTTCTCTGCACCAAGGTCTGCGCCAAAGCCTGCCTCTGTGATAACATAATCTGCTATTTTAAGTGCAGTTTTAGTTGCTCTAACAGAGTTGCAACCATGAGCAATATTAGCAAATGGACCACCATGTACAAGTGCAGGTGTATGTTCGAGAGTTTGAATTATGTTAGGCTTAATAGCATCCTTAAGAAGTGCTGTCATAGAACCAACACACTTAAGCTCTCCGGCTGTTACTGGCTCATTGTCATAATTGTACGCAACAATTATTTTGCTAAGTCTTTCTTGTAAATCCTTTATATCCTCAGCAAGACAAAGAATAGCCATAATCTCAGATGCAACTGTAATAACAAATCCATCCTGTCTAACTACTCCGTCAGCTTTTTTACCCATACCTACAATAACACTTCTCAATGCTCTATCATTCATATCAAGACAACGTTTAAAAACAATTCTCTTAGGGTCGATTCTAAGAGCATTACCCTGATGTATATGATTATCTATAACAGCAGCTAAAAGGTTATTGGCAGATGTAATAGCATGAAAATCACCTGTAAAATGAAGATTTAAATCCTCCATTGGTACAACCTGAGAGTAGCCACCACCTGCAGCACCACCCTTAATACCAAAACATGGTCCAAGAGACGGCTCTCTAAGGGCTATCACTGCTTTCTTATCAAGCTTACACATAGCCTGACCAAGTCCAACAGTTACTGTAGTCTTACCTTCTCCTGCAGGAGTTGGATTAATTGCAGTAACAAGAACAAGCTTACCATTCTTATTATCCTTAACACTATCCATGTATTCGTCAGATAATTTAGCCTTATATTTACCATACATCTCTAAATCGTCTTCCGTTATGCCGATTTTAGCGGCAACGTCCTTAATATTGTTTAATTCCGTTTGTTGTGCTATTTGTATATCCGTTAACATATTATTCTCCTATAAATTCTCTTCTATATAATTTTCAAATTCTTCCATGGTCATAAGAACCTTACGAGGCTTTGTTCCTTCCTCTGGTCCAACTACCCCTGCATCAGAAAGCTGATCCATTATTCTAGCCGCACGATTAAATCCTATTTTGTACACTCTTTGAAGCATTCCGATAGAAGCCTTATCCTTACCTATAATGAATTTACCGGCTTCAACAAAATATTCATCTAAGTCTGAGCCACCTGATGAACCACCTGATGAAGTTGCTCCCCCAACGGAGCTGTTTGCTATTTCACTAGTGATTTTTTCGTCATACACGGTGTCTCCTGTTTGTTCCTTGATGAAATCAACTACATTTGCAATCTCATCATCAGATAAAAACGCCCCCTGTACACGAACAGGTTTGGGATAACCTGTTGGATAAAACAGCATATCACCTTTACCAAGAAGCTTCTCCGCACCATTCATATCCAAAATTGTTCTAGAATCAACACCTGACGAAACAGTCATCGCGATACGTGAAGGTACATTCGCCTTGATAAGACCTGTTATTACGTCTACAGATGGTCTCTGTGTAGCAATAATCAAATGTATTCCTGCAGCTCTTGCAAGCTGTGAAAGTCTAACAATTGCATCTTCAACCTCACCATGTGCTACCATCATAAGATCAGCTAACTCATCTACAATAATGACAATCTGAGGAAGTTTCTTCATCTCCTCGTTGCCCTGTTCTGAACCAGTCACTTCTTTAACCTTATCATTGTAGCCCTGAAGATTACGTACATTATACTGAGCAAAAAGCTGGTATCTGTTTGTCATCTCCATAACTGCCCAGTTAAGTGCACCTGCAGCCTTCTTTGGATCAGTCACAACAGGAATCAGCATATGAGGTATTCCGTTATATATACTAAGCTCAACCTGTTTAGGGTCAACCATAATAAGCTTTACATCATCAGGATTAGCCTTGTATAAAATACTCATAATAAGTGTATTTATACAAACTGACTTACCCGAACCTGTAGCTCCTGCCACAAGAAGATGAGGCATTTTTGCGATATCTGCAACAATAACTTGTCCACTTATGTCCTTACCAACTGCAAAAGCTATTTTGGAAGGGAATTTTTTGAAATTATCTGATTCTAATAAATCCCTAAAATACACTGGTGAACTTTCTTTGTTTGGAACCTCTATACCTATTGCTGCTTTGCCAGGTATAGGTGCCTCAATACGAATATCTGCCGCTGCTAGGTTAAGTTTAATATCATCGGCAAGATTGACAATTTTACTAACCTTAACACCCTGTTCTGGTTGTAATTCATATCTTGTTACCGATGGACCACAGCTATAATCTGTAACAGTAACATTAACACCAAAGTTCTCAAGTGTACTTTTAAGCTTCATAGCTGTTTCTCTAACACCTGCTTCATTGTTACCACCTTTGTTCTTAGCTGTTTTAAGTAAATCTATTGGTGGGAATATGTACTCTTTTGTGGACATATCCTGGGATTTTCCAGTAGCATTAGCTGTAACTTTGTTCTCTGAAGTAACACCTGCATTTCTTTCATTCATACTGGTGAATGAACTCTTTGGTGTTACAGATGTAGGTTCATCTATAAATCTTGCCCCAGAAAGAGATTTTGTTGGATTTGTAGCTGTAACACTTGTTCCACTTATGCTCTCTGCAATTGCATCTCTTTCCGCTTCCATCTGTGCTGTAGATTCTTTGGTCTTCTTACGCTGACGTTTTACAGGTTCAAGCACCGTAACATTTTCATCCTCAAGGGAATTGGCAGGTTTGTTAAAGAAATCCTCTTTATAATCCTTTGTATTTGTATCAAAATCATATTGCTTAGCATCTTCAAGGGCAAAGAAATCATTGTTAGGTAAAGGTTTTAATTCATGAACCTCTTCCTTATCAACAATCTTATTCTTAACCTTCTTCTTAGATTTCTTATCTTCACTCTCAAGAACCTTTATACTATTAAGAACATCTCTATTCTGCATTTTGGCAGGTTGAGCATTAAAATCAAATTCATCTTTGTAGTCTTCATCTTCATCATCAAAATCATCATTATTGTTTTTAAGCATATCAATAATAGATACATCCATCACCACAATAAATCCAATAATTGCCATGAGAATAATAACAATAATGCATCCAGTCAAACCAATGAGCTTATGTAACAAAATCACTAAACCACCGAGAATCACTCCGCCTCCCAGTTCATGGTCAGCACCATTTACATATAACTCTTTGATTCCAACCCCTTTCACTCCTGCAATGAGCTGGAATATAAATGCAATTACTACTAAAAATATCGCAGCACACGATACTCTTTTTACTATCTTCTTCTGTGCTCCATTTGCAAATAAAAAGGCTGCTGTAAAAAATGCAAATATAGGAATAATGTAAGATACTGTTCCAAATAATCCAAATATTATACTGGATATGAAGTTTCCTACAACTCCACACCAACCAAAATTACTGCACAATAAGAATATGGACACTGCAAGATAAATAAAAAGATATATTTCTCTTTTTCTTGAATTATCTCCTTCTTCTGCTAGAGCTTTCATAGCTGCAGCTTTTCTTTGTTTAGTGTATGAATTATCAACTTGTGGTCTAGTATTTCTGCCCTTACTTCCACCTTGAGTTTTTCTAGTATTTTTCTTTGTTTGATTATTGCTTTTGCCGGTTTTGTTTGTTCCCGCCATCACATTCTCTCCTTATCTCAATATGCAGAGCCATATGTACTGGGGAATACTTCCCCAAATAAACATCTTTATAAATGCTCATACGAATCTATTTTACTATTTTTCTGTTTATTAATCAAGTCGTATAAACAATTCATAGCCTCACTTATTCCACCCACTTCATCTATAATTCCACATTCTACAGCCTGTTGGCCAATAAGCACTGATCCTATGTCCTTTGTCAGTTCTGATGTATTGAACATAATTGATTTAAGATTATCTTTAGAAATATTACTATGGTTAGCTGTGAATTCTATGATTCTGTCCTGCATACGCTCAATATACTCAAAATTTTGTCTGACTCCAAGTACTGTTCCATTCACTCTAATCGGATGAACAACCATAGTTGCAGAAGGTGCAATAAAGGTTTTATCCCCTGATACTGCAAGAGGTACCCCTATTGAATGACCTCCCCCCAACACAAGGCACACCTTTGGTTTGCTACAGGTTGCAAGCATTTCTGCTATGGCAAGTCCTGATTCCACATCACCACCTACAGTATTAATCAAAACTAATACACCATCTATATCATTGTTGTCTTCAATGTAAGCAAGAATAGGCAATAGCATTTCATATTTTGTAGATTTCATATTTGATGACGGCTCATGTCCCTCTATCTCACCAAAAATATTAATCAGAAAAACATTATTTTTTTTATGATTTTTATTTAAATATACTTGATTAAAATTTTCAATGACTATGTTATTACAGGATTCATTTGTACAACTTGTTACTTCATTATTGTTTGTTTTCTTATTTTCTGACATATTATTCTCCTAATATAAATTAAAAATATTATGTACAAAATAATAAAAAAAATGCTGGTTTATAAAACCAGCATTTTTTCCTAAAACATATTAATAATTTGTATAATTTAATGTATTCATTGCATCTGTATAATCATAGAAATCATCTGAATCATCATATGACATGTACATAACACAAACATATTCATCTGGCTTATAACAAAATGCCACCAATATGTACAAAGGTTCATCTCCACTATAATCAATAGCTCCAAATTCTGTACAAGCATGTCCATTATATGTATACTCATCGGTAAAAAAATTCTCTTCCCCATATGATTCTATCATGGTATCTTCTAAGGATTGTATGTACTCTTCTTCTGAAACACCTTCTGTAGGTCCCGAGAAAATCATAAAACATCTTTCTTCTGAGTCATCAAAATAATAATATTCTTCTTCGTTGGAAGTTGTTTCATCGTATTTATATTTCTCATCGAGGGTAACATCAAATCCATCTTTTAAATATACATTTGGACCTAACACTACAATAGTGGAACTATCCGCAGTAACCTCAGTTTCTGTTGTTGCTTCTGTTGTTGCTTCTGTTGTCGCTTCTGTTGTCACTTCTGTTGTCGCTTCTGTTGTTGCTTCTGTTGTCGCTTCTGTTGTTTTATCATCTCTATCATTGTTAGCAGACGAACTTGTGGTTTTATCATCTGAATTATTAGACTTCAAAAGAACTGGAGCTAACACACCTGCTACAACACAAAGAAGAAGCACAACTATCACTATAGGAATCCATACCTTTGATTTCTTATTTGCCTGAGCAACTGGCTGTACTGTATAACCCGTTGTTTGCTGATAAGACATATTATGTATAGGATACTGAGTAGTATATTGTGTAGTTCCCTGGGGCTGCACATTTGAAACATTATAAGACGGCTGCATTGCCGACTGTTGAATCATGGAGTTTTGTACATTATTTACAGGAGTCTTTCCTTCATACAAATCTTCCATCAACTGCTTAATATTTTGGTATCTGTCTTCTGGCTTAACAGCTAATCCTTTTTGTAATACATATTCCATTTTAGGAGAAACATTTACTCCATGTGAAGCTGGAGAAACATACTCATCACCAGATAATCTTTCAATACTATTTGGTGGGTTTACTCCTGTTAACATTCTGTACATGGTAGCACATATACTGTATATATCTGTCCAAGGTCCCTGTTTGCCCTTTGAATAATATTGTTCTGATGGAGCATATCCATGTTTTAATGTAACTGTATATGTTTTCTCACTTTCAGTTGACTGATCTCTCACTGATCCAAAGTCTATAAGCTTTATTCTATTTTTCTTATCAACCATTACATTATCCGGACTGATATCTCTGTGAATAAGTCCCGCTTCATGAACCTCCATAAGAGACTCAAGAACTGGTTTCATAAGAGTACGTACCTTGGACTCTGGTATTCTACCACCATTATCATTAAGATATTGTTTTAAGTTAATACCATCTATATATTCCATTACAATGTAGCCAGTACCGTTTTCATAAAAGAAATCTTTAACAGAAACAATACCAGGAAGCTGATAAAATTTTGATAAATTCTGAGCTTCCTCTAAATAACGTTTCAAACCTTTTTCGTATGGTTCCTTCTTCGCATCCGTAGGAACAATCTGAGATTGTGTTATCTCTGAAGTTCTATAGGCAAAAAACTGAGGGAAATACTCTTTAATTGCAACATATGTCTGAAGAACTGTATCCCATCCTAAATAGGTTACACCAAAACCTCCTACACCTATAACTTTTCCTACCATATATTTATCTTTTAACATTGTACATGGTTTGAGAGCCTGTTCCTTCTCTTCATATCCTTCAATATCAAACCCACAACCACTACAAAATCTTTCATTGTCACTAGTTGCCTGCATACAATTAGGGCAATAATCATATCTCTTTTGCATAAAGATATCCTCCAATACCACAAAAAAATTTACGAGAGTACAAATTCTTCATTAGTATATCAAATTTTGTCACATTAAACAATATACGCACAAAAAAAAGATGCCAGAGTATTTCTGACATCTTTAAATGTTATTATCTTAGTATACAACTGTATTCATGAATGCTTCATAATCAGAAGCATCATCACCTACAGTAACAAACTCAACATAGATGAGCATTTCACCATCGCAAATTACAGCAGAACGTCCACCATATGCACCATTAGGATCAGCAATATCCCACTCAGTACACTTGTTACCATTATATGTAACTTCTTTTGATGTACACTGATCTCCGTAAACTGCCTTAATCTGAGTATCAAACTGATCTATAGCATCAGCCTCAGCAACCTGATTCTGGTAATCGATATTAACAACTAATGCGTTAACAACCGACATATCCTCTGACTGATACAAAAATGATACTGTCTGAGCTGCAGTCATATCTTCACTATAAGTGTAGCCTTCTGGAACTGTTCCACCTACACCTAAGTAAGTAAACTCACCTGTAGCCTCATCGAAAGAAACCTCTTCGCTAAACTCAACTGCTGGTTCTTTCTTTTCTTCTTTTTCTTCCTTCTTATCTGAGTCACCACATCCTACAAATCCAAGAGACATAATAGCAACCATAGATAATGCTGTGATTTTTTTCAATAATCCTTTTTTCATATTCTTTCTCCTTCCAAAAAATTATAAATACTGCGTTACTATATCACATCTTTAAAAAATAAACAATAGTCTAATTATCCGAAACTCAAATTAAAATATTATAATAATTTGTTGTTTTATATAAAAAAAGAAAAAGCCTTGACCGAGACCATAAGGTTGCGAACAAGACTTTCTCCTTCTTCATATTATATATGAAACACCCCACATGAATTATTTTGAATACCTCAAATCATTCACTGGATTTAGTTTAGCACTATATATATTTTTTAAATAGCCACTAAGGGTTACCTTTTTACATAGTAAGAACTATTTCATTTACATCTGCAAGCATATCTGCTGGAATGTAATTGCTATCTAATTCTTTTCCATTCAAAGTAAGGCTCTTGTAACCACTCTGTGCTCCATTAGGATTGTTGATTACAATGTGTAACTTCTTTCCTCTGAAGTCCTTGTTAATCTCAAGTTCTTTCCACTCAGATGAAATAGCTGGTTCAATCTTGATACCACCAAAATCTGGTCTCATACCAAGAATACCCTCAACACATCCTACCATAACTGTAGATGCAGTACCTGTTAACCAGTGTACATGGGATCTACCTTCAAATGGGCTTTCTGAGCTTTCAGTAAACTGTCCATGACAATATGGCTCAAGCTTACGTATTTCTGCCTTATCATTCATGCATGCTGGAGAACTATTTACAAAGTATTCAAATGCTCTATCTCCATGTCCCATAAGCGCCTCAGCAAGGATAATCCAACCCTGTGGCTGAGAGAAAATACCACCATTTTCCTTAGTTGATGGATTGAAAAGCAACATAAGTGCACCTTCAAAAGCATGATCCACATAAGATGGTGCCATTACTCTACATCCATATGGTGTACTAAGTTCTCTATGGACAGATTCGAGAGCAAGCTCTGACTGTTCCTTGGAAGCAAGTCCACTAATTACAGCCCAAGACTGTGGGTTAAGCCACATATTTGCTTCTGGATCCTTCTTAGAACCGATAATCATACCGTCTTCCTTGTATCCACGAATATATCTATCCTCTTCCCAACACTTTGTCTGAATTGTATCTCCCAATTCTTTCTGTATTTTATCAAGATAAGCAATATACTCTGTATCATTTTTCATCTCAGAGAACATACGAAGAACTGTCATTGCATAGTAAAGCTGCATGGCAACGAATGTTGACTCACCCTTCTTACCAAGTCTTAAACAATCATTCCAGTCAGCGTGAAGACCTGCTGGCATATTATTGTTGCCAAGTCTATTCATAGAGAAATCAATAGCTCTTTTCAAATGTTCGTATACTGTACCCTCACCACCATTAGCAAAAACGATAATTTCATCGATGAAGTCTACATTACCTGATTCAGCAATGTATTTGTATACTGTAGGGAATAACCATAATGCATCATCAGCTCTATATGCAGGATGTCCTGTTGCTTGAACATACGATGCATCATCAGGAGTATCCTCATGACCTGCATTGTGGTCAAACTTAACAAGAGGTAGTCCTCCTCCATTATCAACCTGAGCTGATAACATGAATCTGATCTTATCAAGTGCCATCTCAGGAGCAAGATGTATAATACCCTGAATATCCTGAACTGTATCTCTATAACCATATCCGTTTCTGAGACCACAATATGAGAATGACGCAGCTCTTGACCATATAAATGTCATAAAGCACTGATAAGCATTCCATGTATTAATCATTGCATTAAACTCTTCACTAGGTGTTTTAACCTGTAAATGTGAGAGTTTACCATGCCAATATGTCTTAAGTTCGTCTAACTCTGAAGCTGTCTGGCTAACAACATCACTGTAGGAAGCCATAACCTTATCCATATCATCATCAGATTTCATACCAAGAACAAATGCAAATTCTTTGCTTTCACCTGGAGCAAGAACAACTTCTGTCTCAAGAGCACCACATGCATTAGCGTTATAATTTAAATTGTTACCGCAATCACCATTAACAACACCAACTGGATTAGCATACGAATGATATCTTCCAATAAAGGCTTCTTTGTCACCAGAATATGACTTAACGTCAGCTCCAGCCAATCCAAAGAATCTCTTGAATACAACACTACCATTAATAGCTGCACCCTTATTTACATTTTCATTAATAACCTGCTTAATGCGGTTATTCTCAAAATATGTTCTTGTGATAAAAAGCGTATACTGAAGATTTACCTGATCCTGTTCATAATTATTATCATTAGTAAACTCACAGTATCCAAACACTGAAAGGTTTCTAGGCTTGTCAGAATTATTTGTAACCTTTACCTTCCACACTTCATGAGTCTTATCAAGTGGCACATAATAAAGTGCCTCTGAGTCAATGCCTGAATATGATGCCATGATATTAGTATATCCTGTACCATGATGACATTCACTCTTATATTCATTTAAATCTTTACCCACTGGCTGCCATGAAGCTGACCAGAAGTCCTTTGTATCATTGTCACGGAGATAAATATATCTGCCCGGCTGATCAAAGTTATTAAAAACATATCTTAGAATTCGACCATTTGCACCGGACTTTACGAAGCTATATCCGCCTGCGTTATTAGAAATAATGGCACCATACTCAGGTGACCCCAAGTAGTTTGCCCAAGGAGCTGGGGTATCTGGTCTATCGATTACATACTCCTTATGTGGATCGTCAAAATATCCGAATCTCATTATTTATCCTCCATCTAATATAATAATAAATTATCTCGTGAATTATTTATCTGCATCCTTTAAGCTAAGGCTTACCTTGCCCATTCTGTCAATATCAAGAACCTTAACCCTTACCTCGTCACCAATGTTAACAACATCTTCAACCTTCTCAACTCTTGCTTCTGCAAGCTTTGAAATATGGATAAGTCCATCTTTGTTAGGTGAAAGCTCAACAAAAGCACCGAAGTTCATAATTCTTACAACCTTGCCATCATAAGTTTTACCAACCTCAAGTGGATCAACGATTGAACGAATAATCTTAAGGGCTTTATCCATACCTGCCTGCTCAACACCACAGATAGATACTCTTCCCTCATCATCTATATCAATCTTAACGCCAGTCTCTTCAATAATAGCGTTGATTGTCTTACCTCTCTGACCAATAATCTCACCAATCTTCTCTGGATCAACTACAGTCTGGATAATCTTTGGTGCAAACTCACCAACCTGTGGTCTTGGCTCAGCGATAGCTGGCTTCATACAAGTATCCATAATGAACATTCTAGCCTCACGACATCTTGCAATAGCACCCTCTACGATAGGTCTTGTAAGACCATGAATCTTAATATCCATCTGAATAGCTGTAATACCTTCAGTTGTACCAGTTACCTTAAAGTCCATATCTCCAAAGAAATCTTCAAGTCCCTGGATATCAGTAAGAAGTACATAATCATCATCTGTATCTCCTGTTACGAGACCACAAGAAATACCTGCAACCATCTTCTTTATTGGTACACCAGCTGCCATAAGTGCCATACATGATGAACATGTTGAAGCCATAGATGTTGAACCATTAGACTCAAATGTTTCTGATACGGAACGAATAGCATATGGGAATTCCTCTTCAGTTGGAAGCACTGGAATAAGTGCTCTCTCAGCAAGGGCACCATGTCCAATTTCACGACGTCCTGGTCCTCTTGATGGCTTAGTCTCACCAACAGAGTATGAAGGGAAGTTATAATGATGCATATATCTCTTAGTTGTTAAATTCTCATCAAGACCATCTAACTTCTGAGCTTCAGAAAGTGGCGCTAAAGTAACAACGTTGCAAATCTGAGTCTGTCCTCTAGTAAACATAGCAGAACCATGAACTCTAGGAATAATATCTGTCTCAGCAGCAAGCTTTCTAATCTGAGTAATCTCTCTTCCATCAGGTCTCTTATGATCCTTAAGAATCATCTTACGAACTGTCTTCTTCTGATACTGGTAAACAGCTTCATCAAGAACAGCTAACCACTCCTCGTTATCAGCAAATGCTTCCTCAAGCTTATCCTTAATCTGTCTGATATTCTCTTCTCTTACCTGCTTCTCGTCTGTAAATACAGCAACCTCCATCTGCTCTGGAGTAACGATTTCTTTAATAGCAGCAAAAAGTTCCTCAGGTACTGCACAGCTTGTATATTCATGCTTAGGCTTACCACACTCAGCAACAATCTGGTCAATAAAAGCAATAACTTTCTGATTTAACTCATGAGCTGCATATATAGCCTCAATCATCTTATCCTCAGGTACCTCGTTAGCCCCTGCCTCAATCATGATAACCTTATCTCTTGTTGAAGCAACAGTAAGCTTAAGGTCTGAAACAAGATTCTGAGTTGCGTTAGGGTTAAATACAAATTCTCCATCAATAAGTCCAACCTGTGTAGTTGCACATGGACCATCAAATGGGATATCTGAAATAGCTGTAGCTATAGCTGAACCAAGCATAGCTGTAAGTTCTGGAGAACACTCTGGATCAACAGCCATAACCATATTGTTAAGAGTAACATCGTTACGATAATCCTTAGGGAAAAGAGGTCTCATAGGACGGTCAATAACTCTTGATGTAAGGATTGCATTCTCGCTTGCCTTACCTTCTCTCTTATTAAAGCCTCCTGGAATTTTACCAACTGCGTAAAGTTTCTCCTCATACTCAACAGAAAGTGGGAAGAAATCAATGCCCTCTCTTGGTTTCTCTGATGCAGTAGCAGTAGATAACACTACTGTATCACCATAGTGCATAAGTGCTGCACCATTTGCCTGCTTTGCAACTCTGCCTACATCAACTCTAAGAGTTCTGCCTGCAAGCTCCATTTCAAACTTCTTGTACATCTTTATATCTCCTTAAAATATATTTTTCATTAAGACGCCGAAACAACTGAAAATACCACTTTTACACAATGAAGTCTAACCTAAAAATGACATTTTCAGAAGTCTCGGTGTGGTCTTAATGCAATCTTAGTTATTATAGCATTATTACACCGTATATTCAAGAAAAAAAGTAATGGTATAAAAGCATATTTCGAAATATTTTTAATATACTTTTACACCATTACTTATGAATTTTTTTTAATTAATTTTATCGTGTATTTTTTTTGCTATATTTACCACTGACATATTATCTGTATCGATTATTATATCACTAGCATTCTCATACTTAGGCATTCTATCTTTAAGCATTGTACATATTTTGTCATACATATTATCGCCTGCAAGCAAAGGACGTTCAGTATTTCCCGACACACGTTTATATGTAGTATCTGGTGAAGCCTTAAGATATACAACCTTTCCCAAATCTTTCAAATACTTTCTATTTTCTTCCCTAATAGGCAAGCCTCCTCCAGTGGATATAACTGTATTTTTGAGACTATTCTTTAATTCTTGAACAACCTTTGTTTCTAAATCTCTAAAATATTCTTCACCTTTAGTGGCAAAAATATCATTTATAGACATACCTTCCTTATTGACTATGTAGTTGTCTGTGTCAAGAAATTCATAGCCATATGATTTAGCTAAAGCCTCTCCTACTGCTGTTTTTCCTGCACCCATATAACCTATTAGCACTATATTATTCTTATTATCTTCCTTCACAGACTGAGATTCATCCTGCTGTTGTCCATAAATTGCATGACATAAAGCCTTATATACCTTTTCAATCAGTTCTTCGTTTACAGAAACTTCGTTCCATAATTCATATGCCATAATTCCTTGATACAGGAGCATCTTTAAGCCATTAATTGTCTTTTTGCCTTTTTTATCCAGAAGTTCTAAAAATGGCGTTTTAGCTGGATTATATATTAAATCAACTCCATATTCAGCCATATCATAAAAGTTCTCATCATCGATAATAGGCAACCCATCTCCTTCATGTAGTCCAACAGATGTACATTGAATAAAAATATATTTATCCATTGGTATATCCTTATATGATGCCGCAGCCATAGGAATAATAACAACTTTGCCAAATTCAGCATTCATATCGTCAGCTATTTTTTTTGCATTATTATAAGTTCTATTAACAATGTACACTTGACTGGCACCATAATTAAGACACATGTATGCAACGGCTCTTGCCGCACCACCAGCACCAAGCATTATAACCTTACTATCATTTAAATCTATTCCTTCACTAAAAATAGCTTTGGCAAGGCCAGGCATATCTGTGTTATATCCTTTATAGCCTCCATCTACTCTTACCAAAGTATTAACCGCTCCTATTGCTTTTGCCGCTTTATCAATATCAACCAAATGTTCCATTACATCCTGTTTATATGGCACAGTTATATTAAGTCCCAATATACTGTCCTTGTATGCCATTTTCACTGCTTTACCCAAACCATCAGTTATATGAAATGGTATATATCTCTCATCAACCATTAACTCTCTACTAATTGTATCGTGAATCACTGGTGACAATGTATGCTTAATTGGATTACCAAAAATACCAATGTATTTTTTTGCATTTATATTCTTATATCCTTCAATTGCAAATTGCATTATGTCCATTTTAAATCCTCCAAGAGTAATTCTCATTGTAACAACTATAATTTAATATAACATTTTGGTTTTTCATCTGCAATATTTTAGAACAAAGAAAAAACCGCAAGTCTAAGACCTGCGGTTTCTTGTTTAGTGTGATTATTTTCTAAGACCAAGCTTCTCGATGAGTGTTCTGTAACGCTCAATGTCCTTGCTCTTTAAGTAAGCTAAAAGGTTTCTTCTCTGACCTACCATCTTAAGGAGACCTCTTCTTGAGTGGTGATCCTTTGGATGAGCCTTGAAGTGCTCATTAAGATCGTTGATTCTAGCTGTAAGTAATGCAACCTGAACCTCTGGAGAACCTGTATCTCCCTCACAACGAGCATACTTTTCCATAATTTCTTTCTTAGCTTCTGCAGTAATCATATTACTTTCCTCCGTTAAAATAAAAATCTGTCCAATCACTGGGTTATGGTTGGAGTAATCCTATAACTAAGTGACGGCAACAGATATATTAGCATAAACCTTTATTCTTGTAAACCCCGTTTTGCCTTTTTTCTTTTATAAAACTACTACTTTATCTTTTCAGATAAAATATGTATAATATAATATCATTAATTCCAAATTAAATATTCACGGAATTAAATATAATATTACAACCAATATAATTTACTGTAATAGAGAAAGGATAACACTATGGCTGGTTCAACATTCGGAAAACTTTTTACAATAAGTACATGGGGCGAATCCCACGGCAAAGGCTTAGGTGTTGTGGTTGACGGCTGTCCTGCCGGTATTCCATTATGTGAAGATGATATACAAATCTTCTTAAATAGACGTAAACCTGGACAAAGTGAATTTTCGACCAAAAGAAATGAGGCTGACAAAGTTGAAATTCTCTCAGGTGTATTTGAAGGCAAAACTACAGGTACTCCCATTTCTTTAGTTGTATATAATCAGGATCAAAAATCAAAGGACTATGGAGAAATAGCTAATAGCTACAGACCAGGACATGCTGATTATTGTTTCGATGAAAAGTTTGGTTTCAGAGACTATAGAGGCGGCGGTCGTTCATCAGGCAGAGAAACTATTGGAAGAGTTGCCGCAGGTGCAATTGCAATAAAAGCATTAAATACTCTTGGAATATCCTTTACTACATATACACGTTCCATTGGTCCAAACGTAATAGACTATTCCAAGTTCAATAAGGATGAAATTTCCAACAATCCACACTATATGCCAGATAAGGAATGTGCCCAGAAATCATCAGAATACTTAAAAGAAATTATGAGTCAATTAGATTCTGTTGGTTCCTCTGTGGAATGTATTATTAGTGGTGTGCCTGCTGGTATTGGAGAACCTGTATTTAACAAATTAGATGCTATTTTAGCCCAGGCCATTATGTCTATAGGAGCAGTTAAAGCTGTAGAAATTGGCGATGGTGTCAAGGTTTCCCAAGCAGTTGGTTCAGAGAATAATGATAACTTCTTTAATAATGATGGATTTATTTCCAAATCAACCAATCATTCAGGTGGAACACTTGGTGGAATAAGCGATGGTTCAGATGTTTTAGTTCGTGCATCATTTAAACCAACTCCTTCAATCTTTAAGGAACAAAATACAGTAAACAAAAATGGTGAAGATATTAAACTTGCAATCAAGGGTAGACATGATCCAATCATCGGTCCAAGAGCCGTTGTTGTAGTTGAAGCAATGTGTGCAATAACAATTCTTGATTTACTTATGATTAACGCCACATCTAAGATAGATAACCTTGTAAAAATTTACAAATAAACTAAACAAAAAACCACTAATCATGTTATTAATTAGTGGTTTTTTTATGCTCTTGCACGAGGATGTGCTTTATCATACTCTTCTTTAATTTTGCTCTGTCTACTCTTTAAATATATCTGAGTTGTTGAAATATCCGAATGTCCAAGCATCTCCTGCACTGCTTTAAGGTCAGCACCATTGCTCACAAGATGTGACGCAAATGAATGTCTAATCATATGTGGTGTTATATCTTTGTTAATACCAGCCTTTTTAGCATATGCCTTAATAAGTTTCCAAAAGCCCTGACGTGTCATAGGTTGTCCCTTTAAATTTGTAAACAAATAAGGACTTCCCTCACACATAGACTCTCGGCTACCTTTTATGTAAGTCTCCAAAGCAATCTTAGCTGCATTTTCAATCGGAATAACTCTTTCTTTATTTGCATCTCTACAAAGAATATAGCTCATAGGCAAATTAACATCATCTAATTTAAGAGATATTAATTCTGAAACTCTCATGCCTGTAGCATATAAAAGTTCAAGCATTGCCTTATCTCTTATTTCTTTTGGATTAGATTTGGAAGGTTGCTCAAGTAAAAGATTAACTTCCTTAATTGTGAGTACTTCCGGAATCTTCTTTTCTATTTTAGGTGGTCTCAAATGTTCTGTATAATCAGATGATATCTTACCCTGTTTTAATAAATAAAGAAAAAACGACTTAATACTAGCAATATTTCTAGATACAGTTGCAGATGACATTCCCTGTTTTTCAATGCTGATTACATAGGAACTTAAATCTGTAGAATTGATATCCGAGAGACTATTGCAGTTTATGCTCTCAAAATACGAACATAACTTCATCAAATCTCTTTTGTAAGATGCCACTGTATTAACACTGGCACGCTTTACTGTATTAAGATAATTTATATAATCATCTACATAGCTTTTCATTAACTAAACCCCTTGTTTTGGTATCTATATGTAATCTTTCCGATACATTTCGACGCAATCAGATACAATTATTATAATGACTAATTTACATAAAATCAAACATAATTTTTCTTGAATTTTCAAGGTTTTAAGCTGTTTTTTTTTAATTCTACAAAATATCGGAAGTCATTAAATTCTAAGGACAATATATTGTTGTATGTCACCTAAAAAAAATATTAAAAAAATTTCTTCTAACACCACTCCAAGAAGTAACAATAACATTACATTTACGTAATAGACATACTTATTTTTGTTATATTTTTCTCCATTAAACCTTTGACATAAATATTTTACAAGGAATATATATACGAAATATTGAGGAAAAATACTGGCTAAAAGGATTAGAATTCCGGCAAATCCATAATAAAATGTTTGTATTGTCAAAAACACCCCAAGACAAAACATCAACAATACAATAATTATATTTTGTAATATATTGGGATTTATTACTTTGGACAAAAGATAAATAACTATCAATTGTTTACCTCTTTCTATAAACAGGTACAAAAACACATCAAACATATTACTCTTATGAACACTAATAATTTCATATATATCTATAGATAAATAATTCATGTCAATATTTAATTTTAAAAGTATGTTCACAAGCATAGAGGCAACCACTACCGTAACAACATATACTGCAAAAATATTTTTTCTTAGTTTCATAATATTTGACATATTTCACCACCATAAAAAAATAGAGAGTATCCCTCTCTACTTTTTTATGATTATATTTCTTTTATTATTCCTTTTTGTCTCATATCTTTGTATGCAAGCAAGGCTATTATAGTTTTGCTATCAATAATCTTCCCTTCATATATCATAGAAACCGCATCATCTACAGGCAAATGTATCAATTCAATATACTCATCAGGGTCATATTTAATTTTCCCTGGCGTAAGTTTGGTCCCTATATATATATCTGTCTTTTCATCAAAAGTACCTACAGAGGATATTATATTAGACACATGGTAAAGCTCTTCTGGAATAAAACCAGATTCCTCCTCAGCTTCCCTAATAGCACATAGCTCACCTGGCTCACCATTATATGAGTAACCACCTGCTGGAATTTCTATATTAACAGCATCCAAAGAATTTCTATATTGCCTAACCAAATATGTGTATTCATTTTCGTCCACAAGTAGTACTCCTGCACCCCCGCCAGACTTATGCTTTATATAATCATACTCTACAATATTCCCCTTAGGAGTTTCTAAATAATCTTTATATAAAGCTACAATTTTTGAATCATATAAAAGTTCTTGTTTCTTCTTTATAAATTCCAACATAGTATCACCATAAATTTTATACTAATTCATTCAAGAATTTGCCAATTCTCTCCACACCTGTTTTGATTTGCTCCATAGATATGGCATATGAAAGTCTGATGTGATTCTCGATACCAAAGTCATCACATGGAATAACTGCAACATTTAAGTCTTCAATAAGCATTCTTCCAATATCAGCAGCATTCTTAATCTCTTCTCCCTTATATGATTTGCCAATAAGGTTAGTACAATCAACAAATGCATAAAATGCACCCTGAGGAGCAATACAGTCAATATATGGAAGTTTACAGATCTCATCATATAAGAACTTACTTCTCTTCTCAAACTCCTCTACCATCTTCTTAAGTTCATCCTGTGGTCCACTCATTGCCTCAAGAGCTGCCTTTTGAGCAATAGAGTTAGGATTTGATGCTTGATGACTTTGAACACTACTCATAAGCTTAGCAATCTCAATAGGCGCTCCTACATAACCGATTCTCCATCCAGTCATTGCATAGCTCTTAGAAAGACCACTACATGTAATTGTTCTCTTATATATTTCATCATTAAAGCTTGCGATGCTCACGTGCTTTTCATTGCCATAAACAAGATATTCATACATTTCATCCGAGATAATATATATATCCTTCTCAACAACAAAATCAGCAATTGCGCGAAGCTCATTCTCTGTATATATGCTACCTGTTGGATTACATGGCGTATTTAAAATAATAGCTTTTGTTTTGTCAGTGTATACAGACTCAAGCTCTTCAACTGTAACCTTGTAACCATTCTCTTTTTTAGTATTTACAGCTACTGGCACACCATCCGCCAACTTCACCATCTCTGGATAGCTAAGCCAATATGGCGCAGGGATAATGAATTCATCCCCAGGATTAGTTATTGCAATAATCGCATTAGTAAGAGAATGTTTACCACCATTACTTACAACAATCTGTTCAGGCTTATATGTGAGACCATTAAAACTAGCAAACTTATCCGAAATAGCCTGTCTAAGTTCCATAATACCTGGAACTGGTGTGTATTTTGTAAATCCATCTTCCAAAGCATCAATAGCGGCCTTTCTAATATTCTCAGGAGTATTAAAATCTGGTTCGCCTGCAACAAAACCTACTACATCAATCCCTTGCGCTCTTAATTCCTTTGCCTTAGCAGTAATTGCTAAAGTTGATGATGGTTTTACTGCCTGTGCCTTTTTTGATAAACTTAACGACATAATTATTCTCCTTAATTTATAATTCTTAACTGTTAAATATTGATAAATCAAATTTAACTTTAAATAATTTCAAAATTCTTTACTAATATAATATATAAACGGACATATTTCAAGGGAATATATTTTTTTTATTAATTAAATACAATTTTCAGCAAAAATAATCAAGCAAACTAGCAAAATAACTATAAAAAAACAAGTGAGAACCTTTTTTCAACAAAAAAGGGTGTGAACTTTGTTCACACCCATAGATTTTAACTATTTTGCAAAATCTGTAACTCTGGATTCCCTAATCAAGTTAACCTTTATCTGACCAGGATACTCCAGCTCTGCTTCAATCTGCTTAGAAATGTCTCTAGCGAGTAATACCATCTCGGCATCATTCACCTGCTCTGGAACTACCATGACACGAATTTCTCTACCAGCCTGAATAGCAAAAGTCTTCTCTACACCCTTAAAGTTATTAGCAATATCCTCTAACGCCTTAAGACGAGTAGTGTATGTTTCCAACGTCTCTCTTCTTGCACCAGGACGTGCAGCCGAAATAGTATCAGCAGCCTGTACAATGCAAGCAATTAAACTCTGAGGCTCAACATCACCATGATGCGCTTCTACTGCATTAATAACAGTAGCAGATTCTTTATATTTTCTACATAAATCAACACCA
Organism: Lachnospiraceae bacterium; assembly: GCA_015057525.1. Lineage (GTDB taxonomy): Bacteria > Bacillota > Clostridia > Lachnospirales > Lachnospiraceae > Coprococcus_C. The sequence continues at coordinate 62,467 of SVEE01000002.1, read as the reverse complement.
ATAGTTACATGAGAACCTTCCATCTCATGATCAATAGATTTACCTATATCGTGCAAAAGACCTGCACGTTTTGCCAAACGAACATCGACACCTATCTCTCCAGCTAATAAGCCAGATAACTGTGCTACTTCAATAGAATGCTTAAGTGCATTCTGTCCATAGCTTGTTCTAAACTTCATCTTACCAAGTAATCGAACAAGTTCAGGATGTATACCATGAACACCAACTTCGAGAGTTGCATTTTCACCCTCTTCGCGCATCATAGTCTCAACTTCCTTCTGGGCTTTTTCAACCATTTCTTCGATTCTTGCTGGATGAATTCTACCATCTACTATCAGCTTCTCGAGGGCAATTCGCGCTACCTCTCTTCTGACAGGATCAAAACTTGAAAGAATAACAGCTTCTGGTGTATCATCAATAATAAGGTCAACACCAGTCATAGTTTCAAGAGTTCTGATATTTCTTCCCTCTCTACCTATTATTCTACCCTTCATCTCATCATTTGGTAATTGTACTAAAGAAATTGTTGTCTCTGACACATGGTCAGCAGCACACTTCTGTATTGCTGTAACAACATAATCCTTTGCCTTTTTGTCAGCTTCTTCTTTTGCTCGTGTTTCTAATTCTTTGATCATGACTGCAATTTCGTGTTTAACATCGTCTTCAACAGTCTTTATTAAGTATTCTTTTGCTTGTTCAGAGGTTAATCCGGAAATTCGCTCCAGTTCCTGAGTTCTTTTCGCTTCTAATTCAGCAACTGCACTTCTACTAGCCTCAAGCTCTGCTTCACGCTTAGCAAGGGAAGCTTCTTTCTTCTCAATAGCTTCACTCTTGCGCTCAAGATTCTCTTCTTTAGAGAGAACTCTTTTCTCCATACGCTGTAACTCATTACGACGATCCTTGACTTCTTTGTCCATCTCGTTCTTAGTCTTCAGAGCTTCTTCCTTAGCTTCAAGAAGTGTCTCACGCTTTTTAGCTTCTGCACTTTTAAGTGCCTCATCTATAATCTCCCTAGCCTTGTCTTCAGCCTTACCAACCTTAGCCTCTGCTATGTTCTTTCTGTATGCAACAGCAGCGAACCAGGTAATGACTATTGTGAGTACAATGGCTACAGCAAAGATCACGATAATAGAACCTTCCACTCAGGAGCACCTCCTTATTAAGTTTTCGTTGAATAAAAAAAACAACAGTTAAATATTATACTTTTTTTATATAAGTGTCAAGAAAATAATGAATATTTTTATGCAATTTGTAACATAAATCAAATCATAATTCATTATTTTTTTTATAATTTGTAATAGCCTTAGATATAGAATCCTGCTTAAAACCACGTCTCATAAAGTATCCATAGGCACGTCTTTTTTGAGTTTCATCTGAGAAATCAATATTTCTATATCTTTTATACAAAATTTCTTCTATGGTGCCAACTTCATCTACAGTAATCTCATCTAGCTGTCCTGATATTATATCTCTATGTATACCCTTTTGAGCAAGTTCCATAGATATACGCCTTACACCTTTTTTATTTATATTGCTTTTAATATAAGAAAGGGTATAATTCTCATCACTAAGATATCCATACATCTTAAGTTTCTGAATGGATTCTTCTATATCTTGAGAACTATATCCCTTTTCTCTCAACTTATCATATACTTCTTTTTCGGTTCTGTCCTTATATGTAATATAATAAGCTGCTGTATCAAAAGCACTATAGGTAGCTTTTGACTTATTCATATTATTCTGCTTCTTCCTCTAACATACCACACTTAACTCTAACCTTGTGTTCAACTTCAGCCATAAATTCAGGATTGTTAAGCATATAAAGTTTTGTATTTTCTCTACCCTGACCAATTTTCTCGCCATTGTATGAATACCATGCTCCAGCCTTAACAACTACATCATGTAATACAGCTAAATCAAGTATATCTCCTTCTCTTGAAATACCCTTGCCAAACATAATATCAAACTCAGCTTCCTTAAAAGGAGGTGCAACTTTATTCTTAACAACCTTAACTCTTGTTCTGTTACCAACTACCTCTCCGCCAACCTTAAGAGTCTCTATTCTTCTTACATCTAATCTTACAGAAGCATAGAACTTAAGTGCGCGACCTCCTGTAGTTGTCTCAGGGTTACCAAACATAACACCAACCTTCTCTCTAAGCTGATTGATAAAAATAACAACACAATTAGACTTACTGATTATACCTGTAAGCTTTCTTAAAGCCTGAGACATAAGTCTGGCATGAAGTCCCACATGAGAGTCACCCATCTCTCCATCTATTTCTGCCTTAGGAACAAGAGCAGCTACAGAGTCAACAATAATTACATCTACTGCACCAGATCTAACCATAGTCTCAGTTATCTCTAATGCCTGTTCTCCGTTATCTGGCTGTGAAATATATAAGTTATCTATATCAACACCAATATTAGCTGCATAAACAGGATCAAGAGCATGCTCTGCATCAATAAATCCTGCTATACCTCCCTGTTTCTGTATCTCTGCAACAACGTGAAGAGCAACTGTAGTCTTACCACTTGACTCTGGACCGTAAACCTCAATAATTCTTCCTCTTGGCATTCCACCAAGACCAAGAGCAAGATCAAGACTCAATGAACCTGTAGGAACAACCTCTATATTCATATTAGCTGACTTATCGCCAAGCTTCATAACTGAACCCTTACCATACTGTTTCTCTATCTGTGCCAATGCGGCATCTAACGCTTTAATCTTATCTTCGTTCGCCATAACATCCTCCTAAATAAAACATATGTTTGCTTTTTTATTAATATAATACATGTTTAACATGTTGTCAATAGTTTTTTCGAATTTATGTTCGATTTTTATTTGATAGTATGCTTAAATAATTTTATATCACTAACAAAGCTTTTGTAAAGACAGTTCACTTTAGATTTTGTATACATTTTGTATACAAATGTATATTTTTTGAACTTGATATGATTGTATTACTGGGGTATGATATACACATATGTGTAATTAGAGAGGTTTTTTATGAAGACAGTTGCTATAATAGCTGAATATAATCCATTTCATATTGGACACGAGTACCATCTTAAGAATGCTTTAGAATTATCAGGTGCCAACTATTCTATCGCCCTTATGGGAGGTAATTTTTTGCAACGTGGTCAAGCTGCAATGTGGGACAAATACACACGAGGAAGTATGTGTGTTTCTTCTGGCATTGACCTTGCCATAGAATTACCTTTTCCATATGCAACAGGTAGTGCTATGGATTTTTCAACTGGTGCGATTAATATAATTGATAGACTTAATTCCGTGGACTATCTCTGCTTTGGTGCTGAAACCTCAGACATAACTTTACTGGAACAAGTTGCTTCTATTATTTTAGACGAACCGGATTTATACAAGAATCGACTGACAGATTATATATCATCAGGTGTATCATATCCATCTGCCCGTGAAAAAGCAATCTATGATTATACGCATAATTCAAAATATTCTGATATATTATCACTGCCAAACAATATTTTGGCAATTGAATACATTTGTGCATTAAAGAAAATTAATTCTACTATTAAACCTCTTTTAGTAGAAAGAAAAACAGCCGGATATCATGAAGATACTCTCCGCAAAGGAATTTCTTCCGCAACTTCCATTCGTAACTTTTTACAAAATTACACTCCAGAACTTGCAACCAAAGACATCTTATCTGATATTTCCGACAGTGTCTTGCCACAGGTTTTTAGTATTATAAAGTCAACATACAATAAAACTTCACCAGTGTTTACGGATGCCCTCACACCATTTCTTCAGAGCAAACTGTTAACAACAAGGAATCTGTCTCATATATGCGATATGACTCCTGAACTTTCAAACAAACTTTTAAACACAGATTTATCTGCAACATACAATGAGATAATTAACTCTGTCAAAACAAAAAATATAACTCATTCTAGAATATCAAGATGCCTTATTCATCTTCTACTAGATTATACCGAAGATGACAGACGCTGTTTTATTCAGGATAACTATGCATATTATGCTAATATACTATGTTTTAAAAAAGACAGTTCAACCCTAATCAAGTCAATACACGAGTCTTCTTCTATTCCACTTATCACTAAGAAGGCTGACTTTAATGACGTTATATGTTCATTTTCTGACATAAATACAGATAATGCAAAAAGAATGTGGCAGCTAGACACAGATGCAACTAAGCTTTATAACTGCCTTATTTATAACAGCTACCACACTAAAACTCCTAACGACTACACACAAAAATTGCCTATTTTATGATATTCATAATAATATGTTTCTACAATTTAATATCATAAATCTATTATTTATTTAATATAATATACAAAGCTATCTGTACGGAGTATTTATGATTTCATTATTTGCATTCATAATCATACTCCTTGGCTTGGTATACAATAGTCCCTTAGTAATATCTGGTGCATCAAAAGGACTTATGCTGTGGTACACAAATGTATTGCCAATCCTTCTTCCATTCATGTTGGTTTCTAACATCATTGTCAAAAAAGTCAATTCCATATCTGTTCCTCATTCAACAAAATCACTGTATGCACTTATATCAACTTTTCTATTAGGTTTACTGTGCGGTTATCCCCTAGGTGCTAAAACCACCTCTGATTACGTTAAAGCAGGGATATTTTCAAAAGCAACAGGAAACATTATCCTTCCAATTTGCAATAATTGTAGCCCCATGTTTATATCAGGCTATGTAATTCATATTATTTTAAAAGACTCTATTTCATTTTATAAAACAATTCTACTCATCTACACACCATACATATTCTTTCTGACAATATTAATAATATTAAGATGTATAATCACAAAAACATCAAATATATCAAGTAAAAAAAGCATAAATTATACAGAACACTTATCAAAAATACAATCAACATCCAACCAAAAAAAAGAGGATAGCGATTTAATTATGACTGGTATTACGCAAATCACTTATGTAGGTGTCTACATAATGATTTGTTCAATTTTAATAGAATTTATTAATTCTCTTAATTTTATTCCTACATATATGATTCCACTTATTACAGGAATCACAGAAATAACCAGAGGATTATCTCAGATTTCAGGTTCAATCATATTTGAAAGTGATATAAAAAAAGCCCTTATACTTGCTATAACTTCATTTGGAGGCATATCTGCCATATTACAAACCAACAAAGTCATAAAAAAGCCAGGACTTTCTTTAATATATTATACTGTTTTTAAAATAATTTGCTCAGTTACAACTTTTTATCTTACTATATTATTCGTCTAAAAAGTCGTCATCCTCAAAATCATCCTCATCTTCATACTCTTCTTCATCTGGGTCATCAAACACAGAATCATTAGATGCCATAGCTGCTGCAGGTGCATCAGGTGCTGAAAATGCGCTGTCAAGAGCATCCTCCTCTGACGCATAAGACATCTTACTTGATGCTGTAAGAAGATTAATATTAGCTTCCATCTCACTCATATTAGTTTCGACAATGTACGAATCGTTCTCAAGTGATTCGATGAGAGTTCTATAGTTCTCCTTCTCAATATCATGTATTCTATTAAAGATATCTCTCATTTCTGCAAGCTTATCCTTTGTATAGTACATAGCGCCGAGACGAATTTCTGTTGCTTCCTCAGATGCCTGATCAACAATCTGCTGTGCCTGATTTCTTGCCATCTCAAGAATTTCATTAGCTCTAATATTTGCAAGCTCTGTAATCTGATGCTGATCTACCAAACGATTAGCTTCGTTAACAGATTCTGTGATTATTGCGTCAGAACGTGTTCTTGCATCTGCAAGAATAGCTTCTTTGTTACGCATAATCTTTTTGCATCTCTCAATCTCACTTGGAAGCTTAAGCTTTAACTCGTGGATCATAGACTCAAGTTCATCCTTATGAACAATTATCTTATTCTGAGATAGAGGCTGATACTTACAGTTATCAATAAATATCTCTATCTGATCAATCATCTCTTCTACGCCTTTTTTTCCCATTTTATATTTCCTCCCATGGTTATTTCATCTTATCTAAAAGTTTAGAAACTACACACTTAGGTACAAATTCATTTAAATCAACATCATATCTGGCATATTCCTTAACAACACTTGAGCTTAAATATGAATATTCCAAGCTAGTAGAAAGAAATACAGTATCTACATCAGGTGCTACCATACGATTGCTCTGCGCCATCTGCATCTCTAAATCAAAATCTGTTAAAGCTCTCAAACCCCTAATTATAATGTTTGTATTCTTTTGTCGTACAAAATCAACCAACAGACCATTAAATGATTCTACTGAAACATTATCTAAGTCTGAAACTGTATCCTTCAACATATTAACACGTTCTTCCAAAGAAAACAATGGTGTTTTTGAAGTATTATTCAAAACTCCTATGATTACATGGTCAAACATTTTAGCCGATCTTTTAATGATATCGTAATGACCAAGGGTTACCGGGTCAAAACTTCCTGGATATACAGCAACACTCATATCTTACTCTCTTTTCTCCATAAATATATGTTTATTTGTCTTGTATTTTTTCTCTTTAATAATATCGAAGCCTAAATCCTGAACATAATCAAAGTCTTCATCTAGTGCAGCTTCAACTACAATCAATGTATCAGTAGTAAAAGTTTTATCAGAAAGAATTGTCAATACGTTCTTTTCTAATTCCTTACCATATGGAGGATCCATAAATATAACATCATAATCGATTTCCTTTAAACCATTAACATAGCTAACTGCATCGTATTTTAACACATCAGCCCTGTCCATTAGTTTTGTATGAACAAGATTATCCTTTATTATATTTACAGCCTTTGGATTTAACTCAATAAATGTACAGTGCTGTGCACCTCTACTTAAAGCCTCTATTCCAATACCACCACTTCCTGCAAACAAATCCAAAAACTTAGCTTCAAATGTGTAACTTGTAAGCATATTAAATAATGTTTCCTTGATTCTGTCTGTAGTTGGGCGTGTATCCAAACCCTCTAAAGACTTAAGTAATAAACTTCTTGCGGTTCCTGCAATAACTCTCATTATGTACAACCTCTCAAAATTTGTCAACTTTTTTGTTAATTATTTCCTTTAATTTGGTTACGTAACCAAACACCTGATTCAGACAACTCATCTTCTGTCCAGCCGCTAAGCTTTGTACAAGAAGATTTGATAATAGACGATGTCTCATCCTTATTTGAAATATTCCATCCTACATAAGACATATTATTAGCCTCAATTAAATCAAACCATAAATCAGCCTGATTGTAATCAATAGCTCCATTACCTGATGCATCACAAATGCTAAATTCACTTACGATTATAGGCAAGCCAGCATCAAGAGCTGTTGTAACCTTATTTCTTATGTTATCAGTATGTGTAGCCGCATAAAAATGAACAGCATACATTATATTATCATAACCTGTAATAGGATCCTGAGCCGCAATATCTACATCCTGTGACCAGTTAGGAGTTCCTACAATAATAATAGCATCTGGATCGTTTGCTCTTATTATAGGTATAATCTCCTCTGCATAGGATTTTACATCTGCCCAAGTAGTTCCTCCATTAGGTTCATTACATATTTCGTATATTACGTTATCGTAATCTTTATACTTAGCTGACATTTCTTCAAAAAATGCCTTAGCATCGTCCTTATACTTATGAGGAGTCAAATCGTGAAGTATATGCCAATCAACAATTACATACATACCAAGCTCTGTAGCAGCTTGAACTCCTGTGTCAATAAGACTCTTTAAATATTCCTTATCTCCACCTTCACAGTATCCGGCATATTCAGCTGTATACATGGCAAGTCTAATAATATTAGCTCCCCAGTCATCTCTAAATGTCTGGAATGCATCTTTATTTACATAGTCTGGAAACCACGCCATACCATGTGTACTTACACCCTTAAGCTGGTATACATCACCATTTTCATCAACTATATTAGTTCCCTCTACACTTAACTTACCATGATTATCCAACGGAGTTCCTGTTTCAGCTTCCGCTGGAACTGAAGGAGCCTCTGTAGTAGTTTCCTCTGTAGTTTCTGTAGCAGTTTCCTCTGTGTTATCCTGTCCTTCATCAACAGCAGTACTTACATACAACTGACCGTCAACATAAAGCTCCGCTGCAGATGCCATAGCGTCAATATCACTCTTTGACGATGCAACAACAATAAAACCTATATCTGCAAGTGTGGAGTTAGCTGCAACAGTTCCATTATATTCAACTGGAGTAATGGTAATTGTTCCCCCATCATTAGAAAATGTACCATTCCAAGAACTATCAATAGTTACATCACCAGCAACAGGAATCTTAATACTCCAATTCTTTATATCGTAAGAAGTATTGTTATGTATACTAACTGTATACTGATTATAATACTTTCCACTTCCTTCCCAACCGTCACCAGCGTCCATGGAAACATAACATGATAACTGTTCTCCAGTTTCTTGTTGTTCTGCCTGTGTTGTGGCAGTTTCTGCGCTTCCCCCTTCACTAGAAGCATCTTGACTTGTAGCATTATCCACAGTAGTCTCGGTAGTTGTACTGTCTTTTTTATTTTTTCCTCCTGCAAATATAAAAATGCACAATCCAATTATTGCAACTGATAAAGCCACAATAATTCCAAGCATAATCTTATTTGATTTTCCACTTTTGTATATATCAGTTTTACTTTCATTATTGTTATCTACCTCGGCAGGTATATTCTTATTTTCTTCCATGTTAGCCCCCTAAATATAATTTAAAATCCTAAATAGTTTATCAAGAAATATTATATATCGCAAGTATATCTATTTAATAACTAATTTACTTATTTGTATTTTCCATTAAATACAGATATAAATTGTAAATATCCATCTCATTATATTCTCTACCTGAAGCTCTATCCGACTCTATATAATATTTTTTATTCTTAACTGTTTGTATTAATATTCTATAAGCTAATATAGTCTTTAAATTTTCACCAGTTTTTACATTTTCAATATCTACTTTCTTTATATCTTCAAGTTTAATTTTATAATGTCTTTTTTTATCATCATATATAAATACTCCATCCTTAATTTCTGCAATACCTAAACCGGAATATTTATCCCATTTATCAGCTAATACAAGAATAAAAAGAGCAATACAAACAAGTAAAATTCCAACACTAATAATATTGCTGACTATTCCTCCAATATATGCTGATGCAATTGAAGAAACTGTACCAAATAATATGATAGAAAAAATAAATGTAAAAAATATAGCCCTTCTCCACGCTGTAATATATCCAACTTCAACTTTCATGCATGTGTTCCTCTCATTTCTATAATATAGTACTGTTGTCAGTTTTTAAGTTCATTGTTGTACTATCTGTAATATTGATTACATCACCATATTTTTCTAGTATTTCCTGTGCCATACGAAGCATATCAGAATGATTATATATATCTGCCAGTTTAAACAAAGTTTCACCACTTTGTCTAATTCCAAAGAAATCACCCGGACCTCGAAGTTTTAAATCTTCACTGGCAATAAAGAATCCATCATTGGAATTTTCAAGAACCTGAAGTCTTTCTTTTGCTTCATCACTTTCCTTACCACTTATAAATATACAATAGGACTGCTTCTTTCCTCTTCCTACTCTACCTCTCAACTGATGTAGCTGTGCAAGTCCAAATCTCTCAGCATTCTCAACCATCATTACCGTAGCATTAGGATTATTAATACCAACCTCAATAACTGTTGTAGATACAAGGACATGAATATCCCCTTTAATAAAAGCTTCCATTATACTGTTCTTCTCTTCTGACTTCATTTGGCCATGCAATGACTCAACCACTACATTCTGTGGCAATGCACTTCGCAATGTATCAGTATATTCTATTACATTAGTAACATCTAAATTATCACTCTCATCCACCATAGGACAAATTACATATACCTGACTTCCTTCAGAAACCTGCCCAGCTATAAATTTATACGCCGTATTTCTATAGTTTGTTCCTACTACACAATTCTTTATTGGCTTCCTTCCCTTTGGAAGCTCAGAAATAACAGAAATGTCCAAATCTGCGTACATTATAATCGCTAATGTTCTTGGTATAGGTGTGGCACTCATAACAAGTGTATGTGGATAATTTCCCTTAGCAGATAATTTCCTCCTTTGGTTAACACCAAATCTATGTTGCTCATCAGTAACCACAAGTCCCAAATCTAAAAATTCCACCTTGTCTTCAATAAGAGCGTGAGTTCCAATTACAATATCTGTTTTTCCTGTTGATATAGACTCATATATTTTACGTTTATCTTTCATTGAAGTTGAGCCAACTAAACATTCACAGCTTATTCCATACTGTGAGAACATTCGTGTAAGTTCCTCATAATGTTGTTTTGCCAAAACCTCAGTAGGAACCATTAATGCTCCTTGATATCCTTGTTTTACACAGGCAAATAAAGCCGCCATTGCAACGATGGTTTTTCCTGAACCAACGTCACCCTGTACAAGTCTGTTCATAACATTATCAGACCCCATATCCTTCAAAATATCTTCAATAGCTTCAGCCTGCCCCTTAGTAAGCTTGTAGGGTAATTTATCTATAAACTCAGCTACAGCCTTACCTTGTACAACCTCATGAGAATTCATAAGCTTAACATTTTCAACCTTAAGCTTATTCATATCATAAATAAATTTGTAAAATTCATCAAAAGCAAGTCTACGAATTGCGTTTCTTAACACACCTTCATTCATTGGAAAATGAATATTTTCGTAGGCTTCTGAAATATCCATTAAGCCATATTCTCTTAAAATATCATCTGAAAGATAATCCTTCATAGAGAATATGGTTTCTCTTACACTTGAAATTGCTTTTTGAATAGTTTTATTTGATAGTCCATGGGTCAAGGTATATACTGGTTGCATTTCCTGCTTCATACCTTCGTAGACGGAAAGCTTGTAGTATTCAGGCATTTCCATAACCCTCATATTGTTTTTAACCTTTATTGTACCTACAAATACATATGTATCTCCTTTATGAAAAACATTTCTTAAAAATGGAGAATTAAAAAATGTAACTTTTATGTTTCCTGTTGAATCTTTAACGGTAAAATTAGTAAGTGTAAGACTTCTCACTTTTCTTACATCTACATATGAGCTAACTATAGCACAAACAGAATGACGCTCCCCAATAATTGTATCCTTAATATCAACCACATCGCCATAGGAAAGATAATTACGGGGATATGTATGTATTAAGTCATTAACAGTATGAACACCAAGTCTTGAAAAGGATGCCGCAGTTTTATCTCCAATACCCTTTATGGATGTAATATTATCGCTTAAATTCATACTAAACCTCCAGTTACATTATAATCACAACAGGCATGTAATCAAGGATTACATGCCCATCATTATACACATTAATCTTATATAAATATTATTCAACAGATACAAGATAATAATATACAGGCTGGTTACCTGAGTGAACCTCAAGTTCTAATTCTGGATATGCTTCTGACAAAGCAGCTTCCATAGCAGATGCATCTTCATCTGAAACATCGCTTCCATAGTAAATACTGAGAAGTTCTGAACTATCATCAGACATTTCCGAGATAAGTTCTTTAACAACTTCTGTTATATCTGTACCAACTGATTTAATTCCAGCATCATCTATACCCATATAATCGCCAGTTTTAATTTCTTTTCCGTCAATAGATGTGTCTCTAACAGCATATGTTACCTGTCCAGACTTAACCGCAGACAATGCTTCTGTCATATTTTCTTTGTTTTCATCAACAGACAACTCTGGTTCAAAACTTATAAGCGCGCTTATTCCCTGTGGAATTGTCTTAGACGGAATAACAATAATATTTTTCTCTTTTTCTATACTTGCAGCTTGATTAGCAGCTAAAATAATATTCTTGTTATTAGGGAAAACAAATATATTCTTAGCATTCACTTTCTCAATAGCAGAAAGAACATCATCTGTACTTGGATTCATTGTCTGGCCACCTGAGATTATATGGTCAACACCTAACTCTGTGAAAATCTGATCAAGACCTTCGCCTACTGAAACAGATACAAAACCATACTCTTTGGCTGGTTCCTGATTCTTGGTAGCCTCTGCTTCTTCAGCAGCCTTTCTATCCTGTTCCATGATAACCTTTTCTCTATGCTCTTCTCTCATATTGTCAACCTTCATATTAGTAAGCTGACCAAATTCAAGACCCTTCTCAAATGCAAGACCTGGATGGTTAGTATGAACATGAACCTTAACTATCTCATCATCTGATACAACAACAAGAGAATCTCCAATAGAAGTAAGATATTCTTTGAATTTCTCTTCTATATCCATGTTGTATTCTTTTTCCAACATTATTATAAACTCTGTACAATAACCAAATGTAATATGAGAAGTATCAATATCCTCTGAGCTAACTGTAGATACCTTAGGAGCATTTTCCAGAGTCTTAACTTCTACAATCTCCTTACCAATAAGACCGTTGTATGCACCAATGAGGAATTCCATAAGTCCTTGTCCACCAGAATCCACAACTCCTGCTTCCTTAAGTACAGGTAACATCTCTGGAGTCTGAGCAAGAACTATATTTCCATGTTCAATAACAGCTTCCGCAAATTCCTCTATGCTAACTCTCTTATCTGCCATCTCAACAGCTTTTTCTGCAACACCTTTGGCAACAGTAAGGATTGTACCTTCCTTAGGTTTCATAACTGCCTTATACGCTGTTTCAACACCACGAACAAAACCATCTGCCAAAACAGTTGTTGTAATAGCCTTTTTCTCTCTAATTTCTCTACAGAATCCTCTTAAAAGCTGAGAAAGAATAACTCCCGAGTTACCACGTGCACCTCTTAATGAGCCACTTGACATAGTCTTAGCTAATTCTTCAATTGTTGGATTAACAAGAGCTCCAACTTCCTTTGCTGCAGCCATAATAGTAAGGGACATATTAGAACCTGTATCACCATCAGGTACCGGGAATACGTTCAATTCATTAATATAGTCTTTATTTCTCTCTAAATTATGCGCACCTGCAATAAAAGCCTTCTGAAGCAATTCCGCGTCAATTTTCTTAATAGCCACTTCTAAATTCCTCCTACTAATCTATAACCCTAACACCTTCAACAAAGATGTTAATGGCTTTAACTGGTAAACCAGTCATTTCTTCTACTGAATATCTAACTGTATTAATAAGGTTATCACATACTGTAGAAATGCTTACACCATATGCGACAATAATATGGAAGTCAATTGATAAATTATTTGCTTCATCAATCTCTACATTTACACCCTTACTAATACTGTCACCTTTAAGTAATTTTGCGATACCATCTCTCATACTTATGGTCGCCATACCAACTATACCAAAACAACCCAAAGCAGCATGTCCTGCATACTGAGCAATCACTTCATTTTCAATAATAATTTCACCGTTATCATTAGACATATAGCCCTTCATAGACATAACCCTCCTTATATATAAACTAAACATTTTCTTATCAACTCTATCTTTATAATTATACCCATAGAAGTATATTTAATCAAGTTAAAATGAACAAATACATACCCACTATATGCATTGTTTTAAATTTTTTCAAAAAATATTAAAATTCTTCTTGCATATTATATATTTTTTTGTTAGAATATGCGTGTTGCGAACTTGTGACTAACTGTAATATTTTGTGTTTTTACACACGAATATCCAGTTTTTCAACGGTTTAATAGGTTGTCAAGGAGGTGCTAACAGTGGCAAAGTGTAGTATTTGTGATAAAGGCGCTCATTTCGGAAACAATGTGAGCCATTCTCATAGAAGATCAAACAGAATGTGGAAGTCAAACATTAAGTCAGTTAAGGCTGTAGTTAACGGTACTCCTAAGAGAGTATATGTTTGTACATCATGCTTAAAGTCAGGAAAGATTGAAAGAGCATAATTCTAAAAAAACCGGTTAAATAACCGGTTTTTTTAATTCAACAATAAGTGGCTGTTTATAAACAGCCACTTACTTCATTATATAATTATAAAGTTACTTGCCCTTGACCATAGAAAGCTGTATTCTCTTCTTCTCCATGTCGACTCCAATGACAGTTACATCTACTATGTCTCCTACTGAAACTACTTCAAGAGGATGTTTTATGTATCTGTCTGTCATCTTAGATATATGTACAAGACCATCCTGGTGTACACCGATATCTACAAAGGCACCAAAATCTATTACATTTCTTACTGTACCCTTAAGCTCCATGCCCTCTTTCAAATCTTTCATTTCAAGGACGTCACTTCTTAAGATTGGTTTCTCCATTTCCTCACGTGGGTCTCGGCCTGGTTTTTCTAACTCTTTAATGATATCTATAAGTGTAGGTTCACCTAAGCCTAATTCTTCGGCAAGCTTTCCTGTGTCAGAAACCTTGTTGCTTAAGTTTTTCATACCACCCTTTAATTCATCATCAGTTATACCTAATTTATTAATAAGATTCTTAGTTGCCTCATAGCTTTCTGGATGGACACTTGTATTATCAAGTATTTCATCACCACCATTAATTCTAAGGAATCCAGCACACTGTTCGTATGCCTTTGGTCCTAATTTAGGAACCTTAAGTAATTCTTTTCTATTCTTAAACTGACCGTTTTCCTCTCTGTATGAAACAATGCTCTTAGCCAGAGTCTTATTTATACCAGAAATATACTCAAGTAATGATGCAGATGCTGTGTTAAGATCAACACCAACACTATTAACACAATCTTCAACTACACCTGTAAGTGCATTTCCAAGATTCTTCTGATTCATATCATGCTGATATTGTCCAACACCTATTGACTTAGGGTCAATCTTAACAAGCTCAGCTAATGGATCCTGAATTCTTCTCGCAATTGATGTTGCACTTCTTTGTCCTACATCAAAATTAGGGAATTCCTCTGTAGCAAGCTTACTAGCAGAATAAACAGATGCTCCCGCTTCGTTGACTATAACATATTTAACATCCTGTTTAATCTCCTTTAAAAGTTCCACAATTACCATCTCAGATTCGCGGCTGGCAGTTCCATTACCAAGAGAAATGAGTGTAATACCATATTTATCTATAAGCTTCTTAAGTATCTGTTTTGCTTCAGCAACCTTATTCTGTGGAGCTGTAGGATATATTACAATAGTATCAAGAACCTTACCTGTAGGGTCTACAACTGCAAGCTTACATCCTGTTCTGAATGCAGGGTCCCAGCCAAGAACAGTCTGTCCCGCAACAGGTGGTTGCATAAGAAGCTGATGTAAATTCTTACCAAATACATTAATTGCACCTTCTTCTGCCATATCTGTAAGTTCGTTTCTTATTTCTCTTTCTATTGACGGCGCAATAAGTCTTTCATAGCTATCCTCAATAGCTGCCTCCATATAAGGTGCACTTGCATGGTCAGGCTTACTAATAATCTGTTTTTTAAGATATTTTATTATATCATCAACCGGTGCCTCAATTTTAACAGTAAGTATCTTCTCAGTCTCGCCTCTGTTAATTGCAAGAACTCTGTATCCAACAGCCTTGCTAATGCTTTCTTCAAAATCATAATACATTTCATATACTGACTTTTCTTCTGGATTTTTAGCAACCGACTTGATTTTACCCTTACTTCTTGTCAAATCTCTTATCTTTGTTCTATATTCAGCCTCATCTGCATATGCCTCAGCCAATATATCCTTTGCACCTGCAATAGCGTCCTCAACTGTATTTACTTCTTTCTCTTCAGATAAATAGCTTTCAGCCTCTTCTTCTATTGTTTTATTTGTCATCTGAAGACTTATAATATTAGCAAGTCCCTCTAAGCCCTTTTCCTTGGCAATTGTTGCTCTTGTTCTACGCTTTGGCTTATACGGTCTATATAAATCCTCAACTGCAACCATAGTCATAGCATCTTCAATCTGTTTTCTCAACTCATCTGTAAGCTTACCCTGTTCCTCAATAGTTGATATAACAGTCTTTTTCTTGTCTTCAAGATTTCTTAAATATGTAAGTCTCTCATCAAGCTGTCTCAACTGCTCATCATTTAATGAACCTGTTACTTCCTTTCTATATCTTGAAATGAAAGGTATTGTATTTCCCTCGTCAATAAGCTCAATAGTTTTCTCTACCTGCCATACCTTTACATTTAATTCTTCCGCAATAATTTTTTCAATATTCATATCATTATCTCCTACATTGTTACTGAATGTTTGTCACAAACACCTTGGGTATTATATCAAATTTTTTAAAATTTATGTAGCACTAATTCATATTTTTTTACTTTATTCGTTTTTTATTGATTTTATATTGAAAAATAGTATAATTTTAGTAATAAAAGGAGGTAGACACATGGCTAAAACTAATCGTACAAAAAAATTATCGCTCAACACGTCATCTATACTCAAACTGTTTACATTATTTTGTATAGTTATTCACATGATGATAGCCATATTTTCTATATATACTAAAATCACTCCATTACTTGTCCTTAATCTATGCAGCATATTGTTGTATATTTACTGTATCTACATTGTGGCCAAGCATCCTGCAAAGGTATTTTACATCGGTTTTGGTGAAATTGTATTGCATTCATTTATCTCAGTTGTTCTTGTAGGAAATGGTTTCGGATTTTCTATGTATTTTATTGCACTTGTCCCTATGGCATTCAACCTTCTACATGCAGCAAAATCAAATAAATACATACTAAAATCTTTTATTTTATCAATAATATCATTTGTTTTGTTTGCAGGTTGCTACATTATATCAAACCTTCATACACCATTATATGAATCCGATATTTTAAGTAACCTAAAACCATATATTTATATTGTAAATATGTTTATTACATTTGTTGCTTTACTTGGTTTTTCAATTCTCTTCCTTATTGAAATTGAATCAGCCTATAACTCTTTATACAATAAAAATTTAGAATTGGACAATTTAGCAAACACCGACCCACTCACTGGTTTATATAACAGAAGAACCATGACTGTACATGTTCAAAATATGTACGAGGACTATCACAAAACGCAAAAACCTTTTTCACTCATTGTATGTGATATAGATAACTTCAAAAAATTTAATGACACCTACGGTCATGAATGTGGTGATGAAGTCTTAAAAACCATTTCATCTGTTTTATCTTCTCTTACAAGAGGACATGATTTTCTATGTCGCTGGGGTGGCGAAGAATTTATTGTTTTCCTTAGAAACATCGATAGAGAAATGGCATTAAATATTGCTGAACGAATTAGACAAAAAATCGAAGAAACAGAGATTAAATTCGAAGATAAAAATCTGCATATCACCATGACCTTCGGTGTTTCATCAGCTACAGAAACTGATGATTACGAAGAATTGTTCAAACTGGCTGATTCCAGAATGTATGAAGGCAAAAGAAGTGGAAAGAATAAGGTTGTTTAAACCTTATTCTTTCCACTTCTTTTTACATAAACTTATTATCTACAATATACAACCTCTACAGTTTCCATAGCTTTCTGATATAACTCTTCTATTTTTCCAACCAAGGCCTCCTCTGACTTTTCAATAACATCAAGCTTAGGTCTTGTAACAGGATGCTTGGCAACAAAGGTTGTGCAACAATCCTCGTATGGCAATATAGAAGTCTCATATGTCCCAATTTTCTCAGAAATATCAATAATCTCCTGCTTGTCCATACCAATACAAGGTCTAAAGACAGGAAGTTTATCTGCCGCCTGATCAATAACCATAAGACTCTGGGTTGTCTGGCTAGATACCTGACCAATACTCTCGCCTGTTATAATACATTGACAATCTTCCTTCAAGGCAATTTCCTGTGCCATCTTGTACATAATACGTTTCATGATGATTGTGAGCTCATCATGTGGACAATTGTCATATATAGCAAGCTGAACATCTGTAAAATTAATTATATGAAGTTTCATGACTCCAGCATATTTTGATACCAGCTTACCTAAATCAACAACCTTCTGCTTAGCTCTCTCACTTGTATAAGGAGGTGCATGAAAATATACAGCCTCAAGCTCAACTCCTCGCTTCGCTATCATATAAGCAGCAACCGGACTATCTATTCCTCCTGACAAAAGAACCATTCCTTTACCGTTAGTACCTACAGGAAGACCGCCTGGTCCTGGTATTGTCTTAGAATAAATATATGCTACATTTCTAACCTCAACATTAACCATAACATCAGGATTATGCACATCTACACTGAGCCCTGAAAACTTATCCAAAAGAGCAGCACCCAAATCACTGTTAATCTCCATAGATGATTTTGGATAATTTTTATCATTTCTTCTGGCATGAACCTTAAATGTAAAATTTTTATCTGAGTACTCTTTGTCAATATAATCTACTACAGCCTCTGAAATATTATTAAAAGATGTATCTTCAACAACTACAACAGGACATATGCCAACTATACCAAAGACACTTCCCAAAACTTCCATAACATCGTCGTAATCGTATTCAGAAAAGGTCTCAACAAAAATACGTCCATACTCTCTTCTCACATCGAATTCTCCAAGAGACTTAAGGCGAGAACGCATTCTCTTACACATAGCATCCTCAAACACATATCTGTTTTTGCCTTTTGTACCTATTTCTGCATACTTTATCAAAAACATTTTGTAATCCATAATATTCTCCATTCAAAAATTATTTTCTGATATATCTTCTAAACACAGGTAGAATCTCTTCTATCATCTGTACTGCATAATCAACTTGCTCCATGGTATTAAACTCTGAGAAGCTAAATCTAAGTGTAGATTCAAGCTTAGTGGAATCAAGACCTATAGCCTTTAAAACATTGCTTATATGAGGCTTATTTGAGGAACAGGCTGAACCCGACGACACATATATGCCCTTGTCCTCCAAAGCATGTAGCATAACCTCACTTCGTATGCCCACAAATGTAATACTTGCAATATGAGGAGCTTCACCAGAATTATTAAATACATTTTCAAGTTTGGTAACCTTATCAATAAAGGAATTCTTTATATTAGAAATATGTTCCATCTTAGCTTCATGATTTTTATACATAAGCTCTGCAGCAAGTCCCATACCTGCGATTGCAGGTACATTTTCTGTACCAGAACGCATGGCTTTTTGCTGGCCGCCACCATACAAAATAGGTCTTATTAGTGTTTTATCCTTTATATATAATACTCCCGAACCCTTTGGGCCATGTATTTTATGTCCGCTAATACTTACTAAATCAGCCATAAGCTTCTTAGGTGTAAACCTAAGCTTGCCAAAGGCTTGCACTGCATCTACATGAAACAGTATAGACTGATTATATTCTTTTATTATCTTACCTATTTCTTCTATAGGTTCTATTGCACCAATTTCATTATTTACATACATTACAGACACTAAAATTGTATCTGGTCTGAGTGTAGCTTTTAACTCATCAAGCTTAAGCTTTCCCTCTGAATCAACACCTACAATACTTACTTCATAACCCTCTTTGACAAGAAAATCCATTGTGGCTGAAACTGAGGCATGCTCTATCTCAGATGTTATAATGTGTTTTCCTGCTCTCCTGTGAGCCATGGCACCACCTATTATTGCAAGATTGTTAGCTTCTGTTCCTCCTGAAGTAAATACAATTTCCTTCTCCTGACACTTGAGTTCTTTAGCTATCTGCGATGTTGCAGTTTTTATATATCTCTCTGCTTCAACACCTTTCATATGGAGGGATGAGGGATTTCCATAATCCTCCTCCATAAGCTTTATCATTAAATTTTTAACTTCTGGAAATACTGCTGTTGTAGCAGCATTATCAAAATATACTTCCATTACTCATCTACCTCAAACATAATTATAGATAAAATGGCAAGTCCTGCTGTTTCCGTTCTAAGTATACGATTGCCAAGTGTTATGCACTTTGCTCCCATATCAAGAGCCATATCTACTTCTTCTTTAGCAAACCCGCCTTCCGGTCCAATAAATATTCCAAGACTTTTTTTGCCATGAATATCCTTTATTACCTCTCTGGAATATTCCATACCTCTTGCTTCCTCATAAGGAATAAGGTTCATATCAAGTGTTTTAGCATACTCCAAAGCTTGTTTAAAGCTCATAAAGGGCTTAACCACAGGAACTATACCTCGTCCTGACTGTTTACCAGCAGACTCTGCAATTCCATTATATCTATCAAGCTTTTTATCAACCTTTTTGTCATCTATTTTTACTACTGTTCTTTTTGTGATAACTGGAACAATCTCATACACCCCAAGTTCAACAGCCTTCTGTATAATAAGCTCCAGCTTATCTGACTTAGGCATACCTTGGAATAATGTAATCTTAATTGGAAGTTCAGCAGCATTCTTAAATACATCTTCAATATCAGCAGTTACCACATCACTACCTATATCACTGATACTACATTCATAATCTGTCCCTGAACCATCGCTAACCATAATCTTTTCACCAACCCTTAGGCGGAGTACATTCTTAATATGATTAACATCACTTCCGGTTATTATTATGTTGTCACTTGCTCCACTTAAATTATCTACAAAAAAACGATGCATATTTATCTCCATCATATTTAAGATTTTATCCGTCCTATAGTATATCACGATATGCAGGCAAAAAACAACGACAAGTAAAAAAATAGCACTCACAGAGTGCTATTTTTTTATTTGGCAATAATAGAAACCCAGTCGTTCATATGAACAACATCTACTATTTCAAATCCATTTGAAAGAAGTGCTTCCTTAACAGCCTCCTCTTTCATATTTATAATTCCTGAAGTAATAAAATATCCATCTTCTTTAAGAAATGGTCTGATTACTCCTGAAAGAGGAATTATGACATCTGCTAAAATATTAGCTACAACAATATCATATTTCTCACCTTTATTTACATCAAGTGCCATCTTTGCTGCCTCATCATCATCCCCAAGAAGATTTCCACATGTAAGAACAAGCTGCTCTTCTGTCATGTTATTTACTTCTCTATTTTCAAGACTGGCACGTACAGCAACCTCATCTATATCCATACCGTGTACAAATCCTGCGCCAAGCATAACGCTTATTATAGATAAAATGCCACTTCCTGAACCTACATCAAACACTGTATCACCTTGCTTAAGATATTTTTTAAGCTGACCGATACAAAGCTTTGTTGTTTCATGGGAACCTGTTCCAAAAGCGATACCAGGGTCAATCTCAACTATCATATCACCCTCTTTTGTATCATCAAGCTCCTCCCATGTAGGCTTTATCACTATATTGTCATATAATCTGAATGGTTTAAAAAACTGTTTCCAGTTATTAATCCAATCCTTATCCTCTGTATTGCTTAAGGAAATGTCCTTTGTACCTACAGGTATAAACTCTTCAAGGCGGGTAAGTTCTGCAACTATATCCGCCTTTAAAGTGTCAAGATCAAAGCTATCATCTATAAAGCATGAAACCTTTGCAGTTCCATCATCCTCTCCTTCAATAAGAGGAATATCTACAAACATAGCCTGTTTTTCTTCATCTGTAAGTGGAACATTATCCTCAATCATAATTCCCTCAACACCTAAATCATCAAGAAAGGCACTGAGAATATCAACAGCCTCAACTGTTGTGTCGATTGTTAATTTTGTCCACACCATATTTATTTTTCCTTATAATTTCTTAAAACCTTTTTTCTTTTTGTGATCACCAAACAATGAGCTTCCTGAGGATGCTGCATCAGTAGATGATCTTGCATTTACAGTAGTAGTATTTGCATACTGGTTAAGAATTGACTTCTGTTCCTCTGTAAGCTTATCAGGTACCTGAACAATAAGAGTTACATAGTGGTCACCACGAACATTCTTATTTCTAAGAGTTGGAACACCCTTACCTTTGAGCTTAACCTTTGTATCAGTCTGTGTACCAGGCTTAATCTCTAAATCATAGCTTCCATCAATTGTTGTAATTGTAATCTTTCCACCAAGAGCTGCCTGTGTAAAGCTTATTGGCTCTGAAGAATATAAATCATATTCCTGTCTTTGGAATGTAGGATGTCTATCCACAAGTACAGTAACAAGAAGATCTCCTCTTCCACCACCGTTAATACCTGGCTCACCCTTCTCACGAATACGTATACTCTGTCCGTTATCTATACCAGCTGGAACAGCAACCTGAATCTTTTTCTTACTCTTAACAAATCCTGAACCTGCACAGTTACTACACTTAAACTTAATAAGCTTTCCTGAGCCACCACAATCAGGACATGACTGAACTGTTCTAGCCATACCAAATAAAGACTGCTGAGTATATACAACCTGACCTTTACCTGCACACTTAGAACATGTTTCTGGAGAATGTCCTGGCTGAGCGCCGCTTCCTTTACATACATCACATTCATCCTTAAGCGGAAGCTCTAACTCAGTCTGAGTACCAAATACAGCCTCCTCAAAGGTTACACGCACTGTAGTTTTAATATTGGCACCCTTAACAGGTCCATTAGACTGACGCTGTCTTGAGCCACCACCAAACATATCTCCGAAGATATCTCCAAAGATATCTCCCATATCACTAAAGTCGAATCCACCAAAGCCGCCAGGACCGCCACCCTGCTCAAAGGCAGCATGACCATACTGGTCATACTTAGCCTTTTTCTCAGGATCTGAAAGTACTGCATAAGCTTCGGCTGCTTCTTTAAATTTTTCTTCTGCTTCTGCGTTTCCTGGATTAGTATCTGGATGATACTTCTTTGCAACAACACGATATGCTTTCTTTATTTCAGCATCTGTTGCACCCTTGGTAACGCCAAGCACCTCATAATAATCTCTCTTATCAGCCATCTGCAATCACCCTTTTATATTTGTTATCCTCTTGTATCAATTAGATCTCTTTGTAATCTGCATCTACAACGTCTGCATCAGAGTAATCTGGAGTGCCTGTTCCTGTACCTGCATTAGCTCCAGGACCATTCTGCTCATATAACTTAGAGAAAAGTGCCTGTGCTGAATTCATAAGAGTTTCCTTACCAGCCTTAATCTTCTCTACATCATAATCTGTCATTGCATCTGGATCTGTTCCCTCAATAATCTCCTTAAGTGCCTTTAAGTCAGCCTCAACCTGGCTCTTCTCTGCACCTGAAAGCTTATCACCAACATCTGAAAGAGCTCTCTCAGTCTGGAATACCATAGCATCTGCATCATTTCTAACTTCGATTGCTTCCTTACGCTTCTTATCCTGAGCTTCGTACTCAGCAGCTTCCTTAACTGCTCTTTCGATATCCTCATCAGAAAGTGAAGTGCTTGAAGTAATTGTAATGTGCTGCTCTCTACCTGTTCCAAGGTCTTTAGCAGAAACATTAACGATACCATTAGCATCTATATCAAATGTAACCTCAATCTGTGGAACACCACGTCTTGCTGGAGCGATACCGTCAAGTCTGAATCTACCAAGAGACTTATTATCTCTAGCAAACTCTCTTTCACCCTGAACGATATTGATATCAACTGCATCCTGATTATCCTGTGCAGTAGAGAATATCTGGCTCTTATTTGTAGGAATAGTTGTATTTCTCTCAATAAGGTGAGTTGCAATACCACCCATAGTCTCAATAGAAAGAGTAAGTGGAGTTACGTCAAGGAGAAGGATTTCACCTGCACCTGCATCACCAGCGAGCTTACCACCCTGAATAGATGCACCAATTGCAACACACTCATCTGGGTTGATACCCTTGAATGGCTCCTTACCAGTTAACTTCTTAACCATATCCTGAACAGCGATGATACGAGTTGAACCACCTACAAGGAGAATCTTATCAAGCTCTGATGCTGTAAGACCTGCATCCTTAAGTGCTGTCTGAACAGGAGTCTTAGTTCTTTCAACAAGGCCAGCTGTAAGTTCATCAAACTTAGCTCTTGTAAGATCCATATCGAAGTGCTTTGGACCTTCATTTGTAGCAGTGATGAAAGGAAGGTTGATATTTGTAGTAGTTGCTGATGAAAGCTCCTTCTTAGCCTTCTCTGCTGCTTCCTTAAGTCTCTGCATAGCCATCTTATCTGTAGAAAGGTCTACACCTTCGCTCTTCTTAAACTCAGCTAACATATACTCTGTAACTGCGTTATCAAAGTCATCACCACCAAGCTTATTATCACCAGCAGTAGCAAGAACTTCGATTACACCATCACCAATCTCAATGATAGAAACATCGAATGTACCACCACCAAGGTCGTATACCATAATCTTCTGCTCATTCTCATTGTCAAGACCATAAGAAAGAGCTGCAGCTGTTGGCTCATTGATGATACGCTTAACATCAAGACCAGCAATCTTACCTGCGTCCTTTGTAGCCTGTCTCTGAGAGTCTGTGAAGTAAGCAGGAACTGTAATAACAGCCTCTGTTACCTTCTCACCGATATATGCCTCTGCATCAGCCTTAAGCTTCTGAAGAGTCATAGCTGAAATCTCCTGTGGAGAATACTTCTTGTCATCAATAGTTACCTTATAATCAGTACCCATATGTCTCTTAATTGATGCGATAGTCTTATCAGCGTTAGTAACAGCCTGACGCTTAGCAGCATCACCTACTACTCTTTCACCTGACTTAGTGAAAGCTACTACAGAAGGAGTTGTTCTAGCACCTTCTGCGTTAGTGATAACTACAGGCTTACCACCTTCCATAACTGCAACACATGAGTTTGTTGTTCCTAAATCGATACCAATAATCTTTCCCATTTTCTTTTTTCCTCCATTTTATATCTTTATATTTACTTATTCATTTTCGTTAAGGTTTCATGGTTAGTTTGCAACCTTAACCATACTGTGTCTTAACACTTGGTCTTTATACATATAACCCTTTTGCATTTCTTCAACAACAATATTCTCATCAAAGCTTTCATCTTCAATATGAATAACTGCATTATGAAGATCAGGGTCAAAGTTCTTTCCTTCTGCATTCATAGGAACTACCCCTATGCCCTCAAGAGATGACATGAGCTGTTTGTATATCATATCTATTCCCTGCTCAAATCCTCTATCCTTATCTTCCTCAGGGATACTTGCAAGAGCTCTTTCGAAATTATCTACAACAGGAAGAAGTTTTTCTAATGCATCCTTAGCTCCTATATCATATAATTTCTTAGATTCTTTTTCATTTCTGACTCTAGCATTTTCAAACTCTGCGAGGAGCCTCTTATATTTCTCTTCGTTATCCTTGGCAAGCTCTTTTGTCTTCTCAAGTTCTACCTGAAGAGCCTTACTTCCTCTTCTGCTTCCCTTTGGAACAGGCTTTGGTTTAGCGGCCTCAACAGCCTCTGCATCCTCTGCTGATACATTCTCTGTCTCGTTTATTTTAACATCTGTGCCTTCTTCAACAGTAGCTTCCTCTGTTACCTTAAGTTCTTCCACCGTTTCTTCTACACTTGTCTGCTTTGGTTGTGCTTTAGTTCTCGCCATCCTGATTCACCCCTTTGCCTTTCTTAAATATATCATCTAATTCTATTGTCAAATTTTTAAGTGTGCTGACAACTTTTTTATAATCCATACGTTTTGGACCAATGATTCCTATTGTTCCGGTTGCACCCTCAGGCATCTTGTATGTGGCTGTAACAAGTGAACAATCCTGCATATCCTGCATAGGTGCCTCATCACCGATATAAACCTGAATACCTGCATTATCTTCTCTGCCAGCAGTCTCTTCAAGAATGTGTGTAAGTTCTGTTTTGTCCTCAAATTTCTCAAGAAGTTCGCTTGTTTTACTAATATCTCCAAGTTCTGGATATTTGAGAATATTTGTTGCACCACTTGTATATATTTCAAGTTCTTTAGCCTCATGTATGGCATCAACAATACCCTGAAATATCTGGTCTAATATTCCCTCATATTCACCAGCCTGTTTCTTCATAGCCTGAATCATTTCAAGGTTAATATCCTCCAAGCTCGCTCCCTGTAAGAATGTATTGAGTAATATGTTAAACTTCAATACATCTTCATTATCAAGTGCCACATCAACTCGAATCATCTGATTCTTAATAATGTTACCTTCAACAACTATAACTGCAAGTAAATTATCAATATCTACCTGGGACAGCTGAATAAACTTAACTGTCTTGTTGTAGTTTGGGGCAGTAACCATGGTCGCATAGTTGGTATTATATGCAAGCACCTTGGCAACCTGCTTGAGCAAAAGCTCCATTCTGTCAACTCTCTCGAGCAGTGAGCTCTTAACCTCTTCCACCTCTTCCTTTTCTTCCATAAGATTATCTACATAAAATCTGTAGCCCTTATCTGTAGGAATACGGCCTGCTGAAGTATGTGGCTGAACAATGTACCCAAGCTCCTCTAAATCTGCCATTTCGTTTCTTATAGTTGCAGAACTAAGATTCAAATCAGTATATTTCGAAATAGTTCTTGAACCAACTGGTTCTCCTGTTTCCAGGTAATTTGCTATAATGGCTTTAAGGATTTTTTTCTTGCGCTCATCCAGCTCCATTCAATCATCCTTTCATAATTATATGCAATGTTTTTAGTTTTATTAGCACTCATTTAAATCGAGTGCTAATCTCTAATTGATAATCTATCACTACATATAGTATTTGTCAAGGTGATTTAAAGGAAAATATAAGAAAAATTTGTGAAAAGCAAAAAAACTCCTAAATGTAAATTTAGAAGTTTTTTGTAATTTATTTATATTCGATTATGAATATTGAGCCCATATCTGTTGATGGTGTCGTTAACTTTATTTTCTCACCCTTTTCAACCTCAAACTCTGTCTCATCAGTAGATAAATCGATCCCGTGTTCATCCACTTCGCTTACAGACATGGGATTTCTTGTTGATATAACAATGCTCTCTTCAGTCACCTCTAGAACCTTAATTATAAAATCCTCATCACTGATAAGGTCATCAACCTTTACCTTATCACCTGACTTAACAGTAAATTCTTCTGTAACAGTTTCCACCTCGTAGTCTTCTGACCATCCACTCCACGCATCAGATGTTACCACCATTGTTGCTACAATTTTAGTATCACCGTCTTCATCCTTTGATTGCTTGATTAATATATAAGCCACACATCCTATACCAATCAATAATACAGCTATCAAAGTCACACAGAATATTTTAATTACTTTTTTTGACATACACCTTATCTCCTGTTTAATATACCGTCCAACAGTTCTTTACACTCTTTCATACTTCCTTCAAGAAAAGAATTTTTTTTAATGTAATTGTCATTTTTCCTTTTAGTAATACAATTAAAAGATTATCAGTTTCTTTGTAAGATATAAGGTACTATTTAATATAACCCCTTTATAAATACAATAAATACAAATATCTGTTAACCATTTTTACTCCTTATCCAGAATAAAGTCCGCAAGAATTACATTGCTTACATCAATACCCGCATCGGTAAGTATAATTCTATCTCCCACAGCAGCCATGAAGCCTTGTCCTATATAGTTATTTAATACTGTACCATATACCTCGTATATATCCTTATTAAATCTCTCTTCAAATTCTGAGCGACTTACTCCACACATCATACGAAGTCCTAAGAACATAAACTCCTCCATACGAGAATCAATATATACAGGAGTAACATTTTGTCTTATCTTACTTGTTGTCTCGTTATAAAGCTTCTCCATATTGTCGTATGAAACAAATTTTTCAGCTGTATCTTCCATAATATCAATATAGTTAAATATATCTGTCATATTATTGAAACGTTTGCCTTGAAAATATGAAGATGCTCCGATACCAAATCCAATATAATCTCCACCTGTCCAGTAAACCATATTATGTTTACATTCATAGCCAGACTTAGCGTAGTTAGAAATCTCATATCTGTCATATCCATGAGCAGCTAAAAGTTTCTTAGTAATCTCATACATTCTTCTATCTATCATGTCGGGTGGAAGTGATTCTAATATTTCAGGATCATTTGCAAATGGCGTTCCTGGCTCAATAGAAAGAGAATATACTGATATATGCTCTGGCTGATAGTCGATTACCTTAGATAAAGTATCTACAAAGGTGTGTATAGTCTGTCCAGGCAGACCAGACATAATATCAATATTTATATTGTTAAAACCTGCTCTTCTAGCTGCATTGTAACTGGCAACAAACTGATCATAGTTGTGTAATCTGCCCATTTTTTTGAGCATTTCATCATCTGCAGACTGAAGACCAATACTAATACGATTAACACCTGCTGTTTTATAACCATTAAGTTTCTGATGTCTAAGGGTTCCAGGGTTAGCTTCAATTGTAACCTCCGCATCCTTATCTAGTGTAAATGTCTTTCTTATAAATGCCATTATATTAACTATAAGAGATTCATCTAATAAGGATGGTGTTCCTCCACCAATAAACACACTTCTTACAATGTAATCATCAGCAATTGGTGCATATAGTTTTATCTCCTGACACAGAGAATCTACGTATCTAAGCATAGTTCCATAGCTTTCACCATCGAAGGACAGGAAATCACAATATTTGCATTTTACTGCACAAAAAGGAATATGGATATATAAACTCACATATTTACTCATAGGTAACTACTCCTCATCTAACTTAAGTACGCTCATGAATGCCTTCTGTGGTATCTCTACATTACCAACCTGACGCATTCTCTTCTTTCCTTCCTTCTGCTTCTCAAGAAGCTTTCTCTTACGGGTGATATCACCACCATAACACTTAGCAAGTACGTCTTTTCTTACCGCCTTAACTGTCTCTCTGGCTATAACCTTGCTTCCAATAGCAGCCTGAATAGGTATCTCAAACAAATGTCTAGGTATCTCTGCCTTAAGCTTCTCACACATCTTTCTACCACGCTCATAAGCTGTATCCTTATGTAGAATGAAAGAAAGTGCATCAACTTCTTCTTTATTTATAAGCATGTCAAGCTTAACAAGATCAGACTTAACATATCCCTTTAACTCATAATCAAAGGATGCATAACCTCTTGAACGTGATTTAAGAGCATCAAAGAAATCATATATAATTTCATTAAGAGGCAAATCATATTTCAGGAGTGCTCTAGTTGTCTCCATATACTCCATACTCTTATATATACCACGTCTTTCCTGACATAGCTGCATAATAGCACCCACAAATTCAGTTGTAACCATAATCTCCGCCGATACAAATGGCTCCTCCATGTAATCAATCATGGATGGGTCTGGAAGGTTTGATGGATTAGTAAGCTCAATGACCTCACCATCTGTCTTGTGAACCTTATAAATAACACCTGGAGCTGTTGTAACAAGGTCTAAATTATACTCTCTTTCGAGTCTCTCTTGAATTATTTCAAGATGTAAAAGTCCAAGGAATCCACATCTAAAGCCAAATCCAAGAGCAATAGATGTCTCTGGTTCAAAGCTAAGTGATGCATCATTAAGCTGTAACTTTTCTAAAGCATCTCTTAAATCCGGATACTTTGCACCATCTGCAGGATAAAGTCCACAGTAAACCATAGGGTTGACCTTCTTATAACCTGGAAGTGCCTCCTCACATGGGTTGTCCGCATCTGTAACAGTATCACCAACTGTAGTATCCTTAACATTCTTGAGGCTGGCTGTTATATATCCAACCATACCTGCAGAAAGCTCTTCACAAGGAATAAACTGACCAGCACCAAATATTCCAACTTGAACAACCTCAGCCTCAGCTTCAGTTGCCATCATACGAATTTTTGTACCCTTAGTTACAACACCATCAAAAACTCTACAGAAAATAATTACACCTTTATAAGAATCATATAAACTGTCAAATATAAGAGCCTTAAAAGGAGCATCAACATCTCCTGATGGTGCAGGAACCTTAGTTACTATCTGTTCCAAAACATCTTCTATATTTAAACCATTCTTAGCAGAAATAAGAGGTGCATCCTGAGCCTCAAGACCAATAATATCTTCTATCTCATTGATAACTCTGTCAGGATCTGCTGAAGGTAAGTCAATCTTATTAATAACAGGCATAACATCAAGGTCATGGTCAAGAGCCAAATAAACATTAGCCAAAGTCTGAGCCTCTATACCCTGTGCTGCATCGACTACAAGTATTGCACCCTCACAAGCAGCTAAACTTCTTGATACCTCATAGTTAAAATCAACGTGTCCTGGTGTATCTATAAGGTTGAAGATATATTCTTCTCCATCATTAGCCTTATATACAATACGAACAGACTGCGCCTTTATAGTAATTCCTCTTTCGCGTTCAAGCTCCATGTTATCTAAAACCTGAGCCTGCATCTCTCTGCTAGTAAGGAGTCCTGTTTTCTCTATTATTCTATCTGCCAATGTAGATTTACCGTGGTCTATATGGGCAATGATACAAAAATTTCTAATCTTGTTTTGGTCTAAATGGGCCATTATCTCTTCCTCGCTACTGTAAACATATTTATTAGAGTATATCATAAGAAAATGTACCATGACAACATTATTTTCGTTAGCTTTACTCACTACCGCTTAATACTTTGTAGATAATATCAGCAAGAGGAATCATAGCATTCTTTGCCTCCTGAACCGTATTTGTCTGGGCACCAACCTCAACCAAAGCTGCCCTAGGCATTCTATCTAAATTAAAGCAATATCCTCTAATATATATCCTTCTCATTAAATCTCCATATGTAGCCTTACCTTGCAAATACATTTGCAAACTAAAACCCAGATTAGCGATTTTATTTGGGTTATACAGATAGTCAATGTCACCGTTGACATTTAATCTGCTTACACCGTTTACAAACATTATCTGTGCCGTAGGTCTTCCATCAATATCCGTTACAAGCTTTAAATCCTCTCTTACTCCATCTCTATGCAAATCAATAACAACCTCAATAGATGGATACTCTGCAAGTATCTCATCTACAGCATCCCCAGACAAATCATATGCATAGCTTCTATCAAGTACGCCGTTCACCGTATCATACACATTTCTGTCGTGATATACTTTTATTCCATATGACTCTAGCAATACAGCAAGCTCATCCCCTACACCGATTACAGTATCTTCTGTTACCCCAGGTCTACTATCTGCAAATGCTTCACTTCCATGGGTGTGATATATGAGCACCTTATAATCTTCACCAGATAAATCAATGGACATATCCATTCCAAGAAGATTTTCAGCATTAAGCTCATCAGGGTTAACACTGGTTGAACTATCTACAAGATAGCAATTGGATACTAGAAACTCAAAATCACTTAGTTGCTCCATAGAATATGATATAGCTGAGGAAACAGGTGTTGTTGATGCTTCCATAACAGCTTCTGTTGTCGGAGCTGCGGTTGTAATTTCCTCAGTTTGAGCCTCCGTTGCTGTGGCAATGTTTTCCTGACTTTCTTGATATAGCATATCCTCTGGTATGCTTTCACCATAAATAACATCATCAAAAGACTGCTCGTAGTAATCCTCTGCAAGATACATCACTTCATGACTGCTACCACTGTCATCTTTGTTCTCATAACAAGCTCCTTCTAGGGTAAACAAGTCAACCTTAATGCCCATAGTAGGCAAAAGTTCTAGCTTTACTCCCTCCCATGCATAACTATCTTCAAAGGACATAGGGAAAATCTGCATTTTTATTTGGGATAAAATATATTTTCCAAGCACATCATCTCGAAACAATAGCAGAAAAAACATACCGAAAAAAGCCAAAATATATAATTTATTATAATCAAATCTGAACTTACCCATATTAAAATATATGCTAATTTTGGGATTATAATTCAAAGAACCTGTTAATGGATTCTGATATTGTAAAGCTTACTCTCTTAACGGATTCATCTATATTCTTAGGTGTTACAAACATTGTTGCCAATTCTTCGTTAATATCAAATGCCCCAATTCCAAACTGTCCTAATAAAGCACTCATAGAAATAACTGTGGGCACTCCTATAGCAATAACCTTTACACCGATTGTTTCTTCATTAATTTTGCTTCTGTTATTGCCAACTCCTGAACCAGGAGAAATACCAGTATCACATATCTGTATTGTTGAATTAAGCCTACTTGCTTCTGCTGCGGCAAGAGCATCTACCACAATTACTACATCCGGCCTTATATCCTTGCATATACTTTTCAATAAAATCTGTGTCTCTATTCCAGTTTGTGCCATAACACCGGGACATAAGGCACTTATTTCCTTAACATCACTTACAATTCCTTCTTTAACAAGATGTCTGGTAATATACAAATTATCAATTACCTTGGGGCCTAAAGAATCAGGTGTTACCTCCCTATTTCCCAGACCAACAACCATTATCCTACTTTTATCACCAATAAATTTCTTTAAAATTTTATGAACAATAACAACTATAGGTTCATATATATCTTGATCTACATCCCTGAGAAGCTTACTTTCAACAGTTATATATGTTCCAATGGGTTTACCTAAAACAATAGCTCCTTTTTCATTTTCTATCTTAATGATTGTCTCCTTAATTTTACCATTTCTGTAGTTTTTAGTTACTACATCTATCCCCTCTAAACCATCTTCCTCAGGAAGATTCTCCTTAATCTCCAGTGCTAAATCAGTTCTAATTTTACTCATAAAAAATACTCCTTATATTTATAAGAAGTATTTTTCGTAATTGATTGAATTTTATGTAAGATAAATTATAATCTCTTGTTCTCTAAAAAAGCTACTGCATCCACTACTCTTTCAACACATTCCTCAATAGTAGTGTTTTCTCCATCTACAATTATGTCAGCATATTTTTCATAAAGAGGCACTCTTTCTGCATAAATATCAAAAATAGTTTTACCCTTTTTCATGGCTATTCCTCTTG
This sequence comes from Lachnospiraceae bacterium, assembly GCA_015057525.1. Taxonomy (GTDB): domain Bacteria; phylum Bacillota; class Clostridia; order Lachnospirales; family Lachnospiraceae; genus Coprococcus_C. The sequence continues at coordinate 29,727 of SVEE01000002.1, read as the reverse complement.
TTTTTATATTACTTACTCTTCTGACTATTTCCTGACAGCTAAGCTTTATATAAACTATATGTCCAATATCAGACAGATGTTTCATTGCCTCTTCTCCATAAACTGCACTTCCACCTGTAGCAATAACTGACTGATTAGCTTCAACATGGCTTAAAACATCATTTTCTATATTCAAAAATTCATCTATGCCTTTATCTGCTATTATTTCATACAACTTCTTACCATTTTCCTGCTGTATGGTAAGGTCCGTATCCATAAAGCTGTAATTCATTGCCTTAGCAAGTAATACTCCTACTGTGCTTTTGCCTGCTCCTGGCATACCAATTAATACTATATTATTTTTCATTTTTATGCCTTTCTTTATATTGCTACACATATATGTATTCTACATCTGCTTTCTAACAACACTATATTCATCGCCATATTTATAATATGGACAATTATAGTATGTATCAGACATAAATCTCGCCATCTCATCCTCGTCCAAATTAACATCACATACATAGCATTCATATTCATCATCATACATGTAATATGCACATGATTCACAATTAGACGGTCTTACTCTTTCTTTTTTCTTATCAGCCATTAAAACACCACCTGACCATCTGTTATTTTACAAATATTTTCCCAATTTTCTTCTTCCGTATCATCATATACACCTATTACGGAAAATCCAGCTTTCGTAGCTGTATTTATGGCAAAATATGAATCCTCAAATATAACGCAATCCTCCATGCTAAGTCCCATCTTTTCGCAAGCAAGTAAGTATACATCCGGTCTTTCCTTGCTACAGCCCACCATAGAACACGTCACCAAATCCTCAAAAAAATCCATCACATTATTTCTGACCAATGCACTCTTACACATATCATACTCATTGGCGGTTCCAACAACCATTTTATATCCACGTTTTTTTAATTCTGCAAGTAGCTCAAATGCCCCTGGTTTAATAAGAAGCTCGTTCTCATAATAGCTATAGGCAATATCCTGAATTTCTTTAGCAATTACCTCTGGTTCTTTATCCAAACCAAAATAGTTATTTATGTACCTTGCAGCATCTAGCATAGTCATCATCTTAACCTTATTTTGAAAATCAGGCTCTGGAATTAATCCTAAACTTGAAAGATATTCAACATCAAGCCTTTTCCACATAGGCATACTATCAAGCAAAGTTCCATCCACATCAAAAATAAGACCTTTTTTATCTTTAATTATAGGTTCTAAATTCTTTAAAATTTCTTCAACCCTATCCATAAAATCACCTTTGAACATATTATAAATCTATATAATGTTGTAAATATCTCTAATATTATAACAACTAGAAGTATTATTTCAAGAGTGAATTTCTGCACATAAATCAAATGGGTCTATGGAAACAATCTTATTCCACAGACCCATTTTCTGGCAAATATACCGCTCAAACTCATGTAAGAAAACAACTATGGGTCTCTATAAAAAAAGCTGCTATCTAGACCCAAACTTCAAAAAACATCTGGGTACAGAATACAACTTTTTTTATGGAGACCCATTTAAGCATACTTCAATTTACATAATACAAGTAAAACCTCATCATGTGGGTCTTGATAACAACTTTTCTTCCATAGACCCAGTAAAGCAATTTAAGTTGACATAATGTGCCAATAATTTCTATTATGGATAATAGCCCTATGTCCTAGAAAACATATAATATTAATTAAAACAAAAATATCCTATATCAAACAGAAAAACGCAGTATGATTATTGGCATAAAACATATAGTATGCAAATATTTGAACTGCGGTTTTAGCGACTGACAAAATCCAATAGTTATGAAGACTTAGGCTCGAAGGCATTCCTGAGAGTCTTAGTCGTAGTTACTGGTTAGTTTGTCAGCGCGTTGCAGTTGTTTGCATAATATATGTTTTATATCAATAGCCATACTGCGTTTTTCGTCACTTTTTCGTAATTATATTTAAATATTAATTTACTGCAAATGTAAGCTCCGCTACAACAGCTACCTTACCATCTACTTTAGCAGTTGCCTTACCGTATCCAACAGGACCTTTTCTCTCAGTAAGCTCGCACTCAAGCTCAAGGACATCTCCAGGAACAACCTGCTTCTTAAAACGAGCATTCTTGATTCCACCAAAGAATGCAATTTTACCTTTATTCTCTTCCTCTGAAAGGATTGCAATTGCACCAACCTGAGCAAGAGCTTCTATTATAAGTACACCTGGCATAACATGCTGCTGTGGAAAATGTCCACAAAAATGCATCTCGTTAACAGTTACACACTTAATACCCTTAGCAAACTTGCCTGGCTCATAATCAGTTATCTTATCTACAAGTGCAAAAGGATATCTGTGAGGCAATATTTCCTGAATCTGATTAGAATTAAGTTCCATATTAGTCCTCCCATCTCTTGAAGATAACACTTGCATTGTGTCCTCCAAAACCAAGTGAGTTAGAAAGTGCATAATCTACCTGAATATTTCTTCCTTCGTTTGGAACAATATCAAGGTCACACTCTTCATCAGGTACCTGATAGTTTATAGTTGCAGGAATAAATCCATCCTTAAGTGCCATTGTTGAGAATACTGCCTCAACTGCTCCTGCACCACCGAGAAGATGTCCTGTCATTGACTTAGTTGAGCTAACCATAAGCTTATAAGCATGATCGCCAAATGCTGTCTTAATAGCCATAGTTTCACCAGCATCATTTAAGTGAGTTGATGTACCGTGTGCATTTATGTATCCAACCTGCTCTGGAGCAATATTTGCATCCTTAAGTGCCATTGTCATTGCAGCAGCACCGCCTGCTCCGTCTGGACATGGAGCTGTAATATGATAAGCATCACATGTTGCACCATAACCAACAACCTCTGCGTAAATCTTAGCACCTCTAGCCTTAGCATGCTCATATTCCTCAAGTATAAGTGCTCCAGCACCTTCACCCATAACAAAGCCTGCTCTCTCTTTATCGAAAGGAATAGATGCTCTGTTTGGATCCTCTGTTGTATTAAGAGCCTTCATAGATGTGAAACCACCTACGCCAAGATGAGTGATTGCACTCTCTGAACCACCACAAAGCATAACCTCTGCGTAACCATCTCTAACATAGTGGAATGCATCACCTATAGCATTGTTACTACTTGCACAAGCTGTAACAACACATGTACACATGCCCTTAAAACCTGTTCTAATTGCAATATTACCAGCAGCCATATTAGAAATGCCCATTGGGATATAGAAAGGAGAAACCTTATCGTATCCTCTCTTCTCACCTGTAGCATAGTTAGCCTCTGTTGTCTCCATACCACCGATACCACTTGAGAAAATAACACCACATCTTAAAGCGTCTTCCTTCTCCATATCAATCTGGCTGTCCTCAAATGCCTCAACAGCAGCTACCATAGCAAACTGTGAGTACATATCCATTCTTCTAGCTTCTTTTTTATCAATTATTCCATCAATAGAAAAATCCTTAACCTCACCTGCAACCTTAACAGCGTGGTTTGTTACGTCAATACGAGTAATAGGAGCTATACCACATACCCCTTTTTTTGCATTCTCCCATGCATCTTTTACATTGTTACCAATTGGATTTACTGTTCCAAGACCAGTTATAACAACTCTTCTCATAATATACTCCTTATCTTACAAATATAACTTTATAATTACATTGCCATTCCGCCATCTACACAAATAACCTGACCTGTAATATATCTGGCATTATCAGATGCCAAAAATGCTACAAGATTAGCAATATCTTCACCACTTCCCATACATTTCATAGGAATAGTCTTTTTCATCTCATCCACAACTGCCTCTGGAAGCTTAGCAGTCATATCAGTTTCAATAAAACCAGGTGCTACTGCATTACAAGTTATTCCTCTTGATGCAAGTTCCTTTGCAACAGACTTAGTCATACCTATAAGACCAGCTTTGCTAGCCGAATAATTAACCTGTCCTGCATTTCCTCTTACACCAACAACGCTACTGATATTTATAATTTTACCTGCACGCTGCTTTAACATTATCTTAGACACATTTTTAGTAAATAAGAATGCGCCCTTTAAGTTTGTATCTATAACCTGCTCAAAATCATCCTCTGTCATCTTAAGCATAAGGTTATCCTTAGTTATACCTGCATTGTTAACAAGAATATCGATGCTACCAAATTCTGCTTTAACCTTATCAACCATAGCAGCTACTTCTTCACCATTTGCAACATCAGTCTTAATAGCCATAGCCTTAACACCAAGCTCTTCACAAAGCTTAACTGTTTCCTCAGCACCTGCAGCTCCTGATGCATAGCAAGTAACTACGTTAGCACCTTCTTTAGCTAATTCTAAGCAAATGCTTCTTCCGATTCCTCTACTACCACCTGTTACGATGGCTGTTTTATTCTCTAATAACATATTATTGTCCCTTCCCTTACATCTAATTAACAACCAAGTGCTTCAAGAGTTGCATTTAAGCTATCAACATCTTCAACTGCATATGTAGTTAGACTTCTATCAATTTTCTTAACAAAGCCAGAAAGAGTTTTTCCAGGTCCGATTTCTACAAATGTATCAACACCCTGCTCTATCATATACTTAATAGAATCCTCAAAATAAACACTGCTCTGAACCTGAAGCTCAAGCATTTCTGGAATAGTCTTTCCTGCCTCTATTTCTTTACCTGTTGCATTAAAAAGTACAGGGAATGACATCTCACCAAACTTCTCACTCTTAAATCTCTCTGCAAGCTTATCACCTGCTGGTTTCATAAGTGAAGTATGGAATGGACCACTTACTGCAACAGGAACAATTCTCTTTGCACCCTTTTCAGTCATAAGCTCACCAGCTCTCTTAATAACAGCTGAATCACCAGAAACTGTAACCTGTACAGGTGTATTATAGTTTGCAACCTCAGCAACATGATAAGGAGAATTCTTAAATTCTTCCTCTGCCTGCTTACAGCATTCCTTGATAGACTCTCTATCAAGACTCATAACAGCTATCATACCTGTATCTCTTCCTGTAACAGCCTCTTCCATAGACTTTCCTCTGTACGCAACAAGATCAATAACCTGATTCTCTTCAAATACACCAGCTGCATAAAGAGCTGAATACTCACCAAGAGAAAGACCAGCTGCTATTTCAGGCTTAACACCCTTGTTAGCAAGAATCTTTGTTACACCAACTGCAAAAGCTACCATACATGGCTGAGTATATCTTGTCTGACCAAGCTGTTCGATTGGTCCCTCAAAGCAACATGTCTTAACATCATAATCAAGATTTAAATTATCAAATGTCTCTTTAAATTCTGGATAAGCCTCATATAAATCCTTACCCATTCCTACGTGCTGACTACCCTGTCCAGCATATAAAAAACCTATTTTCATATTGTCCTCCTAAAGCATAAACAAAATTTATATTGAAAGGTTAGCAAGTTCTTTTTTTGCACCCTGGTACATTTCCTCTAAGATTGCAGCTACCGGCTTAATCTCCTTAATTAAACCACATACCTGACCTGCCATAAGAGAACCATTCTTTGTATCACCCTCAAGAACAGCCTTTCTAAGTGAACCAAGTGTAAGCATCTCAAGCTCGTCTCTCGAAACACCCTGACCCTCCATCTTAAGGTACTCTCTAGTCATATTATTCTTTATTACACGAACAGGAGCTCCTGCTGAACGTCCTGTTACAGCTGTTCCATTATCCTTTGCCTTAATAACAGCAAGCTTATAATTCTCATGGATTGGACACTCCTCACTGACAAGAAGACATGTACCAACCTGAACACCAATTGCACCAAGAGCCATGGCTGCAACCATCTGTCGTCCGTCCGCAATACCACCTGCTGCAATTACAGGAATTTCTACAGCATCTACAACCATAGGAACAAGAGCCATAGTAGTCATTTCACCAACATGTCCACCACTCTCGCCACCTTCAGCAATTACTGCATCAACGCCCATTCTCTCCATACGCTTTGCAAGTGCAACACTTGCAACTACAGGAATAACCTTTGTTCCAACTGCCTTCCAATCAGCAACGTATTTTTCAGGACTACCTGCACCTGTTGTAATTACATCAACTTTCTCCTCAACAAGCATCTTAGCTATATTGTCTACATCAGGATTCATAAGCATTAAGTTAACACCAAATGGCTTATCTGTTTTTGCTCTACAAATCTTGATTTCTTCTCTGATTCTCTCTGCGTCAAATCCACCTGATGCAATAAGACCAAGCCCACCTGCATTAGAAACTGCTGCTGCAAACTCCCCTGTTGCAATATTTGCCATACCACCCTGAATAATAGGATATTTGATATTTAAAAACTCATTTAACTTCATTATGTACTCTCCTTACCACTCTATATATGCTCCACCCCAAGTGAGGCCACTGCCAAAACCAACACAAATTGTTTTCATCCCTGGCTTGATTAATCCCTTTTGATTCATCTCACTCAATGCTATTGGAATACTTGCTGAAGAAGTATTTCCGTATTCATCAAGATTTACATAGAATTTATCTAAGCTTTGATTAATCTTCTTGGCAACTGATTCTATTATTCTTAAATTTGCCTGGTGACAGATATATAAGTCAATGTCATCTGCAGTAAGACCAGCCTTATCAAGAAGCTGGTTAATAGTCTTTGGAACTGTACTAACAGCGAACTTAAACACATCGCTTCCTAACATACTTAAATGTTCACCATCATCAGTAGAACAACGAATTGCATCCTCATGACCCTTTGTTCCAAGAACACTATAATATTTATTGTCTGTCAGCTCGATAACCGCTGCACCTGCTCCATCTCCGAAAAGTATACAACTTCCTCTGTCTGTCATATCAAGAAGCTTTGAAAGAGTCTCACTTCCTACTATAAGCGCATATTTCTTTCCACTCTGCATAAGCAAGCCTCTTGCTATCTGAATACCAAACATAAAACCTGAACAAGCTGCGTTAATATCAAAGCTTGGCATATCAGTTGGAAGTTCTAAATATTTCTGAACCATGCATGCAACAGATGGAGTGTAGTTATCAGGTCTAACTGTAGCAACTATACAAGCACCTAATTCGTTCTTATCAATACCTGAATTCTCAAGAGCCATCTTAGCTGCTGCAATAGCCATATCCTGATTCTTCTCTGTAGTGAGAAAATGTCTCTTTCTTATTCCCGTTCTACTTGAAATCCACTCATCATTTGTATCAACTATTTTACTTAAATCATCATTTGTAACTACATTATCAGGAACGTAGTGACCCGTCCCTATAATGCGAAGTCCTTCTTTAATCTGCATAATCTCTCCTCATTAACCCTGTATTATAAAAATTTCAAATACTGGGAATCTATATTTCTAAACTTTTTGTATCTATGTTTGCTTAATTCCTCTGGGCTCATCTTAAGATATTTCTCTAATTCCTTCTTAAGATGCTTGTCAACTGTCTTAAAAATAGCCTTTGGATTCTGGTGTGCTCCACCAATTGGCTCAGGAATAATATCATCTATTACATTGAATTCCTTAAGGTCCTGAGCAGTAAGCTTCATCATCTCACAAGCCTCTTCACTTCTGCTTGAATCCTTCCAAAGGATTGTTGCATAGCCTTCTGGCGAAAGGATTGAATAAACTGCATTCTCAAGCATAAGTACGCTGTTTGCAACACCGATTGCAAGAGCTCCACCACTACTTCCTTCACCTGTTACTATAGCAATTACAGGCACCTTTAAAGCACTCATCTTAGCAAGATTAACTGCAATGGCACTTCCCTGTCCGTTAGTCTCTGCTTCAAGACCTGGATAAGCACCTGGTGTATCTATAAATGTAATAATTGGTCTTCCAAATTTCTCAGCCTGCTTCATAAGTCTTAAAGCCTTACGATATCCTTCAGGACCAGGCATACCAAAATTACATTTTAAGTTCTCGTTTAAATCGTTTCCCTTTCTGTGACCAATTACAGTTACAGGAACTCCTCTGTACATGGCAATACCACCGAAAATACTTCCGTCCTCTTTGCCTAATGCATCACCCTTTTGCTCAAAGAAATCTTCGAATATATTATCTATATATTCAGTGATCTTAGGTCTCTTCTTATGTCTTGCAACATATACCTTATCGTGTGCACTAAGATTCTTACACATTTTAACTAAATCATGTCTTTCTCTTTTGAGAACATATATCTGAGCCTCATCTACCACATCTTTGCTCTTGATATCTTCTATTTCTTTATCAATTTCAATTATTCTTTCATCTATTTCTTTTATCATTATTACTTACCTCTCTTGCTGTGAAGACGTAAAATGTGAGCCAATGTTTCTCTCATTTTGTCTCTAGGAACTATCTGATCAACAAATCCATGCTCAACCTGGAATTCAGAACGTTGGAATCCTTCTGGAAGCTTCTGTCCAATAGTCTGCTCAATTACTCTCGGACCAGCAAATCCAATAAGTGCCTCTGGTTCAGCAAGTGTAATGTCTCCAAGAGTTGCAAAGCTTGCAGTTACACCACCTGTTGTTGGGTGTGTCAAAACGGAAATATATAAACCACCATTGTTATTGAACTTCTCAACTGCTGCACTAGTCTTAGCCATCTGCATAAGGGAAAGGATACCTTCCTGCATTCTTGCACCACCACTTGCACAAAATACAACAATAGGAAGTTTTTTTCTATCTGCATATTCAAATGCGTTGGTTACCTTTTCACCAACTGCAATTCCCATACTACCCATAAGGAACTTACTGCTCATAACAGCAATAACCACATCCATGCCATCAATCTTACCAACACCTGTATACACAGCTTCATCAAGGCCTGTTTTATCCTTAAGTGCTTCTATCTTATCCTCATAATCTGGATAATCCAAAGGATTTGCAAATGCAACCTTACACTTTAATGGTCTAAAAGTACCTTTATCAACAAGGAACTTTACTCTTCTCTCAGCAGATATTACGTAATGATATCCACAAGCCATACATACATTCATGTTTTCCTTAACTTCTGCTTTGTTAAACTCCATCTTACATTTAGGACATGTTGTTGTAAGCTCTGAAGTAGGCTTATCTTCCTTGTTAGAATCTGGTTTCTTAACAAACTTTTCATCTACTGATACAGTAATTTCTGATGACTCTTCCTTTTTCTTAGGGAATAATTTTTTTACTTGAATTTTCATTTTTCATCTCCATTTTGGGATAATTTAATATCCATTTTTTAGTTAATAAAACTGCTTCCTTGTGAAGCACACTTTAACATTATAAACACACGTTTTTTCCAATGTCAAGGTAGTGTTGAAAGCCACGTTAGGTGGCATTTTTAACTTAATTATGTAGTGTTTTTATAGCCCTACTGCGGTTTTGGCCAGCTTATCTGCTTCCTCATTCCCCTCTACTCCTGAGTGTCCCTTTACCTTAACGAAACGTATCTTAATTATGTCCTTTATGCTCTGCATATAATCATAGTACTCCATAGTACCCTTGAGATTACGCTTCCAAGCACCTGTTGCCCACATCTCAATACCAAGATAATCGTAGTAAACATCAAGTTCTTTTATTCCCAACTCAATTGCCAGCTTAACAGCAGCCATGCAACCCATAATTTCACCAGCCACATTTCTCATAGAAGCCATATCCTCATCTTCACCTGAGCCAGTAACAATATGTTTTTCGTTATTATGGATTAAGAAGCCACCATATCCATATACCTTTGTGTTGATATTGTATGACCCATCAACAAATGCATAGGAACCTTCTTGAATAATCTGCTTCACAAGACCTTCTTCTTTAATACAATCTTCTTCACATAAATCAACCTTATCCACCTGTGCAAATGCTACAGCCTCTTCCATTGTAGAAAAGCTCTTATATATTGCTCCTGGGTATCCATGTACCATATCTTTACATTCATCCCAAGTATTATAAACTCCCGGTGTTACACCAACTCTCACAGCATAATATTTCTTCGACATATCATATCTCCCTATTTTTCTTCGTTTAACAATACACCTTGCACCAAATATCTCATATCGGGCTGACCAGCTATACATGTAGATAAAGTAATTATTTTGTTATCTATGGTAACTTCTACGCCCTCTCTTATAAAACCATAATAGTTTCCACTAAAAATATCATTAAGATATTCTTCATACACTTTGTCATCTGTATAATCAAAATGCTTCATAAGATGAATTCCTGGAAATGCATACGCTGCAAATATATGATATACGTAAACCTTGTCTTCCGTATATATGTAAATATACTGGTTTTCTTCAAAATTCTGACTATTTTCGAAATAATGTAAAGAAGCAAACATGGTTCCATTAGCCATATTATGCCCATATACAAGGGTATTTCTGTCAGAAAAATCCTTTTTATTATATAGCTCAGTGTAAATACATCCTGGATAGCCTGCACTTCCATCTATATTATGCTCCAAATAAAAGGCATTATCTGTTGGATGTTGCAAAACAGGATAATCAACCAATGTGCCTGGTACATATATCCACGCATAAATGTGTTCATTTTCTTGATGTAACTCATCAAAATTCAAATCTTTTTCTGGAATTTCAATCCCCAGTTCCTCTAATATATCTATTTCTTCCGGTTCTGAAGTTGTTGTCACCTGGGGTTCTTGTGGTGTAGAAACTTCCATAGGTGTTGCCACAGCCTCTGTTTGTTCACTTGTTACTTCTGTTGTAGACGAATTAATAGTTTTATCATCATGTAATATGAATACCAAAACAACAATCAATACAACAATCGCCAGACAAGAAATAATTACAATATATTTCTTATTTCTGTTGTTTTTTATTTTTTTATTAAAAGCTTTATTTATTTCATCATCGAATTCTTTCACAATGTCACCTCATAAAACTAAAGGCTGCCGCGTCAAAAACACGACAGCCTAGATGTTCTTATAGTACTACATTATATTTGGATATCCCTTCATATCCTTAGTAACTTCATTTGAATGGAGTCCAAAATAAGTTTCCTGATCTACCGCATTGTATGCATTCTGCATTTCTCCTGCACACTCAAGCATGTAAAGAGGAACCCCAACAAACATATCGTCTACAGATATTTCAAGTTCACCTTTGTTTAATGTAATTGAGTCCTCAGCCTCATTATAAGGCTCACTAATAAGTAAATCTTTAACACCCTTACTGAAATAAGGCATTGCTGCAGGAAGGGATATGTATTTCTTGTTTGTAAGAATACCCATACATCCTGACTTTAAGATACAAAGTTTCTTCTTCTGTGTCTTTTCGATAGCTCCCTCTACAAAAGCCTTAGCAGCACGACTCATAATTTCCTCACGAACCTCATTAGTAGGTGAAACAAACATCATATTTGTCTGCTGAAGGTTAGGGGTTTCATCTGCAAATGCAACTGCAATAAACTTCTCTGGGGCATACATACCCACACCAATAAGAAGATTTCTATATATTTTTTCCATCTCAGGTTTAACCTGAACTAAACGACTATTGTCAATGTTAGACTCATTATTAACCATAAGTCTAATCAAGCCAGCTTTAAACTCTTCTATACGCTCTTCTGTAATATAATCTGATGGAAGGAATTTCTGCTGTCTAGCTTCCTTAAGAAGATATCCGGCAACTCTCTTACCGTTTAATGCTAAGTCTTCAACAGCATTCTTTAAGTCTTCACTAAACTGAGCATATAATTCATCCAAACGCTCTGCCTTCTGTCTGAGATAACGAGCCATATCACCAAATACATCCTGACCATCAATCTCATCAATAAGTATATTTCTCTCTGTAGAAAGAGTTTCCTTGATACAAGCTTCGTAGTAACCATTCTCTGTCTCCTTCTTAGCTGAAGGGAACGCAAAAAGTTTCTTTGAAACCATATCCTTAATAGACTCAATAATTCGACTATATTCACTTGTTGGTTGATACTGCTTTATACGCTCAGCCATTGCCTTTAACTGAGCAATCATTCCGCCATCTCTTTCGTTATTGCCAATTCCCTCGGCACCAATTACATCCATAACTGCATATGGACCATATTTTTGCATATATTCATTAAGCTGATCATCCAATGAATCACGAAGTCGGTTCTTCAAGGTCTTAACTGTAAGTGGTATCTGCTGTTTAAAGTCAGACAACATTCTACCCATAGAACTTCTAAGACCATCCTGTCCCTTCTTAATAAGCTTATAAACAGGTCTTTCAAACTGTCCCATACGAATAAGACCTGTCACACTAAGGTTTATTGCATCTCCTGGAGCCTGAGATAAGAACAACTCTAATTCCTGAAGATTTCTATTTGGTTCAATGGCTACAGGAGCATTATGAAGTCTCTTGAACGCTTCTACAAAAACCTCGTACTCTGAAATATTTTCCATTTCACGAACAGGAACTCTGTAATCAGATTCATTGATAATCTTATAATAACCCTTACCATCTGAATTAAAGAATACATCTCTTAAAAGAGTTCTGTTCTCATCCCCTTCTTGTCCACCTATATATTTATGACCAGCAAGCTTAGAAAGGAAATATGCTGTATCACTGCAGATAACACTATCAGGAATGTATCCCTGCTCATCTTTTTTACCTGAAACTAGCATACAAGCATCAAATATATTTTCTTTAATTGCAATTTTATGAGTTGTACTTTCGAAAAGATATCCATCATTTCTCTCAGTGACTCTCATAAAATAATCTACTTCCTTCAAAGTAGCACATCCGTTGGCATTAAGGAGCGCCTTTAGATTCTCATCCTCTGAAATACTTCTATTAGCAAAAAGTGCATCTGGAGTAATAAGACAACCTCCAAGTCTGAAATTTTGCCACTTTCTTGCCTTAGCTAAAGCTCTAATATTATAGGCTACATCTGTAAGAATACCCGAACCTGTTCCACCAGCTACACTTGATACAAGAATAACATCAAGCTTGCCAGTTGTTGACCTAGCTCTAACTTCTTCTAATTTATCAAACAAAAGAATTCTGATGTCCTCGTATGCATTAGAGAACATAAGTCTACCTATCTGTCTATTTCCCTTTGCTCCATCAATTCCAATGGACAATGTTGGGAATTCCGGTCTCATCCAATTGGCAAGATTTGGATGGACTGTATTATTTTGAATTCCATTTGCAAGAAGATTCTCAAGATTAGGACGGTAAATACTTATGATTTCCATAGCATTTAAACCAAATCCTTCCTTACTATCCTCTATTGACTGCTCCATAGCAGGTATATCCGAATCAATCATGAGAAAGTGTATATTATCTTCCAAGGTATGCTGACCGGAAAGCATAATCTTTAAGTTGGTTACAACTTTACTACCCAGTCCACCAAGACCGATTACAAGTAAGTCCCCATTAACCTTTTTGTCCTCGTCATCAATTTTTTCGAATATTCTAATATCCCTTAGTTTTGTAAATTCTTCTTTTTGCGTATCAATAAGTATCATAATAATTCTCCTTATACCCCAAACCTATTAGTTCTTACGGAAATCCTCTAACTCTAGTCCTTCGTTATTCTCAAGCATAAGCCTTATAGACCACTCGTTAGCGAAAAGTAACAATGGATTATCCTTCATATCCTTAACCTTCTTACAGTCGCTTATTCTTCTAAGCTTATTTAAATCTGTGGAAGGATCCTTAACCCATCTAATATAATTATACGGAAGTGGTTCAAGTCTGACATCGCAACCATATTCATTCTCAAGTCTATACTTTAATACATCAAACTGAAGTACACCAACAACACCAACTATAATTTCTGACATTCCCAATATATAATCCTGGAACATCTGAATGGCACCTTCCTGTGCTATCTGTGTAACACCCTTCATAAATTGTTTTCTCTTCATAGAATCAAGAGCTACAAGTCTACAAAAATGTTCAGGTGCAAATGTAGGTATTCCTTCGTATTGGAACTTCTTGCCCGGCTGACATAAGGTATCTCCTATAGAGAAAATTCCCGGGTCAAATACACCAATAACATCGCCGGCATAGGCTTCTTCAATAACCTTTCTATCCTGTGCCATAATTTGCTGAGGTTGAGAAAGTTTCATCTTTCTACCGCTCTGTACATGATATATATCCTTCGTGGCATCGAACTTACCTGAACAAATTCTCATAAACGCTATTCTGTCATGATGTGCTTTATTCATATTAGCCTGAATCTTAAACACAAATCCAGAGAAGGCATCTGATACAGGTTCAATAAGACCTTCATTAGACATTCTAGGTAAAGGTGACTGAGTCATCTTAAGGAAATGCTCCAAAAATGTCTGTACACCAAATGTAGTAAGTGCGGAGCCAAAGAATACAGGTGAGAGTTCACCTTTATCTACCAACTCCTGATTAAACTCATCACTGGCACCATCAAGAAGCTCTATCTCGTCCAAAAGCTGTTGATACAATTCATCACCAACTTCTGCCTTTAAAACAGGGTCGTTAACATCGTAATCTGTTTCAGCCGCACTCTTAGCACCACCTACAGAAACAGCCTTAAACATAGATACCTGTTGCTCATTTCTATCATAAACACCCTTAAATCTCTTACCTGAACCTATAGGCCAGTTGATTGGGCATGTACGAATCCCAAGTACATTTTCGATTTCATCTAAAAGTTCAAATGGGTCCCTTGCTTCAAGGTCCATCTTATTAATAAACGTAAATATAGGTATATGTCTCATAACACAAACCTTAAAAAGCTTTATGGTCTGTGCCTCAACACCCTTTGATGCATCTATTACCATTACAGCCGAGTCTGCAGCCATAAGAGTTCTATAAGTATCCTCAGAGAAATCCTGATGTCCAGGCGTGTCAAGAATATTTATGCAATACCCATCATAATTAAACTGTAATACAGAAGAAGTTACGGAGATACCTCTCTCCTTCTCAATCTCCATCCAGTCAGACACTGCGTATTTAGAGTTGGCCTTACCCTTTACTGAACCTGCTGTATTAATTGCTCCACCATATAAAAGAAATTTCTCTGTTAAAGTAGTCTTACCTGCATCTGGGTGAGAAATAATAGCAAAGGTTCTTCTTCTCTCTATTTCATTCTTAAACTGCTCTGACATAATATCCTCCAAGTTGTCTATATTAATCTATATGTAGACATAGTCATCCTATTTTTAAACATACATATACTATTATATATCTTATATTAAATTAACTCAAGCATTGAATGAAAGTTTTTAATAAAAAAAGAAAGCATAATCTGTTAAATTAATGCTTTCTTTTTTGGTTACAGTGCCACCTTAAATATAACTATTCTTTCTCTCTCGTTGAAAGAGTCAAATAAATCTGTACAATCAATTTCATCTAAAAATTCTAATTCAGATTCTGTCATCAAATGAGCAACATATTCATCTGAGGGATAATAAAAAAACATAAGAATCTCCCTTGGCCGGTCATAATATGATTTCATTACCTTGGAAATTACTTTTTTTAATATTTCCACCGAAAAAGGATTAAAAAAGTAACATCTGTCTACAGTTGTTGGCACCTCATAATCCTCAGCATTCTCGTAGCAAAAGGAAGTTTTTTTGCCTGAAATAGCATATTTAGAATTATCTATTGCGTCAACAAAAAGTCTCTCATCGTACTCCACACCTATGGTTTTGCACCTTGTCTGATACGACATAAAGAAATCTACTCTTCCTTTTCCGCAACCATAATCAAGCAAAACATTCTTTTTGTTTATGTAACCACTAAATGCTAATCTTTCTAATACAGAATAGGACGTGGGTTCATATGGATAATGGTTTTTATCTGAATTAGACGCATCCCACCCCGTTGTCTTTATTCGCAATAATTTGTCCCATTTATAATCAATAAGTGCCATAAAATTTAATAACCTAAATCCTCATCAACAAGTATAATATGGAATCTGTCAGCATGTCTTGAGTATCTAGTAACTAAAAACTCACAGCATATCGTATCTCTTGATTTGCAATTTGCACATGAACCAGTTAACTTACAAGGTGTATCAAGAGGAAATCTCTGAGCATTTATAGGTGCTGCAATATTTCTTGCCCTTGAGAGAGCAGATTCAAAGTCCTTTGACACCTTATTCATACCAACAATCATAATTACCTTTTTAGGGCCATATGCAATTGCGGCAACTCTGTTAGAATTTCCATCAATATTTACAAGAATTCCATCCTCTGTTATAGCATTACTGCTACAAAGAAAATAGTCTGAACCAAATATCTTAAGCTCAACCTCACGTTTTTCTTCTGGAGTTTTACAATCATCTCGATTAAAAACCACATAATTGCCATTAATAACAGCATCTCTAAGTCCAATTTCGCTTACAGACATAGAGCCACCCCAACCTATAGATGAGCCTTCCGGTATAAGCTCTAAGGCCTTAGCCAAGGCTTCCTCCTTAGACTTTGCATAATATCCTGACATATTGCGGGATTCTAAGCCCTTAATAACTTTATTTGCCAACAGATTATTTCTTGTTATTTTATTATTATCTTTCATAAGACATCTCCTTTAATTATAAGTCGCCGTTTTGAGCTTTTCTAATAATTTCTCTTCCATTTAATACAAATTGCATACGACCATTAAGTATCTTAATATCCGATTCCTGAGCGCCAACATCAGATTCCAAATTTGATTTAATCTCGGAATCAACATCACAATCAATAAATGTCATTTTACAATTCTTATTTGCATTACCAAAGGAAATAGCCTCACGGCCTTCACCCTTTATGGTTAAACCACACTCTTTTACTTCAATATACGACTCTTCTTTAGCTGCTCCTATGGCAGATATCTCTATAGCACGTAAATTCAAGCTAATATTAGAATTTGCAATATTGATATTAGAACGATTACCATATAATGTTCCAATTCCTGCACTAAATGTTCCACCAAATACACACTTCAAAAGAATATGTGATATAGTAACATCCACATTGCCGTACATAGAACCAATACCAACATTATTTGTTGTTACAAGTCTAAGACTTATATTGCACATAGCAATATTAATATTAACATCGCCATCCTGTGTACCTATGCCAACACCTTTCTCTCCTGTAAGCTCAATAATATATTTTCCTCTTCTAATATCAATTATACCACCCTTACCAGAGCCAATTCCCACACCTTTTTCACCATTGCAACGAATTTCTACACATCCATCCTGGTCAAATATAATTGAACCGTGAGCTGATTCAACATCATTTCCTATACCGAAATAATCATCCTTTTCACTGTTAATACAAAGATCACCATCTCCCTCAATAACAAGCACAGAGCCATCTGCAACTCTTATACCTCCATCCTTAAGACGATTATCTCCCTTCAATACAAGAGTAACCTTACAGTTTTCACCTATGTTTATGCAAGCATTTCTCTTACCTGCAGAGAGGTTTACATTATCAAGAACTATTCTACCACTGTAGCCTGCTCTTACATCCAAAACCAAGTTTGTGGTGACACCAGCAATTCCCGAAAGTGTCACATCTTTATGTATGGTATTATCAGGAACAATTTCAATACCTGAATACTTATCCGCCACAAGCTTAGCAAGATGGATTCTGCTTTCCTTTCCTGCTATATAGATTCTGCTACCTTTTCCTGCCATCATCTGTCTGTAACATCGTACAATTTCATCCTTAACAATATTATCTATACAAGGCAAAATTTTCTCTGTTGGTCTGGCAGTATAATATCCTTGAATAAGGTCAACACCAAGTCTTATAAGCATTTGAAGCTCATCAATTGTCTCAACACCCTCAGCAAGAGTCTTGATGTTATTGTCATGGGCGAAATCTATTATCTCGCGAACAAAATGCTGCTTTTGAGGGCTCTCCTGTATTTCAGTAAGAAGCATACGGTCTATCTTCACATAATCAGGCATATATCTAAGCAAATTCGTTACATTAGAGTACCCTGTACCGTAATCATCAACCGCAGTCTCAATACCCATTGAAGCATATATTTTTTTCATTAAAGCTAGCTCATCATCTGGAACCTCTGCTTGCTCTGTAAGCTCAACAACAACTGTAGCTGAATATTTTTTCAGCTTATGCTCTAATATATCAGCATCATGTCCCTGTAATCTATTATCAGGAATACTATTTATAAATACTTTCTTACCTTCAAAAAGTGCCTCGTTCTCGCCTATTTTCTCCAAAACATTAAAGAAAGTTAAGCGTTCAACATCATATAATCTTCCCATATAATCTGCATATTTAAGAATAGTAAGAGGAGAAACATAAGGTGTAGCTTCTGCACGCATAAGGGCTTCATATGCATAGATATCGCCCGTTTTTGCATTGACAATTGGCTGAAAATGATAACTCAAACGATTGTTATCCATAATATCCTGCACAACCATCATTTCTTTGAATTCTTCATCTGTAAGTCGCTCTTTATTCATCATTTTCTGCTCAGAAATTTTGTTACCATTTTTCTGGGCAACAGCTGTATTAATTAAATGCTCTAAATCCTTTACAGTGGATATATACGCACTTTCACAACCTACATATACCGACAGCGTATATGGTAAACCTTCCACTTCTACAAGTCTATCAAGTAGTTCATCTCTTAATTCACGAATCTGGTTATCTTCAGCTTCGTCGAATATCTCTACGCCAACAAATTCACCATTACCAAGAACACCGCACATACCATGTTCGATCTTGTTTTTTAAAATTCCAGCAACGGTTTTAATAGCATAATTACCTTCTGCTCGTCCATAATTGTCATTAATATCAGCCAAACCACGAATATCAATAACAATAGCACCCACATATTTGCCAACAAAACCACTGTTATTATGCATCATTCCCTGATAATTATAGAGTCCTGTAAGGGTGTCTCTTGTCTGACTAGCCTCAAGAAGCTCATACTTATGTCTCATTTCATCAACTCTTCTGAAGCTCTCAAGACCTTGCATTACATTTCTAAGCCATAACCAATATGTTTCATTATACGTTTTTATTTCGTTACCATAACTAACAACAGCATATCCAAGACAACGCTCATCAAAATATAAAGGTGTGAAGAAAAATGCTGAAGGTGTATCTCTATTTTCATGTAACTCAGGAATAAGTAAGCCCTTATCAAATGTACTAGTATAGTTAATTCGATTCAAGGAGCCATCCTTTCTACATCTAATAACCGGCAGAATTTTGTCTGTATAATCACTCCAATCCTGTTCGCCATTATGAAGCTGTTCCAAATCACACCACTGTGAATTAAGACATAAAGAAAAACTTTCATACTCACCCAAATGATATACATACGCAAAAACAGTATTCATCAAATCCTGAAAATCCGATTTTGAAAGTACATCTTCCATCATATAATTGAAACGAGACCTGAAATTTTCTTGGAAATCAACAGTTTTCCAACTATCCCTCAATCCCGAAATCAACTGCTCCTCACAATTCTTACAACCACAGCTCTTACCTATAAATAACTCAACCTCATCTTTCGATTCCGTAATGTCCTTATTTTCTATTAATGCCTTTATACTTTTTGCTGCATATCGACCATTTTCTTTTGCAGGCATAGGTGCTGATGTTATAGGCTTAGGACTTTTTCTTCCTTCATCTATGGAATCATATCCAATTACTGCAATATCATCTGGAACTACAAAACCATTAGCCTCAAGTGCAACTGCAACACTTATAGCCATGCAATCATTTGCACAGGCAATAGCCTGAGGCATACCCTCAGGACAATGCATTAATTCTGTAACAACCTTATCTCCACAGCCATACCAAAAATCACCATAAAAAGTACGATTATCCTTTATTGGCAAATCATGCTCTTTCATACAATCAAGATAAGCATCAAGCCTTGCTTTTGAATGAAAGTTATCTTCCTTACCTGTTAAATAGGCAATATCTTCATAATCATGAACCTCTATCAAATGAGAAATCAATTTTTTAACAACAGAATAATGATCTGTCATGAGTGATGTAAAATATTTGCTTTCTTTATCAATACAAATAACTGGCCCATCAAAATTGTTCTTTAAATCTTCCTCAATTTTATCAACTAAACCAGGAGTCTGAATAGTATCTGAAATAATAACAATACCATCAAAAAGGGCATAATTAACTAGAGAAAAGATAGTTGACTCACCCTTTTCTCTAGCTTCAGTTTCCTGGTATTTATTGTACATGGCAAATACACAGACATCATAATTATAAAAAAACGTCTGTTTTAAAAATCCTTCAATAAAAAGACTTTGATACTTTTCCTCTGGATTTCCCAATAGCAATGCTATCTTTTTCCTTGATGTCATCTGCTCCTCCCGCATGTGCCTAATTAATATATTTAAATCTCTTTATATTTTTCTTCAAATTCGTCTATAGACATAGGTTTAGCATAATAATACCCCTGAATAAGATCACACTCCTGCTGTGTTAAGAAATCAACTTGTTCCTTACTTTCGATACCTTCTGCAACAATCTTCATATCAAGTTTCTTTGCTAAATCAATAACCTCTGAAACAATAAGCATACCTCGCTCTACTGAATCCACACCTCTAAAGAAATCCGCATCAATCTTAAGAACATCTATGGAAAGTTCCTTTAGGGAGTTAAGAGAGGAATATCCTGCTCCAAAATCATCCATAGAAACAATAAAGCCGTATTCTCTAAGCTTTTTAACTGTATCAATAAGCACATATTTGTCATCAAAGAATGCACTTTCTGTAAGCTCAAGCTCAATAAATTTGTGCGGCACATTATATCTGTCTACAATTCCACATATATGTCCAGCTAAATCTTCTCTTGTAAAATGTGCACGAGAAACATTTACAGATATAGGGAACAACTCTTTCCCTTCGCCAAGCCATTTTGATTGCTGTCTTGCAACCTCTTCAATCATATAGTCATCTAATTGAAGTATGAATCCATTACGTTCAAATATAGGAATAAACTTATTAGGCGGAATAAGACCATCTTCTGGATGTACCCATCTTACTAATGCCTCTGCACCTGCAAGATTTTCTTCCTTAGTACTATATTTAGGCTGGAGATAAAGCTTAAACTGCCTAGTAACAAGTGCCTTATCCATCTCATTCTCAACCTTGCGCTCCCAAAGCTGTTGTTTTTTCATCTCAACATCGTAAGATGTAATCTTTTGTTCTGAATCTTCTGCCAATAAATCTAAAGCTGTTATTGAATTGTTATATAAACTATCAACGGACCTGTCATTGGAATCTGCTATACATACACCAAACCTAAAATACATCTTTATATTGGGTACTACATTTTTAAGTACCTGCTCAATATAGTTGATTCTTGAATATAGCTCTTCTTCATCCAAATATGTAAGCAAAATACCAAAATCTGCTTCATCATGATGTGCCATAAATTCTTTTTTCTTGATTATTCTCTTTAAGGACCAGTAAAAGTTTTCTAAGAGTTCTTCTCCCTCTTTTACACCAAAGCAAGTACAGAAGCTTCTATATTTTTCCATTCTTACTGCTACCATGGCATAATTATACTTACCTTTATTTTTCTTAAGAAGTTTGTCTCCCTTTTTAGTAAAATAAAGCCAGTTATATCCACCTGTAACAATGTCTGTATAAAGAACCTTGGTAATTCTTTTCTGATTATGAATAATGCCAACTATAGATGCAATATAATAAATTATAAATACCAGAGAAAGAATAAGCATCAATACAATTGTAATGACTACCATATATATATCATTATTTAGTACTGAAATTTCATTCAAAACTAAAACATAATAATCTTCGTAATATATTGCCATCCATATATCAGAGCTGATAATAGGAACATTTCTCTCAGTGAGAAGTCGCTGACCATCTGTAATAAAATCATTACCAATACAAGTCAAAACATCATCAGATAAAGCTACTTCATCAATTAATTCTTCAAATATATCACGTCCATCAGACTCAATAATCAGTTCGAAATTATCCCCATAAATCCCCAGCTGATCATAATAAATGCGAATATCATTTATGTCTGGTTTGTAGTTATTGTTAGACCATACTACTTCATTATTGCTGTCTATAACGGACACTGCTAAAATTTTATTGTCCATATATATATATTGTTCCAAGTCTTCAGCAGTAAAGTTTTCCAAACCGTCAGAAAACATTAATTCGGCAATATTATAAGAGGATTTATATGAATCATGGAATTTTCTATCTATCAAGTCCATGACATATAATCCCAAAAATGCAAAAACAATAGTTTCTAATATAATTGCAATCAAAAACAAGCCAAGTATAGATGGCCATATACGTTTTTTCTTAAGTTTTCGTATTCTTTTCTCTTTATAATAACTCATTAATTTCTCCCCCAAAAACAGCAAACCATATTATCAAGACAATATTCGCCGTTCCTTAAATCATCTATCTACTATTATATCAGAATTTCGTCTTTCTTGCCACTACAATACTATCCGTTTTAAAAAAAGCTCTAAACCTTACCCCCCAAGTAAAGTTTAGAGCCCTTTAAATACAATTATAAATCTCTTATTCTGACAAATACTGTACGCTTGTTCTAAATGAAGTCACTATTTTTTCTCCAATATCAAATGAGACTTCTACCACAGCACCTTCATCAGTCTTACATACTACTGTATAATAAGCACGTATATTATTTCCACTAACACCATTGTAGCTTACGTCTGCATACTGAGAATAGATTTTTTCTACATTACCTAACTTTAAATCATCAGAAATAAAGTTTTCTATGATAGCATCATATTCCTTTTGCTCCTCGTCTGAAAGCTGACATTCCGCAGCGTCAGCCTCATACGAAATATCCCATCCATTAGTGAAAGTACCTAATGTTTCATCCTCATAATTAAATACAGTCACTTCTCCTGTCAAGCTATCAACCCATATATCATATCTTTGATTATCAGTTAAAATATGTACTTGATAGCATTTTGAATCTAAAGTGTACATATCACGAACTTCCTCTGGCATAGATTCATTTTCAACCACAATTGTATAACTATCAACAACAGTTGCTACACCATTTTCAGTCTCAATAACAGTTGTTACACCATCTGCAGTCTCAATAACAACTACACCATCTTCTCCAGCATTATCAGCTATTTCTTCAAAATTGATATCAGGATCGTAATCAACATCATTATCTTGGGTTTCATCTTCGTATGCTGCTGGGTCCTCAAGGAATATTTCCATATAACACTCCCCTAAGTCCTGACCTGCATATTTTTCAATGGTCTCTTCGATAATTGTTTTAAGCTTTCCTAATCCTAAATCCTCCTGTGTCTCATTTGAATAGTGCTTATAGCAAATGTCGTAATTATCCCATGATATTTCATGGCTATATTCATTTTTTGATACAATTTCAGCACCTTCTGGCAAATAAATACTTTCATCATCCAGCCAAACCTGATTACTAGTTTCTTCCTGAGGTGCATCTGTCTGAGTAGTTTCCTCCTGAAGTGCATCTGCCTGAGCAGTTTCCTCTGTACTCATCTCTGTACTTATTTCCAGATTCTGTTCAACCTCTGTTACCTGTTCCTTTTGCATATCATGTGCCATACTTACATGTAATCCAACAGCACCACTTACCACGATTGCACTGGCTAATGCTAAAGTTGCTATTGTTCCCTTTTTCTTTCTCATATCAATTTCTCCTTTTCATTATTTTTCTTTTATTTACCATGGTAGATATAGGATACAATACCCTTCTAACCATACAATAAAGAAAAAGTAATCAAACGGTAAACTTTTTTGGAATAAAAACTGTAACTATGGTTCCCTTGTTAATTTCTGATTTAATGTCCATCTGCCCGTTGTGATACTCCACAATTTGGTTACATATTGCAAGACCCAAACCAGTTCTACCCTCTTCACGTCTTCTTGACTTATCCACCCTAAAAAAAGGTTCCGTTACACGTTTTACCTGTTCTTTGGTCATGCCACAACCATTGTCTTCAACAAAAATTCGAATTTTATCATCCTTATCATCCACGCCCCAGGATACAGCACCACCATTTTCGCAAGAATATATGGCATTTTGAATAAGATTACATAATAAACTGTACAGTAAATCTTCTTTAGCATACATATTTTGCACACTTCTATTACAAGTAAGTGTAACTTTTCGTTGCTGACACAATGTCTCCATTCGTTTTTTTATCTGTTCTTCTATATCATCCAATGAAATTTCTTCTATATCAATTTCTTCATTTCTTATCTTAGCCATATCTAGTAAGGAATACGATAATTGTAACAAAAGTTTAGATTCCTCCATAATATAGCTCATACACTGTATCTTCTCGTCTTCTGACACATTTGCCTTTTGAATATATTCAGCAAATCCATATATGCTGGTCAATGGACTTTTTAATTCGTGAGCAAAGTTATCAACAAATTCTTGTTTCACTGCTGCTTCACTTTGAATCAACAGAATATTCTCCTGTATCTTATCTGCCATCTGATTAAAATGTCTTCCTAGAGTTGCAATCTCATCTTTTCCATGCTCCAATGCTCGACTTTCCAGATTGCCTTCTGCCATATTATCAACAACCTGTGTTAGCTCCTCTATTGGTTTCATAGTCTTCTTTAATAATATGAAGAGAAAAACAGCTAAAACAAAAGAAAAAGAAAGGCTGATTACCAAATATTTAGCCTGAAGCTTATCCCACACTTGTGCAAGTTTTGTTAATTTTTTTTCACAACGTAAAAAAAGAATTTCATCACCTTCATACAGCGTACCTTGAATTGTAATTATCTTATTATCTTTGCCTTCTATTATGAGTTCATTTTTACCAGCTATAGGATTCCAATCTCTTAATACTTCCTCATCTTTTGGATATACACTTATTTCTCCACGCCATAAAGTTAAATCTAGAGTATCATCATAATAATTTTCATAGTTTTCTATAACTTTTTGCAATTTTGCATCCGTAACATCCCCCTGCTTATACATACTATCTATACTTCTAGTCAAATTGCTAGTCAATATATTATACTGTGCCTCAGCCTGAGTTTGTTCAGTAGCAATATCCTTTTGATAAGTTAATTCAAATACAACATATATACCAATATTTAGTAACATGACAAACAATATCATTGTAGTCAAATATACTTTCTGCCATAATTTCACAGTGATTCCTCCTACACTTCCAGACGGTATCCCAATTTTGTAATAGTTCGTATTTCATTTTCTAAGCCAAGCTTTTTGCGTAATTTCTGGATATGCACATCCACTGTCTTAGTGTCGCCCACATAATCATATCCCCATGCCAACTCCAAAAGCTTATCTCTAGAAAGAGCTATGTTCTTATTAATAATTAATACTTCTAGCAAAGAAAATTCCTGTGGTGTCAAAACAACTTCTTTGCCTTGACTCATAGCTACACGTTTCTTCAAATTTATTTCTACGTTACCAATATGTATCGTCTCATCACGCTCACTACGACGCAACACAACATTAATTCGTGCAATCAACTCAAGCATTTCAAAAGGTTTTACAATATAGTCTTCGGCGCCTAGTGAAAGTCCGTGGAGACGATCCTCCAATTCACCTTTTGCGGTAACAAATATAATTGGGGTTCCTGATACCTGTGTAATAAAATCGAATCCCGACACTCCTGGCAACATTACATCCAAAAGAATCAAATCAAAACTCTGCCCTTGTAATGTTTCCAAACCGCTTAAACCATCATAACAACAGGTACAAGTATGACCTACCAAGGTTAAATTACGTTTTACAAGCTCACTAATATGTCGATCATCCTCTACTACTAATATATTTGCCATCAGTATTTCATTCCTTTCTAAAACATCTCTTAATCAGTATAACATCAAAAAGTAATCAAATGGTAAAAACAAAAAAGAGAATTGTTCAAGCAAGAATTATCTGTGCTATATAAATAATCACAAAATGTAATGGATAAAATATATAGAAAAACCACTTCGCAATATTGGGATGTTTGCCACGTTTTCCGTTATAACATTTTACCATCAAAAAATAAGCTAACATTTGAATAAGCCATCCAACCCAAAATGTCATAGATAAAACTAGCCCATTCATTATAAAATTCAAGCAAAAAACACTTACAAAAAACCAGATAAACCGAGCCTTAGAATTATCCCTAAATATGTGGAGTCCCAATATAATCAATACTCCAAAAATCATCCACTCACAGCCTAACACACAGGTCAAAACATCTATAAATATAACTGCGATAATTCTAACGTGTAGCTTCCATCCACTTTCCCAAGCCATTAATGTGATAAGTCCAAAAAACAAGGTAAATATTACATTTAAATCTAAGAATAATTTACTTGTCAAAAGGGTTCCATTACTCGCAAGACAATATGGAAATTGAGTTATTACTGCAAATATCAATAATCGTAACGCATATTTCTTTTTTGAACGTGTGTATTTAAAGCCTTCTGTTATAAAGAAGAAAAAAATGACAGGTGCAAACAATGAGCCATATGCAAGAACATTCATCCACCAGGTCATATTTGTTATCACACCGGCTGTTTGCATATAACTCACAAAATGTCCTATAGCCATAGGAATAATGGCTATATATTTCATCATGTCACCATTGATAATTTTTAATCTATCTGTTTCCAAATCGTTATTTTACCTCGTGTTTTTTAATAAATTTCTTTGGTTTTATTATATATATATCCTACGTATTTTTCAATAATTCTAACAATATCATAATCCTCTATCACTCCATGATGATTATCTTTTATTCATCTTACCTTGAAAAAAAAGATTGCCCTAGAGGACAATCTTTTAATTTCATATAAGCTGATTTTTAAGGTGTCAGCTCACCTAGAAGAAATCTTCTTCATTGATAAAATACCAACTCCAAGATTTTACTTTTCCAATAGTTTCAAGAATCTTTTGTCATTCATCTGTTCATTAGTAATGTAATTACCATTATAAAACAGTGCATATGTTGTAATTGGTGTAGGAGCATTTTGAGCTTCTTCTTTACTCTTCAAATGAATGGCTTTAAATTGTATAGATTTTTCTTTGGCAATACCTTGAATCACTGGAACATATTTCGCATTGAATGGACATTGATTGGTATAATACAAAACATATCCTTTTTCTTCAACGTGTGGTTGTTTTGCACATTCTTTAAATTTTGGCAACTCTACATCTTCACTAAAAGGTAAATACCACAATTGAATACCATTATCAGCCTCATCACAAACTCGAAAACCTTTATACTTCAAAAATTTAGGTTCTGCTAAAAATGGTTTTTTCTTCGCAGCTGCCAAAATGCAAAGCCCCTTTTTCCCTTTACTTTTACTATCTTCAATACATGCATTTAATAAATCTGTTGAATAACCATGACCTTTAAATGAACCAGCTACCCATAAACAATTAATATGCATATATCCATCTGCCAAAATCGGATTCCATGCATTCTCAGCAGGAATATATTCAATAAAACACTTCCCTCTTTCTGTACTTTTTAGAAAAATCAAACCATCCTCAAATCGTTCTAACAACCATGCCTTTTTAGAAGATACCTGAATATCATTGTTGTTAGAAATAGCACAACATATATGCTCTTTATCAATATTTTCACTCGTAATCTTAATGTATTCCATTATATAAAACCTCCTAATACATAACCTTCGTTTCCTTGTATACATTCTCCTCTGGCAGTACGTTATCATCGTTCACCAGCTTATACCTTTCTTGAATTATTGGTTTCTTTTTAAACATCTGTAAAAATTATAGCTGAAACAAATTTTTCAAACCAATACCGATAATAAAGCCAACTATAACAAACGCAATATGTAAAATCGGTAAAAGAAACAACATAAACCACTTGACATATTGGGGTCTTTCTTGTTCTTCTTTATCTTTATATTTAATCGAAGAATATATGAGCAACATAATCCACAGAGGATAAGAAACATAAAATACACTTGCACAAGAGCACACAGGAAAAACAACAACATAAAAAATATCGATAAGCGCACTTACTATTGCAATAAGTCCAATTCCAACTAGTAATATCAAATCTAGTTTATGTATTTTTTTCATTAATAACACTCCTCCTTATCTCTCCTACAAATTTAAACTTTCATCAGTATCATTATATAGCTCTCATACATATTTTTCAATAATTCTAACATCATCATTAACCCTAACACCCCATAATGATTATCTTTTATTCCCATTCTCTTGAAACAAAAAAGTTCCTATACCTCCATTACGGAAGTATAGGAACCTATAAAATCTCTATTAACTAATCAATAGACTTTATTCGTTTGTACGAATATCCTACTTACTAGCGATAGCAGCCTGTTGGGCTTTGAAGATTGGAGGGATATAAATTAACTACTTAATTGGAATTATTTTTTTCATTTATATATTCTTCAACTTCCTTCTTCAATATAGAAAATTGACATGGACCTGCATCAAGTATTGCCTTATGGAATTCAACCTCATCAAATTTATCTCCAAGAGCCTCTTGTGCATAAGTTTTAAGTTCCTCCATCTCAAGTAAACCTGTGACATACATTTGGTAATTTGCTGGTTCAGAAATAACATAGTCGTAAGCGGATTCAAGATTAATATTT
Organism: Lachnospiraceae bacterium; assembly: GCA_015057525.1. Lineage (GTDB taxonomy): Bacteria > Bacillota > Clostridia > Lachnospirales > Lachnospiraceae > Coprococcus_C. The sequence goes on along the minus strand of SVEE01000002.1, from coordinate 1,206 downwards.
AGACATTCATGGCTTTCCATATATTCAATTGCTTCTTCATACGACCAACCCTCATAATTCACACCAATGTCAATTCTGGCAAGCACCATTAGATCAGTTCTTGATAAGTCTCGTAAATAATCTGTATAACCTATTTCACCAGAATATTTATCATAGTAACCATAAGATAACAGCTCTGCATAAGTTGCCCAACCTTCTATATATCCCATAGGATTAATCATATAACGCATAGGTTCAGGCTCACTTGCTAAAAAATAAGTAAACTGGTACATATGCCCAGGCATTCCCTCATGGCCTATTATATACCAGAACGGTAACGTATCACCATTAATGTAAATATAATTATTTTCGTAGCCATCCAGAGGCGGAACCATAAAGTAAGCAGGGCTTACTGAATCCTCAAGAGATTTATGAACATTTAATATTGTGTAATTTACATCGGGACCTTCTGGGAATTTATCAAGACACATTTCACTTATAATTTCCACAGCTTCTTCTGGAGAATATAAAAGTTCATCAGTTATATCATCCATTTTATTAATAGTTGAATCACTAAAAAACCATGTCCATACATAACCATCCTCATCAGCTGGTGATTGTTCAAAAGATACACCAGGATATTCACCATTAATGGCACGCTCATCAATTTCTTTTGCAGCTTCAATTTCTGCATCTAACATTGCTATTATTTCCTCAGGAGTTTTATCTGTTCCAACTACACTCTTAAGAAGATATTCGTAATATTCCTTACCACCCTCATAGTGGGCAAGTCCCATTTCATTAGTACCTGTACCCTTTAGGCTTGTAAAGGTATCTATAACATTTTCGTAGGCAGGAATAACAGAGTTCATAACTGCATCATAATTTTGCTTTTTATAATCCTCTATTTTTTCTGGTGTCATACCCGGAACATCACCTATTCTATCGTTAAATGTAGCAATAAGCAGATTGTTTTCTGGGTCTGCAATGAAATCTTCACACTGCATGATAACCATATCTGCATTGGAATCTTTCATAAATAAACCTTTTTCTGACTTTGTTTTTTCAAAATCAAGACACTTCTGATAATAATCTGGAGCCTGATTAAGTAATGTAATATAATCCTTCACATCTTCTTCATCATAAAATGCATAATTAGCCATGGTTATAGGAAAATTTGTCTGTAATCCGCTATTATATGCAAAGGGCTCAAAAAAATATGGATTA
>SVEE01000013.1 GCA_015057525.1 Lachnospiraceae bacterium | reverse complement strand
AATAAATACATTTACATCCATATTCTACTGCCATTGGCATAAAGTAGTCCGCCACCCATTGAGTATCTTCAGGAATATTTTCAAATCCACTTCTTGTATCCGCCACATAATCACAATTTTCATGTTGTTTAATAATATCCAACGCATATTCTAATGGTTTCCTATAATCCTGATTACAACAAAACTTTTTCCACTTCACCAAAACCACATTGTACTTTTCCTCATAATTCACTTCACAGTAATCTGATATATACATTTTCATTATCCTTTCAATCAAAAAAAACCAAAGCTTCCTAACACTTTTCCAAATATACAAATTGCAGTTCCTCAGATACTGCTTCTTCTTTAAAAATTTTATATCCCAATCTTTCATATAATCTTATGTTGCTTTCAATCTCTCTGTAAGACTGAAATTTATCTCTCTGTTAATGCTTCAACAATGTTTTTTTCAATATATTCTACTCTGTCAAAAACCATAGGCTTAAAATGTGCAGTTATGGCTACTACAATTTGATTTTTTCTATCAACATATATAATATTACCACCATCACCAATAGCGGCAATTACCTCTCTTGTTCTGTGAGGAAGCCACCACAAAAAACCATAATCCTGATTTCCAAATTTCTCATCGGTAGATATGTAGGATTTTGTCATCATTTCAATCCAATTCTCACTTATAATACGGGTATTATTATAAACTCCGTTATTAAGCACCATCAAACCTATCTGTGCCATTTCATAAGCAGAAAGAGATAATCCCCAACCTGCAGTTGGCATACCTGTCGGGTCCAAAAACCAAACCTTTCCGTGGTCATTTTTATTCATTAAATACTCAAACTGGTCTTCTTTGCTCTCACAACCTGCATTGCTTCTTGGTACAATTCCTAAAGGTTTAAAAAGATATTCGTTAGCAAAATCAAGCACATTCATACCACTTGTAATTCTGATAATTCCCAAAAGGATTTGAACACCGAGAGTATGATATCTGAATTCATTAGTGATACCTTTGCGACCACCCAAAACATCCAATGTTGTCAATGTCCAATCTTCCGATGTGCAAACCTTTGTCCAAGGTTCGCTCTTTCCCTTATAGGGCGCTGTCATTGTAAGCAAATGTTTAATTGTAACTTTAAATATAGTTTGCTCTCCTCTTTTAGGAGTGTAAGTTTCCTTGTAATAGTCCATCACAAAGTCGTCTACACTTTTTATCAAACCTTGGTCAATGGCAATACCTATCAGCAATGCTGTTACAGATTTTGTGACACTCATTACATTCATTGTATCGTCCTTTTTAAAACCATCTTTATACTCTTCAATTTCAAGTATGTTATCTTTATAGGCTACAATCTGTTTTATATTTATATCGTTTTTACTTGAATAAGTATCTAAAACTTTCTTCATCAAAACTTCCTCCTGTAAAGCAGTAAAAATCATATTATTTGGACGTCCTATAATAAGCCTAAATGAATTAAAAATTAATTTCAATAGTTTTTTCAAAAAAAGATATCTAAGTTAATATTAAAGGCAATCATTTTAACAGGAAGAAACTCATTATCAAATATATCGTGCAAAATGCTAAAAGCAGAGTTCTTAACTCTGCTTTTAGCGTAATTTCAAGTATTTAGAAAACTTAAAATTTATCTTATCCCATATTTTTCAATAATATAATCCATATCCTTATCTCCTCTACCTGAGAGATTTATAAGAATAGAACCTTTACCCAATTGCTTAGCTAACTTCACACCGTAAGCAACTGCATGAGAACTTTCAATTGCAGGAATAATGCCTTCCATTCGTGAAAGTTCAAAGAAAGCATCTATAGTTTCATCATCACTTACCACATCGTATTTTACTCTACCAAGATCATGTAAAAATGCATGTTCCGGCCCTGATGATGGATAATCCAAACCACTTGCCACGGAATATACAGGTGCTGGCTCCCCTTTTTCATCTTTTAACATTATACTGTTAAATCCATGCATAACACCTTCTTCTCCATAAGTAAGGCTTGCTGCATGGTCACCGAGTGCAGTTCCTCTTCCAAGTGGCTCAACCCCATAAATATCAACAGGATCATTTAAAAATCCCGAAAATAATCCCATTGCATTAGAACCTCCACCCACACAGGCAACAATCGCATCTGGTAGTTCTCCCGTCATTTCTAAGAACTGTTCTCTTGCCTCAATTCCTACTACACTCTGAAAATCTCTTACCATCATAGGGAACGGATGCGGCCCTACAACAGACCCAATACAATAGATAGCATCCTTATATTCTTTACAATATGCCATAAACGCTGCATCTACTGCTTCTTTGAGGCTCTGCAATCCATCCGTAACCTCTATTACTCTGGCACCAAGTATTTTCATTCTCGCTACATTAGGTGCCTGTTTTTTTATATCTACAGCTCCCATATAGATGTCACATTCCAATCCAAAATATGCTGCAGCTGTTGCTAACGCAACACCGTGCTGACCTGCTCCAGTCTCTGCGATAACCTTTTTCTTACCCATGTATTTAGCAAGCAGCACTTCTCCCATACAATGATTGAGTTTATGCGCACCAGTGTGGTTCAAATCCTCTCGTTTTACATAAAGTTGAACTCCTGTCCCAATCTTATCTGATAGTCTAGCCAGATGAGAAATCGGCGTAGGTCTGCCCTGGAACTCCTTACGAATACGCCTCAGTTCACATATAAACTGTCTTGACTTACAAATTGTCTGATATGCCTCACTAATTTCATTCATAGCTATCTGTAATTCCGGTGGGATATAAGAACCACCATATTTTCCAAAATATCCTTTCGCATCCGGATAGTTTTTAAAGTAAGTATCAAAATCAATATTATTATACATCATAGTATTATCCTCCATATTCTAATTTTTTGTTTTGCATATATTATCTCGCGCATAAGCGCCACCACAATTTTCGCACCATGCTTAACACCTCCTGATAAATCAATTTTTTTATCAAAGAAACATAAAAAAACGTCCTTGACAGAATAATAGAATCTGTCAAGGACGAATACGATACTTAAACAAAAGTACACACAATCCGCGGTGCCACCTTGATTTACAGCTATGCTGCTGTACGCTTAGCAGGATACCAACATATCCCCGACAACTAACGTATGCCCACACGTCGCAGAATACTAGGTGCATCTAATCACTTTTGACTGCGCCCTCAGCGGTCCATTTGACAACTTGTTTCTCACCTGCTTCTCAGCACCACAGGCTCTCTGTAAAGGCATCATTGCCGTTATCTCCGCTTCATCGGTTTATATAATATATTAAATTGACTTGGATTATAGAACCATTTTTTTCAAATGTCAAGTTTTTTTATTTAGCTTTTTTTGAAACTCACATCAACATCAAAAAGGGCACTTCATTACGAAGTACCCTTTTCTTTTTATTAATTATATTTTTTCTTTCTAAAGAACATCATTGCCCCAATGGACATTACCATTAATACCATCATTAATAATAACATTGTATTATCACCAGTATCTGGTGAATCTGTTACACTCGATGATGTATCTGTAGGTGGTTCCGGTGTTGGCTCAGGCCCTGGTGTTGGTTCCGGTTCAGGCTCATCTTCTGGCACTGAATTATCTACCGGCGCATCCTTCATAACAATACTGTCGTCAGTAAGCTTAGTAAAGTTACCATCCTCACCCTTAATATAAATATTTCCTGATTCATCTAATTTAAATGTAATAGTCTCAGCTATTTCATATCCATTAGGAGCAGTAACCTCTGTTAAAGTATATTCCTTGTTAGGTTCAAATAAGCTCATAGAGATTGGATGTTTATCTGTAGTAGATATCCACGTATCAATCACATTTCCATCTTCATCCTTAACAATAAGTTCTGCGCCTGGAAGTTCTTTATCGTTTGTAATATCTACCTTTGTAATATTTACAAAGCGATGTGCATCAAACATAGATACTGTGTTGTCATCTACTATCTTAAATGTGCCATCTTCACCAAGAACATATACATTACCATAGATATCCAACTTAAATGTAATACTTTCTGCTATCTCGTATCCAAATGGAGCAGTTATTTCTGTTAATACATACTCTTCTCCTGCTTCAAACAAATCAAGAGAAATCTTATGAACACCTGTTGAGGAAGTCCACTTATCTATTACATTTCCATCCTCATCTGTAATAGTAAGAACTGCGCCTGGAAGTTCATCTCCACTTACAATGTCATACTTACCAATGTTTACATTAGTACTCTTATGGTAGTTGTAAGCTGTAAGTACTGTTGCATTTGCCTTAGTTGGATCATTTGCAACTGATATATCATTTGCATCGCCGTCGTAAGTAACACTAATACTTCCATCTGTTGCAACTTCAAGCTCAATTTGAGCAAGCACTACAAAATCTGCAGGTGCTGTTTCTGTTATAATATATGTTCCAGTCTGCAAATCCTCTAAAACATACATGCCAGTAGTTTCATCATAAGGAATAGGTGTTTGTGTTGTAGCATTTGATGCTCTGTAAACAAATTCTGTATCAGCAACCAATGTTGCAAGCTCTGTGGAATCTGCAATTTCGTTGCCAAAAGCATCCATGTATTTCTTATCAATAGCAAAATAGTTATCTACTGTCTGATGGTTCTTAAGAGTTATTGCTATTTCAGCCATATTAGCACTATCTTGAGAAACTGTCATATCTTCTAACAAGCTTCCCTGATAGCTTGCGGTTATTTCAGTCTCTCCAGGAGCCGTCTTAGTAACCACTACCTTAACATCTCCTGCTGGTACATAACCATCTGGGTATGAAGTCTCTTTGATTGTATATTCACCTGGTTCAAGATGTTCTATAACCCATGTACTACTGGTCTGATTATATTCAAAGCCAGAAATCTTATTGTCATCACTGTCAAACATATCAAATTCAACATCTTCAATAAGTTCTGTATATTCTGTACCAGTTATACTCTCATTTCCCTGGTTAATAAATTCTTTTGTAAGCTCTAACCTGTTGTCAAATGGCATTCTCTTGTTTTCAATTTTGAATTTTTTATCAAAATCTGTACTGTCATCTGTTGCAGTTGCACCGCTTATACTAATTAATATGGTAAATAAATCTATAACAATATTTTTTCACTAAAAAAATCCACAACACTAAATTAGTGTTGTGGATATAAATTTAAAGGTAAAACAAGACTACTCGTCCTTCTTATCTTCTGCTTCAACGTCATCATCTTCATCAAAGAAGCTGTCATCAAAGTCATCATCATAATCATCGAAATCATCAAGATAATCAGGTGTGAGATACTTATATACTGCTACGCAGATACCAACAATAATTGTAAGTATACCAACTATAAGAGCTACTGACAAAAATGCATTTTTAGCTTCTGCTACGCACTCGTCTTCCTGAATTAATGTTACTTCATCAACTTTTTTCATATTACGTACCACCCTTTCATACATAGTCATGTAAATTACATTAAATAATGTGGATATAGTATATCATATGTTCGATTATTTTTCCACAGCAATGTAGTTTTTTTTACAGTTTTTTCATTTTTACCAAGGAAGCAAACATTTTCTTCTCGCCTACTCGCTCAAAATCAACAGTTATTTCCTTGTCACTTCCTGCCGGAACAACATTAACTACTGTGCCCTTACCAAATTTTAAATGCTTTACCACATCACCAACAGCGTAATCAGATGAGGCTCCCCCTCCCATTGGGAAAGCTTTGCCAAAACCTGGATTAGCCGATGGATTAGAACTTGTAGCTTTTGCGTATGGATTATTTTTAGCATAATCACTCTGTGCCATCTTCGGTCTACCGTAACCAATATTGCTAAAGCCACCTGTAACCTTTTTAGGCTGCGCAGATACCATCACACCCTCTGTCTCAAGATAATGCTTAGGAATTTCCTTGATAAATCTTGATATATCCGAATAGTTAGTTGTTCCGTGAACCATTCTTTGAGTTGCTGCAGACATATAAAGAACCTTCATAGCTCTTGTTATACCTACATAACAGAGTCTTCTCTCCTCTTCTACAGCATCTGGATCCTCTGAATTAAGGGACATATTACTAGGGAAAAGGCCTTCTTCCATACCACACATAAATACATATGGGAATTCAAGACCTTTAGCACTATGAAGGGTCATAAGAGTAACCTTGGCACTTGGACCTTCTTCTTCCTCATCAGTGTCTGCTACAAGAGCAATATCTTCAAGGAGTTCTGTAAGATTAGGATTCTCTGCTTCCTCCTCATACATAACAATCTTATTCTTAAGTTCATTGATGTTTTCAATACGAGCCTTGGCCTCGTCTGTGCCTTCTGTCACTAGCTGCTCCATGTATCCTGTCTTGTCTAATATAGCATCATAAATCTCAGATAACATATATTCCGGGTTAGAAACCATAGCCCTAAAGCTTTCCATTAAATCTGTGAAACCTTTTATTTTATCAGCAGCTCTTGCCATACCTGGAACTTCCTCAATATCAAGAAGTGCATCATAAAAATTCATATCATTATCACTAGCGAAATCAGTCACCTTATTAATAGATGTATCACCTATTCCTCTTTTAGGAACATTAATAATACGCTTGATTGCCTGATCATCACTAGGATTAGCAAGTGCCTTTAAGTAAGAAACAACATCCTTAACCTCTTTACGTGAATAAAAGTTAAGCCCACCATATATTTTGTATGGAATATTTTCGTATATAAGTTTTTCTTCTATAACTCTGGACTGAGCATTAGTTCTATAGAGAATTGCAATATCATCAAAGCTTACATTTTCTCTGTGAATTGACTTAATCTTAGATACAATACCCCTTCCCTCATCGTACTCGTCACTATACTTGGTAAACTTAATGAGTTCTCCGTCTTCCTGATTAGTCCAAAGAGTTTTATCTTTTCTTCCCTCGTTGTTAGCTATGACACCGTTTGCAGCATTAAGGATATTAGCTGTTGAACGATAATTCTGCTCCAGCTTTACAACCTTAGCATCAGGATATTCCTGTTCAAAATTAAGGATATTATAAATGTTTGCTCCTCTAAATTTATATATACTTTGGTCGTCATCACCAACAACACAAAGATTTCTATATTTTGATGCAAGCATTTTTACAAGAACAAACTGAGTATGGTTAGTATCCTGATACTCATCCACCATTATATATTTAAATCTCTCCTGATACTCGGCTAAAACATCAGGATTTGTCTCAAATAAAAAAATAGTCTGATAAATAAGGTCATCAAAATCAAACGCATTATTACTCCTCAGTCTTTTTTGATACTCCCTATATACCTTGGCTATCTGCTGGTCACGAAAGCTTGTGGCATTAACCTTTTCGTAATCATCCGGTGACATGTACTCTTCTTTAGCTTTTGAAATAGCTGCAAGCATTGCCTTCTCAGGATATAACTTAGGGTCTAAACTTAAATATTTGAGTACTTCTCTTATAACTACCTTCTGCTCATCCGTATCATAAATAGTAAAGTCCTTGGTTCCACCAAGACACTCAATATGTTTTCTTAAAATTCTAACGCACATAGAATGGAATGTGCTTACCCAAACACTCTCTGCACCAAATCCAACTATGTTATCTACTCTCTCTCGCATCTCCTTGGCAGCTTTATTGGTAAATGTAATTGCCAAAATGTTATATGGATTAACTGACAATTCATCTATGAGATACGCAATACGGTGAGTTATAACTCTGGTTTTACCAGAGCCTGCTCCCGCAAGAATAAGAAGAGGCCCGTCGGTATAACAACAGGCCTCTAGTTGTTTATCATTTAATCCCTTCAATTACTGAAGTCCTAACTTCTCTTTAAGAGCTGCTAACTCGCTCTGTACTGCTGCGTCAGGAGCTGCGTCATACTTAGCTGCCAAAGTATCTACGCTACCTTCTTCAATTGTACCATTAAGCTCAGTCATTGCATTTGCCTGGTCAAGCATTGCATTCGCCTTAGCTTCCATACGTTCGAAAGCACTGATGCTTCCTGATGTATCTGTAATAGATGAATTAAGCTCATTGAGTCTGTTCTGAGTCTTAGCAACCTTCATCTTAGCCTTGATTGCATCTCTTCTTGAGTTAAGTTCGTTAATGTCCTTAACAAGCTTATCATGCATCTGTCTCATCTTCATAGCGTTTGCAGCTGCTACATCATAAGTCTGCTGTAAGCTTGTCTGCTTAGCTGTAAGTATATTCTTCTGATCAAGGAACTTCATAGCATCAGCTTCATTGCCAGCTAAAAGAGCCTTCTCTGCATAAGTCTGCATCTTAGCAATCTCTGCATTACACTCCTCTAACTCTCTCTTACATCTGTTCTCATCAGCCATAACAGCAGCAGTTTCCTTCTTAACTTCGCCTAAATCCTTAGTAAGATTACGCATAGTCTGGTCAATCATCTTCTCTGGATCCTCAGCCTTATCAAGAAGAGCATTGATGTTAGCTGCCATAATGTCCTTAAATCTTGCAATAATTCCCATTTATAAATACCTCCTAAATTATAATCACATATGTACTTTCTTGATTATCATCAAGTGACTTCATTATACATTATTTACATTTTATCATCAACTCCAAAAATTGACGATAAACTGATTTGTCATGCAAATTAGGTCATTACATGAATAAAACTATAATAAATATGTTTTATTTAAATTTTGCTATAACTTCTTCATTTGCAGTCATAGCTGCTTCCTCCATCTCAACTCTGTGAGCAAGAAGCTTTTCTCTTACCTCCCCATGCTTTACACCAATAATCTGTAAAGCAAGATATGCTGCATTTTTACCACCATTTATGGCAACTGTGGCAACTGGAATTCCAGGTGGCATCTGAACTATAGACATAAGTGCATCTACGCCATCTAATACTGAACCAGAAATAGGCACACCTATTACAGGTATAACTGTCTGTGAAGCAACAACACCAGGTAACGCTGCTGCCATACCTGCCGCAGCAATAATAACCTCTGTTCCATTTTTATTTGCCTCATCAATAAATGCCGAAAGACCTACATGAGCACGATGCGCTGAAAGACATCTAACATCTACAGTTACTCCATATTCTTTTAAAATTTCCACAGCTGGTTCAATCTTTGGTAAATCACTAGTTGAACCCATAACAATTGCAACTCTCATTTTCTTACCTTCCTTTATGTTTATTTTATTACATCTTTAATTACAGCTTCTGCTGCTTGTTTTTTATCACTGAGGGTATAAGCACCAAGAAGTCTTTTTCTTGCCTCTTCTATAACAGATTCGTTGTTTGAATGGATATATGCAAAAACCTCATCTGAGGAAACCTTGTCCCCAATATGTTTTCTAATATCTATTCCCACAGCTAAATCGATTTCGCTTTCCTTAGTAGCTCTTCCTCCGCCAAGTATAAGACTAACCATACCTACCTCACTTGTATTACATGAGGCAATATAGCCCTCCTTTCCAAATGAAACCGGAACAATATACTTTGCCTTAGGAAGTTTGTCCACATCATAAATATATTCCTTATTACCACCCTGTGCTTCAACAAATTCAGCCAGTTTTTTTAATGCTAAGCCACTTTCTATGGCCTCAATACATTTTCTTTTAGCTTCTTCAAAATCATCTGCTCCCCCACCGCCAATAAGCATGTATGAAGCCAGATATAAAGACACTTCTAGGAGTCTTTTTATTCCATATCCAAAGTTATCATCTTCTAATAAACCTTGTTTAATATCCAACACACTTTGTACATTCTTTATTCCTAAAACCTGTACAGCTTCAACAACCTCTAAAGCATTTCCAACCTTACATCCAAGAGGCTCGTTCATATCAGTAATAATAGCATATGTTTTTCTACCTGCCATATTTCCAATATCTACCATGGTTTTAGCCAAAGCCTTTGCGTCATCAGGATTCTTCATAAATGCTCCTGAGCCACATTTTACATCGAGAACTATTACATCTGCTCCCGCTGCAAGCTTCTTGCTCATAATGCTTGATGCAATAAGAGGAAGGCTATCAACCGTAGCAGTAACATCTCTAAGAGCATATATTTTCTTATCAGCAGGTGCCAGATTTCCTGTTTGTCCAACCAAAGAAAGTTTTATGGAATTTACATTATTAATAAATTCATCTTCTGGAATTGATACATTAAAACCATCTATACTCTCAAGCTTATCTATGGTTCCTCCTGTATGCCCCAAACCTCTTCCACTCATTTTAGCTATAGGAACTCCAAGAGATGCAAGGATAGGAGCCACAATAAAGGTTGTCTTATCACCAACACCACCTGTACTGTGCTTATCAACCTTTATTCCTTCTATGGCGGATAAATCAAGACGGTCACCACTGTCAGCCATGGATATAGTGAGCTGCGTAGTTTCCTCCTTGGTCATACCATTGTAGTACACGGCCATAAGCCATGCAGACATCTGGTAATCCGGTATTTCACCTTTTGTAAATCCTTCAACTATAAAACGGATTTCCTCCTCTGTATGAGCTCCTCCGTTTCTTTTTTTCATAATCAAATCGTACATTCTCATATATGCCACCAGGCCTTTCTGATTAAGCTAGACTATACTAGCCAAAAAGCTTTTACCTATGTTCCCATCCTCTTTATAAGTCTCTCCAAGAAGGTAATCCTCTATGGTTTTTCCTATATCAGCAAAGGACTCCAGAGTACCCAAATCAACATCTTGTTTAATATTCTTTCCATATATGAGAACAGGCACATGCTCTCTTGTATGATCAGTTCCTTTATAGGTTGGGTCGCATCCGTGATCAGCATTTATCACAAGCAAATCTTCATCTGTAAGAGTTTCCATAAAGTTTCCTAACCACAAATCAAATTCTTCTAATGCATTCTTATATCCAAGAACATCTCTTCTGTGGCCAAACTTCATATCAAAATCTACAAGATTAGTAAATATAAGTCCACTGTCGACAGACTTCATATATTCCTCTGTCTTTAGCATCCCATCTGCATTGCTGGTTGTATGAACCTCACAGGATATTCCAACACCATTAAATATATCGCTTATCTTACCTACAGCTGCAACAGTAAGACCCGCATTTTTAATACGATTTAAGATGTTATTTTCAGAGGGTGATAAGGCATAATCTCTTCTGTTAGAGGTTCTTTCAAAACCGTCTCCTTTTCTTACAAAAGGTCTGGCTATAACTCTTCCCACTCCGTGTTCACCCTGAAGCATATTTCTTGCTACTCGACACATATTGTACAGATTATCAAGTCCCACCTTCTCCTCGGATGCAGCTATCTGATAAACCGAATCCGCAGATGTATAAACAATAGGATATCCTGTTTCCATGTGTTCTTCGCCGTATTCTTCAATAATAGTCACTCCAGATGCAACCTTATTTCCATAAATACCACCACATCCAGTTTCTTCTATAAACCTGTCTATAATTTCATCTGGAAACCCATCTGGATATGTTGGGAAGGGATTCTTAGTATATATACCTATCATTTCCCAATGTCCTGTAGTAGTATCTTTACCGCAAGACATTTCCTTTGATTTTCCATAGCAACCTATAGCCTTAGGTTCTTCTTTGTCATAAAATGATGTTCCAGATATTTTACCTAAACCAAGTCTTCTCATATTAGGTATTTTTGTGTCCGGATAGTTGTCAAGTATATGCCCTATAGTGTCAGAGCCCATATCTCCAAATTTGTCTGCATCAGGCAAATACCCTGCACCAACACTATCTAGCACAATCCAAATAACTCTTTTAGCCATAACATCCCACCTTTCATGCAGTATGCACAACATCTATAGTTACAACATCTTTATTTAAAATGCTTTTGTTTCGCTTCCGCTTTTATAGCCTGCTTACTTACGAAATAAAGTGGAAGTGCTACAAGGAACATACCACCAATTATATTTCCAATTGTTACAGGCACAAGATTATCTAAAACATAGCCCTTTATACTCATAGATTCAATCTGAGCAGCTGTCATTCCCATATCAATTGCGGCTTGATAATATGCCTCATTCTCCTTGGCAAGAAGCCCTGCGGGTATGTAATACATATTGGCAACACAGTGCTCATATCCACCTATAACAAATGCAAGTATAGGAAAAAATATAGCAAAAATCTTGCCAATAACATCATGGGCTGTACCTGCCATAAGCACCGCAAGACAAACTAATATGTTACATAAAATTCCAGAGCATAATGCTCTTCCAAAAGGTATATTAAGTTTATTATATGCAGTCTGTATTACAGTTGCTCCTAATGCTCCACCACCAAAATCAAGTTGGCCACATTGATTTACTAAAATCACTATCAAAAGCGCACCTAACATATTTGCAAAGAAAACTCCTGTAAGCGCAGCCGTTACTCTTCTTTTTTTGACACGCTTTTCCAATATACCAAACATAAGAAGACAGTTACCAGTGAAAAGCTCACCACCTATCATTACTACAAAAATAAGTCCAACAGGGAATATTGCACCTGCAAGTACCTTAGCAAGACCTGGATCAGTAATATTATAGATTGCTGCCATACTGCTTGATGCACCTATAGCAATAAATGCACCTGCCAACATTCCTAAAATCAGGTGTCTGCCAAAGGGGATTTTTGTTTTCTCTTCATATACCGGTAAGTTATCCGATATAACGGTAGACATCTTTTTTGTACTCATTTATTTCCTCCTAAATTTAATATTAACTTGTAAATGGTTCATTAAGCTTCTCTGTTCCCGAAAGAACGAATCTTCCATTTTCTATAATTGCGACTTTAGTACCATCTGAATGAACTGAATATATTCCACCAATTTCCTCATACGGAATGGTGATATCTGTATGACAATTAAAATACGCCTTTGATTTTTCTTCCTGATTTTCAGATTTTCTAAGAAGAGAGCATTCGTTATCTTTAGCCACAATTTCCTTGCCATCTGGATTGTACAATCTGCTATCCTCGCTATAGCTATAGCATGTATCACCTACCGCAAAATGAGGTCCCATTTTTTCAACTATGAGAATAGGCAGTTTATATAAAATATCATATTTGTGAGCCATAACATAGGCTGTTGTATTAGTACCTATAGCAAACTCTCCTATAGGCAAGGTCTCATGATTAAACATAAGATTTTCTTTAATAAAGGCCTTATTCTTATCCTCATCATCAAAATTTTTACAAGAATAAGATTTAATTTTTCCGTTTTCAAATTCTATAAATAAGTCAGTATATTTAAGCTCGTTCAAATAAACATGACTAACATTAAGGACACCATCTGTGCCTGTTAAAACCGGAGATGTAAAAACCTCTCCTACAGGTATATTCACATCAGCAAGACAATTTTCAAAATTAGTTTCTTTGTCTTGATTAATATGATGAAGAACAACCTTTATATCTGTTTTATTATGAGCCTTTCCCACCACATGAACATAGGTGGCCTTGTCAAGTTCATCTATAATACTTTGCTGTATGCTCTTGTAAAGCTCATTATCCAAAGTATTTACCTTTACAATTTCAGCAAATATTTCTTCAAAGTTGTCTCCAATTTCAGGAATAGGATAAGCGATAATTGTAAAGCTATACTTATCTCTAGGTATATATTTATTGGTGATTTCAGCTGATTTACCAGTATACTCAACAGACATTTTCTGTTGTTTGTCACTTAGTTTTATTGTGCTTTCTTTTATGATTGGATTAAATGGATTTTCTCCAAATGTTTCTATAACAGCAGGACCCGCATAGGTAATAGCAAGTTCTTTATTCTTCTCATAGGTGTCTGCAATAACCTCCAGCTTTCTCTCCATGAAGGCTCTGTCATAAAATATAGCTTCATCCATTCTGTGATCGTACTCATACTGCTTGTTAGCAGGGGTAGCAACATATCCAGTTCTAATTGTAAGCTTTCTGTTTATTCTACTTACAGGATATCTGAATATTATAGGCTCCAAACCATTTGACCTAAACATGTCTATAGCATACTTAACCATTCTCTCCTGCCCTATAGAATAGCGAATGTTAACAGTCTTCTTCGGCTTTAAATCAATTCTCATTGTTTCAAAGCCCTTGATAAAACCATTAACATAGGTCGCAGCCATGGCTTTAACCTCGGATTCCGGTAATTTGTTAAGAAACTTAGCTGTTCTTATCTCATTATCACCAATATATTCACCATAGGAATAGAGGTATCTTAAATCCTCTAAATCACTATTCATAATTATATCTGTTGCAAATGTATACTCAGGACTTATAGTTTCTAATATTCTATCTGCCACAAGTACATCTGCATAATCATACATATGATAATAAATAGCTTCTTTTATATATTTTATGTTAGGCTTCTCTCCTGAAGAAAACATATTATATATCTCTAAAAAAAGCTCCATAGTTGCGGCAACAAGAAGTTTTTTACCTTCGTACGCATAAGAGATAATACTTCTTATCTCTGTATATAAAAAGCTTAAAATTGCTCCGTATTCTTCACCAAGACTTGACACTGCATAATCTGGATTACCATAGCTTATGTCATAATTATCCCCAAGAATGTCCTCATAAAGTTTTAGATTTATATTCTCAAGGATATCAAGAGATAAATCCTGATTATTTTTGATATTCATAACATCGTATACATAGAGAATAAAATCTGACACTTTGTCAAAGTAATCCTTTATATTTGAAAACATAGGATTACTCTTTGCAAGAGTAAAATCTTCTTCCTTTATTTCTTCTATACGTTCCAACGAAAGCTCTATTCTTTCGCATACATCAGTTTCCAAAAACTCCATTTACTGCCTCCGGATAAATAAATTTTATTACTTATCTATTATATTTCCCTTTTTTACATTTTCATAAAAAAGATTAGTTACATATTCCCACAATTCTTGTGAGCCTGTTTTCGTCTTTTCATTTCTTTTTTGAACCTGATTAAGTTCTACCTCATGCTCCCTCCACGCCTTGCCATCTGTAGCATCATTCAGCATAACCGGTTGCACATTGTCGAGAGCTCTGGCAAACCTTGCCTCCGAAGTATTACATTCTTCAAACTCTTCCCACAGGGCTCTCATTTTTTCAGCCTGTTCCTTTGGCAAAATATTAAAAATTCTGTCTGCCGCAGCTTCTTCTCTCTGGCGTTTGCTCTCGTTACCAGCTGCATCATAGGCATATGTATCACCTGCATCTATTTCCACTATATCGTGTATAAGCACCATGGTAACAACCTTAAGCACATCCACATTTTCATTGGCATACTCCGACAAAAGTACGGCCATAAGTGCAAGGTGCCAGCTGTGCTCCGCATCATTTTCCTTTCTAGATGCATCTGAAAGATAGCTTTGTCTTCCTATCTTTTTAAGCTTGTCTACCTCTAAAATGAATTCCATCTGTTGTTTTAGTCTTTCATTCATATCTGTCGCTCTCTTTTTATATTCTTAAAACTTATACAAAAATAATCAATATTGGTAGCAATAACGCAACTATGTTGAGTATAATAGATATTCTTTTCCCTTTAACTCCACCTTCCTGTGCCTTGTTTCCAAGATAGGCGAATATCTCGCCTACAAGTGCAAGCACCATGGCACACACATACAAGGTTCCAAATATTAAGGGAACATTACCTTTGGTGGCGATAGATACAATTATCCCTGTCAATTCTATAGCCAACGCTATTCCACCTAACACATATGAAATTATAGTGTCCGATGCAAAGGATGAATCGGTAAAATAATATCTTCTCTTCTTAAATATGCCCATAAAAATTCCTGACTTTTATTTAACGCAGCCTATAAGCTGGTTAATATCTTCAACATTATTCTTAATCATATAATCCTCAATGCCCTTAATGATTTCAGTTGTAGCATAAGGATTGTGGAAATTAGCTGTTCCCACTGCCACAGCAGACGCTCCCGCCATAATAAATTCCAAAGCGTCCTCTGCACACATAACTCCTCCCATTCCAATAATAGGAAGCTTAACTGCATTTGCCACCTGATATACCATACGAACTGCAATAGGCTTAATAGCAGGTCCTGAAACTCCCGCCGTCTTGTTGGCAACTGCAAAGGTACGACGATTAACATCTATTTTCATACCTGTTAATGTATTGATAAGAGAAAGGGCATCTGTACCAGCTGCCTCAGCTGCTTTAGCCATTTCTGTTATATCTGTAACATTAGGACTGAGTTTCATAATGATAGGCTGCTTTGCCTTAGCTTTTATTGCCTTAGTTATTTCATAAAGTGCCTTTGGATCCTGACCAAATGCAATTCCACCTTCCTTAACATTAGGACATGAAACATTAATCTCCATAAGGTCTATGTCAGTATCCCCTAATCTTTCAACAACCTCTAAGTAATCCTCTGTGCTCTTTCCACACACATTTACAATAATCTTAGTGTCCTTAGTTTTGAGGAAAGGAATATCTCTTTCAATAAATGTATTTATTCCAGGATTCTGAAGTCCAATAGCATTCATCATTCCACCGTATGTCTCTGCTATACGTGGAGTTGGATTACCTGGCCATGGAACATTTGCTACACCCTTTGTTGTAACAGCTCCAAGCAAATCAAGATTAACAAATTCATCGTATTCCATTCCTGAACCAAATGTTCCTGAGGCAACAGTTATAGGATTTTTTAGCTCAACACCAGCTATATTAACCTTAGTATTCATTATAACTCCACCTCCTCAGCGTAAAATACAGGACCATCCTTGCATACTCTCTTATTATGTACCTTTGAGTGGTCATCTATTTCCTTTGATTTGCAAACACATGCAAGACATGCGCCCACACCACAAGCCATTCTTTCCTCAAGAGAAAGCTGTGCTCTTATTCCATTCTCCAGTGCATATTGCTGAATTGCACGAAGCATAGGAGTTGGCCCACATGCATAAATGTGAGTTCCCTCAATACCATATTCCTTTATTGCATCCATAACAGTACCTTTTACACCGAAAGCACCATTATCGCTTGACATATATACTTCACCATATGGTTTGAATTCTGAGACTAAAAACTCTTCATCTCTATAACCTAATACAATAGATTTCTCACAATTAAGTTCCTTAGCAAGCTGTAACATAGGAGGAATACCAATACCTCCACCGATAAGAATTGCTTTCCCATCTTCTAAATTAAATCCATTGCCAAGAGGACCTAAAACATCTATTGAATGTTCAGATGTAAGCTTCGAAAACTCCAATGTACCCTTGCCAGCTACTCTATATACAAGTCTTAATGTACCTGCCTCTTTGTCAATCTCACATAAACTTATAGGTCTTGGAAGAAGCTTACTTCCATCTGACGAATAAAGGTCTACAAACTGTCCTGGCTTTGCCTGAACTGCAATATCCTTCGCCTCAATAATCATAGAGAAAATGTCTGTTCCTATCATCTCCTGTCTGATTATATTAGCTTTCATTTTTATTTTGCCCATATACAATCCCTCATTTTTATATTTTATTTTGACTAGTTTTTACTTGTTAGCTAAAGCACCATTTATATCTTCAATCATGTCTATTACTGCCTGACGGCTGGCTTCAGCATATCTTTCCTCACCAAACTCAGCATATTTTTCCTGCTTATATGCAGCAATGATACCTCTTGACGAGTTAACAATAGCACCAAGTCCATCTTCGTTGAAGTAATGAACTAAATCCTCTGCCTTACCACCCTGTGCTCCATAGCCAGGTACAAGAATATAAGTGTTAGGCATAAGCTTACGAAGAACCTTACCCATCTCAGGATATGTAGCTCCAACAACGCATCCCACATTACTGTACTTATCACCCATACACTCATCACCCCACTCAACTACCTTTTCAGCTACAAGTTCATAAAGTGGTCTTCCGTCAACAAGCTGATCCTGGAACTCACCAGATGAAGGATTTGAAGTCTTAACAAGAACGAAAATACCCTTATTTTCTTCCTTACATACATCCACAAAAGGCTTAACTCCATCTGTTCCAAGATATGGGTTAACAGTAACAAAATCCTCATCAAAGCCAGAATATTTCTTGCTACCAACCTGAACCTGTCCCAAATGACCTACTGCGTATGCAGTTGATGTTGAACCAATATCGCCTCTCTTAATATCACCAATAACAACTAAGCCTTTTTCTTTTGCATATGCACAAGTTTTGTGGAATGCAATAAGACCCTCTATACCAAACTGTTCATACATAGCAATCTGTGGTTTTACTGCAGGAATAAGGTCATATGTTGCATCTATAATACCCTTGTTATATACCCATATTGCCTCTGCAGCTCCCTTTAAAGTTTCTCCATATTCAGCAAATGCAGCATCCTGAATATGCTTAGGAATATAATTCATCATAGGGTCAAGTCCTACTACTATTGGTGCGTTTGTCTCCTGAATTTTCTTAATAAGTGTGTTAATCATTTTTTAGTCCTCCATCTATTAAATATTTATGTTTTTTATTTTGTCTAGTTTAATGTAAATTACAGTTGGTAAACAAGCTTACCATCAACAAAGGTATGGGTAACTCTTCCCTTAAGCACCTTGCCGTTATATGGTGTATTATGTCCCTTTGAAAAGAATTTTGAGGAATCAACCTCCCATTCATTATTTGCATCGAACAATACCAAATCAGCCTTAGCTCCCTCTGTAATCTTGCCGAAATCATTCTCTATTCCAAGTACCTTTGCCGGATTGTAGCTCATCTTCTTAGCCATATCCATAATATCCATAAGGCCTGTATCAACAAGAGCTGTATAAGTAAGTGCAGCAGATGTTTCAAGTCCCACTATTCCAAAAGGAGCCTCGTCAAAATATTTAGCCTTCTCCTCATCCGAATGTGGAGCATGGTCTGTTGATATAACATCCATTGTTCCATCTACAAGACCTTCTATCAATGCCCTTACATCTTCCTCTGTTCTAAGTGGTGGATTCATTTTGTAGTTGCTATCTGCAGATGTGATATCTGCGTCTGTAAGAGTAAAATGGTGCGGACAAACCTCTGCTGTAACATTTGCCCCAAGTCTCTTTGCCATACGCATAAGCTCGACAGTACCCTTAGTAGAGCAATGACACAGATGAAGCTTTGTTCCTGCTTCATGAGCAAGAAAAATATCTCTAGCTGTAATTACATCCTCTACAGAATTAGGAATACCTGGCACATTGTATTTCTCAGAAGCAACACCTTCATTTAAAACACCCTTACCAACTAAATTCTTATCCTCACAATGAGCCATAACAATCGCCCCAAGCTCTGCAGCCTGCTTCATAGCCTCGCGATAAAGATTAATGTCCATTACACTCTTACCATCTTCAGAAAAAGCAACTGCTCCGGCCTGGTGCATAGCCTTCATATCTACAAGTTCTTCGTTATTCATACCCTTTGTGATTGCAGAAAGCTGTTTTACTCTTACAATAGCTTCTTCATCAGCTTTTTTATAAATTTCAGTTAAAGTCTCCACTGAATCTACAACAGGCTTAGTATTTGGCATAGTACATACAGTAGTTACACCACCTGCTGCTGCAGACTTAGAACCTGTACATATATCCTCCTTATAGGTGAAGCCCGGGTCTCTAAAATGCACATGTAAATCAATAAAACCAGGCATTACATATTTACCCTGTGCATCTATAACATCCTCATCACCAGAAGCTACGTAAGCTTCACCTTTACTCTTTACATATATCTTTTTTATTCTATCCTGACACACTTCTACATCTGCCAATTCGTGCAAATCTGTTTCGGGGTCTAACACATGACCATTTAATATAACCATAATTCCTCCTTTTATTTATCTTCTAATAGTTTCTTTATACAACATGTATGTAAGTATCTTTGCTTCTTTTTTTGCTTCCTCATCATCAGGAACATCTAAGGATACCTTTAACCTGTTGGATGTTCCATCCATATCAAGCTTAAGTATACTAAGCTTAGTATCCGCTATTACAGATAAAATATCATGAGTATTTAAACCTTCTAGGGAGTTTGGGTCTGCTTCCAAGTTTATATCAAGTATTCCTCCCTTAGAAAAAACACTGCTGTAGTGTTCATTCATATATTTTTCAAAATCCTCATGGATTTTATTATTGTCAATAAATGTTTTGTACTGGAATTTTCGGCTAATTTGCATAACCTTTTTTATGAATAAAAGATAACTTTCTTCACCAGAAAATCTTTCACAAATTTCTATCTCTCTAGCAGGTTTATATATATCATCATTATCCTGCATCTTAACTTTAGCAACTTCAAGAGAACAATTTAGTCTGTTATCAAACGATTTTTTCATGTTGTCGTCTATAAGATTTATCTCTTTTCTAATCTCTGTTAAACCCATGTTATTCTCTCCTATTAATCCATAAACATACTCCACTATATATTACCATGTTTTGCCTTATCACACAAGAATTTGAAACCCAATAATAGAGAATAAATTATCAATAATTTGTAATACTATTAAAAAATTGTAAAGGCAGAATATTACTATGTGCAATACCACTATTTATATTTCACTTGGGCAAAGTACCATGGTTCCATCCAGAAAGGTAACTATAAAAGATATAGCCAAAGTTTTATGTAGCGACAGAAACATACAAAACACTGTTTCAAGTCTTCCTGTAATCACATTTAATGATACTGAGCAGGATCAGGCAGTTATAACCGTCTTAAAATTGATTGAATTAATTGGCAAAAAATATCCCGAGATTTCTGTTGAAGCCATAGGTTCCCCTGAAACCATTGTATATTACAGAAATCTAAGTTATACAAAAAAATTAACAGGAAAAATAAAGGCCTTTGCACTATTACTACTTGCTTTCTTCGGAACAGCCTTTTCCATTATGTCCTACAACGGAGACGCAGGCATCAAAAATCTTATGTTAGACCTTTACACTATATTTACAGGTCAAACAAATACCACGGGACAGATTGGACCTCTTCTCGGAATTCTTGCATATTCAGTTGGACTCTGCATAGGCATGATAATATTTTTTAATCATGGAATTAACAACAAAAAAACTGATGACCCAACACCACTTCAGGTTCAAATGAGGTTGTACGAGCAGGATGTAAACAAATGTATAGTTGTTGATAGCAGCAGAAAGGACAAAACCATAGATGTGGATTAGAACAAGTCTTTATATGTTATTTTGTGGATGCGCAGGTGGAGCAATTGCCGCAGGATATGTGGCATTCATCACTCTTTTAGGAGTTTTTGAACGACTATCAGAAAAATACAAAGCCGTCAAACATTACAGAGGAATCGAAAATTGTATTATCATTGGTGTAACTTTAGGAAACATTATATGGCTTTTAGATATAAGTATCCCCTTAGGACTACTTGGACTTTTCATATTTAGTCTTATGGGAGGTATATTTACAGGTTGTCTTGCAGGAGCCTTAGCTGAAACTCTAAAGGTGTTTCCCATCCTGTCACGAAGATTTAAGCTTCGAAAAGGATTACCATATATTCTTATTGCCGCATCATTGGGCAAGGCTCTTGGTTCGGCACTACAGCTAATATATTTTTAAGGAAGGTGATTATATATGAATACAACTCAAAACGATGAAGAATACAACAAGTATGTGGAGGCAGTAACCCCAAAACACAGTTGCTTTAAAAATTGTGTAAACGCTTTTCTTATAGGTGGTTTAATATGTACATTTGGACAATTTATAAACAATTTACTCGTATCCAACTATGATTTTAACAAAGATGACGCAAGCAGTTATACATCTATAATTTTAATACTTTGTAGTGTTTTATTAACTGGTCTTAATTTATACAAAAAAATCGCAAAATTCGGTGGTGCTGGCGCTCTTGTTCCTATAACAGGCTTTGCCAATTCTGTCGCTGCCCCAACTATTGAATACCAAAAAGAAGGAGAGGTTTTTGGAAAAGGTGTTAAAATTTTCACCATTGCCGGACCTGTTATTTTATTTGGAATCCTAACTAGTTGGATTCTAGGACTAATTTATTGGTTTTTGCTTAGCATTAATATAATATAAGGAGTTTTATATGAACAAAGAAATCATAGGTAAACAAAGCATCAAATTCAATAATCCACCGGCAATTTTAAGCAGTGCATCTATTGTTGGTCAAATGGAAGGTGAAGGTCCCCTCTCCTCTTATTTTGACCAAATAGAGCAAGACCCAACCTTCGGACAAGATTCCTGGGAGCTTGGAGAATCTGAAATGGTTCGAAGAGCTGTACAAACTGCAATCACAAAATCAGGTTTAACCAAAGAAGATATACGTTATATCTTCGGTGGCGATTTATTAGGACAGCTTATCGGTACAACCTTCGGTGTTAAGGATTTCGATATACCAGTGTTTGGACTATATGGAGCATGTTCAACCTGCGGAGAATCATTAAGTCTTGCAGCCATGACAGTTGCCGCGGGCTATGCCAAGAATGTAATTGCAGTAACAAGTAGCCATTATGGTAGTGCAGAAAAGCAATTCCGTTTTCCTTTAGAGTATGGTAATCAACGACCTCTAAGTGCCACCTGGACAGTAACCGGTAGTGGTGCATTTATTGTATCTGCCACAAGCAAGGAACAGCCCATGAACCAATATCCTCATATCACATCAATCACAACAGGAAAAATTGTAGATTACGGTGTAAGGGATAGCATGAATATGGGAGCATGCATGGCACCTGCTGCGGCAGATGTTATTTTTCAGGCTTTGGAAGACCTTGAATGTAAGCCCGATGATTTTGATAAAATAATTACAGGTGATTTAGGTAAGGTTGGTTCAGAAATATTAATAAAATTATTAAAAGACAACAAAATAGATATATCAAAACAACACATGGATTGCGGGGTAAAAATTTTTGATTGTGAAGCTCAAGATACTCATAGTGGTGGAAGTGGATGTGGTTGTTCTGCTGTAACCCTGGCAGGATATATCTTGCAAAACATCAATTCAAAAAAATGGCACAAAATATTATTCGTTCCAACAGGAGCGCTTCTTTCAACCGTAAGTTACAACGAAGGTCAAACTATTCCAGGAACAGCTCACGCTGTTGTAATTGAACAAATATAACAAAAAGGAGTTTTTATATGGACTATTTAAAAGCATTTATAATAGGTGGTATCCTATGTGTTTTAGCTCAAATTCTTATGGATAACACAAAGCTTATGCCTGGCCGCGTTATGGTAATACTAGTTTGCTTAGGTGCTATCTTAGGAGCCGTTGGCATATATGGACCATTTTTAGATTTTGCAGGTGCCGGGGCATCAGTTCCATTGACTGGTTTTGGATATAATCTATGGAAGGGAATTAAAGAAGCTGTGTTAGAGGATGGTTTTTTAGGTTTATTCCGAGGTGGTTTTAAAATGGCCGCTGTGGGAACTTCGGCAGCACTTATTTTTTCATATATAGCATCTTTAATTTTCTCTCCTAAGATGACAAAAAATTAATATTCTCTTAATCAAAAAATCCCGCGTAACATATAGTTACACGGGATTATATTTTTATTGAGTTGGTGGAGTCTCCGTCGGAGGCGTTTCCGTCGGCGGTGTTTCTGTCGGCGGTGTTTCTGTTGGCGGTGTTTCCGTTGTCGGAGCCGCCGTTGTCGGAGCTGCTGTTGTCGGAGCCGCTGTTGTTGGTTGCTGACCTCCCCCTCCTGAGCCTACGAATTCGAAGGTTGCAACAACCGTCGCATTACCTCCAATATTAGAGAATGTAAACTCTGTAATCGAACCATAGCTCTGTCCATTTATAAGAACATCCTTTACTCTATATCCTGCATACGGAGTAATATATATTGTTACGTTAGAACCCTGTCTAGCTGTAAGAGATGGAGAAATCGTTCCGCCATTTCCAGCCGACGTACTAATAGTATATAACATACCTCCCTGAGGATGAAGTGGACATACTTCCTCAGTGTATACAATTCCTTCAGGCGCGTCTACAAACTCATTCTTATGTGTGTTACTATTAATATCTACTACAAGCTCAATCTTGTTCACACATGTATCTGTTGCTACCTTGCCTGAATCCAAACAAATCTCAACAGTTTCATGGCCTGTACATTTTGTTCCAGGTATTGCATTAGATGCAATATAGTCATTACATGTTGGACATCCCTCATCTGGAAGCTTACCAGAAATCTTACAAAGTGTAATACCAGTTATTCCCTCTGGACGTTCAAAATATACTGATGCATCATGGTTCTCAAGTATGGCCACCTGATCCATTATATCTCTCCACATATACTTGTGAGGAGTTGAACTACCCATATCTACGTTAGAGTCATATCCCATCCAAATAGATGCAGTGTAGTATGGAGTCATTCCACAGAACCATAAGTCATAGTTATTAGATGTTGTTCCTGTCTTTCCTGCACATGTTATTCCTGTTTTCATTCTACAAGCAGTACCTGTACCACTGTTAACAACTGAACGCATTGCGTCAAGCAACTGCCACGATGTTGTAGGCTGCATAACAATACGTGTTGTAGGAGTAGTATTGTCAATAACAACATTGCCATCATGGTCAATAACCTTTGAATAAAATACTGGTTTAGTATACACACCACCGTTAGCAATAGCTGCATATGCCGCTGTTATTTCCAGGTTAGTTACACCATCTGTAAGACCACCAAGGGCTGTGGACTGTGTTTTATCTGTATAGACAGAACCATCAGATTCTACTCTTTGGTCAACAATTGTAGTAAATCCTAAATCTATCAAATATTCATATGCTACATCTGTTGTTACTGCCGTTATTGTCTTAACTGCAATAACGTTCATGGACTGTGCAATAGCTTCTCGTACTGTTACATAACCTTTGTACTTGCTACCCCACCAGTTCCATACAAGACCACCGTTGGCATAACGATATTCCTCATCCTTAAATGGAGATGCAAGTCCACCTAGATTAGAATCAATATATGGTAAATATGCAGCTACAATCTTGAATGTAGAACCTGGCTGTCTTGGAGAATCCGTCGCTCTATTGAAACTTCTGCTTGTTGTCTTCTCTCCACGTCCACCTACAATAGCCTTAACGTAGCCTGTTTCCTGATCCATAATTACAAATGAGAACTGCGGCTGTGGTGATACAGTAAATCTTTCATCAATATAGGTGCCATCCGTTTCATTAAGCATTGCTTCTTTAAACTCATCAGCAGCTGCTCTTGCCGCATCTTCATTAGGATATATGTTATTGTACTTAGAGTTACCCGTTTGTTCTCTATAATACATAAGAAGATGACCAATACTATAATTAATAGTGGTTTCACCATCACTATCCAGTATTGTTAAATCATAGTCAAGTCCTACCTTTGCTGAATCATTAAGGTAATCTGGGTCGTTAATTACATCATCACATATAGCCTGAATTTCTTCATCCTGAACGGAATATACTGAATATCCACCTGTAAATATAAGTGTTGAAGCTTCTTCCTTAGTACATCCGTAAAGTTCCATGAAATCATCTACTAATGCATTGAGAATCGCATCTTCATAGTAGGTATTAACATCATCCTCAGCAACCTGAATTTCATACTCTGCCTCAATTCTTGCATAAACATCATCTTCCATTGCCGCATCATACTGCTGCTGAGTAATATAATCAAGCTCCAGCATCTTATCCAAAACCATCTCTCTACGTTTTGCATTTTCCTCTGGATTAACAACCGGATCATAACGGCTAGGATTCTGTGTAACACCCGCAATAACAGCTATTTCAGAGATTGTAAGCTGAGTCATATCCTTACCAAAATACTTCTCTGATGCCGCCTGTATACCATGAACACCTCTACCAAGATATATAGTATTCAAATAATACTCAACAATCTGTTCCTTAGTATACATAGTTTCAAGTTCAAGAGCCAAATACTGTTCCTGAATCTTTCTCTCAAGTCTGTCAAGGAATGTAACCTCGTTAAGACCAACATTAAATACGTGGTTCTTAATAAGCTGCTGTGTAAGTGTACTGGCACCCTCATCGAAGTTACCACTTGCGACACCCTTGATTGCAGCTCGGAATATACCTTTAACATCAATACCATTGTGAGTCCAGAAACGCTCGTCCTCTATGGCAACAAATGCGTTGACAAAATTCTCTGGTATTTCATCATAGTAAACATACACACGGTTAGAATCTATGGTAGCAACCTCCATAAGCTCGTTGCCATCCTGATCATATATTACCGTCTTAAAACCCTTAGGCATAATGTTAATCTGATTAACATCAGGAGCATTATCGAGTATACCCTTTATCATACCAAATCCTATTCCGGCACAGGCAATAACCACCGTAACCAGACATACCAACAGGATTTTAAATGCGTTTACTAATATTTTTCTTTTATTTCGTTGCGATTTGGAAACAAGCTGTTTTTGTTTCTTGATTGTTTCCTGCTTTGAAAAGCCCATGGAGCTACCTCCCTTAAATTAACAAAAATTTCTATCCAATTAATCATTATATCAAATATAATAGTCAAATACAAGTATACCAAAAAATGTATACATTAAGATTTCCTTAAATTACACAAGAAGTGAAAAATCCTCCAAATTCCACACCTTATCTACCAGTCCCTCATAAAATTCAGGCTCATGACACACTATTAAAACTCCACCCTTGTACTCTTTTAAAGCACGTTTTAACTCATCCTTGGCATCTACATCCAAGTGATTAGTAGGCTCATCAAGCAAAAGAATATTTGTCTCTCTATTAATCAGTTTACATAATCTCACTTTTGCCTGTTCACCACCAGAAAGTACCTTGACCAAACTTTCAATATGCTTTGTTGTTAGTCCACATTTTGCAAGGGCGCTTCTAACCTCATACTGGGTATAAGAAGGAAACTCCTCCCATATTTCCTGGATACAAGTATTGTTTGACCCTTCAATCTCCTGCTCAAAATATCCTATACTTAAATAATCCCCCAAATTAGCTCTTCCTGATATGGCTGGGATAAGACCCAAAACACTTTTAAGGAATGTTGTTTTACCAATACCATTAGTTCCTACTATTGCAATCTTTTCTCCTCTTTCCATACGAAGGTTGATAGGCTTAGACAAAGCCTTCCCTTCATAGCCAAGAACCAAATCATCTGTCTCAAATATAACCTTTCCTGTAGCTCTTGCATTGATAAAGTTAAACTCTGGCTTTGGTTTCTCCTTGGCAAGTTCGATAACATCCATCTTATCAAGTTTTTTCTGGCGAGACATTGCCATATTTCTAGTAGCAACTCTGGCCTTATTTCTTGCAACAAAATCTTTCAAATCGTCGATTTCCTTTTGCTGCTTCTTGTATGCTGCCTCAAGCTGTTGTTTCTTCATTTCATGAACCTCAAGGAACTTATCATAGTCACCGACATATCTGTTAAGTTCCTGATTTTCCATATGATAAATAAGATTCACAACACTATTCAAAAACGGAATGTCATGAGAAATAAGTATAAATGCATTTTCATATTCCTGAAGATATCTTCTGAGCCATTCAATATGATGGGCGTCCAAATAGTTTGTCGGCTCATCAAGCAATAAAATATCTGGTTTTTCTAAAAGTAGCTTAGCAAGAAGCACCTTGGTTCTTTGACCGCCAGAAAGTTCCGTAACATCCTGTTCAAGACCAAGTGCTAACAAATCAAATGCTCTTGCTACTTCTTCCACCTTTGAATCAATTACATAGAAATCATTGTTGGTAAGTATATCCTGAAGAGTTCCCAGTTCCTCCATAAGAGCCTCCATTTCATCCTCTGAAGCGCTCCCCAACAAATCACATATCTCATTTATTCTTGCCTCCATCTTGAATAAATATTCAAATGCAGACCTAAGAACATCACCAATTGTCATACCCTGCTTAAGCACTGTATGCTGATCAAGGTAACCAACTCTTACATTCTTCGCCCATTCTACTGTGCCCTCATCTGGCATAAGCTTGCCTGTAACAATATTCATGAAGGTAGATTTACCTTCCCCATTGGCACCAATAAGGCCTATATGCTCTCCCTTTAAAAGTCTAAATGATACATTATTAAAAATGGCTCTGTCACCAAAACCATGACTTAAATTCGATACACCTAATATCATTATTTATCTCCTAGAAAATCTTTAAATTTTTAACATGTATACCTTAACACAACAACGAAATATTTTCCACTAATTTACGAACAAATCACATTATTTTCATCAAAATAATGCATTATTACAAAATAATAATGGCGGTGCCATAAAAGTCCGGGACACCGCCATATATATTAATAAAAAGAGAGTTCTGAAGATACATTTTCGATTAGCTCTTCTATCTCCTTCAAATCTAAAATTGTAGTCGAAACATATTCCTGCTTCAAGGATTGTATTTTATTAATCATAGAATCAAGTACATCACACGCATCATCAAAATAAACTTCATCCATACTTCTTAAAGCTTCTGATACATCCTCATAACAAGCACCATAAACATGGGGACTTATTATCTTGTATTTATTGACAAAGTATGCATTCATCCTATCGTAATCACCATAATAGTATTTAGAAGAAAAAAACTCACTTCTACTATATGTTTGTCCCTTATCTACAACCTTGATATATTTTACATCGTTATAGCCCACTGTCTTATTCATAGACTCATCATAAAAGCTAAAATGTTTATCCCAATAGCGTTCCATGTACATAGCATCCAAATACAAGTGACAGAAATATCCATATATAAAAGGTTCATTGAATCTAGCACTATATTTTTCTTTAAATCTTTTAACATCCGGTCTTCTGTCAAATCTAAGAAACATTTCATCTGTCCAAAAATGAGTTGCTTTCTTATCATTTCCCTGTTTAACATCTGGATATATATTTCCAAGTAAAAACAAATTCACATAAGCATCGTCAGTTATATTATTTTTTTCTAAAATCATTTTAGCTGTAGCCAAATGCATTATATAACCCGGCATAATCTCACTCCCGAAAGAACTTCCTCATCAAGAAATACATTATTGAGTTTTATTGTTCTTTCAACTTTTTTCTCTACTGGTAGCTCTATTGTAAGCTTCTTTAATTTGCTGGATTCAAAATCCTCATCAGAAGTACTTCTATAACCCTGTTTAATACTATCAAGAGAATAATACATAAGTCCCGACATGATAGACTCTATATTCTTACGTGGATTTTTCTCTAACCTTAGATACTCTTCTGTGCAATCGGTTGCTCTTGCGTAGTCAATACATCTTATATATATATTCGACTCGCTATTTACACCCTTTGTTTCAAATATACGTTTGAACTGAGTAAGTATCTCATTGCGTTTAACTACTGTAGCAGTAACACCTACCGACATACTCTCACCTACCACAACAGCATATACATATGCTCCTGGTTTGATTCGCATATTCTTAACAAAAGAATAAACTGCTAAGGATACTCCCCATCTGTGCATAGGGAAAACAATTCCTATACTCTCTGCTTCTAAAACTTCCCTATCATATTCTGTGTATTTTTTGACCGTACAATTATCCAGTCCTTTACATATATGAGATGCAATCTCTCTTCCAGCGTCCATTTTTCTAAAATGTCCAGAGCCTGGAAGTTCCTCCATGTCAGATACATAAAAGAGATAATTTTGCCCCGATGCAACTATATCTTTTTTATATTCATTTCTGACCAATCCTGTTACCTCCCCACCAACGATTCATAAAACGTTCTGAAGGAATATCTTAGGTATTCTTCTTTGTTCATCTTAAGCCGGTCATCCAAAACATCCTTTTTCCTATCTGCAACCTGTATAATTCCACTTATGGCCGACCAAATGTATAACACTGTAGGCCTTAACTCTAAATCTTGCCTTAACGCGTTACACTTTAGGCCCTTCTTAAGTAGCTTCTCTATGAGAACATTAAGCTCTGCACTTATATCCTTCGTACTCTTATCCAGCTTCTTTCTACTGTTAGTAGTCTTCTCCTCGCCCATCAAACTGGCATAATATTTGGGATATTTTTCTTCAAAGCCAACAAGACATTCACACAGATTGTAATAACTGGTTTCAAAGTCTTTATCATCGCCCATACATAATTCCAGCTCCCCAGTTAATACATCTATGTATTCACGCACTATGGAATTGTAAATATCTTCTTTGCTTTTGAAATATACGTAAATCGTGGACTTACTATAATCTGCCAACTCCGCTATATCATCCATAGTAGTCTTCTCTACGCCTTTAATCTCAAACAGTTCCTTAGCGGCAGACAAAATATTGTCACGATTAAACTGTTCCAAAGCCTCTTTTTTACGTGAACCCATAAAAACCTCAACACATAAACAGTTTAATACTATAAGTTTATTCATCGTACTAGTAGTTTAGTTATTCTACTAGCATTATATAATTTACACTATACTATCGCTTATTGTACTACTAGTTCGATTTCTTGTCAATATTATTTCTCATCAAATTAAGTAGCTTCTTTTCCAGCCTGCTAACCTGAACTTGACTAAGGCCTAATGTAGCTGCCACCTCTGATTGAGTCTTGTTTTGAAAATATCTCATTTCAATTAACTTATGTTGCCGTTCATCCAGCCCCGCCATAGCCTGTTCAATCATAAGTCTGTTAATGAGGCTTTCTGCCATATACTCTGACTCATATTCGTCTTCTATCTTGTCCATAAGGTACATTTCATTACCATCATGTCCATATACCGTTTGGTAAATCGACTCAATTTCTCTATTAGCCTCTGTAGCCATAACAATTTCTTCAACACATAGCCCTGTTTCTTTCGAAAGCTCGTGGATAGTCGCTTCTCTTCCAAATATTAAAGAAAGCTTTTCTCTCGCCTGACTTATTACATATCCGTTTTGTTTTAAAATTCTTGACACCTTAATCATTCCGTTATCACGCAAAAAACGTTTTATTTCCCCTGATATAAGAGGGACTGCGTAAGTAGAAAACTTCACTTCATAAGCATCATCAAATCTATCAATAGCTTTAAGTAATCCTATACATCCAATTTGATATATTTCCTCCAAATCATATCCTCTTCCAATAAACCTTCTGGCTATACTCCACACCAATCCTGTGTTGTCTGAAACTATTTTTTCTTTTGCTGCCTTGTCCCCTTTTTTCGCAAGTTCAAATAGTTCCACTTCATTCATTATTCAAATTGATGTTTATTAACACCTATCTCCTTCCACATTTTTACTGTCGTTCCCTTACCAGGTTCTGATTCAACCTGAATTTCTTTCATAAAAGCTTCCATAAAAGAAAACCCCATTCCTGATCTATCCTCATCTGGCTTTGTGGTAAACAAGGGTTCCATAGCACGTGATACGTTTTCTATCCCACAGCCTCTATCCACAACCTCTATGTACAAAGTTCTGTTTTCTATCTTTGCATTTATTTTTATCAGTCCTTCCCCACCCTCATATCCGTGGATTATAGAATTGGTAACCGCCTCAGAGACTGCAGTCTTAACATCTGAAACCTCCTCAAGTGTAGGATTTGTACTTGTCATAAATGCAGCTATAACCATACGTGCAAACCCCTCATTTTGAGCTATGCTTTTAAATTCAACTGTCATTTCGTTAGTATTATTCATAGTAGCCTCCCTTTATCATTTCATTTATAATGTCATCTTTTGTATCACACTTACTTATTATTCTGTATATACCCGACATATTAAGAACCTTATCTATTGTATTGTTTACATTAAGCACATATACCATTCCGCCTTTGTCATGAACCTTTCTGAATCTGCCCGTGAGAAGTCCTATTCCCGAACTGTCCATAAACAAAGTTTTTCCAAAATCAAAAATAAGAACCTTTATTTCTTCCTCATCAAATATATGATCTGTTTTCTTCTTCATTTTTTCTGCTGCATAATGATCCAATTCCTGGGGTAGATAGTAAATCATCACCCCATCACTCACTTCATATTTTTTCATAGTCAACCTCCTTTTTTTAACCAATAAAAGCAAAAAAGAAAGCGAAACAATTTCGTTTCGCTTTCTTATGTGTATTCACCTATAATCCTGTATATATCACAAGATTACTCGTTATCTATCAAGTTCTGTATATCTTCATCAGACATTCCATGCTGCACACCGGTGTAATCAGGAAGAGGATTACCTTCCCCACTATCCGAAATAGACATATTATAAATCTGCTGTGTAAGCTGATTAAGCTGACTATTCAAGGTCTCAATAGTTGTATTTTTCTGAGCAAGTTCCTCACTGTATGTTTTTATGAGTTGGTCATTCTCTTCCTTAAGTTGTCTTTCCTTAGATGGCATAACAACAAAGAACAATAATAATATTCCAAGAACAAGACCTACTATCACATACATTCCTGAATATTTAAAGAAACCAACCTCACCAAACTCTCCTGTTTTAACAGTTGTACCCTTAGTCTTATCCATTATATCTCTAATTAAAGACGTGAATCCATTGCCTGAATAAGTCTTCTCTTTAGTAACAGCAATTTCCTCAGTGTACTCTTCATCCAAAAGTCCATCGCCTTCCACAGATTCCATACGCATCTGGATGATATTTTCATCACTGTCACCCATATCATGAAGATAATGTATGGCCAGAGGATTTGCCTTGTCTATTTTAAGAACACGTCGAAGAGTCTTTCTTGCCTTCTCATAGTTATCACAATGAATATATATAAGAGCGAGCAATAAATAGCCTTTAACAAAATGAGGATTTGATGCCAATGTACTTTTTAGCTGAAGAACAGCTAAGTCGTAATCCTCTGACTGTGCGTAAGCAAGAGACATATTAAATTTTTTAGCTAATATGTCAACTTCAGCAAGTCCTGCAGGGTCCTGCCTTAATTCCTTTAAATATCTAGATGCCAGATTGTTGGTGGACTGATAATTTACACTCATAACCCACTGACTAAGAGCCATAACAACCTCGCCCATCTCATAGTAAATAAGCCCTAAAAGGTTACGAGACATAACATTTTTCTTGTTATATCGAAGAGAAGTTTTTAGAGACTCTATTGCACCTGATAAATCTCTCGCAACAGCTTTATCATAAGCAACATTATAGTAATAGTCCGAAGTATTAAATGCTTTTCTGACTACACCTATATGCATATAGCAGGCAGAACAATATCCAGTTTTTCTAATCTGAGCTCCACAATTAGGGCACAGCACCGGTCTTTTTGTTGCCATACTATCTTAACATCCTTCCTGCTGTTTTTTGATTTTGCTCATAGGAAGCTCTTATTTCTTCTGAAACCTGCATCACAATATCACTTATGTCACGCAAATCATTGTTGTATATTGCTTCCTCAGCCTGATTCACTTCTGGAATAGGTTGAAACCTCTTAAGTTCTTCTTCGAAATTAATCATTTTATCCTCCTTATCAACCCTTATCTATCTCCTTAATACTTCCAATAAGATAGAGCGAGCCGACACAAAAAAGCATATCCTGCGTATATTTAACCGCACCATAGGCCTGTTCATATATAGCTTTTATATCATCGTTGCTTTCAACACTGTAACTGCCCTGCTCTCTGTTTTTACTTAAATACAGTTTAAACAAAGCTGCAATATACTCAGAGGAAATACCTCGCATAGAGTTTATAGATGTAATATACACCTTATTAAGTGGCAGTTTCTCACACAACAACTGAATCATAGGCTCATAATCCTTATCTCCTGCAACCGCAAAAAGAAGATTAATTTTACCTGATTCTGTATAACCAAGTTCAACACTTTCAATAAATCTATTAATAGCGTCAACATTGTGAGCTCCATCAAGTATTACATTGTCATGGATTCGCTCCATGCGTCCCGGCCAAGAAAAAAGCTCTAACCCTTCTCTTACTATATTCTCATCAATGCCCTCTTTCTTCTGAAGAAGCTTATTGCAAAGAACAACTGCCGTAGTTGCGTTATCTACCTGATAAGAAGCCTTGGTATTAATAATAAGATTATCGTATTTATAATAACTATTGTGTATTGAAAAATCAATGGTTTTATCTGTTATTTCGTTTATTATATATCTGTTTTTTGCGACATTTATTGCTTCTGCCTGAAGCTTTGTTGCTACCCTTTCAATTACATAGTCAGCATCTATGTCACCTGTGTTAAAAACAACAGGCACGTTAGCCTTAATAATTCCAGCCTTTTCTCCCGCAATCTCTTCAATAGTATTACCAAGATATGCCGTGTGATCAAACCCTATAGATGTAATTGCTGTTATCTCCGGATTAATTATATTGGTAGCATCCAGCCTGCCGCCAAGACCAGTCTCATATATTACATAATCCGGTTTTTTTTCTGCAAAATACACTGCTGCCATAGCAAACACAAATTCAAAGAAAGAAAGATGCATCTTCTCTTCCTTAACAGACTCCTCTACAGCATGTAATACCTTGTTAAAACATTCTGTAAAATCATCATCAGAAATCATATCTTTTATTAGGATGCTTTCTTCTCTATCAATATAATTGATTGCTATACGCTCGTTTATTTTTACAAGATGTGGCGATGTAAAAATACCAGTTTTATAACCTGATGCATTAAGTATTCCGCTGACAAACTGTGCTGTAGATCCCTTACCATTTGTGCCCGCTATATGGATTGATTTTATCTTCTGATGTGGATTTCCTAATTTTTCCATAACATAGGAAAGATTATCATTACCAGATTTATTTCTTCCATCAACGGTTACCCCAAACTTAGGAATGTCACAAACATATTTCACCGCTTCATTATAATTCATAATTATCTGTTATCCACCTTCTCCGGATACATATCATGATTAGCCAATCTGTCAAAAGCAACCTTCTCCCAAGCTGTTCCTGGCTTACCATAATTGCAATACGGATCAATGGAAATACCTCCTCTTGGTGTAAATTTACCCCAAACCTCAATATATTTTGGAGACATAAGCTTAATTAAATCCTTCATGATAATATTTACACAATCCTCATGAAAGTCTCCATGATTTCTAAAACTAAATAAATATAATTTCAATGACTTACTCTCAACCATAAGAACATCTGGCACATAGGAAATGTATATAGTTGCAAAATCAGGCTGTCCTGTTATAGGACAAAGACTTGTAAATTCAGGACAATTAAATTTAACAAAATAATCATTATCCTGATGCTTGTTTACAAAAGTCTCAAGCAAATCATACGAATAATCTGATGGATACTGTACCTTCTGATTACCAAGCAAAGTTAATCCTTCTGTTTCTTTTTCAGTTCTTGACATAAAAATCTTCCTTTCTACATTATTTCAAAACTGACATTTGCTTATTTTAATATATCTTTTCGATTATATCAATGCTTATAATAAAATAGATTTATAATTTTATTTCAGTATTTAAATGGAAAGAATATATTATCCTATCCGACACCTTTTTATTTGTCAGTTTCTCCAAAGTCATGCCATAATAGTCAAGCTGGGCTTTATACATTCCAACCAGCTTCTCCTCCGTAGTAAAATCTGTCTTATAGTCCATAAGTACTATTTGTTCCCCGTCATAAAAATAAGCATCAATAATACCTTGAACAATTACTACATCATCCTCTTTTCTTGCATTTGCATCAGTATCGCAAAATATATCTGTATATATTTCAGTTACAGGAATACCAATAGAAAATTGTTGTTCCTTAAATAATTCTTCTCTTGCATCTGCATCTATCATTTTTAACCCAAGATTAGAGGTGAGCATTTTACATATTTTATAATCATCAATAGCCTGAATCTGCCTTTGGTCAAATATATTATTAGCCAACATCTCATCTCTTAAAGATTTAATGTAGTCTCTTATTCCATTATAATCTATTTTACCATCAGATACATAAGCTTTGAAATTCTTAAAAGGAAGTAGTTCCATAAACTTATGAACTATTGTACCCCTCTCTGAACCGGAAAGCTTTCCCTTATCCTTTTTGATAATATCTTCGCTGACTTTCTCAATCTGTTTAAGCTGGCTTTCCTCTATAATTTCATATTCTACTCCATCATGAGCCTTCATTCTCTTTATCTCAGAAATAGACATTTTGCTCTTTATCTTTGTTAACTCTTCATATGGATATTTGTAATCAAAGGTATTTTTCAAAACCTCATACAATAATCCATCCTCCAAAGTGGCTTTGCTCTTAATATCCTCAATATCCATTCCTTTAGATACAGCTTTTTCTCCCATAGAAGAAACTATATCTTCATATGAAAATACTCTTTTTTCTATAACATCTTCGCATCTTACATTGCCAACAACTAGATTTTCTCTCAATGTAGCCGCCATAATCCATCGCATAAAGCTTTTTTGATTAAGCCTTATATCATATGGCAACAAATCATCTGTACAGGAACTAACACTCTCCATGGATTTATAAATCTTATCTATATCATTTTCGCAACCTGTGAGAATCATTTTTTCTTTGGCTCTTGTCATGGCAACATATAAAACTCTAAACTCTTCAGAAATACTTTCCGTCTTTATAATATTTTTAAAGCACTCTCGTATCAAAGAATTTTTCTTAATTCTGTTTTCATTATCCATCAACATTGATGCCAGATAATAATCACTGTGAACAATCAAGTTGTTTTTAACATCCTGAGAATTGAATTGTCTGCCTAGACCACTAACAAAAACAATAGGATACTCAAGGCCTTTACTTTTATGCATACTGATTATACGCACCACATCGTCGTCATCAGATAAAATATTTGCCTCGCCAAAATCCACATCATTTATCTTCATTCTTTCAATGTATCTCAAGAAATTAAACAAACCTTTATATGCACCATTTTCGAAGGCAGTTGCCTTTTCCAAAAGCATGTTAA
The DNA here is from genome assembly GCA_015057525.1 of Lachnospiraceae bacterium. GTDB lineage: Bacteria > Bacillota > Clostridia > Lachnospirales > Lachnospiraceae > Coprococcus_C. The sequence continues at coordinate 24,826 of SVEE01000013.1, read as the reverse complement.
TGTTAGCCTTTCTTTTATTTCCCTGTGGCATCGCAGATGCATACAAATAATAGCCTGTCATATCAAGCATCTTCCATATAAGCTCAGATATAGATATATTAGCCTTGATTTCTTTTAACTCATCAAGTATACCCATAAACTTTTTTAACTTACGGGCTATGTCATCATCAAATTCCTCACAGTAAAGCTGGCATTGCTCGTAAACTGTAAGCTTGTCCTTATAATTCTTTGTGACATAATTACAGATAACAGCCAAATGGTTCTCATTTAGCCCTGCCATAGGAGATAGCAAGACTGCTGCCAACGGAATATCCTGGTATGAATTATCAATTATAGATAAAAATGATAAAATAACCTTTATCTCCGTAGCATCAAAATATCCCTTAGGGTCCTCAATATAAGCCGGAATACCATCAGCCATAAGTGTGTTAAACACAATATCTCCAAAGCCCTTTATACTTCTTGAAAGTATTACAATATCCTTGTACTGTGCTTTTCTAAATTTCTTTTTGTTCTCATCATATACATACTGTGGATTATCATTAGATACCAGTTTCTTTATTCTATCTGATATCATGGCTGCCTCAAGCTGAAGCTTTGCCATGTTTTTTTGTTCGTCAGTCAAAGATTCATCTTGACCTTCCTCAGAGATTTTAGCCTCAGCTATGAGTATCTCAGTTTTTGACTCCAAAGTAGCCCTTATTTTGTCATCATCAACAAGAGTATCATATTCCTTATACTTATCAGATGCAACAAGAGCTATTTTATCATCATACATAATTCCACCTAAATCTTTTCCCATCAACTGATAGAAAAAGAAATTGGCTGTATCAAGAACCATTTTTCTAGAACGGAAATTATTCTTAAGCTCAATTTTAACCTCATTACCATCCTCTGAAAATCTATCATATTTTTTAATAAATAAATCTGGTCTCGCCATTCGGAATTTGTATATGCTTTGCTTTACATCACCAACCATAAACATATTATAAATTCCCTTGCTTATTCCTGACACCGCTGTAAGAATATCCTCTTGTAAATAATTACTGTCCTGATATTCATCAATATATATTTCATCATATCTTTCAGCAATGCTTTCACCTATAGCCGTTGGAATAGCCTGATTATTTTCATCATATCCCTTACATACCAGCTCATATGCCATATGTTCTATATCTGCAAATTCCATAAGACGTCTTGCTTTTTTCATCTTCATAAATTCACAGCTGAACTCTTCCACAAGTTCAATGAGAGGTATTAAGTATTTACTCATATGCTGGAGTTGTTCATCAATATCCTGTGCTGACACCTTAAAGTTTGCAAGCTCTTTAGCAATATTTTTGTACGCATTTCTCAGAGTCTTAAATTCTTCCACATACTCTTCATTGTATGCATCTCCCTTGCACACCTTTAATCTGGCGAATTTTATATCCAAAGCATTTTGCAAAGCCTCATAGGAGTCCGCCTCTAAAATATTATTAAACTGTCTTTCGTCATCATCAGCAATTTCAATATTCTTATCAGGTCCACCCGAGAGCATACATACCTCTCTTGCGATTTTAACCTGTCCAATAGCAGCACCAGCTTTATTTTTTATTATTTCACATACCCTACTTAACCAAGGAAGCATTAAAACATCCGCTTCCTCTTTCACCTGAAGAGCTTCCTTAGCATTAATTAACCACTTATGTGGCATAGGATAGCTTGATGCCACATTATATACCTTTAATATTTCATCCTTCAAATGTGTATCTTCTTTGTCGTTGCAGAAAATATCCACCAAATCAAAGAAGCTTACCTCTTTTTTTATAGCCACTGCTTCTTTATATTTTTTTTCAAACAAAGCATCAATAACATCGCTCTTCATTAACTCCATCATTCCACTATCACCAATTGAAAATGATGAATCAATATCCAGGGTACTGAAATTTTCTTTTACAATCTTAAGACAAAAGCTGTCTATAGTGGTAATATCTGCTCTATTTAAAAGCGTAATCTGCTTAATCAGATGTTGGTCGTCTGGCTTTTCCTCTAACAAAGCTGAAATCTTGTTAGATATTTTCTCCCTCATCTGAGCTGCTGCCGCCTTTGTAAATGTTACAACCAAAAACCTATCAACATCCTTAGGATTATCCTTATCCATTATCTGGGATATAATTCTTTCTACCAACACGGCAGTCTTTCCAGAGCCTGCAGCAGCTGAAACCAAAATATTAGAATTTCTTAAATCTCTTATGCGTTTTTGTTCTGCAGTAAGCTTCAATTCTGCCATTAGCTTTTTCCTCCCAGTTCTTCTTTTATTTTGGTCATAACAGCTTCCTTTTCGCTGTCCTTGTATCTTAGATAGTGATACTTGTTCTTTCCATACTTTGCATCAAACCTACAAACATCTGAATATATACAGTAATCACACACGCTACCCTTATCCTTAACCACAGGATTTTTGCTAATATTACCTTCTACAATCTCTGTGGCAAGGTTTTTAGCTTTATGCATAGCATACTCAATTACAGCATCAAAAGTTTCTTTATCTGTATTTTCAAGACCTTTTAACTTTAATTCCTTGTCTCTCTTTTTCTCAGCATCATCAATATTTACAGCCTCAATGTAAGGATCCTTCATCTGGTAATAATACATTCCCTCTGGAACTACGTCATACTCTCCCTTGCCTGAATACTTATCCTTAGCAAGCTCAAGCATAATACTCATATAAACAGAAAGCTGTAGCTGTAATCCCTCATACAACTGATTTATTTTGAACTCATTACTACCTGATTTGTAATCAATAATTCTAAGTTTAAGAGATTTATCTTCATCTGAATAATATACATCTCCTCTATCTACTATTCCTGTAAGTTTCATATCGAAATCACCGTTTTCAACATAAACATTTTTATGGAATCTATGCTCGAAAAATTCAGGCTTTAAATTAGTAGATGCACTTATATTACACAGAGCCTTAGCTGTTCTTTTTCCTATTCTTACGAGCATATTTTTGATGTAATCATATCGGCCCTCTTCTATGATTTGACCTGAATATTCATTTTCAAAGGCATAGTTAACAAATCCAGTGATGAGTTCATCTCTTTCACTTGATGAAATAGCTGACCAGTCATTGTTTAAATTATCATGAACATGTCTATACAGTCTTTCCATTGCAGAGTGGAGAATATTTCCAATATTTCTATTGTCTAATGCCTTAACACTTCTCTCCCTAAGACCAAGAGTATACTGTAAGAAATATGAATATGCACAGCCAGCATATTTTTCTAATCTAGAAACCGACTGAGACATAAGTCTAAGCTTTATTAAATCTGCAACATCCTTAGAAAGATTATTTGGTAAGTTGTCATACTTCATGGCAGAAATAACAAAATCCAAGAAATCATCCTCGCCCTTTTGGAAATAATATTTGTACATAGCTATAGTGCGGGCAAAGTTACTCATGTCACCTGACATAAACTCCTGCATTCCAGATATCAAAACCTCTTTACCTGACTTGAGAGTTGCAGCCTCTATTGCATCCTCTCCCATCTTCTTTTCTTCAAGCTGAGGGAATATATTTTTAATTCTGTTAATAAGATATGACGGACGCATAGGCTCATTGTCATTGCCAAGAGCTGTATAAGATATACACAATCTGTCTGATGGCTTAGTCATATTAAGATAAAGGTAAAACTGTTCAATAAAGGAATTTTTCTTATCTGTTGGTGCCATAGAAAAGCCCATTTCCTGCAGTATATCTTTTTCTCTGTCATTTATTATTTGTGCCCCTTGTGTCTTCTTAGGTATTATTCCATCATTAACACCCATAACAAAAAGAACCTTAATATCATCAAGTCTGGTTCTTGTGATGTCTCCTACAATAACCATATCTAGTGTGCCTGGAATTCTTCCGAGAGATATATCCTTGAGTCCTATATTCATCAGCTCCCCGAATTCCTCTTTTTCTACAATCTCATCTCCCATTATCTCAGACATCTTATCCAGAAGAAGAATTAATTTGTCATATAGTCCCTCTTCCATTTTATCTTTATAAGACAATCTTTCCATCAAAAGCTTAACTGCATCAACATAGTCATTAATAGACGCACCCTGTCCGCTGATTGCATCATAAAACGGCAAAATTATTTCCATGAAGATACTTCTTGTTTCTTCGAATTCATTCTCCCAGGTTTGATTCCAATATTTGAGTCCTCTAACACCAGATTTTAATATAAAATTCTCTATTTTTTCTATTTCATCCCATGTTAGTTCTTCTATAATCCCTGATTTAAGAAACGCAAAAACGCTATCATAAGAAAAATCATCCTTAACCACATTCAAAGCATGCTCCAAACAATCTATGTAAGGATTATTCTTGACAGGTATGTTGGCATCAAGAAAGTAAGGTATCTCATAGTCATCCATAACCTGCTTAACATGAAACTGAGCCCCCTCAAGGTTTCCGGTAATAACAGCTATATCTCTATATCTATAGCCCTCCTCCATAACAAGACGTTTTATTTCATAGGAAATACCTCTAAGTTCATTTCTCGGATTGTCATAGGCTTCAATACTAAGCCCCCACAATGTATCCTCATACTTATCATAGGGATATCTGAAAATATTTTTTTCTAGATGCTTTAAGCCCTTATTAGTCCATCTTGAATTATCAGAAACCTCTATAAAAACATCATTGTCAATAAATACGTCATTATCATGTGCCGCCTGCCTTAGAGATTCCCTTGTCTCATGGGTAAGATAAAACAGCTCATGCTCCTTAATACTACTTCTGCTGTAATACTGCTTATCCATGGTTAAAACGGCATAAACCTTCTTTGCATATTTCATAAGCTTTGAAACTAGCTTCATCTGGATAGGTGTGAATCCAGTAAATCCATCTAAAACAATAACACTATTTTCTATAAGCTTTGAGCTTTCTATCATATCTGCCAGAATACCTGTTATTTGCTCTGCAACAATATACTCTTCCTCAATCCTAGCTTCAAAAGCACGAAAAATAGTAAGCATGTCCTTCAGTTTTTCGTACAAAGTCTGACTGCCATCCTTACTTTTTAAATCTTCAACAACCTGTTCTAATTTATCTTTGAAAATATCATACTGATACATTTCTGACATAAGAGATTTTACCTCATCTATAAACCCTGATTTGTCAAGACATGTATCATATACAGATAATTCCTTTCTAACACTTCCAGCTACCTGTCTAATAAGCATGGTCTTACCAAAATCCTCCAAAACCTTCTTTGGATGATAGTTGAGTTCATCAAAAACTCTATATGCAAGACGGTTAAATCCAATAACATCAATATTCATAGTTCCACCATAAGGATGTAGCTTTACCATCTTTTTTTGCAACGCCATGGAATACTGCTCTGGAACCAACAAAATATAATTTGTCTTTGGATTCTTCATAGATTCCTGAATAACCTTATCATATATGTAATGTGATTTTCCCGCTCCCGAAGAGCCAAGGACAAACTGTAATGACATAGTAAACCTCCACGTAATGTTCTTGTTCAATTATACATTATTTTAATGTACAGATAAACGGATTTTGTAAAATAAAATTTGTCTAACATAAAAACTCCCCAACAAGAATATATTGTAATAATCTTATTGAGGAGCTTAAACATGTCATCAAAAACCAAAATCATTGTCTTGAAATCCAAAGAGCTAATCTACACAGGCATATTTATTATACTAAGCGTCCTGCTTGTGCTGCTTCTTTTTTATATGTTCTCTCCGAAAAAATCGGAGCAGGAGGCAGATAAAACAACTGGAACAAGTACAGGAACAGAAGAAGTACAACAAACAATTTCTACATATAAGCCTGGAGTATATTCAACTGGCTTAAACTTAGGTGGCTCCACATTAGAGCTCACTGTCACTGTAGACGAAGGTGTTATTTCTCACGTGGATATTTATAACCTTGATGAAACTGTTACAGCTATGTATCCTCTCATCCAACCTTCACTTGCAGAAATAAATGCTCAGATAAGCACTGTTACCACATTAGACCAACTAACATATTCCCAAGATAATCAATACACCACCATAATTATACTCAACGCTATACAAGAAGCCTTAAACTCAGGTGTTAACTAAATTTATTTCAAAAAAATATGAATATACTCTTATAAACTCTACACAGGTTTATAAGTTGTATATTCATATTTATAAAAAATTATTCCTTATTTGCTATAACTCCACCAGTCTTATATATGCTGTTTGATGGCACATATCCTCTTACTGGCGATAAAGGATAAATATTACTGTTTGAACCTACCACAGTTCCTGGATTTAGAACTGAATTACATCCTACCTCTACATTGTCTCCAAGCATAGCTCCAAACTTCTTAAGTCCTGTCTCTAAATCAAATTCCTGTCCATCATAAGATTTTCCTTTTACATGAACTAATGTCTTATCACTCTTTACATTTGATGTTATGGAACCTGCACCCATATGAGACTTATAACCAAGTACGGAGTCTCCAACATAGTTGTAATGTGGAACCTGAACATTATCAAAGATAATTACGTTTTTTAATTCAGTAGAGTTACCAATTACACATCCAGCACCCACAAGAGCATTGCCTCTTATAAATGCACACTGCCTTACTTCTGTATCAGGACCAATTATAGTAGGACCTGCAATATAAGCAGAATCAAACACCTTAGCAGTCTTATGTATCCAAACATTTTCTGATATCTGATTGTATTCCTCACAAGAAAGTCCCTTTCCAATTTCAAGAATATAATCCTTGATGTGTGGAAGAGCCTCCCATGGATATGTAAGCTTTTCAAGATATTCCTTAGCTGCTGTGTGCTCAAGGGAATACATGTTTTTTATATTGATTTCTGTTACATTTGACATGATTTTTTCTCCTTAAATATTATTTTTTATAAAATGGTCTTACCTTATCAAATATATAGGTTATTTTATATTGATTATCAAGCTTCTTAACAAGCTCTGTATTGCTTATTACAAAGCTGTTCATTTTCTCAGTATACTCTTCCTTGGAAATACTTCCATCAGCTACTCCTGTAAGTCCCTTCTCCCAGCTTGCTGTCATCTCTGCTCTGAGAAGATTATTAATAGAGTAATATACCACGTCATAAATGATTTCTCCTAAAAATGTAGGAGTAACAATCTGGGTCTTTTTGTTGAGAGCAATATATTTGTTGGTAACAAGCTTGGTAATAATACTATCTCTTGTTGCACTCGTACCTATACCACTACCCTTTATCTGGCTTCTAAGCTCCTCATCCTCTATAAGCTGTCCAGCATTTTCCATGGCAAGAATAAGTGTACCAGAAGAATATCTCTTAGGAGGTGTTGTTTCACCTTCTTTGATATCTAATGAATTAACAGGTAAAATCTGTCCTTTTTTCAGATTACCTAAACTCTCCAACATCTCTGGGGAAAGCTTCTCATCCTCACCCTTTTTGTCCCCACCTGGAATTCCTGATATTTGCATATATCCTGGTGATTTAAGCCTCTTGAAATTAGCAAAAAAGCTTTCATCATAGGCTTTAGATACCTCAGTTGTGTTGCCTTCCTCACTTCCATCAGCTGTAATAGATCTTGTCAATATAAGAGAAACCTTCTCATACTGTGCTGCAGGATAAAAAATGCTTAAGAATCTTTTAGCCACTATATCATATACGCCCTTGGCAGTATCTGACACACTGTTTAATGCACCAAATCCCTGTCCTGTAGGAATAATCGCATAGTGGTCTGTTATTTGCTTATCATTAACATATTTTGACTTAGCAATACCCTTGTAACCACCCTGGGCAATAATGTTGTCCGCAAAACCAGCAAGAGGCGCATATTTTTTAAGTCCACTAATATTTTTGTATATTTCTTTTGCTACCGCTGTAGATAAAACTCTGGCATCTGTTCTAGGGTATGTAAGAAGCTTCTTCTCATAAAGTTCCTGAACAATCTTCAATGTATCTGATGGACTTATCTTAAAAAGCCTTGAACAATCATTCTGTAATTCTGCTAGGTTGTAAAGCATTGGTGGTGCTTTTTTCTCTATTTTTTTCTCAACCTTTGCAACCTTAAATTCTATAGGTTTATCTATGCTAAGCTGTTCAATAAGATGTTTTGCCGTCTCCTCTTTCTTAAAGCCATTTTCCTTATAAAGTAGTGGCGATTGAAAATACGCCGAGGATTCTACAGCCTTCCACTCTGCATCAAATCCATCAAGAGATGCAATAACTCTATAAAAAGGTGTTGGTACAAACTCTCTTATTTCCCTTTCTCTTTTAACTATCATACCAAGAACACAGGTCATAACACGACCAACAGCTATAACACACTTATCTGTTTTAAGATAGTTCTTAACTGTCTGACTATACTTAAGAGTAAGAGCTCGAGAAAAATTAATACCCATAAGATAATCTTCCTGAGCTCTAAGATAAGCAGAGTCACTAAGATTATCATAAGCAGAAAGCTCTTTAGCCTCTCTTATTCCTCTTAAAATTTCTTCCTCTGTCTGTGAGTCTATCCACACACGGCGTTTTTCCTTGTCCTTACTAACCTGCGCCATCTGGTCTACAAGTCTATATATGTATTCTCCCTCTCGTCCCGAGTCGGTGCACACATAAATACAGCCAACATCATCTCTGTTAAGTAGCTTTTTAACTACATTAAACTGTCTGCTCGCTGCATCAATAATCTCATATTTATATTCTGTAGGCACAAATGGAATAGTTTCCATGCTCCATCTCTTGAGATTAGCATCATATGCATCTGGATAACTCATAGTGACAAGGTGACCAACGCACCATGTCATAATGGAATCTGCAGTTTCTATATATCCATCCTTTGTACCTGCTTTATCTGCGTCCTTAACCCCAAGTGCCTTGGCAAACTCTCTAGCAACACTCGGTTTTTCCGCTATATATAAATTCTTCAAGGTTAATCCTCCGAATCAAAAATCTACCCTTAACTATACCATAATATCCTAAAAAAAACCACATAGCATTTATACAAGTATTACTTTTTATAATATGTATGGTGTCAAACGTGTAACATTTTAATACAGTATGGCAACATGCATAATATTTGACATAACTGCAAACTAACTGCAACGCGCTGCCGAACTACCCATAACTGCGACTAAGACGCTCAGGAATGCCTTCGCGCCTAAGTCTTAGTAACTGGTGGATTTCGTCAGTCGCTAAAAACGCAGTACAAAATGTTTGCATGTTATGTCAAATATTATGCATGTTGCCATACTGTATTATATATCACACGTTTGACACCATATTATATAACAAAAGGCACAGAATAATTCTGTGCCTTTTCAGCATTATTATATTTATTGTTCGAAGAGTAACTCCTCGTATGTAGGAAGTGGCCATACATCTGAGCCAACCATGGTTTCAAGCTCATCTACTGGTTTTCTCACTGTATCAAAATATGAGAATATCTCATCATAGTAATAGTGAGCCCATGCCTTAGGGTCGTTCTTATATTGTTCTGCTTTTTCAAGTCTTGTTTCAAGCTCTTTTATAGCTACTTTGAGTTCTCCAAGTCTTGAATCTATATCATTGATTATCTGAGACTGTGCACTACCTGATACTCCAAGTGACTTAAGTGCTACAAGACCCTCTGCAAGCTTAGTTTCATAGTCCATAACCACAGGCATAATCTGTCTGTTGACCATCTCAAGCATTGTACGTGCCTCCACATTAATAGTCTTGGCATAATTTTCATACATAACAATTGCTCTCGCCTCAAGCTCTCTTCTATTCAATACTCCAAATCTCTCAAAAAGCTCTACTGTTTTATCTGTAGTGAGATATGGAATTGCATCTACCATACGCTTAATGTTAGGAAGTCCTCTTCTTTCAGCTTCCTTAACCCATTCATCAGAATATCCATTACCATTGAATATAATTCTCTGATGCTTTCTAAGCATCTCTGCCACAAGTTTCTTGGCATCCTCTTCGAAATTCTCTGACTTCTCAAGTATATCTGCCATATCACTAAGCTTACTTGCAACAATTGTGTTGATTGTAAACTGTGGCATACTGATTGACTGTGTTGCGCCAACCATTCTAAACTCAAATCTATTACCTGTGAAGGCAAATGGTGATGTTCTATTTCTATCTGTGGCATCCATCTTAAATGTTGGAATAACAAGACTTCCTGCCCTGTACATCTTACGCTGAAGACTTGTAGTTGCCTCACCATTTTCTATTATCTGATTAACTATATCATCAAGCTGGTCACCAAGATATACTGATATAATCGCTGGTGGAGCCTCATGAGCACCAAGTCTGTGATCATTACCTGGACAAGATGCTGAAAGTCTGAGAAGCTCAGCGTGATCATCTACAGCTGCAAGTATTGCCGCTAAGAATATCTGGAACTGAAGATTGTTCTCAATATTTTCCTTGCCTGGGTCAATAAGCTTCTCACCGTCAGATGTAACAAGAGACCAGTTGTTATGCTTACCGGAACCATTAACACCTACGAAAGGCTTCTCGTGTACAAGACAGGCAAATCCTGTTCTTGCCGCAACCCTCTTTAATGTATCCATGAGAATCTGGTTCTGGTCACAAGCAATATTACTGTTACCAAAAATAGGAGCTATCTCATGCTGTGCAGGAGCACCCTCATTATGCTGAGTCTTAGCAGGTATTCCATATGCCCATAGGTCTCTATTTAATTCCTTCATAAAGTGCGATACTTTATCCTTAACTACAGCAAAATACTGGTCATCCATCTCCTGACCCTTAGGTGGCTGGGCACCAAAAAGTGTTCTTCCTGTAATCTTAAGGTCAAGTCGCTTCTCATATTTTTCTTTATTAACAAGGAAATATTCCTGTTCTGGTCCAACGGTAGCTGTAACCTTAACAGGTGTCTTACCAAATAATTTTAGTATTCTAAGTGCCTGCTCACCTACTACATCCATTGAACGAAGTAAAGGTGTCTTAAAGTCAAGGGACTCACCTGTATATGATATAAAAATTGTAGGTATACAAAGAACCTTACAACCATCAGGTATATCCTTAACGAAGGCTGGTGAAGTACAATCCCATACTGTATATCCTCTAGCTGCGCATGTATCACGAAGACCTCCCGAAGGGAATGATGAACCGTCAGGCTCAGCTTTAATAAGCTCCTTACCTGTGAACTCTGTGATAAATGTACCGTCACCTACAGGATCCATAAAAGAATCATGTTTCTCTGCTGTTCCATTAGTAAGTGGATGGAACCAATGTGTATAATGTGTAGCACCTAACTCCTTAGCCCACTCTCTCATGGCAATTGCCACCGAATCTGCAATAGAAGTATCAAGTGGTGCACCATAATCTATCGTCTTTTTTAATTCCTTAAAAACTGCTTTGGGAAGTCTCGCCCTCATTGTTGCTTCGCTAAAGGCTCTTTCGCCAAGCATTTCCGCTGAAATATCCATAAAATTCTTCCTTTTCTTCTCTTTTTTTACACAACAATTAAAATAACTTAATTCGAAAGAAAAGGCAAGTCAAAAAATACACTGTTTTGCTTAATATTATTAAGTTATTTTAAATAGTAACTAAATTTTCTAAATTTTCCCCATTTTTCAGCTGTTCTGCATTCTCTAAGGTAATCTTAGCAATCTCGTGCATAGCCTCCTGAGTGAAAAAAGCTTGGTGAGATGTTAAAATAACATTTCTGTATGATGTGAGTCTAACCAAATCATCATCTGTGATAAGTTCATCTGACATATCCTCAAAGAAGTAAGCATCTTCCTCTTCATATACATCAAGACCCACACCAGCAAACTTTTTATCAGCAAGAGCATCAAGTAAATCCTGAGTATTTATCAAACCACCTCTTGAAGTATTAATCAAAATAACATTATCCTTCATCATACTTATGCTCTCTTTGTTAATCATATGATGAGTTGATTTTGAAAGTGGACAATGAAGACTAATGACATCAGACTTTGCAAGAAGCACATCCAATGTGACATACTCCATATTTTCTCCCCACTTCTTGATTGCTGATTCCTGTTTTTCTATAAGTTCCTTAATAGGATATGGGTCATATAATAGCACCTTCATATCAAGACCACGGATAATAGACATCATAGCCTGACCTATTTTACCTGTTCCTACAATACCTATAGTTTTATTGCACAAATCCATACCCATTAATCCATTTATACTATAGTTGAAATCTCTTGTCCTTACGTAGGCTCTGTGTATCTTTCTATTTACCGTAAGAAGGAGGCCCAAGGCGTACTCAGCAACTGCTCTAGGCGAGTAACTGGGAACACGCATAACTGCTATGTTGCTAGCCTCTGCTGCCTTAACGTCAACATTATTAAAGCCTGCACATCTAAGCAATATACCCTTTACACTTGTCTTTGCTAACTCATCAATCGTTTTCTTATCTGCACAATCATTTACAAAAATACATACTGCATCACAATCCTTAGCGAAGCTGGCAGTATGAACATTTAATTTTTCTTCCAAAAATAATATTTCAAAGCCTTTTTCCTTGGCGATAGGCTCAAACCATATTTTGTCGTAAGGCTTTGTGTCATAAAACGCAATTTTCATATTAACTCTCCTTTATATTGTATTTTAATGTAACATATCCGTCGCACCATTATGCAACGGATATGTTAATACATTTTTAGTATGTATATTATGGTTGTTTTTTATTCCTCATGTCCATATAGTACATGGCAAATTCCTGAGTAATTAATTTGTTTTTTATCATCAAATTAAGAGTATCCTGAAACTCATTATGACTTATTGTTGACATTGCCATACCTTCTAATATGTCGGAAATCTTATCTGCATATCCATTAGCATCAATTATTTCATCTCTAAGAAGAATATTCGCCTTATATGCATCCTTGAAATAATAGTTGACCTTATTGGATGTTGTAACCTTATCCTCAACTATAAACTCTGAGCCTAATAAATCAAATAAATGTCTTGCAGAATGATTTGTAAAATATATTCCTGGTCCTATACCATACAGATTTTTATAGGCTGTCAAATCATCTACCACTGTACTATGTGCATAGTTTGGCAGATATGGTTTAAATAGTTCCGCCATAATACTGTTATTTTTAAGCAAAGCATAATCCACATCTGGGTTGGATGGCTGTTTTTTAAGATATGTAATCTGTGTAAGATTATATATAGGGAATGTTAAATATCTTGGCTCCTTTTCTATTAACAGCATATGAAACTTATTATCTGCCACCCATATATAAGCAGGTGTCTGATGGATATTAAGTTTATCACATCTATCAACAAGAGCCATTCTGTGGTCTCTCTTAACCTTATATCTGTGCATAGTCTTCTTAATCTTTTTCTTGTCATAAGAAACTATGACTTCCTCTGTAGGAATATGACTTTCTTCCGTTTCTTCCGCCAATTCATCTTCCTGCTTATTGTCAGAAACCATATCCATAATATTTATCTCTTCAAAGTCATCTTTCGCTTCAAATAAATCTTCGCTATCCTCTTGGACTTTTTCTTCTTTGGTTTCTTTTTGTTTTTTAATTTTTTGTTTTTTCTTCTTTTCTTTTTTCTTTTTCTTGTCCTCTATTATAACCTCTTCGGCTTCTGCCTCTGGTGCTTCTTCATCGAAAGAATATCTTGCTTCCTCCATCTGTCTAGCAAGCATTTCCTCCTCTACAACCTTATCATAATCCTGTGGCTGTCTCATCTTTGGAAGTTGTCTTTGTTCCTGTTCAATAGCCATATACTCTGCATCTAGCTCATCCACATATTCATCTTCGTTTTTGCTGTTTGAAGCTTTAAAACCTGAAGCTTTCTTAGGTGCTTTTGCATATTCCGGTGGTATCTCAGTTGGTTTTTCCTCCTCATATATACCAAATGTCTGAGCAAGGGAAATTGTTACAAAAACCCCTAAAACTCCACAGAAAAACAAAAGCATCTGTCCTGTAATAAATGTAGCAATAAAAAGTACTATTGAAGCAATCCCTGTCAAGAACGCCAGGGATAAAACTGCTTTAACCTTTCCATCGCCATATTTAAATGTATTTATAATCTTATTCATAAGATTCACCTGCCAGTATTTTTTATACTTACAGTATAAAACACGTCATAGTAAAAAGACAAGCAGATTTCATAAATAATGCATGTTATTTAAATTGTCTACCAGTATGGTCAACACTGTAATCATCTTTATAAATAAGCTGTGACACGGGAACGAAGGAATATCCCTGTCCTTCCAAATTAGTTAATAATGCGTCCAAAGCACTTGCTGTATATTTTGAGCCATTGTGAAGTAGTATTATGGAACCGCTTCTCAAATTCTTATGTGCACACACAGTATTAACAATGGAATCCACTCCATAATCCTTCCAATCCAAGCTGTCCACATCCCATTGAATAGTATAATATCCACTTAATTTAGCTGTTAAAACCACATTCTCATTATAATCCCCATATGGTGCCCTAAACAAATCCATATCTATCCCTGTCATGGCCTTTATTATATTGTGACAATCCTTTATTTCTTCCGTCATTTCATCCTGACTTAGCATGGTCATATGCTTGTGATTTGCTCCATGATTTCCTAAGTCATGACCCTGCTTATATATCTTTTCTATGGCATCAGGATATCTGGTTGCCCAATCTCCAGTAACAAAAAATGTAGCCTTACAATTATGGTTATCTAATATAGATAATATTTCATCTAAGTCTTCATCGCCCCAAGCTGCATCAAAGGTGAGACTCACAACTTTTTCTTCCGTTTCCACCGAATATATAGGCAGTGAATCTGCATAATTCTCTCCCATTATAGCTTTTACATCAGCTATATTCTCACCAACAAAAAGCACCATAGTAAATATAACAAGAAGTCCAATAAGCACCTTCAAAAAACCTATATTCTTCTTGTTTAATTCTGGAAATGTTACATATTTTGACATAGCACCACCGCAAAAACTTCTTTTATTATTTAATATATTATATAGGCAATAAAAAAATACGCTGGCACATTAATTACCAGCGTATTTTATATTTTTTAACCTACAAAATTTATTTTGCGGAAGTTCTTCTTACCGCGTTTTAAAACAAACTCATCAGCAAATGCTTCTGGTGCATAAGATGTTGCAATATCTGTTACCTTTTCACCATTTACAGTAACACCACCCTGCTCTATAGCTCTTCTTCCCTCACTTCTTGAAGTAACAAGACCAGATTTAACAAGAAGAGAAATCGCATCTATAACGCCATCCTTTAAATCCTCAGCAGTAATATCTGCTGTTGGCATATTTTCAGCATTACCACTTGAGAAAAGAGCACGAGCAGCCTCAAGAGCCTTCTTACCCTCTTCTTCACCATGAACAAGTGTAGTAAGCTCATATGCAAGTACTTCCTTAGCTTTATTAAGCTCGCTACCCTCGTATTTTTCCATCTCCTGAATCTGCTCAAGAGGAAGGAATGTGAGCATCTTAAGACATTTTATAACATCTGCATCTGCCACATTTCTCCAGTACTGGAAGAATTCGAACGGAGTTGTCTTATTAGGATCAAGCCATACTGCACCCTTCTGAGTCTTACCCATCTTCTTGCCTTCTGAGTTAAGAAGAAGTGTAATAGTCATTGCATGAGCATCCTTACCAAGCTTACGTCTGATAAGCTCTGTACCACCAAGCATATTTGACCACTGGTCATCTCCGCCAAACTGAAGGTTACATCCATACTTCTGGAATAATGCGTAGAAGTCGTAGCTCTGCATAATCATGTAGTTAAACTCAAGGAAGCTTAAACCCTTCTCCATTCTCTGCTTGTAGCACTCAGCTGTAAGCATTCTGTTAACAGAAAAGTGTGCACCAACCTCACGAAGTACATCTACATAATTAAGATCAAGAAGCCAGTCTGCATTATTTACAAGAAGGGCCTTGTCATCAGAGAAGTCTATAAACTTACTCATCTGAACCTTGAAGCAATCAACGTTGTGCTGAATAGTTTCTTTAGTCATCATCTGTCTCATATCAGTTCTTCCTGAAGGGTCGCCAATCATAGCTGTACCACCACCAATAAGAGCAATAGGCTTATTTCCACCCATCTGAAGTCTCTTCATAAGACAAAGTGCCATAAAGTGACCAACATGTAAGCTGTCTGCTGTTGGGTCAAATCCAATATAAAATGTTGCCTTTCCCTCGTTAATCAATTTGCTAATTTCTTCTTCATTTGTAACCTGAGCGATAAGACCTCTGGCTACTAACTCGTCATAAAGTTTCATAATCTTTCCTCCAAACTTAAATTATATGGGACTAATTTAGAACAAAAAAATCTTCGTCCCTATTTCTAAGGACGAAGATGTATCTCCGTGTTACCACCTTAATTCACAGCTATCTCACAACAGCTGCCTTAGCAAGTATCTGATAAGCAAATACTCAGGCACTATAACGTGTGCCACTACGTCATCTCCTACTTGATTCAGAGTGAAGCTCCAAGATGTATTCACATGTAACCCTTACCGCGCCTCTCATCAACCGGCAACTTTCTGTGACAGTATATTACAAGCTACTTGTTCTTTTCATAGCCTTTTTCATATAACAAGGATTATAATTGATAAATCAATTTTTGTCCATAATAATTTGCATTTTTTATGGATTAAAATGGTGAACCCTCATACTCATATGAGTAATCCGTTATGACACCTGTATCATAATCACAGTCTACCCAAATATATATATTCTGGTAATAATTATCATCCAATGGGAAGTATACATTATATGACAAGTCCTCGAACTCATCATCCTTATCACATGAATAATTCTCCATATGACCATATAATGCCTCGAAATCACTACCCAAATCACCTATCTTAATGTTACCAGGGAATACAATTTCAATTCCATCGCAATAGCCTTCAACACAATCAATCAATGTCACCATACCATTATAAGTAAAAATAGTATTATCAGTGAAATTTCTAATCATGCAGAAAAATTTCTCGCCATCGCGTTCAAAAGCACTGTATGTCATAGAACCACCTGTCAATGTCTCTTCTGTCATGGATTCGATTTCCCATCCATTCTTTGTGAATTCAGAAACAGGACAAGGTAACTTATAATAGTCACCATCTACAGTTATTATGCTATCTCCAATGTCTGTTGATGGGCCAGTTGGAGCCACATAAGTTGCATTAATATCAGGTGCCTCTGTTGAAATATCCTGAGATATAACTACACCTTCTGGCAACGCACAATTATCCATATAAAGACACGAGAACACGCCATCAGTATTAAAGGTTATATCCATATAACCATCAAAATCATCAGTTGAATAATCAATATAAGTCGAGCCATCATCGTACTCACCTGCATAATCAGGAGCACCAAAATCTTCAAGGAAAGCATCCTTATTTGACGAAAGGAATGTAATATTATCAGAAAGCATAATCACATCCTGTGTACAATCTTCATCAACCTCAAAACCAGTTACAAAACAAGCCTCTACCGGCTGAATTGTTGAATGTGGATTTGTCACATAGAAAGTAAATTCGTAATCACTAACAGGACTTTTAGCATATACATAAATATTACCAGCTGAAGCAACATCATCTGGAGTATAATCTATATTCCATCCATTAGCTTCTAAAACAGAATATGGGAATGGGAACTGATAGAATGTTCCATTGATAGAAACCTGAAAATCAGTCCACTGACCACTAAACTCTGTAGGCTGAACATACTCAAATCCAATATCACTTGGAACCTCTGTATTAGCCTCAGTTGTTACTTCTGTTGTAACTTCCTCTGTGTCGTCTTCTGTATCGTCTTCTGTATCATCATCGTCATCATCATCGTCATCCGCAGTTGTTTCAATCTCATCATCATCCTTTTTGTCGTCAGAGGAATCATCCTTATTTGCAATCACGACAATAAGTACAATTAAAAGAATCACAACAGCTACAGCCAAAGAAATACACATTATTATCCATTTGTTATCCCTCTGAGGTGGTTGAGATGAACTCTGCCCCATATTCCCACCACTTTGGTAGCTTGGTTGATATGATTGATATGATTGATATGATTGCTGTGCCGCAGGTTCTTCATTAAAAGAAACCCCACCAATTGATTTTGGTTTTAAATTGTTATTATCCATTTTTTACCCCCATTTCATCCATTGTGTTTATAATATCTTCTACCTTAGCAGAAGTTCTTATCAAAAGTAATCACAGTATAGTATGCTTTATCACAATTTTTCAACCTACGGTCTATTTCTTCTTTGATAAATTTCTCCGAAAGTTTACATTCATATGGTATCACTATATCAAAAATTAAATTTGTATGACTTGGACCACTTACAATTCTAAAATCATGCATGGACAGATTGCTATCAATCTCACATAGAATTTTTTCTAATAATGCTTTGCACTTATTTATTTCCTCATTATCAGTTTCTACAGGATCCATGTGTATAGTAATCATCACATTAAGTTCATCATATATATTTCTTTCAAGCTCGTCAATGGCGTCATGAATCTCCATAATATCACCCTTGCCATCAACCTCAACGTGAACGCTGCCTATAAGTTTTCCTGGACCATAACTGTGAATAATTAAATCATGCATTCCAATGGCCACATCAGTTTCCTCAACCATATTTTTTATGTCATTTACCAGATTTGGATCAGCTGGCTGTCCCAACAGCTGGTCAACAGTCTCTTTGATAATACCATAACCAGATATCAAAATAAATACAGACACAACAATACCTATAATTCCATCTATTGGCGCATCTGTGAACAACGCTGCAACAAGAGCAATCAAGGTTGCCGATGTAGCTAAAACATCATTAAAACTATCCTTTGATGTGGCAAGCATAACAGTTGAATTGATTTTTTTGCCAAGATTACGATTAAAAAATCCCATCCAGACTTTTATTAATACTGAAATTACAACCGAACACACTGCAACAACAGAAAATTCCACCTGCTCCGGTTGCCAAATCTTAGCCCATGACCCTTTTAGAAGCTCCACACCAACAAATAATATTACAACAGCTATGACCAATGAAGTAAGATATTCCATTCTACCATGACCAAAAGGATGATCTTTGTCAGCTGGTTTTGCCGCCATCTTGTACCCAAACAAGGTTACTATACAGCTGGCACAATCTGACAAATTATTGAAACCATCTGAAATTATTGCAATTGAGTTTGCCATAGTACCAATTATAAACTTCAGTACAAAAAGAATAATATTACAAAATATACCAACAATTGAGCTTAATACACCATACTGTTCTCTAACCTTGCTATCATCTATCTGTTCATAATTCTTTATGAATTTTTTAACAAGAAACTCCCTCATTTAAAATCCCCATCTCTAACCTTTTGACACTAAGATTCTGCTTTTTTCATATATCTTACATATCCCACACCCATTGCCATTATAACAAAGAAATATGGTGTGGTAATAGGTTGATTAACATTGATTAATCCTTGAACAAAATATCCAACTATGGACGCACCACAGGCATATGCTATAGCGTTTTTCTTAGCATTTTTTATTATATATACAACGCTTGATAAAAACATTCCTATGTAAGATAATGCCCCAACTAAACCTGTTGTAACAAGATACTGCAATACTTCATTGTGAGCATTGTCATAGGTTTTACCTGTAACATCTATCATTTCCTCATAAAAATTAGTAGTTGTCAGCATCTTCAAAGTTTCATTACCATAACCAAATAACTTATTAGTTAATGGTGCTTCCTCAAAAAGCTCCATACATTTTATCCAAATATATCCTCTGTAGGTTCCCCATTCATAATCAAATGTAAAAAGAGAAATCTTTTTAATATTTCCATACACAATTACTAAAACAAAGGCAACAACCATTATTATAGACATGGTCAAAATAACCTTTTTCTTGTTTAATAACTCAAGCTTATCACCAAGTTTTTTCTTCCCTATAAGAACGGCCACATATACAAGCACTATCATAACAACCATGGCAACTGCTACAGAAGGTTTGTCTATTACCTCTGCTACACCACCTCTGTTTTTATCATACTCGCACTCCACCGTCATTCTCATGATAACAACCAATAGATTGCCTATGGCCATCATAAAAACTGCTTCTACAAATGATGTAAACTGTCCATTGTAATATGAAATAAAAAACAAAAGAATAAATGCCGCACCTACTCCAAGATAAACGCTGTCACTGTTTGAAATAATAAGACACATTCCACCTGAAATAACAAGAATCGCTGACGGAATCTTCCATATTAATTTTTTACTAAATATATAAAGTGCCAAAAAAATCGGCAGGCTAATGCTAATAAAGCTGGCAAATATATTTATATTTCCAAATGTAGATGTGAAAATATAATAGCTTTTATGAGATATGCCTTCCTTATAACCCATAAAATCATTGCCTGCATGTTGCATTATAGCAACAAAATATGAAAAAAATGTGGCGCAACCAAAAATAATCAACAAAACAGCATTTAAAAATGCTCTACTACTTACCATCAAAAACATGATGCACATCAAAACATACATCATACATCCCATATATCTGCCTTTTGAACCAGTCATGGAGCTTGTCTGGTCAACAGACACAATGTAGGCAAATATGTTAGCTAGCATAAATGCAACTGCCCAAAATCCAGGTCTTTTCCAACTTTTTTTTACTTCCACACTATTTATATATGTATCCTTAAAATTATTTGTAAGGGCATAGCATATAAGGGTTTCTATAACATACGCCATGACAAACAAAATAATATAGGAAAATGTAGCTGTTATAATAAACTTGTATTTTGTTATTGTAATATCAAAGTATGCATCATGTAAAAACCAAGGAAATACTCCAAGGACTGCAACTAAATACAAAAAAAGCATCCAATCACATATACGAATTCCACTCATATATTTATTGTAAGTTTTTAAATTTTTTTTAGAATTTTCCATATTCTGCTCCTACAAAGATAATATTCTAGCCATTAATCAATTGGATAAACTCTTCTTTAGGCAAAGCTTTAGAATAATACCACCCCTGCATATATTGGCATCCATACTTAACTAGTTCATCTTTCATCTCCAAGGTTTCAACACCTTCAGCTATTATAGCAAGCTCCAAGGCGTTAAGCATCTTAATTGTGTGTTCCAAAGTTATACGAGCTTTTCGTTCTTTAAAGGATGCCTGAATAATATCCTTATCTATCTTTATAAACTTAAAAGGCATTTTATTTATATAACTAATGTTAGAATAGCCTGAGCCATAATCATCTAAGGATATGGCAATGTTATTTTCAACCAACTTGGCCAAATTATCGCTCACAGCCGAGAAGGATGTCATCATGGCTGTTTCTGTAATCTCTATATTAATTTGGGAAGAATCTATGTTGTACTGACCCATAATGTCCATAACCTTATCTGCAAACCCCTTCTGCATAAGCTGTAAAGAGCTAACATTAATCTCTATGTAATCAATACCTAACTTTGATATATTGTTGCTTGCAATAAAATCACATACGTTATGTAAAACTATTTCACCAAGCTCAATTATAAGTCCCTTCTTCTCCGCAATTGAAATAAATGTATCAGGCGAAATCCACCCAAGCTTTTCATCATAAAGTCGTGCCAAAGCCTCTGCAGAATTGTATTTCTTCTTTTCTACAGAATAAATCGGCTGGTAATACACCATTATATTTCCTGATGCAATTGCATCCTTAACTGCTCTTTCAACCTTCTTTGAAGCATGGCTCTTCTCCAAATCAATGTCTGCGGCAAATATAATCCTTCCCTTATTTATGCTCTTAGCCATGTCCATTGTATAATCGATAATTTCAACAAGAGTCTCTGAATTATCAGCATCTTGAGGACAATCAATTACACACATAGTAGATGTCAATGTTATTTCAATCTTTTCAAGCACCCATGGATGGAAAAAGCGTTTGTATATATCACTGGCAATATCATTTGCGCGACTAACATCCTTATCAATCACTATACAAAATTGGTCTGCTCCATAATGAAAAACGGTATATGTTGAATAATTATTTTCAAGATATGCCCCCACCTGTTGCAACAACATATCTCCCACAGAAACACCATAGCTTTGATTAATAAATTTAAAATCGTCTAAATTAAGAACAATCAAAGAAAAAGGCTTATTTAAAGCAAATTTATCCTTAATATATGTATCAAAAAATCTTCGGCTAAACTGTCCTGTAAGTCTGTCAACATCCACCTCAGGACCTTGACCAAACAAATATAAAACAAAGCAAAATATAGTTATAGCAAGGTCAAGCATAGGTGCAAAATTTAATTCCTGTGCAATACCGGCTATTATGGCACAAACAAACAAAAACAGTGCTATTGTTTTTCTAAGGAATCTAAAATTACGTCTTTTTGTGACAAGAACCCATCCCATGATAAAAACCATAACCGCATCAATTGCGTACAAAAGAAAACCAACACCTTTTATAGAGTATACTCCATCTATAAGATTGGCCGCCCACTTAAAAATAATGTTAAGTCCACAAACAACTACAATAGTTGTCCATGAGCCAATAAACAACAATTTAAGTTTAAAGTTTTTATAACTATCAATCCCTGCCAAACTAAGCAAATAATTAGCAAGGCAAGCAAAGAATGAATGTATGAAAATCATTTGTACAGACAAGCAAACATAAGTTACATTGTATGGAATAAGTACCCCAGGTTCCGAAAACTTGTATGTTAAAATTTCAAGAACCGTAGCCCCAAAGGCAGTTATCAAAACATAAGCAAAATATCTATAGCTTCGTAGAGGAACCTTCTTTTCAAAAAAGTACCACATTAAAAGCATAAATAAAAAGAATGCCGCAATATAGTCATATGATAAATTCACGTGATTCATAGCATTCCTCCTTAACATCATTTATTTTATACTAACATACTTTATACCCTTTTGCATACTGCGATTTTAAGGTTTATTACAAAAAAGCAAGTCTATTTACTTACTTTCTTCCATCCTCAATGCGGAAGATGGGTTCAAGGGACGCTCCTCGTCATAAACAAAAAAACAGGTCTTTATGACCTGTTTCTTTGTTTCATGCATGCGGGAGATGGGACTTGAATGAATTTGTACCTAAAAAAACACGATAGAAAGGGGCTTTTCAGCACATCATCTTCAAGTGTAACAAAAGTGTAACAAAACTTCCGCTGACCTTTTAAGGCAAATTTTTATCAATATAATCAAAAAATGGTTTTTTATTAACCTTATCTGTATTATCTTTATACCATTCAAATGCTTCTTTTAATCCTTCATAAAGTGGCTTTGTTTCTGGCATTAACTCCTCTTGTTTAGAAACATCAAGATAATATTCATAATTATAGAAACTAAAATAATTTCTTTGTTCAATATCATCATATACATTAACAAAACTTACTTCATTACCTGTAACTTCATAACAAAATTCAACCCATTCCCTAACAGATATAGCAATCTCGTTTCCTACATTAAAAATATGCTGTGAAGGTTTTTTGTCCAAAATTACATCTATAAATCTACACAAATCATTTATATGAAAAAACTGTAATTTCATATCTCCATTTTTAGGCAAGTAAAATTTTCTACTTGCTAATGCACAATCAAAAACAAATGCTTCTCTATAAACATTATTCATTTGACCATATAAATATGGCGGTCTTAATACATACGCATTAGGGTTTCTTTTTAATAAAGTATTTTCTGCTTCTATTTTATCTGTTCCATATTTACCCCAATATTTGTTTATTCCTAATGTTTCATTTTCTTCAAAAGGTTGTGGAGCATATTCTGGATATACCGCACTTGAACTAATTAAAATATAATTTTTATAACTTCCAAGTGCATTAAGCAATAATTCAACATCATCGGAATTATAAGCTGTATCAATAACAACATCAAAATCAAATTCTTTAAGTATTTCTCCAAGATTGTGTCTGTCTGCTTGGATAAGCGTTACACCTTTGGACTGTTCTCTACTGTTTCTATTAAGTACATACACATCATAATTTTGTGCAACATAATATTCTGCAATATATCTGCTTACAAATACTGTTCCACCAGTTACAAGCACTTTTTTCATAATAGACCTCCACAAACTTTATTCCAGATATCATTATAATCATTCTTCTTGACATGAGCAATCAAATTTTATTCTGTTTTCTTAATCGTGATATATGTGGTTTCAATTCCACTCTCTTCATCTTTTACCTTTTTTATCTTCACAAGGTCTTTATTCTTGGAAAGAAGCATCTCCATAAATTTTAAATCTTCTTCAAATAGTGTTTCACTTTGTGGCTTGGCTAGGTTCTTGCTGTATAAATAGCGATGTTGTCCTTTTAACATGGTAATTAGTTCTTTGGTTATGTACTTTGTGATGTAGTTGCTCACTTTTTCGGTGCTTTCTATTTTGGTGGCGGTAGTGAAACCATATTTGAAACTACGCTTATTGATGTTATAGATTTCTTTCCCATTTTTAACAATGCCACTATTTTCAAATTTCAACTTGTCACAATTTACACCAATACCATGAAAGTGCCAGCGTTTGCTTTTGTGTAACTCTGGAACAAATAAATATTTGAAATCTGGGTTCTGGTCTTTCACATTCTTTAAGAATTGATAGACACGATTATAACATTCTTCATAGTTAAAACTATCTACTTGTTCAGGGTCAAAAGTGATTGTGAAGAACCAACCACCACTCCAATCATTTGCAAACGCATATTCATAGATTTTCTTTTTGGTACGCTTCAAACTAGAAACCGCACTTGTTTCAATACTTTCATTAGAACGCACCGCACCTGTTTCCAAATTGT